>NZ_CP135180.1:0-600000 GCF_033969665.2 Borreliella sinica | reverse complement strand
CATTAATACTTGAAAACAATCCCATTTTACATTCCTTAAGATATTAATTTATTTCAATATTTATTTTAATACAATATTTATACTTTTAAAATAATGAGCCTGAACATTAGTCATAAGATGATACATCATTTGATTTTGTACAAGTGCCTTAATCTCAGAATCAATATCAACATTATTGCCATTATTATTCATAGTTGAAAAATGGTCAATAACTCTGTGGGGCTTGACATCCGAATATTCTGGATTTTTAAGCCCAGACAAATGCTTATCACTGGACTTTATTAAGGTTAGATCATTTTTATCTTTATTTGAAAAAGCCTTTTCAAGCTCTGACTCAAAAGAAATTTTACTTCTTTTGAAATTTGGAGTATCTACATTTGCTATGTTATCAGAAATAACATCTTGCCTTAAACTTAAAACATCTAAATATCTATGTGAAAAATCTATAGAATTTTCAAAATTATTCAAATTAAAACCCCCCTCTATTCAAAATTGTTTTAACTAAATTATATAATAATTCAAATCTTTTTGTTCGCTAATTTGTATTTTTTTATTAACATAGTCTAAGTTTATTTCAAATTTTTTTAACTTACTTCCGGGTACTTCAAAAAAAAGATCTGCAAGCACTCTTTCCATAACACCGTGAAGTCTTCTAGCCCCAAGATTTTCATTCTCAAGATTCATATTGAAAGTAAGCTCCGCAATTCTATCTATAGCCTCCTCACTAAACTTCAAATCTAAATTGTAAACCTTAAACATCGCAACATATTGCTTTATTAAAGAATTTTTTGTTTGTTTTAGAATTCTTTTTAAATCATCTATGCTCAAACTCTTAAGCTCAACCTTAATCGGAAATCTACCTTGAAGCTCAGGTATTAAATCAGAAGGTTTAGCCAAATTAAATGCTCCTGCTGCAATAAATAAAATATGAGAAGTATCGACTATTCCATATTTTGTATTAACTTTAGAACCTTCAATAATTGGCAAAATATCTCTTTGAACACCTTCTCTAGATACATCATTGCCACTTCTATTCTTAGCAGCTATTTTATCGATCTCGTCAATAAAAATGATCCCCATATTTTCAACTTTAGATTTTGCAATATCTGAAATGTTTTCATGATCAACCAATTTCTCAAGCTCTTCTGCTAAAATTATTTCCTTTGCCTTTCTAATCTTTAATTCTCTTTTCTTTTTCCTATCAAATATATTGCCTAATAAACCACCAATTCCCATATCAATCTCTTCAAAATTACCACCCGTAAATATTTCTATTGTGGAAAATGGCATCTTACTAGAGATTTGTATTTCAATAGTAGTCTCATCAAGTTCACCTGCTCTAAGCTTTTTTCTAAGCTTTTCTTTTACCTTTTCTTCTGCCTTTAGTTCATTTGGATCTATACTCTCAGAATTGCTAGATCCCTTAAAAAGACTCTCAACTATTCTCTCTTCTGTTTTTACCAAAGCATCATCTCTTACAGTACTATACATCTCCTCTTTTACCATATTGACTGCAATGCCCATTAAATCTCTAACCATAGATTCAACGTCGCGACCAACATAACCAACCTCAGTATATTTTGTAGCTTCAACTTTAATAAAAGGAGCTTTAATCAATTTAGAAAGTCTTCTTGCAATCTCGGTCTTTCCAATACCGGTTGATCCAATCATAATAATATTTTTAGGCATTACTTCATCTTTTATTTCTTTTGGAAGTCTAGACCTTATATACCTATTAACAAGAGCAATCGATACTAATTTTTTAGCTTCGTCTTGTCCTATTATGTACTTATCAAGTTCTGCAACTACATCTTTGGGAACTATATAATGCTCTTCTAATTTATTCATTTTCAATCTCCTCAAGTACAATGTTGGAATTAGTATATATACATACTCTTGCTGCTATTTTTAAAGATCTGCGTGCAACTTCAAAAGCACTTAATTTTTTATTCTCCATGTAAGCAAGAGCTGCTGAATATGCATAATTGCCACCACTACCAATTGAAATAACGTCCTCCTCAGGTTCAACAACATCACCGGTGCCAGAAATTAAAAGAATATTCTTAGAATCAGCAACAAGCATCATAGCTTCAAGCTTATGAAGTATTTTGTCAGAACGCCAATCTTTTGCAAGATCAACAGCGGCCCTTTTAATGTCAATCAAACCATCACCTTTGGCCTTGATTTTTTCTTCAAATTTTTCAAAAAGAGTAATTGCGTCAGACGTTGAACCTGCAAATCCTGCCAAAATTTTTCCATTAAGCAATTTTCGTATTTTAATAGCATTACTTTTTAAAACAGTATGTCCAAAAGTTACTTGTCCATCTGCTGCCACCACGGTTTTACCATTTTTTTTTATTGCAATAACTGTGGTCCCTTTAAAGTCCATATTATCCCCCTATTTATATACCTCTTTTAAAAGTTCTCCAATAAGAACATCAGATACATTTTTACAATCACAATACTCTTTAGGATCATCTTCAATATCATTGGAATCTACATACTCAATATTTAATAAAGCATAAAGATCCTTAATGGTTTTTATCTCTTGTGCGCCAAAACCATGTAATCTCACAGCTCCATCACCACAAAAATCTAAATCATAAACATAAATATCAAGCCCTAAGTCAAGACCAAGTTCAGCCGTAATCAATGCCCCTGATTTTAAAGGTGCATAAGTTACAAAAATAGCATCGGACAAGCCCGAAATCAATCTATTTCTTTTAGCAAAAAAATAATTTTGAATTTTATCAAATGGTAAAGTTTCGGTAATTATTCCTCCACCTTGTTCTAAAAGTTTGAAAACATATTTTCTATTTTGCTTAGGATAAATATTATCAATATCTGTTGGAATAACAGCAAATGTCCTCCTATTCTCAGAAATTGCTGCTATATGGGCTTCAATATCAGCTCCAATTGCAAATCCAGAAATAATCTCTACACCATTTTTTGCAAGATGTGAAGAAAATTCTCTTGTTCTCTCGGCAAGAGTTTTGCTAATTTTTCTAGAACCAACAACAGCCCAAGACAATGAAGAAAAATTTGGCAAATTGCCTTTATAGTAAATAGCAAAAGGGGGATCATAAATTCTTTTAAGTTTATTGGGATAAAATTTAGATCCTAGAATAGCAATTTTGGCATTGGTTCTTCTAATAACTTTTTCTTGCAATTCTACTAATTTTAAATCGGGCAACTTAAATGATCTCCTAAATGATCTTAAAAAATAAGACTCAATGTCCTTTTGAGTCATTTTAATAATATCATTAAAATCAAAATTATTAAAAAGTTTTAATTTTTCTTTGCCTTTTAAAAATTTTAAATTATCAATATAAAGCAGTTTAATCATAAATAATTACTTCAAATTACTCATGATCCTAGAAACACCTTCTTTTTGCTCTTCGGTTGAAGCATTTTTACTAGCTTTAGTATAAAACAATATAGCATTACCAAGATCACCTAGCGAATAATAATTTGCACCTCTTAACATAAAAAACTCAAAATAATCCTCACCCATATCATCAAGTTTATTTAAATAATTTTTAGCTTCAAGTTGTTTATCAAGATCATATACATACATATTAGAAATAGCAAAAAGAGATTCTTTAAAATCATCTCTAATTGAAAGTGATTTTAAAAAAGAATTTTCAGCAAGAATTATGTATTTTTCAACTTCATCTTTTACTCTTAAATTTTTAGCTAAATTGTAAGAAGCAACACCTACATAAAAATGAGACAAATAACTATTGGGGTTGATTTCTAAATTTTTAGCAAAATACTCAATAGCAGGTCCATACTGACCAAGCGTAAACAATTCCAGACCAATTAAATTGAAAAATCTGGCTTTCTTATCAATAGAATTAACAATCTTTAAAATATTCTTATCTTCTTTTTCAATAAATTCCTTATAAACTTCAATCTTAGATTCAGATCCACCACCTGAAATTTCCAATTCTCTTAATCTAAGGCCAAGATTCAATTTTTCTTTAGATTCACTCCCGCAAGATAAAAATAAATTAACGAGTATTATTAACTGCAAAATTTTCATTTACTCATCACTGCTTTTTTTATTTAAATTTCTAAGAAATGTTGGAACATCAATATCATCATCAAAATAATTGACATTTTTGGACTTTGCTGCAAAAGAAGAATCTTGATGATCATAAGATCCAGAGGGGAGATTTTGATTGCCTGACATTAAAGTATCAAACTCTTTAGAACTTAAAGTATTATTCTCTGGTGCATTTGATATTTCTTTTTGTTTTTTAGATGCAAAACCTGTAGCAACAACTGTAACGTAAATCTCATCTTCAAGATTTGAATTGATAGCATGGCCATATATTACAGTAGCCTCATCATCAACACTAACGGTAATTATCCCCATAATCTCTTCAAGTTCAAGCAATGAAAAATCATCCCCACCAGTAACATTAACAAGAAGCCCCTTAGATCCTTCAATGCGAACCTCTTCAAGTAATGGATTGCTAATAGCAGAAGTTGCAGCATCAACGGCTCTATTCTCACCCTTGCCATATCCGATTCCCATTAAAGCATCACCTTGCCCTTGCATAATGCTTTTAACATCAGCAAAATCAATATTAACCTCTCCATGTTCAATAATAAGTCCTGCAATACCTTGAACACCCATTCTCAAAACATCATCTGCACGCTTAAAAGCATCTTTAATGGTGGTTCTTTTGTCAACAACAGTTAAAAGCTTTTGATTTGGAATAATAATCAAAGTATCTACTGACTTTCTTAAGTTATTTATTCCTTGCTCGGCAAGTCTCAACTTTTTAGGACCTTCAAACTTAAAAGGCTTTGTTACAACTCCAACTGTTAAAATACCAAGTTCTTTTGCAACTTGCGCAATAACCGGAGCAGCTCCAGTTCCTGTTCCACCCCCCATACCAGCAGTAATAAATACCATATCAGCACCAGAAAGATGGTTGCGTATAACATCTATGTCTTCCTCTGCTGCGGCTTGCCCAATCTCAGGCTTTCCTCCAGCACCAAGCCCCGCTGTAACTTTTGCTCCAAGAGCAATCTTTATAGGAGCAATAGAAGTTTGGAGAGCCTGTAGATCAGTATTAGCCACAATAAATTCAACATCTCTTACTCCATATTCAATCATACGATTAACAGCATTACTACCCCCTCCCCCTGCACCAATAACCTTAAGAATTGTGGGATTTGTAGTAGAATCGAATCTCCTTGTATGACTATCAATCATATTATAATCTTTCATCAACGCTTCCTCCAAGATTGGTCAAAACCATTCTTTCAAAAACCAACCTTTCAACTTTGAAGATATTTTATTTTTTCTTTTAACTTTTCCGCCTACCTTCTTTAATTTATTGAATTTTTGTTGCTCATGCTTATAAAGAACAAGACCTAGAGCTGAAGAAAACTTGGGATCTATATGCTCTTCCCCAATCCCATTAATACTCATTGGCAAGCCTATTCTTGCGGGATAATTAAATACCTCTTCTATTAAATTAGAAATACCTGGGAATAAAGCTCCTCCACCTGTTAAAACTATCCCTCCATTAATTTTATTATAAAGTCCCCGCTTAAGTATTTCCGCTCTCATCATTTCAAAAATTTCTCTCAATCTTGAATTAATTATTACAGACAACTCTTTTCTGCTTTTCTCTTGTGGAGGTCGAGTTCCAAGATTTGGAATAATTACAGTTTCCATTTGACTTTCTAGAATAGATGGATGAGCAATTCCGGCTGTTATTTTAATATTTTCAGCAACATCCTCAGGAACCTTCCAAACTTGTGCAATATCAAGCGTCACTCTATTAACACCAATAGGGATCACTCCTGTATAATAAGGAGAACCGTCAATATAAAGAATAATGTCCGTTGTCCCTTTGCCCATATCAATAAACAAAACACCCATCTCACGTTCTTCTTTAGAAAGGGTTGCATAAGATGAAGCTAAGCTTCCAAGAACAACCTCATCAACAGCAAAGCCAGCTCGATTTACACATCTGACTAAATTTTGACTAGAAGAGCTAGACCCTGTAATAATATGAACCTCTCCTTCAAGGCGAATACCCATCATGTCTATTGGGTTTTTTATATGGGGTATTCCATCTACAATAAATTCTTGAGGAATAACATGAAGAATTTCTCTATCCATTGGAATGACAATTGCCTTTGCTGCTTCAATCACCCTCTCAACATCTTCTTCACTAATCTCTCTTGTTCTTGAATTTATTGCAACAACACCACGCGAATTAGTTCCCTCAACACTACTTCCAGACATAGAAACTGAAAGCGATGTAATATCACATCCCGAAATGAGCTCTGCAGCCTCAATAGAATTGGATATTGAATCAAGGGCCGCTTCAATATTTATTAAAACCCCTTTCCTAACTCCTCTTGATATACTAGTGCCTATTCCAACTATCTCTAATTGATCATTCAAATTTACCTCAGCAACAACAGTACAAATTTTTGAAGTTCCAACATCCAAACCTACTATCAAATTCCTAGACACTAACCTTCTCCTAACAAAATGATATCACCACTTCTTAAATCTATAACGCTAGGCTTTCCTTTAAGTAAATCAACTGCAAGAAACGCTTTATGCATCACATCCATTAAATCCATATCAACTGTTATCAATATTTTATTATATATACTTTTAACATACAAAATTACATTATAATCATAGAAATTCAATTTTAA
Organism: Borreliella sinica; assembly: GCF_033969665.2. Taxonomy (GTDB): domain Bacteria; phylum Spirochaetota; class Spirochaetia; order Borreliales; family Borreliaceae; genus Borreliella; species Borreliella sinica. Next base: position 593,301 of record NZ_CP135180.1, on the reverse strand, counting down.
AAAATTCACCTCTGATATTAAATTATACAAATATTTTTGATTTATTTTAAGATAATCAAGGCCCCTTACAACATTAAGCATTCTATCCTCTAGAAAATCTCCTACATTATTGTCATTCAAAACCAATCCGCTAATTATAGGTAAATCATAAATTAAATTTTTACTTTTTTCTAAAATCACACCGTCTGATGCGATACAATAATAAGTAATATTGCCATTTAAGTTTTCTAAAGCAACAGCAATGGGTATTCTTCTCTCTATTTTAATACTGATTTTATTAGGAAACTTAAGATCAACTTTAACGCCCTTTATCCTTAAATCTCTTTTAAGATTCTCCTCATATATTTTAACATTAGCATTATGATAATATGTATTGGGCTTGATTCCTGAAATCTTAATTATATCCTCTTTGGAAAAAGAAGTATCATCATTAATGCTAATATATCTAATCAAAAAATAAGGAGACGCAAAAACAATAATTATCATTTCAAAAAAAATCAAAGACGTTAAAAAATATATATACTTAATTAAAAATTTCCTTTCAAAAATCATAAACTAACCCGACTTATACTTAGTAGAAAAATCCGATCAATTATTACTTAAGTTCTTTGCAACATTTGAAATAAGACCAGAAAGTGCCATGGTAACAATAATAGAAGATCCTCCAGATGAAAAAAACGGCAAATTTATACCGGTGGGAGGCAAAAGACCAATCGCAATTAAAATATTCATCATACTTTGAAGAAAAATTGCAAGACTTGAAATAAACGCAATAAAAAATTTGAACCTACTATTAGAGTGAATAGCTATAAAATAGCCAAAGTAAAAAAACAAAAAAAATAACCCTATGGCAAACAAAATACCCAAAAATCCCAATTCTTCTCCAAGAACTGAAAAAATAAAATCGGAATTGGCCTCTGGTAGTTTTCCAAGTTTTATCTCCCCCATTCCCAGCCCTTTGCCTAAAATTCCCCCACTTTTTAAAGCATTAAGAGATGCTATTATTTGGTAACCTTTACCAGAAGGATCATCATAAGGATTAAGAAAAGCAAAAATTCTAGAAACCCTATAAGGTTCAAGCATCAAAAATATAGCAGAAACTGGCAAAAAAGTAATCACAATGGCAAAAACATAACTAAATGCCATATTAGAAACAAACAAAACAATAAAAAAGAGAATAGCAAAATAAATAGCTGTTGAATAATCATTTTGCAAAATTATTAAAACCCAAAAAATTGCAAAAATCAACATTGGCTTTAACCAGTATGAAATACTATTATTTCTTCTCGGATCGAACTTGCTCAAATAAGCTGAAAGATAAATAGTAAAAGATATTTTAAAAACCTCAGAGGGTTGAATACTAATACCTTGAAAGAATATCCATCTCTTTGCTCCAGAAATACTTGGGGATAAAAAAGTTGCCATAATTAAAAAAAGAGTTATAACCAAAAAAGGAAATATTGTCTTTTTGAAAAAATTTAAAGAAATTCTTTCAAAAACAAGAAAAGCTATAAAACTTAAAAAAAGATAATTAAGTCTTGTAAAAAATAAAAAATTTGGATTACCGGTTAGCTCTAAGCTTAGAAAAAAAGAAGAAGTATAAAAAACCACAAGCCCGTAGGCTACCAATAGTAGCAAAACAAGCAAATAACATGACCTAAGTGAATTTATCTCTACAAACATAACAAATTATCTGATTTTTATCGTACTTAAAGCAAGTATAGCAAATATAAGCCCTATTATCCAAAATCTAATAACAACTTGCATTTCAGACCACCCAAGTTCTTCGAAATGATGATGAAGTGGGGCCATTTTAAATACTCTTTTTTTAGTCTTTTTATAAACCATAACTTGAATAATTACAGACATAGTTTCAATAATAAAAACACCTGCAAGAATTGAAAAAAGTATTTCACTTTTTAAAATCAAAGCGGCCATTCCAAGAATAGCACCCAAAGCTAGACTGCCTGTATCTCCCATCATAATTTTAGCAGGATAGGCATTAAACCATAAAAATCCAAAACTACCTCCAAGTAACGCACCTAAAAATATTACAAGCTCTTCAGAGCCTTTAATATTTGGAATATGCAAATAAGCTGCAAAATCAGCTCTACTTGTAAGATAAGCAATTATTATTAAAGCCCCTGTTATAACTATGCTTAATCCAATTGCAAGACCATCAAGCCCATCTGTTAAATTAAAAGAATTAGAAGCAGAAATTAAAATAAACATACCAAAAGGGATGTAGAACATTCCCAAATCTATTTGGAAAGACTTAATAAAAGGAAAATAAATTATACTAACATGTTCACTTCCAAAATAATACAAAATGCTAACAGAAATAAAAGAAAATATTATCTGCCCATAAATTTTGAATCGGGCTTTAAGCCCATCTGGGGTCTTCTTTTTGATTTTCAAAAAATCATCTATAAATCCCAAAAAAGCAAATCCTAGCATAACAAAAACCATAATCAAAAAATAAACATTTAAAATATTGCTCCAAAACACTAAAGAGATAAAAACACAAAAAAAAATAAGAATGCCTCCCATAGTAGGAATTCCTGTTTTTTCACTCAAATGTCTTTTAGGACCATCTTCTCTTAAAATCTGATCGGCTCTCAATTTTTTTAGCCTTAAAATAATATGCGGACCTACAATCAAAGAAAGCAAAAATGCAAAAATTGTAGCATAAGCCATTCTAAAGGTAATATATTTGAGTAAACGCAAACCTAAAAGGTAAAACATAAGAACCTCATTATTATCTAAATATAATTTAAAATTCTCTCCAATCTATTAAACCTTGAGCCTTTAATGACAATAAAAACTGAAGGTTCTAGGCTTTTTAAAAAAAAATCAATAAATTTATCAAACTCACTAAAATAATATAAACACTTTTTAACTAAATTTTCAGAATCCCTAACATCTAAAAATTCTTTACCAATTAAAAAAATTTTATCAAAGTTCATTAAAATAGCCTCTTGAATTAAATCCTTGTGAGTTTTGTATGCAAATCCCCCAAGTTCTTTAAAAGATCCAAGAACTATAAATTTTTTATTTTGAATATTAAGATCTAAAATCATATTTTTTAAGGCCATAAAAGAGCCCATATTACCATTATAAGAATCATTTAAAATTAAATATCCATTTTTTGTTAAAATTTCTGCCCTACCCTTTTGAAAAGCAGTTTCAATAAGACCTTCTCTTATTTCTTTTTCTTTCATTCCCAAAAATAAGGCCAAATTAATGCATCCTATTGCATTAAAAATATTATGCCTACCTAGCAATAAAATAGAGTACTTAAAACCTTTGTAAACAAAATCATAAGAAAATTTCCCTTCTAGAAAAGAAAATGATTTAATATTAAGATTTTTAAAATCAAAATAAATAATTTTAACATTTGGATTTGCAATTTTTGCTCTTTTTTCAAGATAAAGACAATAATCATTCATTTCATTTGCAACAAAGATTTCAATGTTTTTGCCAATTATTTTGCTCTTTTCAAAAGCAATAGATTGTAACTCTTTGAAAGCTTGCATATGTGCATAGCTTATATTCGTAATAATAACAATTTCTGGTTTTAAAATTTGGGATAAAAGATCCATTTCTCCAACATAACTAACCCCAACTTCGAAAACAGCATATTCTTCATCACCTTCTACCCTTAAAATGCTAAGAGGCAGCCCAATGTCGGAATTTAAATTGCCCCAAGTTTTGTAAGTTTTATATTTCTTTGAAAGTATGCTATAAAGCATTTCTTTGGTTGTAGTCTTGCCATTGCTACCAGTAATAGCAATTCTTTTAAAACCTGTTCTTTCAATTAAACGAGATGCTAAAGTTTGAAGAAGTTTTATTACATTGCTAGTAAGCAAAAAAACTAACCCTTCATTATCATTTAAATATTCAATACACTCAGATTCATGATCTCTTGAACATATAAAACATTTAACACCTAAATCAATTAAATACTTAACAAAAGAAAATCCATCTACTTTATTTCCTTTATGTGCAAAATAAAGACTAACATTGATATTATCATCATTTATTTCGCGACTATCTAACGAGTAAAACGATACTACCTTTTCAATATTTTTTATATTTCCTACAAACTTCACATCCTTAGAAGAGATTAAAATATCCTTAATCTTTATACGCACCAAAACCTCATTCTAAAATCTTTTACTCAGTAAAAATATTTATATCTTCATTAGCTTTTTTTTCCAAATTTAATTCTCCAAAACCAACACTCTCTATTCTATTAATATTTTCAAGCTCATATATTACTGTCAGCAATCTTAAATTATCATCAATAATATTTTCCTGCTCACTATCTAAGTGATTAAATTCTCTAAGCTTTACAACATATCTGAAATTCAAGTAAATATTAAAACAAACTATAACTGTTAATATTAAAATTAAAATACAATAAATTCCAAACTCAATCTTACTTATATTATTCATAATTTTTTCAAAGCTCTAAGCTTTGCGCTCCTTGAAGGTTTGTTTTTTTTAATCTCATCAAAACTAGGAATAATGGGCTTTTTTGAAATCCTAGCATACAAATCGCAATTTAAACTTCTAAAAAAATCTTTTACAATACGATCTTCTATTGAATGAAATGTAATAATAGCTAAAACTCCATCTTTGGCTAAATTTTCTATCCACAAAGGCAAACTCCTTTTAAGCCTGGTAAGTTCATCATTCACATAAATTCTTAAAGCTTGGAAAGTTTTTGTAGCCGGATTTATTTTAAATTTTGAAAAAGGATAAACTTTATTTATTATAGATTGCAACTCTTTTGTAGTTTGTATTTTTTTAATTTTTCGATATTCTACAATAGCTTTAGAAATTCTTCTAGAATAATGTTCATTGCTTAAATCATAAATTAAACTTTCAAGATCATATTTATTAAAAGTGTTTACAATCTCGGCCGCACTAATGCTACAAGAAGAAGAACAAAGTCTCATATCTAAAGGTTCATCTTCAAGAAAAGAAAATCCTTTTTTACTGCCTTTGTAATGAAACATAGAAATACCAAGATCAACTAAAATAAAATTGGCTTTGACATTTAAAGGGTAATTGAAAAAAAAATTATCAAACCAATCATTAAAATACGTAACTCTATTTTCGAAAATAAGAAGAAACTGCTTTGCCCTTTCTAAAATTTGAGAATCTCTTTCAATTCCAACTAAACTTAAAAAATTATATTTTTCAAGAATAGCTTTTGCATGAACACCCTCTCCAAGAGTAGAATCGATATATATTAAATCGTTTTTTACAGGCAAATTTTCTATAAGCTTACAAATTGCACCAAGTAGTACTGGAAAATGAAAAACATTATTATTCATTTAATTTAAACCTATAAATTATTTTTTTTTCATTTCCATAAACATCGCCATATTTTATTTTAAGTTCATTACTACCTTTAATAAAATTAAGATCATTTATTTTAAGGCATCCGCCATCTTTTTTAATACTCAAAATATCTAACCCATAATCTTTCTCTTGGGTTAAAGCATACGTATTGTTAATCAAAAAAATATTTTGAAAATCTGAGCGAAAAATACTATTATTATTCAAAATAGCTTCAAAATAATAAATTCCTTTAAGAGAATTTCCAAAAGATTCTACTTTTTGGGTATTAAAATATAACAAAAGGTTGTATTGACCAGAATCAACATTTAAATTTATATTTTTTGATAATTCCAACCTTTCATCATCGCCCTTTCCTTTTAAAAAAACATCACCTAAAGTATAGACTGTCTCAGCAACTACATTGTTTCTATTCTTGATAACAAACAAAGGATTAATAATCTTTTTAGCATTAGAATCATTAACTACTAAATCAATAACACTCTTTTCATCTTTTAAAAAAATCTTTCCAAGTTTATAAAAAAATCCCCCTAAAATCTCTAAGCTCAAATTTAAATCATTGTCAAAAATAATTAAAATACTACTATTCCTATCTAATCTATTTTTCAAATATAAGATTTTATAATTATTTGAAAAAACAGATATAACTTTTTCTAAAGGTCTTAGCCTTACTCCAATATTCAATTTATCATTATCCAATACGCCAAAATCTTTAACTAAAGCAAACTTTTCATCATTTCTAAATTCCAAAAATGGATATAAATCTAAAATATTAAAGAAAAATATAAAAACAATTAAAATCACTGACCCAATCCCAAGTATTTTAAATCCTTATTACTATTAAAATACAAAAATCCCTTTCCAAATTCAACAAAAGAGCTTATCTCATCTTTAATAAAAACATTATCAATTAATCTAAAAGAATTTGCAGAATAAGTTTTTATATTAATAATTTTCTCACTTTCAGAATAAAAATATAATCTGTAAACATTTTGAAAATAATCATATGATGCTTTTAAAATAGAATTTTTATTTTCAACTTTAAATATTTTACCATTTTTAATATTTATCACCATAAATGAATCTTTGCCTTCAACGAATAAATTATAATAATCATCTATTTTTATAAAAGTCTCAAAACTATCAATGGTTAAATTGTTTAATTCTAAAATTTTTTTATAATTACTTTCTAAATCAATTATTTCTAATAAATATTCAGAATTACCTTTTAGTAAAACTAAATATTTATTATCAGCACTTAATTTAACAAAACATGTTGAAAATATTTTCTCTAGAAAATTTTCCATATAAGTTACCTTGCCTTGTTTATATATATAAACCTCACCATTAGAAAGCCCTAAGACCAAAATTTCATTATTATAATCCACACTTAAAATTGAGGATAAAAAATTGAGGGCTAATATATTATTTCCTACAGAATCATAAACCTCTAAAGTTCTATAAAAGTTGTCTAAAGTAAAAATTAAATTATTTAATACAAAAACATAATCTTTGAACTTAAGTGTAAATAAAAATTTATTATTCTTAACAGAAAAAACAGAATAATCCTTATTAGAATTAAAAAGCACATAATAATAGTCTGAATAACTTATTAAGTTGTCACTTAAAAGAGAATAACCAGACTTAGCAAAATTAAGATTTAAAACTTTGTTTGATATAAAAACATTCTTGCTTGAATTCATATTTTTATAATCAGATTTATTTTCAAAATTCTTAAAATCATAAAAATTAGATACATTCATAGTAGATCTTATAAAAAAATCAATCAAAATTATAAATAATAAAAACAAACTCAAAATCAAAAAAATTTTTAATTTTCTAAATTTAATTGTGCCTTCTTCTGCATTAAAACTCAATATAACTATTCCCCCCCCCATTTTAATCTATCTATTTTGCTTTAATTAAATCTGAATTAAACTTTGAAGACCAAACTTCATGAAACCTTGAAAATTTTTCAGCAGATTCTTTTTGAGAAGATATAATAGCTAAAACTCTTCCAGCCTCAAGATAATCAAGAGAATGCAATCCAAATTCATGAGATCCACTAAGCTCATATTTGCTCCTCAAAATAAATGCTCCTTCTTCTAAAAGCTCCAACACTTTAATAAGATGTTCAAATTGAAATTTATAATAAGGACTCTCAAGTTCTAAATTTTTAGAAAAACCTCTAAAATCAATAATGTTTTTAGAAAAAACAATAAATTTAAGATACATATCTTCAAGAAAAACAAGTGTTTTGGAATCTTTTTTGCTAAAATTTTTAGCCAAATCTATCAAATAGCCCAATTTTTTAACAATTAAAAACCTCTCTTCGGGATTTAAATTAAGAGATTGAGGCATTTCAATTAACTCACTTGGGGTGATATTAAGAACAGGGCTAATAACTAAACTAAAATCAGAAATCAATCCAGACAAAATTTTTTTAATAGAATAATTCACTTTCAATCTGGGTTTAGTATAAAAATAATTTAAAGACGAAATATAGCTTAAAACATTTAAATTGAAATTGATAAGATCAAATGAAAGCTTAGAATTTGACGTAAATTTATTATTTTCTTTTATAAAAGCTATATCATTTAAGGTTTTTAAAACAAGATTATTTATATATAGTATTTTTTTATAATTTTCATTATCAATTAAATCCATAAACACCTGCCTAACTCATACAAAAGCGATTTATTGGCTATCTAATATATTGATTTTAACAACAACCATATTAAATATTTTAACAAGTTATAAATTTATAAAAAACATTCTTAAAGTATTAACTTTGTGAATAAGCAAAACATTAACATACATATAATAAATTATGCAAAACTTTAACTACTTTTCAAAAGCAATAAGTCTTAAAAATACAAAATCCTTTAGTTTCACTAAAGATTGGATTAAATCAAAAATTCAAACAATAAACAATAACAATATTTATTTAAAAGAATATGGATTAAAAACATTAAACTTACAATAATTTGTTTTTTAACCTTTTAACAAAAGTATCAGTACAAAATGAAACAAAATTCAAACTTTGAGAAGAAATTTCAAACTCAAAAACAGCATCAACTCCGAAAGAACCAAAATTAATTCCATCTAAAAAAATTGATGCTGATGCTATAAAGTATTCCTTAGGGAAAGAAAGAGAAAGTTTGCTTAATTTAGAAAACACAAAAGAACGATTATAAACAGAATGAGGGGAAATAGGTGTAAGTAAAAATCCCTCAAGATCTGCTTCTAAAATGGGGCCTCCTGCTGAGAAAGAATACCCTGTTGAACCTGTTGGAGTAGAAACAATTATCCCGTCACTTTTATATGATAAAAAATTTTCAGAATTAACCTTAAGATCTATACAAATCATTTTATTAAGAACACTTGAGCGAATAATAATATCATTTAAAGCATATTTAGAAATTAAATCTTTACCGTACTGATAAACTGTTACATGAAGCAAAAATTTTTTATTAATAACTAAAGAATTATTGAAAAATCTATCTATTACTTTTTTAAAATCTTCAATCTTAATATCTGCTAAAAACCCCACCTTCCCCATATTAATTGAAATAATTGGGATATCAATATTTTTACTTTCAAGAAGCAAATTAACAGCCAAAAGAACTGTACCATCTCCTCCTAAGGTTATCAAAAAAAGGAAATTTTCTCTTGAGAAAGAGAATGCGGGTTTACTAACATCTATTAACACCACCTCAATGAAATACTTAGTTTCTAAATAAACTTTAATATCATTGCCTAAAATACTAGCTCCCGACTTTAAAGTATTAATACAAAGAAGAACCTTATTCTTCATGTTGATCTTTATAGGGAATATTGTCAAATTCACCTTTATCAAAAATTTTTACAATATCAATTAATACTAAATATTCACTCTCAAGATTATCAGCCTCTTCAAGTTTTACAACTCCAGATATATATTTTCTATCTAAAGTTTGCAAAGTAGCGGGGGGTTCTTGAACCCTAGAATCATCAAAGCTAATAACTTTAAGAACCCTATCAACAAAAATACCCAAAAGTTTATTTTCAATCTTAACTATTAAGTATCCTGTTAAAAGCATATCTTCTTCTGTTATCGAAATAGAAGGAACTTTAAATTTAATATTCAAATTGACTAAAGGAATAATACTGCCCCTAAGATTATAAATACCTATAATATATTCTGGAACATTTGGTATCGCATAAACTCCTTCTGATGGGACTTTAATAATTTCTCTAATATGCTCTATTGAAACCCCATAACTTTCTTTGCCTATTTTAAAACCTGCAACTTGAAGTTGCGACTTACCGTCCTTGGATCTTTCTTTTCTCAACATACTTTATACCTTTAAATTGATACCTATAACAATTTAATTAACTTGCTACTTGCCAAAACTTTTACCCAAAAAATAAATTTCAAAAGAATTTTTCCTTACGGCTTTGGGTCTAATTTTTTTTACAAATTTAAAATATTTTTCAAACTTTTTAAAAATTTGCATCTCATCTCCCCCCTGAAAAACTTTAATAAGCAAATTTCCTTTTTTAAGTAAAACTTCAAGAGACAAATCTACTATTCTCATGCTTAGATTAAAAGAATTGCTAGTATCTACAAGTCTATTTCCAGTAGTTTTAGGAGCCACATCGCTAATTACAAGGCTATAAGGCCCAAAATTATTAATTTGAAAAACCGTATCATCTGAGAATATGTCTCCCTTTACAAAATAAAAATTATCAACATACTTAAGATCAATATCATTAATATCAACAGACACAAGAACGCCTTTTTTAAGCTTTTTATAAGCATATTGAGAAAAGCTACCAGGCGCTGCACCAATATCTAAAACATTGCCAGAAGAAAATAAAGAAAATTTTTCATCAATCTCTATCAGCTTGTACACAGATCTTGCTAAATATCCTTCTTTTTTAGCTTTTTTAAAATATTCATCATCCAAGCTATACACAGCAATCCCTTTAATACACTTTATTATACTTTTTCATTATAATTCTTATTATGCAAAATAAACTATTTTTAAAAAAAATTGAAAAAAATATTAACAACATCTTTTCAACAACTAATTTTTTAAATTTATTCAAAGATAAAGATTTAAAATTTACTTTTAAAATAAAAAAAGAAACCCTTGATTATATTAAAGCGCCAGCAATTGAAATCATTAGTAGAGGTGGAAAGCGAATAAGACCAATGATAATGATTCTTTTAGCATATGCATTGGGTTTAAAAGAAAAAAACGATAAATTAATATATAAATTAAGTCTACTACTTGAACTTCCTCATTCTGGAAGCTTAATTATTGATGACATTGAAGATAATTCGCTAAAAAGACGGGGTACATCAGCAATACATTTAATCTATGGAATAGATAACAGCATAAATGCTGGAAATTTAATTTATTTTTTACCTGCAAAATTACTAGAAAAATCAAATTTAAAAGAAAATCAAAAATTACTGATTTATGAAAATTTTTTTACAACTCTTTCAAATCTTCATCTAGGACAAGGAATTGATATTAAATTTCACAATGAATCATACATTCCAAGCATTAAGGAATACATTTCTTTAGTAGAATTAAAAACAGCCTCACTTTTCGGAATGGCTAGCTTTTTAGCTGCAATACTCACAAATAACGAAGACAAAGCTAAAAAAATTTATAGTACATTCTTAAAACTTGGCGTTTATTTCCAAATAATAGACGATATTAAAAACATTAAAAACAAAATTAATGGCAAAGAATTAGGAGACGATTTACTTGAAGGAAAAAAAAGCTTGCCAATAATTTATTTTTTACAAGAAAAAAATTTTGAACCAAAAATTATTTCAAAATTTAATCAAATAAAAATTGAAAAAAATACTAACTCAAAAAAAGAAATATTTAAGCTAATAGAGATGATAAATTCATCAAAATCAATAAAAAATTCAACTATTATTGCCTTAAAATATCTAAACGAATTTAAAGCTGAACTCAATTTATACCCATTAACAAATAAATATAAAAATCTGCTAATAGACATTGCCGAACAAATTAAAGAAGGAATATAATGAGAAAAACAATAATAATGGGGCTTTTTTATGGCTTGATCATAAATATACACCCCACAATAACATCAACATTAAAACTTAATAAACAAGCAAACAAATATAAAATAGAAAAACTTTACCAAAAATCAATGCAACTGAAAAAATTAAAAAAATATAACAAAGCTATAGTAAATCTAAAAAAAATAATTAACATAGACCAAAACCAAGTTGATGCTCATCTTTTGCTCTCAGAATTAGAATATTTAAATAATAACTGGAAAAAAGCGATTATTAAATCTCAAGATTACTTAAAAATAATAGATTTTAAAGATAAAAAAAACTTTTTGGATATTTCTTGGGCCTACTTTTTAATAGGAGAAGTTGAAAATTCAATGGACTACATAATTAAATTTTTTCAAAGCGGTAAAGAATTGTTTAGAGAAAATATATTTATAGCAATTGATGCTCTTTTTAAAAAAAGTATTTATCATTTTATAAACAATGAAAATGAAGCATTTAACACCATATTAATCCATACATTCCAATTAGCATTTAATGACGACACTTTATTTACAATTTTTTTAAATAATTTAGAAATAATAAAACAAATACCCTTTTATTATTTTAATAGAAAAAAATTAAAAGAATTATATTTCCAAATTAGCACCTTAAAAACAATTCAAAATACAACATGTGGAACTTAAACTAAGATTTATCTTTTTTCTTAGTCAGAGAAACCAATATATTTATTATTATTGCTATATAAAATGGAAAAGAAAGGGAAAAATAAGAATTTATATACTCTTGGGTGTGAAAAAATTGATATTTAAAAAAAACAAATAAGAAAGAAATTGGAAAAATTAATAAAGGATTTGAAAATGCAATATAAAGAATGCAAATAGCAAGCCAACCATTGTTTAATCCCAAATTATAAGAGTAAGCATTAAGACTTATTGCAATAAACGAACCCGCAAGACTTGCTGTAAAAATTGATACAAAAATTGCAAAAGATTTAAAACGATTGCTTATTTTCTCACCCAAAATGTCTTCGTAATTGCCCGAAGAGATAAATTCAAAAACTGCTTTAATTCTTGAATAATTTATAATATAAACAGTAATAAATAGAAAAATGAAAAAAATAACAATAAAAACAATAATCTCAAAATTTCTAGATAAATTTAAAGTAAAACTGGGAATGAAACCAAAATTACTCTTCATCAAATAATCAACAAAGAAATAACAAAAAATATTAATACCTATTCCTGCTATAAAAATATCATAATTTTTCTTCACAATAAAAGATAAAAAGAATGCAAACAAAAAACTAATAAAAAGAGTAAAAATGATCGACATGAAAATTCCATATCCAAAATAAATAAAAAAAGATGTTAAAAATATTGAAAGATACGAAATGCCCTCAATAGATACATTTAAAAGTCCTATTTTTTCCGTATAAAGAACCCCAAGTGCTAAATACGAAAATACAAGAGCTTGCTCAAAAATACCAAACATCTACTTTTTCCTAGTTTTAATCAAAAATAAAGAGAGAAAAATAGCAATTGACTGACACAGGCCAATAAATTCATACTTAAAGTCATAATTTATATTAAGAAAATTATTAAACTCAATTAATATTGAAAACAATAGGCTAAAAAATAATACATAAATATAATTAAATCCTGAAATTACAGCGACAATCAAACTACTCCAACCAAGTCCTGAGGTTATGCCTAAAACTAAATACGGTTTAAAAAACACCACAAGCATAGAACCCGCAAGACCATTTAAAAAGGCACTGCCAAATACCGCAAAAAATTTATATTTAAATTCATTTATATTGAAAAAAATATCTATCTTTTTCTTATTACTTAATATTTCAAGTTGAAGTCCATAAATAGTTTTTTTATGCATAAAAAAATAAAAAAACCAAATTGACATACCAAACAAAAACAAATAAATAAGCGATGAATCAATCCCAAATAAGCTGTTAATTCTTTTTGTCTGATTGGAAAAATCATCGGTTTTTAACATATTTAAAATAAATCCATCTACCAACCTTTGATTTCCATAAGATATTAAAAGCCCTGTTAAAGCTTTATTTAATCCAAAGAAAAAAATAATATAAAAGGGAATAAGCCCTAAAAGCCCTACAAAAAAAGAACTCAAAAATATTAAATATATAAAATTAAAATAGGTTAATCCAAAAAACCTTGAAAATATATAAGCGAAAAATGCTCCAAAATAAACTTGACCTTCATTTCCAAGATTTAATGAATTGCTCTTGCCACAGGTAGCAATGCCAGTAGCCATGATTAAAAATAAAATAAAACGCCAAGATATCATCTTGATATAAGAAAATTGAAAAAAATCACCAAAAAAATAGCTGATACTTATTATCAAAAAAGAAAAAATTAATGCCATAAAGCCATTTCTAAACAAAGTCATAAAAATAGCAATTCCTTTAATTTTTCTTTACCAACATTTTCTCTAGATACGTTTAACAAAACTTCTCCCATTTTCATTACCAAAATGTTATCAGAAAGCAAAAGCAATTCATCTAAATTGGAAGTAATCAAAAGCACCGGCTTTTCTTTTGAATAATTACGAATAGCGATAGACATTTCATTATAAGCTTTGTGATCTAAATTACTTAAAGGAGAAAAACAAATTAAAAAACTTTTTGCAATATACATCTCTCTGTAAAGGGCAAACTTCTTCAAAGTTCCTCCAGAAAATGCCAAAGATTTAGAATAAAGAATTCTATATATTTTCTCTTCGCTATAAAATTCCATTTTTTTTAAAAAAAAATCTTTAATCTTGTTAATATAAGATTGTCTAATAAAAATTTTATTTTCAAAATTCATAAATTTAGCTAAAAAATTATCTAATATACTGCTATTATCGGGGAATAAATTACCAATACCTAGGGGTAAAAATCCCGCTTTACACTCAAAAATATTTATTCGCTCATACCTAATGCCATCAATTTTTATGCATCCAAAAAAAACAAGCTCTCCTAAGAATAATTTTTCCCAAGTTTTAATTGCAGCTTCTTCACCAATTATTCCTAAAATACCCCTTTTATTTAAAGAAAAACTAACATCGTACTTCCAAAAATCTTCAAAAAACAAATTAAATTTAATAGAATCTTTTTCAAATTTATTAAAATTAATATTTGAAAAAGATATTTTATCACTAGAGGATTCAAGTTTGCTTAAAATTGATTCTTTGTTTATTGTTCTAAAACATTTTCCATCTTTTAAAACAATAAACTCATCACTAAATTTTACAGCATCAGTGATCTCAGTATGAGTAATAAAAAAGGAAGTGATTCCTGATTTCTTAAGCAATACAAGCAATTTTATAAAAGCTTGCGCTTCTTTTTGAGAAAAATAAGCAGCGCTTTCATCAAAAATAATTATTTTTGCATTTTCTTTAAGAGAAGCAATAATAAGTAAAAAATATATTTCTTTAATATTCAAATCTTTAATTTTCTTATCTAAATCAAAAGAAATTTTATAAAATTGCATAAGCCATTTATAATATTTATAGGTTTTAGATTTATTCATAGGCATGAAAAATGCATAACCAAACCAATAAATACTCAAATACTCCCATACTCTTAAGTTCATTTTTAGATTAGGAACTTGAGAAACAAGATAAATACCGTTATTTTTAGCTTTATCTACATTCCAATTTTTCTGCTTAATGCCGTTTACAAATATTTCTCCACTATCAAACTCAACAAGCCCAGCAATAATCTTGGCTAGGGTACTCTTTCCTTCTCCATTTTTACCAACTACTGTGAAAATTTTAACTTCGCCAACTTTTAAATTAATACCGTCTAAAATAGGCTTATCAATATCTGGGAAATATTT
Organism: Borreliella sinica; assembly: GCF_033969665.2. Classification (GTDB taxonomy): domain Bacteria; phylum Spirochaetota; class Spirochaetia; order Borreliales; family Borreliaceae; genus Borreliella; species Borreliella sinica. The sequence goes on along the minus strand of NZ_CP135180.1, from coordinate 578,019 downwards.
AACTATATTTTTAAACTCTACCATTAATTTTGTTCCAAATTAATTTTTATACCATTTGCACTAACCTCTTCTATTTTTTTCAAAAGTTCTTCTTTCAACTTTTGGCTGGTTCGATTCAAATAAAAAACATTTGAAATATTAAATAAAACCCCTTTGTGTTTTATACCAAAAATACCAGAATTCCCATAGTTAATCTCTGACTTAAGTGCCTTATCTAAAATATACGAAACATAATATTTTTGATTTGTAATTCCTGAACCAATAATATTCTCTTTATTATCCAAATAATCTTCACTATCAAAAAGAATCGCAAAAATATTATTCTCTCTAACAGATGAAAGCACTCCCTCAACAGCAGGCCCCACAATAGGAAGTATTACTAAAACACCCGAATTCTGGATTAAAGAGTCTGACAACAATTTGGCCAAATTACTATCATGCCAATTGCCTAAAACTCTATAATAAACTTCAGAATTCACACCCAAATCAAAAATGCCTTTTTTGAAATAATAATAAATATAATCTCTCATAACAGGATATTCTTGGCCTGCGATAAGGGCAACATTGCCTAATCCAGAATTAAACTCCTTTAAAAAAAGACCTACATAATATCCTAAAATGTATGCTTCTTCTGCAACATTATAAGAAACTGAATAAACTTGATTATTAGTGTTCTTAACTAAAGAATCAAAAATAATAAACTTGGTATAAGGATAATCATTTGAAATATTATCAACAATATCCTGCATAGCATTATTTGCAGTTATTAAAAAATCATATCTTTTTGAAGCTAATAATTTTTCAAGAATTTCTATCCACTCGCTTTGATTAAATCCAGCTTCTAAAACTTTAATTTCAAGATTTTCATGATTTTTTTTAAATTCAAACAAAGAATCATACATTTCTTTATAAGATGGGGATCCTGAAATTATCCCTGGAATAAATAAAGCAATATTGGTTTTATTGAGAATATCAACCTTTCGCCTCTTTAAAAAAATTAAATAAACAAATAAATATAAATGGAATATGGTGAATAAAATCCAAAACCCTTTAAAAACCAAGTTCTTACTCATAAAGATAAAACACCCTTTTATTAATTATTATTAAACTCACTTTAATGTCACAAAAATCAAATAAAAAAGATAAATAATAAGCTATAAAAATAAAGCTGCCAAAACTGATTGAAAAATCATACAAACATTCAAAGAACACATTTTTCTCTTATTATAAGATTTTAGCAAAAAAATTTAAAACCTAAACTTAACAAAATACTAAGCAAATTCTGCATATAAATTTTAAATTTCGTCCAATAATATAATAAAATTTGAAAATTTTTCATTTTCCTAACAATATTCAATATTACTGGTTTAAAATAGCTAATAATACCAAATGGTCGAATAAGTTAATTTCTCCTTATATTTTAATTTTAAGGGGAAATACCATCTTATCTAACAGATAACTTTAACATAAAAAGCTAAGAATATAAAAATCAAAACTCTCTAGGGCGCAATAAATGCAATTCATTAACATTTAAATCACTAGTAATATCATTATTTGAACGTCTTAAATACATCTTTAAAGAATGAATCGTTTTAAAAAATTTATTCTTTAAAACGATTTTACTAGCCTTATAATCTTTTAAAAATTTTATAATAAGACTGTTAACAGTTGATGACTTATTAAAATAAGCAGGAAAATACTTAAAAAAATCGTCCACAAAATAAAACCTATTCGCCAAGTCAACAAAATTATTAAAAAGCATTCCAATTCTACCCTTTAAATAATTAATATTTCTAATCATATCAATCCTGTTGCCAAGTTTATAATTTTTATCTTCCAGGCTCCATTTTGAATATATAGAATTAAATTTAAAATCTTTCATTAAATAATTATACATAAAGTTAAATCTAAAACTATCTTCAATATACTTTAAAATAAAAAAATATAAAAACCCTTTATTTAAAGACATAAAATTATCTTTAGCCATCCTTATAAAATTTTGATTAACACCCTTTAAAGTGCCTTCATTGACTTTGTGTAAAAAAGAATTTCCATTAAAAAGCAAAAGACTAGTATTGGGAAAAATTAAATACTCAGTTTTATTAATATGTCTGACACTACCCTTGTAAACATTAATAAAACAATTATTAAAATACTCGCTGTTGGCATAAAATTTTGAAGTATTCTCAGTTTTAAATAAATTATTATCTATTATAACAGAGAATGAAGATCCTTTAACAATATTATGAATTACAGCATCAACACTCCCTCTAAACAAATAAATTTTTGCATCTTGCAAATCTCTAAGAGAAGAATAAAACACAAAACTATTGGTATTGGAATAAAAAATTAAATCCGCAGAAATACCGTTTATTTCATATAAATTTATTCTAAGCTTTGAATTTTCTCCAACCTCAATAAAGTCATACTCAAAAATTTCATCATCTAAATCCAACTTAATAGGAAGTGTATTTCTAACAACACCAACTTTACCTTCTATTTCTTTTACAACCGCTACTTGAGAAAATAACAACACCCCACTTGAAAGCAATATCAAAAGGACAAAATGATATATTCTAAAAATATAGCTCTCCTGAAATTTTAAAAATTTATAAAATTAATTATACCTTGTTTTACATAAATTTATTACACTTTGAACAATGATGAAAAAGAACTATAATTTAAATTAAAAATATTAAGTTTTTATTGAATTGCTATAATTGCTATACTATTAAAATAGTAAAAAGTAAGAACCTTAATATTTAAAGGGTCTTACTTTAAAGATAATAGAAGCCAAGTTATTAGAAGGGTGTATTTATGAATATAAAGAATAAATTAATGTTGATGCTGCGCATTGTAGCGGCAATCTCTTTTATTGCATGCAAAACGCCTCCGGAAGCTAGAGAGAGCAAAAATGCTAAAATTGCACAGCTAGATAATAAAAATTTTCAATTAAGGGATATAAAAGACATTAAAAACGAACTAATAAAAGAAAGAGGACATCTTTTTTATTCTAAAGAGTTTAACGAAGCTGAGAAGCTAGAAGAAGCAATGAAACAAAGTTTTTCTAAAAAACACACAGAAGAAGGAAATGAAATTGCGCTAAAAGTGCTTGAAAGGTATAAAACAATAATAAAAGAAACGCGAGAAAAAAAAGAAAAAACAAATTACCTTAAAGAAAATATTGAAAAGTATCTAAACGATGCAGAAGCAAATGAAGCGTATATATGGATTCCGTTAGAAATCGACGAAGTAAATAACTTATATTTTGAAGCAACAAGAAAATATAAAAATTATGACCTTGATAATGCCCTTGACATGTATAGTAAAGCATTCAACAGAGCACAACAAGCATCAAAAAACGCTAAAGAAGCTAAAGCTTTAAAAGAAACTGATGAAAGAATGTATAAACAATTAAAAGCGCTTGAGGCGGCTTCCAACTTGCCAATTTATAGCAATAATAAGCTTATCAAACCATCGCCATGGAATGGTAGAGAATTTATTAAAGAAAAAAATAATCACTTAAACTTTTTAAATATTAATGAAGACACCTATCTTCTTGGAGAAATGGCAATTTCAACTCCAATAGTACTCGCATATGAGGAAAAGGAGGAAATAGCAAAAACCTCTAAACCTCAAGAACAATTCAAAACACTAGAACTTATTGAGCAATCTAGAAAATTATGGGAAAAAGGGGTTGAAGCTAAACATGCTAAAAACTTTAGACTTGCTAATGAATTATTTTTGGAATCTGCAAGATATCTAGAAGCCTATCAAAGCAACGCAAGTAGTGAACTTTACGTAATAAAAATAGGCAATACCTTATGGGGCATTTCTAAAAAGTTATACAATGATCCTTACTTATGGCCAAAAATTTGGTTCGCCAACAGACAAAAAATACAAAATCCAGACCTGATTCATTCTAACTGGAAAATAATAATTCCTGCCAAATAATCAAAAATAAAAATATAGCAAGGCGAAAGCCTTGCTTTCTTGTTTTATATCTAATAAAATTAATAATAAAAACATTCTAAAAGAGTCAGAAAATGAAAAAACTAATATTATTAAGCTTAATATTTATTTCGTGTTATACAATTAACTTAGACAAATTAACAAAAGAAACTCCTTACGGGATTTATCTCAGAGAAGCTCAAAAAGCCATTAATGTTAATGATTACAACTCTGCATTAAAAGCATACGAAAAAATGATTCAAAATTTCGAACACAATCCAAATATAGTTGCTACTGGCAAATATGAAATTGCATTCATATATTACACAATAAACAAAACAGAAATAGCAAAAAACATATTTGAAGAATTAATAGAAAACAATATGGAAATGCCTAAATGGATTAAGCCTTTAGCTGAAAAAATATTAAATAAAATAGAAAATAATGATTTAAAAAAATAAAAATTTTTACTGGAATATTATTCCATAAATTGTAATATCTTTTTCCTTTGCAGAATTGATAACATCTTTGTAAACAACAGACCCTCTTGGATACTCATGAGGAGGCGCATCTCCTATGACAATAATAAATCTTCTTTCTGCTCGCCAATCAAACTGAGTTACAGCAGCATCAATCCCCTCAAACACAGCTTCTGGATAATCCCCACCACCGCCAACATTAACATATTTAAGAATATTATTTAAATAGGGAATAGTATTGAAATCAAAAGCTTTGGTTAAAAAATCCTCAAGATAGTCTTTATAAAAAACAAGACCTATTCTATAGGATTTAAACTTTTGCAGTTGAGGCTCTATTATGGAAAATAAATGCTCTTTTAAAATTTCAATATTACTTTTCATACTATCAGTAACATCAATAACAAGAACTAAATCTAAATCATAAATTGAATCTTCTGAGTTTTTTAAAATTTTTTTTATTTTATCAACAATATCAATGCCATTATTAGCAATAACAACCTCATCTGAAAATTTTGTAAAAGTATCCTTTAGTTCATTAAATTCAATTTTTCCTTGATTTTGAGTATCCTTGAAAAACAATTCATAAGCATTGTCTTGATACCTACCTAAATAATCATTATATTTTTTTTCAAAAGATCTTATAGAAAACCAAAAAGGTTCTTTTTTGGTTTTTAATACCTCTAAATCAATCTCACCGCTTCTTGTTGAAAAATTTGGAAACCCATATTTTAATTTTTTTGGAATTAATATATGAAAAGCTTCTCCAAACTTCTTATTAGGAACAGGAGTGGAAGATGTCAATGATAAAAGTTCCTTATTTCTAATAACTCTTCCATTTAAAATTCTAATTTCATCTCCATTAACTTTATTATAACTTAATGTACGAAATGAATAAGTGGCCACATCTTTTTTCTTATCGGGGATCTCAAAAGACTCTGTTAATATTACTGATTTGATTGAGGGTTTTTTTCTAATAAAAAGATGAAACCCTTCTTTATGAGCCTCAACATAAACGTCATCAATGCCGATTTTTAAAGAATCATCTTCTAATCCAAACAAATAAAAACTAATAAAAAGAAAGAAAAAAATTTTCTTCATCATAATACGGAAATCACCCTCATAAACAGCTAGAAACTAATGAATAAGACCTATAGCTAAAGTTTTTCAGATAAATTTTCATAAAACAAAACATTTGACTTAGAAAAAGTGTTCTTAAAAATATTCCTGAGATTCAAACTAGCAAGATCTTTTTTAACACTTTTTACCATATCCTCATCTCTATTTAATATATCAAAAATCTTGGCAGATTCACTTAAATTACTAACTCCAGAATTAAAAAGTTTAGTATCTCTTATGGATGAGAAAGAGGCCATTACTTCTACAACTCCAAGATTATTATAAGTCTCAATTTCTTTTAATAAAAGAATTTTATGATATTCATTTTCCTTGGGATTAAAATTCAAAACATTAGCCTTCTCTAACTCTAAATTTTGCATAACTCTTAAATAATAGCTTCTAGAAGCTAAAAAATCTCCCATCTTATAAAGAGTTAAAGCAATAGAATTTAAAACTTCATTACTACTTGAAAACCCTGCCATGCTCTCTACTTTAAATAAATATTTTAATGCATCATCGTAATTATCTTCTCTATAACTAAGTAATCCGGCTTTATAGTAAACATCTGGATAATCAACACCCTCATTTATTGCCGATTTGTAAGAAGATATCGCAGACTTAAAGTCATTTAAAGATCTAAGAATATCGCCTTGTTTTTCATAAATTGAAGAAATCTCCTTAGATCCTTTTATAAGATTGTGTTTTTTATAAAAAGAATAATCATTTAAAGCTAAACCAATAATATTGCTGGCTCTTAGAGAATCTCTAGATTTTTCATAAATGTCTGCTAAAATCTTATAGGCCAATATTTTATCCTCAGCATCTTTAATTGAACTTTTCTGCCTAAAACTATTTAATGCTTTAAGCAAATAAACTTCAGCTTTCTTAAAATCCCCTATATAGTACGAATATCTTCCGCTTTCAAAAAGTGCCTTATCGTAATTGGGATTTTTATTTAATATTTTCCTGAGAATGTATTCAATCTCTGAATTCATATTAACATTATTGTCAAGCTTAAAAATAGTTCTACCATCATTTCTTTTTAAATCAGAGAATTCTTTATTTAATAAATTCGTTTGACCATTAAGATAACTTAAGTTTATAGCAAGATTATTTGCCCTCTGATTATAATTTACAAAAGCAATATACTTGTCCACTAGCTTTTTAGCATATTTTGTATAAACAACTTCATCAACATCTAGGATTTCATTTGCCTTAATAAAATTATTAACATTATCAGACTCAGTATCCAAATCAGCCTCAATATAAGCATTGAAAAGTTTAAATAAAATTTCCTTTTTTTGTCCATACTTTGAAAGCGCAACTGTATAGCTATTAATACTCTCCTTATAGTAGCTAGAATTTGTCCTAGCCCATTTAAAATAATTATCTCCCTTTAATACTAAAGCATCATAATCGTAAAGATCATAAGATATAACCTCATCAAGTATTGAATTGGCCTCAGAGTATTCTCCAAGACTAATTTTCATAGAAGCGTAAGCAATATATCCTTCCTTATTAAACTTTTTTCGCCTTCTGCTTGTAGAATTTTTGGAAAAAGGTTCAAGTGTAAACAATTCCTCATACTTCTCTTCAGCACTATCAAAATCCCTAATTTCTTCAAACGCTTTAGCATAATTTATAAACCATTTATCATTGGGCCTAATATAATAAGCGTCTTTAAAGATAGCCTTTGCAAGCTCTCTTTTATTTGCATATATAGATTCTATGCCCTCTTTATACTTACTCTCAGAGACAACATAAAAGAATACTACATCTACTATAAAGTATAAAGAAACTAAAACTAAAACAACAAAAAGAGAAGCTATTTTTATCAAAGGTAGTAAAGCCCTTGAGATTCTATAGCTCAATTTCTGCTGAAGCTTGCTAAATTCTTCAGCCTTAAAATAAATTATAGGCAATTTAATAGATCGCCCAACAATATCCCCTACAAATTTAGCAATAAATTTTAATCCTTTTTTGTTTTTTTCAACAAGATCAATTAACGCCTCAAGTTTATACTTTGAAACATCATCTTTGGTTAAAGCTTCAGCAATTGCAATTCTTAAATTTCTAGGATAAGAATCCAAATGTTTTAAAAATAACGGATAATTAACCTTAAATTCAAAATGTTTGGAATTTGTATTTTGGTTATCTTCTAAAAATTTAAAATCATCTGCAACATTTTCAAAATCATTATCATCAGAACTTAAATTTAAATTGCCTTCAACAAACATCTCTGATTGTTCACCGATCTGGCTTTTATCATTTACCATCACATCGTCAATATTAACTTCATTGGACTTATTAGATTGTAAAAAATCATCATCCCTTGAAACAAAAAAATCATTGTTGGTTTTAAAAGAATTATTATCGCCTTGATTGTTAATCAATTCTTCAGAATTTAATTCTGAAGAATTGATTAACTTATCAAAATCAAGCTTTGAGGCGGCTTCTAAATCAATAGAATTATCATCAAGAATCTTGTCAATATTGTTTTCAAAAGAATCACTAGAAGAAACGTCAAAATCATTATTCAAGGTTGAAAGCTCTGAATCCATATCAATTCTTAAATCAGAGCTATCTAAAGATATATTGCCATTAGAAATTTCAGAGTAAGGTAACTTATCCTCGCTCTCAAGAGCATCAAGCATAAAATTTAAATCAAGCTCATCATCATTTCCCTCTAAAGTAAGATCTTCACTTATCCAAGGAACAATACTCTCTCCAGGCTCGGGAAGCTTAACGTCCATACTCAAGCCAAAAGATTCTTTAGATGATCTCTCATTAGAAAGATCATCTAATATTTCTCTTTTAAACTGTTTTATTTTATCTATATCGGGCATATCGCAACCAAATTCCTAGATCATAAAAAACTCTTTTTATACACTTCGAACCCTTCTGCATGAAGTAAATTAAAGCGATTTTCTAAATCCTCAGCAATTTTCAAACCTAAAACTTCTTTTGTAATTTCTGTCTGACAATCTTTTAAAGTGTTTAAAATTCTATCCCTATATTCAACAATACTTACAACCTTATCAGCATTATATACAAGAGAATCTCTTTTAAAAACATCGTGAGACATATCTCCATCTTCAGAAACTTCTAAAACATTTCCATTAACTCCGATCATCAAATAATAATCAAAAATTTTAAAATAGTTGGCAATTTCTAAAATTATTTTTTTTGTTTCGGGCCTTCCTTTTCTATATCTAGTAGCCGTAGGAAAAATAAGTATAATGTGTCCACTATTTTTCTTTTCATAAATATATTTCATAGAATTAGCATTAAAAACACGTCTTTGTCTGGCATGCTCTACACCAACCCCAACAAATGAATGTGGTGGATACACCAATATTGCATTGTATCCCAAAGAAAGAGTTTTAACAAATAAATTATCTCTGAAAAGTTTAACTCCAGCTATTGGAACAATATTATCTGCAATATCACGATAACCCATTTTATAAAGTAAAAATTGAAAACAGGGAAAATCAAAATTACTATAATGTTCCATTAATATAATTGAAGACTTACCGGATTTAGCCTTTTGATAAAGTTCTAAAATATTTTGCATGCCAACAATGGTGGACCCACTCTCAAGAAGCCTCTCTATCATTCTATCTGCTAATCTTCTACTGTTAGAATCTGCATTGCGATAAGATTTATCCAAATAATCAACATTTTCAACAGACTTAAACTGACTTACAAAGTCGCTCTCCATGTCTTTAAAATATTTATCAAAACTTTCATTTTGTACAAACATAAAAATAACACCTTTTAAAGCATTCCATGTTGCCACTTAATCATTAGCTAAACCATTCTTCATCATAAATAAACAACCCTACTATAAGACTAACAATAACTAATATTAAACAAGCATACATTTTTGAAAACATTTAACGTTCATTATACCTTATTTATTACTCAAATTAAAGTTGAATTTAAACTTATAACAAACCTATAACAATAAATAAAATATCACTAATAGCTATTCAATTTATTGGACTTATTGGACTTATTGGACTTTTTTTATTGCAAAAATTAAAGTAAAATTTAAACAAAAGACAAATCAAAATACCAGGGGGACACAAATATTTAAAATAAAACAAAGCAAACATTTCTTTATTAAAAAGATTAATAAAGAATAAACAAAACATTGAAAAAGGAAAATCCAATGAAATACATAAAAATAGCTTTAATATTAACTATTTTCTTTTTAACAGCTTGTATTAATGATGCTAAAAAAGAAAAAATAGTTTTTAGAGTGTCAAATTTAAACGAACCATCATCACTTGATCCTCACCTCTCAACAGACCTTTATAGTAGTAATATTATTGTAAACCTATTCTTAGGATTAGCAGTAAAAGATTCACAAACTGGAAAATATAAACCAGGACTTGCAAGAAGTTGGGATGTTTCTGAGAATGGAACTGTTTACACATTTCACTTAAGAGAAGATATAGTTTGGAGTGATGGAGTTGCCATTACTGCTGAGGAAATAAAAAAATCGTATCTAAGAATCTTAAATAAAGAAACTACTGCATTGTATGCTAATTTGGTAAAATCTACAATAAAAAACGCACAAGAATATTTCGATGAAACAGTGCCTGAATCTGAACTTGGCATAAAAGCTATTGACAATAAAACCTTGGAAATAACATTAATATCTCCAAAACCCTATTTCCCCGATATGTTAACACACTCAGCATATATACCAATTCCAATGCATATTGTTGAAAAATATGGAGAAAATTGGACAAATCCTGAAAATATAGTTGTTAGTGGTGCATACAAACTCAAAGAAAGATCAATTAACGATAAAATCGTAATAGAAAAAAATGATATGTATTATAATGCAAAAAATGTAGAAATTGATGAGGTGATATTTTATCCAATAGAAGGTAGTGTAGCTTACAATATGTACATAAACGGAGAAATCGATTTTCTACAAGGAGCAGAAAAAAATAATCTAGAAGAAATTAGAATAAGAGACGATTATTATTCGGGATTAAAAAATGCAATGGCATACATAGCATTCAATACAACTCTAAAGCCCCTAGATAATCTCAAGGTTCGACAAGCCCTATCACTTGCTATTGATAGAGAAACTTTATCTAAAGTAGTTTTAAAAGGGGGTTCAGATCCAACAAGAAATTTAACTCCAAAATTTGATGATTATTCTTATGGAAAAAATTTAATATTATTTGATCCTGAGAATGCAAAAAAACTTTTAGCTGAAGCTGGATATCCAGATGGAAGGGGATTTCCTACATTGAAATATAAAATCTCAACAAATGGGGGGGGATCAATAGTAACAGAATTTTTACAAGAACAATTTAAAAAAATCTTAAACATTAACATAGAAATCGAAAATGAAGAATGGACAACATTTCTGGGAAGCAGAAGAACTGGAAATTACCAAATCTCAAACGTAGGATGGATAGGAGACTATTTTGACCCTTTAACATTCTTAGAAAGCTTATTTACAACAGAAAATCATCTTTTTGGGGCATATCAATATTCGAACGAAGAATATGATGCCTTAATAACAAAATCTAATTTGGAATTTGATCAATTAAAAAGACAAGACATTTTAAGAGAAGCTGAAGCAATCATAGTAGAAAAAGATTTTCCTATGGCCCCTTTGTATGTGCCCAAATCTCATTACCTTTTCAGAAATGATAAATGGACAGGATGGATACCAAATATTGCAGAAAGCTATTTATACGAAGATATTAAAACTAAAAAATAATAAAATAAGTAATTTTAAAATTAAGATTTAAAATTATATCTACGGAAAGGACAATTATAAAAACCAAAGTTAAATTTCAAAGTTAACTTTAAAACGGAGGTATAAAAAATTATGAAATTACAAAAGTTATTATTTTCAATAATATTTTTTCTAGCTTTTATTTGTTGTAATAACGAAGAAAAAAAAGAAGGAGTATCATTTAAAATAAGCTTGGGGGCAGAGCCAAGCAGTCTTGATCCTCAATTAGCAGAAGATAATGTTGCATCAAGAATGATAGAAACAATGTTTAAAGGGCTTATTACAGGCGACCCTGACACAGGGGGAAACAAGCCAGGACTTGCAAAAGATTGGGATATTTCTCATGACGGAACAGTTTACACATTTACCCTAAGAGAAAACATCACCTGGAGCGATGGGGTTGCAATCACCGCAGAAGGAATTAGGAAATCTTATCTTAGAATTTTAAATAAAGAAACTGGCTCAAAATATGTCGAAATGGTTAAATCAACTATCAAGAATGGTCAAAAATATTTTGACGAACAAGTGTCAGACTCCGAGCTTGGAATTAGAGCAATTGATGAAAAAACATTAGAGATAACACTAGAAGCACCAAAACCTTATTTTATTGACATGTTGGTACACCAATCATTTATTCCAGTACCAATTCATATTACCGAAAAGTATGGACAAAGCTGGACAAATCCTGAGAACATGGTTACAAGTGGTCCTTTTAAATTAAAAGAAAGAATTCCTAATGAAAAGTATGTGTTCGAAAAAAATAATAACTATTACAACTCAAACGAAGTAGAAGTAGAAAACATTACATTTTATACAACAAATGACAATTCAACAGCATATAAAATGTATGAAAATGGGGAATTAGATGCAATCTTTGGTTCCATACCGCCCGATTTAATTAAAGATTTAAAATTAAGAAGCGATTATTATTCATCTGCTGTTAATGCCATATACTTTTATGCATTTAACACACACATTAAACCGCTTGACAATGTTGAAGTTAGAAAGGCACTATCTCTTGCTATTGATAGAGAAACACTCACATATAAAGTTCTTGACAACGGAACAACCCCCACAAGAAGGGTAACTCCTAATTTTAGCTCATATTCTTATGCTAAAGATTTAGAATTATTTAATCCTGAGGCCGCAAAAGCCTTTCTAGCTGAAGCTGGTTATCCCAACGGTAATGGATTTCCCATTTTAAAATTAAAATATAATACAAACGAATCAAATAGAAAAATTTGCGAATTTATTCAAAACCAATGGAAAAAAAATCTAAACATTGATGTGGAGCTTGAAAACGAAGAATGGACAACCTACTTAAATACCAAAGCAAATGGAAATTACGAAATAGCAAGAGCAGGCTGGATAGGTGACTATGCTGATCCTCTGACATTTTTAAGTATATTCACACAAGGATACACACAATTTTCATCTCACAATTACTCAAACTCAGAATACAACGAACTTATTAAAAAATCTGATCTTGAACTTGATCCAATAAAAAGACAAGAAATACTAAGAAAAGCAGAAGAGATAATTATTGAAAAAGATTTTCCAATAGCCCCAATATACATATATGGAAATAGTTATCTTTTCAGAAATGACAAGTGGACAGGCTGGAATACTAATATTTCAGAAAGATTTGATTTATCTCAATTAAAATTAAAAAATAAATAACCAATGCTTAATTAAATAAAAATCGTCTATAAAAACAAATTAAAATGGGCGATTTTTATTGACTTTCTTTTAAAAAAAAGATAAAGATAGTTTAATTTTATAAATAATTTCGATTTAGGGGAAAGGTTAAAATGAGCGTTAATAAAACTAAAAAAATACGTAAAAAATTTAAGATATCAACGCTGATCATACTTGCTGTCTTTTTAATTACATGTAATAATAATTCAGAAAAAGAAAAGTTAACATTTAAAGTATATATAGGGGGAGCACCCTCATCGCTTGATCCGCACTTAGTAGACGAAACAATCGGAGCAAGAATTTTAGAACAAATATTCTCAGGACTTTTAGCATTAAATACCAAAACAGGAAAGCTCAAACCCGGACTTGCTAAAAATTGGGAAACCTCAAAAGATGGAAAAACATATCAATTTCACCTAAGAGATAATATTGTTTGGAGTGATGGAGTTCCAATTACTGCTGAAGGAATAAGAAAATCTTTTTTAAGAATTTTAAATAAAACAACAGAATCTACAAATGTTGGTATGCTTAAATCAATAATAAAAAATGGACAAGAGTATTTTGACGAAAAAGTATCTGATTCTGAACTTGGAATTAAGGCAATTGACGAAAAAACATTAGAAATAACACTCACATCACCAAAACCCTATTTTCTTGAACTACTCCTACATCACACATTTATGCCAGTGCCTATTCATGTTATTGAAAAATATAAAGAAAATTGGACAAATCCTGAAAACATGGTTACCAGCGGTCCTTTTAAATTAAAAGAAAGATTGCCTAATGAAAAAATTATATTTGAAAAAAATGAGCACTATTACAATGCAAAAGAAGTGGAGCTTGAAGAACTTGTTTATATTACGTCTGACAATGACCTGACTGTATACAATATGTATAAAAACAACGAAATTGATGCCATTTTTAATAGCATACCCCCGGACATTGTAAACGAAATAAAACTGCAAAGTGACTATTATCAACACAAAAGTAATGCAATTTATTTATATTCGTTTAATACAAAAATCAAACCCCTTGATGATGCTAAAGTTAGAGAAGCTTTAACACTGGCCATTGACAGAGAAACTTTAACTTACAAATTACTCAATGATGGTACAATTCCTACAAGAGAAATAACACCTGAACTTGAAAATTACAATTATGGTAAAAAATTAGATTTATTTGATCCTGAAAAATCTAAAGAACTTTTAACACAAGCTGGATATCCTAACGGAAAAGGATTCCCAATATTAACGCTAAAATATAATACAAACGAAACTCATAAAAAAATTGCTACATTTATTCAAAATCAATGGAAAAAAATTTTAAATATAAATATCATACTTGCTAATGAAAATTGGCCTGTTCTTACAAATAACAGGAATAAGGGTAATTTTGAAATAATAAGAATTGGTCGCATTGGAGAATATTTAGACCCACACACATATTTCACTATATTCACAAGCGAAAATTCACAACTTGCATCATACGGATATTCAAACTTAGAATTTGACAAACTAATCAAGGAATCGGATTTTGAAGAAGATCCTATAAAAAGAAAAAATTTACTCAGAAAAGCAGAGGAAATAATAATTGAAAAAGATTTTCCCGCCGCACCAATATACATATATTCTGGACATTATCTTTTTAGAAATGACAAATGGAGCGGATGGAATCCTAATGTATCCGAAGTTTACTATTTTTGTGAATTAAAATCAATTAAGAACGCAAAACACAATTGATTATTTTTTTAAAAAGATCAATATAAATTAAAAATAATATTTAAGTCTAATATAATATTGAAAATCAAATTATTAAGCACAACATAAACAACATTCTATTCCACTAAAAATTATCAATCATAGATTGAAAAACAATAAATACTATATGATATAATTGACTAATACATAGTGTTTGCCAATATTTAGTTACAAAGGAGCAAAAATGTTAAGGTTTACTTTAAAAAAATTAATAGGAATAATACCAACTTTACTAACAATAATTTTTTTATGCTTTTTTGTAATGAGAATGGCCCCTGGAAGTCCATTTGATTCCGAGAAGCCTATTGATCCTCAAGTAAAAGCAAGATTGATGGAAAAATATCATCTTGACAAACCTTTTTATATTCAAGCATTTTATTATATTTCAAACGTTCTAAAAGGAGATCTGGGACCTTCTTTAAAAAAGAAAGACCTTACGGTTAATCAATACATAAAATTGGGATTTCCAAAATCACTTACACTTGGGGTAATATCCCTTATTATATCACTATCAATAGGAATACCAATAGGAATATTCGCTGCTATTTATAAAAATACTTATATAGATTACATAATAACATCAATAGCGGTACTAGGAATTTCAATACCATTATTCGTAATAGGACCAATTTTACAATACTTTTTTGCAATTAAATGGGGTTTACTTTACACCTCTGGATGGATTACAGAAAGGGGAGGATTTTCAAATTTAATTCTACCTATAATAACCCTTAGCATGCCCAATGTCGCTATTTTCGCAAGAATAATCAGAGGCTCTATGTTAGAAATAATACAGAGTGACTTTGTAAGAACTGCACGTGCAAAAGGGCTAAGCTTTAAAAAGATAGTTATAAAGCATATGTTAAGAGGAGCAATGCTACCTGTAGTAAGTTATATAGGCCCAGCATTTGCTGCTATAATCTCTGGAAGCGTAGTTATTGAAAAAATATTTAGAATTGCTGGAATGGGAATGTTTATAACAGAATCAGCACTAAATAGAGATTATCCAGTATTAATGGGGGGATTGTTAGTGTATTCAATAATACTGCTTATTTCTATATTAATATCAGATATTATATATAAAATGTTAGATCCAAGAGTTTAAGGGGAAATAAAAATGAATAGCCTTGAAAAACAAAATGAAAAAAATAATTCTAAACCCGAAAGAAGAGCTTGGTCACGGTTTAAAGAAAACAAACTGGCATTTAGCAGTCTTTTTGTAATTGGATTTTATATTTTAATCGCCATTCTACAACCAATATTGCCTATATATAAATACCATACTCAAATAGTAGAGCATTCTGACTTGCCACCATCTTTCCAGGCTGCTGGCGAACTGTGGTACAAGAAAGAAAAAAATTTTATTGAAAAATTAGCAAAAAAAGAAAAAAGAGAAATAAATGAAGACGAGCTAAAAAAACTCGAAGAAATAAAAAGCAAAATAGAAAATGAAGTCCAAATACTAGATAACAAAGAAGTAAAAATACATAAAAGAATGTATTTGCTTGGCACGGATAATCTTGGAAGAGATTTGCTTGCAAGATTAATACAAGGCAGTCAAATCTCTCTTTCTGTAGGATTTATTGGAGCCTTTTTGTCTATGATAATAGGAACTATTCTGGGCTCAATAGCGGGATTTTTTGGGGGATTGCCTGATAAAATAATCACTAAAACAATCGAAATTCTTTATGTATTGCCCTATTTGCTTATTGTAATAATACTAATGGCAATAATGGAAAGAAGTATAATAGGATTATTCATAGCACTTGCATTTGTATCCTGGTTAACAGTCGCTCGAGTTGTACGAGGTCAAGTACAATCATTATCAAGTTCAGAATTTATACAAGCAGCCAAAACCTTTGGTGCAACAAATCAAAGAATAATCTTAAAACACTTAATCCCTAATAGCATTGGGATGATAGTTATATTCACAACAATAAGGGTTCCAAGCTTTATTATGGCTGAAGCATTTTTATCCTTTTTGGGGCTTGGAATTTCAGCCCCAATGACAAGCTGGGGAGAATTAGTACAAAATGGAATTGCTACATTTGTTGAATATCCATGGAAAGTTTTTATTCCAGCCATAGTCATGACAATATTTCTATTATTTATGAACTTTTTAGGTGACGGGTTAAGGGATGCATTTGATCCAAAAGACAGCATCTGAGGAGAAATTGAATGGAAAAAGAAAACATACTAGAAATAAAAAATTTAGCAATCGAATTTAAATTAAAACATACAACAATTCATCCTGTGAACAATATTAACCTATCTGTAAAAAGAGGAGAAATTAGAGCTATTGTTGGAGAATCTGGAAGTGGGAAATCCGTAACAAGCATGGCTATTTTAAAATTATTACCAGAACTTACAACAGTATATAAAAGCGGAGAAATACTATTTGAAAATCAAGATCTACTAAAACTTAGCGAAAAAGAACTTTTAAAAATCAGAGGAAATAAAATATCAATGATATTTCAAGACCCAATGACTTCATTAAATCCATTTTTAAGGATATCAACTCAACTTGAAGAAACAATAATCTTACACCAAAGATTGGGGAAAAAAGAAGCTAAAGAAAAAGCAATAGAAATGTTGAAAACTGTTGGTGTTGTAAACGCAGAAGAGAGAATAAAGCATTTTCCTCATCAATTTTCAGGAGGAATGAGACAAAGAGTTATGATTGCCATGGCACTTAGCTGTCATCCATCCTTACTAATAGCAGATGAACCAACAACAGCCCTTGATGTTACAATACAAGAGCAAATATTATTATTAATCAAAAACCTATCTAAAAAATTTAACACCTCTACCATATTCATAACCCATGATCTTGCAGTTGTTGCTGAAATTTGTGATACAGTATCTGTCATGTATCAAGGAAAAATTGTAGAAGAAGGGACAGTAGAGGAAATATTTAACAATCCCAAACACCCTTACACTATTGGGCTTTTAAAATCAATTCTTACGCTAGAACATGATCCAAATAAAAAACTTTATTCAATAAAAGAAAATCCTGCTGAGAACGCGAAAGCCAGTATTGAGGAGTTTTAAATGAACAATAAAAAAGAAATAATTCTTAAAGTAGAAAACTTAATACAAACATTCACAACTGGAGAAGATTTTTTATTTTGGAAAAACAAACAAAAAGTAACTGCGGTAAACAATGTGAGCTTTGAAGTTGAAAAAAATAAAACTTTGGGCCTAGTTGGAGAATCTGGCTGCGGCAAATCTACTACCCTTCGCTCAATAATGCAGCTTTATACACCAACTTCTGGAAATATTTACTTTAACGAAAAAAACATAACTAAACTTTCAAAAAAAGAACTCCTGAGAACAAAAAAAGATATGCAAATGGTATTCCAAGATCCCCATACTTCACTTGATCCAAGAATGACAATAAAAGAAATAATAGCAGAACCACTAGAAATATATAATGAAAACAAAATTCTTCCAAAAACAAAACAAGAAATAGAGCAAAGAGTAAACGAGCTAACAGATATTGTTGGATTACATAAAAGCATGCTGGCTAGATATCCTCATGAATTTTCAGGAGGTCAAAGGCAGAGGATAGGAATTGCTAGAGCATTGGCTTTAAATCCTAAGCTTTTGCTTTTAGACGAAGCCGTTTCTGCGCTTGATGTATCAATCAGAGCTCAAATTTTAAATCTGCTAAAAACTTTGCAAAAAGAGTTCAATTTATCTTATTTATTTATTTCCCATGATCTTGCTGTAGTAAAATATATGAGCGATAAAATAGCCGTAATGTATCTTGGGGTTATTCTAGAACTTGCACCTAGAGAAACACTATTTTCAAACCCAATTCACCCATATACTAAAATGCTAATAGCATCAATTCCTGAAATCAACCCAGAAAAAAGAAAAAATAAAAATATAAAGCTACTAGATGAACAAACTTTGGCAAACGTTAGAAAAATTCATTTATCAACTCAAATACATCCAAAACTTGAAGAAGTGGAAAAAGATCACTTTGTATCTAAATATCTTTTTGATGAAATGAATAAATAAAAAAATTTAAAAATTGAACAGTTTATTTATGGTCAAAGTAAGAAACTTCAAAATCTATTTTATTATCAATCCCCTCAACAAAGTATAAATTAATTCTATTAACATTATTTTTATCTATTACTTTGTTACCAGAATCAATAAAATAATAATAAATTCTATCCTTGGGCAAGTTTCTCAGCTTAATAGTATAAATCCCCTTATTGTCTTCTTTTTCAATAAGTCTATTCAAAAAAGGATTAAAATTATTAAAACTACCAGCTATTGTAACTATTTGCCCTGGACGGCCTATATAAAAAATTTCAACCTCATTATTATCATATGATTGTATTGGGTTCCTCAACGAAATATAGCTAGACTTCTCTTTATCAACCTCAATTTTAGAAAATGGAATTAAATCTTCATTATAAACCACATTTTTATTATACTCGTCATTAGTCCAAATACCGTCTACAATAAGCCTATATTTTATATCGCTTGTACCGTGAGGAATATTAACTTTAACAAAAAAAACCCCATACTCATTTTTTTTGTATAAATACTTCTTAGAATACTGATCAAAGTCAAAAGCTGCAAAAATTTTTCTAATTTCTTTACTAGGGGGATAAAACAATAATACACGTTTGGAATCAATCATAGGCTTAAGATTGTCTTTTCTTGTTGAAACTTCTAGAAAATCACTTAAACTCAAATCAAAATCATACATTATATAATCATCTGAAAAAAGACTGTTAACACATAAACTTGCAAAAACCAATAAACATAAAAAACTTTCTTTCATAGATTATATAAAAAGCTCATAACAATAATTCTTTTGTTAGGATACTACACATTTAGACTTTTTAACATTATACTAAAAACATACATTAAAGTAAATAATACGAGGAGTATAAAAATGGGTTTTCATATTTATGAAATCAAAGCCAGACAAATTATTGATTCCAGAGGGAATCCAACAGTCGAAGCTGATGTCATCTTAGAAGATGGAACTTTCGGAAGATCCGCTGTACCATCAGGTGCATCAACAGGGATTAACGAAGCTGTTGAGCTTAGAGATGGTGATAAATCTGTATATATGGGAAAAGGGGTTTTAAAAGCAATTGAAAATATAAAAAACATAATTGCCCCAGAACTTGAAGGTATGAGTGCCTTAAATCAAGTTGCAATCGATAGAAAAATGATCGAACTTGATGGCACCCCTACAAAAGAAAAACTTGGTGCTAATGCAATCTTAGCGGTTTCAATGGCCACAGCTAAAGCTGCTGCAAAGTACCTTGGGCTTAAGGTTTATCAGTATCTTGGAGCATACAAAGCCAACATTTTGCCTACACCTATGTGCAATATTATTAACGGCGGCGCACATTCGGACAACTCTGTTGACTTTCAGGAGTTCATGATAATGCCAATAGGAGCAAAAACTTTCAGCGAAGCAATAAGAATGGCAGTAGAAGTTTTTCATACGCTAAAAGGCATTCTAAATGATAAAGGATACGCAACCTCTGTTGGAGATGAAGGGGGATTTGCTCCAAATTTAAAATCAAACGAAGAAGCCTGTGAAATGATTATAGAAGCAATAAAGAAAGCTGGATATGAGCCTGGAAAAGACATAGCAATAGCTCTTGATCCGGCAACATCTGAGCTATATGATCCAAAAACAAAAAAATATGTACTCAAATGGTCAACAAAAGAAGAACTTACTTCCGAGCAAATGGTTGAATATTGGTCAAAATGGGTAGAAAAATATCCAATTATTTCAATTGAAGACGGGATGGCCGAAGAAGATTGGGATGGATGGAAAAAACTTACAGACAAAATTGGAAACAAAATACAACTTGTTGGGGATGATTTATTTGTGACAAATACTTCTTTTCTCAAAAAAGGAATTGAAATGGGGGTTGCCAACTCAATTCTTATCAAGGTCAATCAAATTGGAACATTAACAGAAACATTTGAAGCTGTGGAAATGGCTAAAAAAGCGGGATACACAGCAATAGTCTCTCACCGATCGGGAGAAACAGAAGATACAACAATAGCTGATCTTGTCGTGGCTCTTGGAACGGGGCAAATCAAAACCGGTTCACTCTCAAGAACAGACAGAATAGCAAAATACAATCAACTCATAAGAATAGAAGAGGAATTGGAAACAACTGCTGAATACCACGGTAAAAATGTCTTTTATTCTATTAAGCAAAAATAAATTAAATCCCTTCTAAAGGGATTTTTTTGCTTAAATAAAAATAAACCGTATAAAAATAAAATTATCTTTTGGAAAATTGAAAACTTTTTCGTGCTTTTTTTTGCCCAAATTTTTTACGTTCAACCTTCCTTGAATCTCTTGTTAAAAATCCATTGGATCTTAAAATAATCTTATTAGATTCATCAAGTTCAAAAAGAGCCCTTGAGATACCATGCCTTATTGCCCCTGATTGGCCTGAAATTCCTCCCCCATAAACATTGATATAAAGATCATATTTCCCAAGTGTATTTGTCAAAACTAAAGGAGATAACGCCATTGTTCTTAAATTTTCAAGTTGAATGTAAGAGTCGAAGTCTTTATTATTTACCTTGATACTACCACTACCTTCTCTAATGTAAACTCTAGCAACAGAAGATTTTCTCCTACCGGTTCCCATTGATAAATTAATATTGCTAAAATTTGATTTTTTCATTTTATCCCTCTTAAATTAGGTTCAAGTTTTACAGGATTTTGAGCCTTAAGAGTATGCTCTGAACCAGAAAAGACTTTTAAATTTCTAAAAAGATCGCGCCCCAAAGGACCTTTTGGCAACATGCCTTTAATAGCAATCTCAAGAGGTGCACAAGGCTTTCTCTCTGACAATGTTCTAAAAGTGTCAGAATAAAGACCTCCAGGATATCTTGAATGCCTATAATAAAGTTTTTGTTGATATTTTTTTCCCGTTAGTCTAACCTTAGAAGCGTTAATAACAATAACATTGTCACCTAGATCTTGATGGGGAGTATAATAAGCTTTATGCTTACCCCTTAAAATTCTAACAACATCCACAGCAACTTTACCTAAAACCCTATTTGCCGCATCAATTACATACCATTTTTTTTCAATAGTTTTTGGCTTAATCCAAATCGTAGCATTATTAGTTATTTTATTCATAATAGCACATTACCCTTACATATAATTTTATGCATAAATCTTATTTATTGTATTATTTGCAAGGATCGCTGTCAAGCCCATCAATAAACTTATCCTTAAGGGTAAAACAAACTTTTCTAAAATTATCCAGGTCTCCTTTAGAAAATTTTAAAGGAATAATAGATGGAATACTAAAATTTGGGCTAATTAAATAACCATATTTGAGAAATTCATTAAAAATCTCCGCATGATAACAAGAATCATAAAGAGGAAACATATACCTATTAGTCACTCTAAACAAAGATGTAGCAAAGGAATTAAAATCAACACTAAAATTTTTACTATAAAATAAAAGTTTGCTTAATGTATGTCTAGCCAAAGACAAAGTTACAGCATCAAAACTATCTTTAAATTCTATTTTTCTAGAAAAGTTATCCACAATAACAATGCTAACAGACATACAATCGGGCAAGGGAATATTAAAAATCATAGGGTACTTGATATTTTTAAATCCTACTTTAAACTCATATATTCCTTCTTCTTTTTCCCAAGGCATAAAAAATTTATCTTTACCGGTTAAAGATAATAAAAATTCTTTTGCATCTTGCTCTTGCTTAAAAATATAAACAGATCCGGCTTCTTTAAAAAAAGTAAATACCAAATTGATAAATTGATTTTTAAAAACAGAAGGATAAGGGGATATCAAACCTCTTGACATAGTTTGCTTGAAAAGACGATTTAAACCTTGAACCCTATAACCTAAAAAATTTTTTCCACCATTTAAATATAAATCCAAATATCTCTTACCGTGAATATCGTAAAGATAAAAAAACCTTGCCCTTTTGATCACCGGCAAATTATCTATTAATGACAAATTATACATTTAATAAACTTTGTAAAAGAATTTCATTCGCCAGTATCGGATTAATTTTTCCTGAAGATTTTTTCATTATTTGCCCCATCATAAATTTAATAGCATGATCTTTACCCTTTTTGTAAAGTTCAATTGATTTAGGATTCTCATTTAAAACTTCAAGTACAATCTGTTTAATAAAAGACTTGTCACTTATTTGCTCTAATTTATTTTCACTTATAATAACAGAAGCAGGAACTTCTCTGGTCATCATCTCTGAAAATACTTTTTTTGCTATTTTGCCACTTATTTTACCAGCAACAATAAATTCAACAAGCTCCGTTATATGGTTTGGAAGCAAATTAAATTCAAGAACACTAATTCCCTTATCATTAAGAACGCTTAAAACTTCAGACAATATCCAATTCGCCACTTTTTTAGGATCGCTTGAATTAATTACAGCCTCCTCAAAATATCTAAGCAGATGCTTATCTGCTGTTAGAGTAATAATATCAAAATCGCTTAAACCATATTGACTCTTAAGCCTAACTCTTGCATCAAATGGAAGTTCAATTAACTTTAAATTTTTAATATTATTAATATAAAAATCATCAATCTCTATTAAAGGCAAATCGGGTTCTTGGAAATAGCGATAATCAGATACCGTCTCTTTATTTCTTTGAATCACTGTTTTCCCAGTCTTATCATCAAATCCTCTAGTATGTTTACCAAAGTCATCAAGGGTTTTCCTAAATTGAACCCACTCCTTTTGCTGTCTTAATTCTTCATATTCAATAGCAGCCTTAATAGATTTAAAAGAATTTAAATTCTTTATCTCAGCTATAGGAGTCTTATACTCAACACCATTCTCTTTAATAATTAAATTAACATTTACATCACATCTAAAAGAACCATTCTCCATATTGCATTCTGACAAATCAAGATATCTAAAAATTTCTCTTAAAGAACCTAAAAAAGCAACTGCCTCATCCCCACTGCTAATATCTGGAGCAGAAACAATCTCAAGCAAAGGAGCCCCCGAGCGATTAAAATCAATATAACTTTGATTTTCACTATCCGACAAATGTAGACTCTTGCCCGAATCTTCTTCCATATGAATTCTAATAATATTAATCTTTTTAAACCCAAAAGAAGTTTCAATCAATAAACTTCCCTCCTCACAAATCGGCTTATCATTTTGAGAGATTTGATATCCTTTTGGCAAATCTGGATAATAATAATGTTTTCTATCAAATTTAACAACATGTTTAATCTTTGAATTTGTAGCATGACCTGCCAAAATTGCACTATTAATAAGTTCTACATTTACACTTGGCAACGAACCAGGCAAGCCAAGACAAATTGGACAAACACGAGAATTAGGAACTCCTCCAAATTCGTTCTTACATCCACAAAAAGCCTTTGTTCTTAAACCTAGTTGAACATGAATTTCTAATCCAATAACTAATTTATATTCCATTCAATCCTAATTCCCTAATTACATTTTTTGAAAAACTTAAAAGTTCAAAATCCTTCTTGCTACGCCCAATAATTTGCATTCCAATCGACAATCCTTCCTGATCCTTGGAATATGGAATCGAAATAGCAGGAGATCCAATAAGATTTGCAATGACGGTACAAATATCTGAGTAATACATTTTAACAGGATCATCAAAATCTAAACCAACTTTAAAAGGCCTCACAAAACTTGTTGGGGTAATAATAAAATCACAACTTTCAAAAAGCTTGTTAAATTTAGGAATAATCAAATTTTGAAGAATTTCACAAGCCTTTGAGTAATATTTGGCATCATAACCTTCAGATAATAAATAATTTCCAAGAACAATACGTCTTTTTACTTCTTCTGACAAAAAATTACTTCTATGTTTAAAATAAAAATCATTAAGACTTAAATTTTCTGATATTCTCTTACCATAACAAAGTCCGGTATAACGAGCAAGATTGGAGGAGGCTTCAACGGGAGAAATTGTATAATAAATTGATAAAACAAAATTAATCTCTTCTATTGAAACTTCTTTAATATTAATACCTTTTGACAAAAGATCAAGTTTAAATTTGGCAAAACTACTTGCAACATTTTTATCCATTAGGCCTTCGCTAAGTTCTTTAATCACAACTAAATTTTTACCTTGCAACGATCCAATTTCTAAAGGATAAAAATCATCAAAGATATCTACACTAGTAGAATCCATTTTATCAGCTCCACAAGTATGTTTTAAAATCAAAGCAATATCCTCAATAGAATGAGAAAAAAACCCTATTTGATCAAAAGATGAAGCGTAAGATGCAAGCCCATAACGAGACAGACCACCGTAAGAAGGCTTGAAACCTAAAATACCCGCAAAAGATGCAGGAAGTCTAACAGAGCCTCCAGTATCACTGCCAAGCGAAAAAGGTGCTTGAAAAGCTGCAACTACAGCTGCAGAGCCCCCAGAACTACCACCTATAACATATTCTCTATTTAAAGGATTTAAAGTCGCACCATAATAAGAAAATTCACAAGTAGAACCCATGGCAAATTCATCCATATTGGTCCTACCAATTAAAATTGCTCCTTTATTTTTAAGTCTTTTGATCACGGTAGCATCATAAGGAGAAACATAGCCCTTTAAAATTTCAGAAGCACAAGTTAAAGATTTGTCTTGAATCGAAATATTATCTTTAACGGCAATAAGCATACCAATTAATGGCAAATCCTCTAATTTACAACTTTTTAAACAATCGTCATACTTTTTTGCAATCTCTAAAGAATCCTCAAAAAATTCAATATATCCGTTAATTTCTTTATTTAGCTCATAATTATTTTTATAAGCAAGCAAAATATCATAAATTTTACATTTTTTAGTTAAAACTAATTTTTGAATTTTGGTTAAAGTTAAATTACTTAAGTCCAAGACCTCATCCTTATTCCAATATTTTAGGAGATGAAAAATATCCATCTAAAAACGAATTACTAAGCTTTTTAATTGATTCAATAGAAAGAGAAAATCTCACTTTATCCTCACGTAATGTAGAAATCTTTTTCTTATCCGTGTCAAAATCAATTTGAACATCAAAATTTGAAATTTCATTAACCAATCTAATAACCTTTTCAAATTTTGAAATAAATTTATCTTCACTATCTCTGCTGAGTGTAACTAAACTTAACTTTAAGCTATTTTCTAAATGTATATCTTTCAAAATAAACCCCTAACTAAATTTTAATAATTTTTTTAATATACTCAGGACTCAAAATAGCCTTTTTACCATTCCTCAAACTAATTTTAACAAACTGTAATCTGTCTTGGTACCAGCTATCAACAATCATCCCCTTTTCTCCATTATAAATTATATAGTCCCCAATATTAAATCTAACATCTCTTTTATTATCAATAAAAAAATTATTAAAATTCTCTTTTAAATATTCTGGGATAAAAACAATATCATAAGAATTTTTGTCGATATCATGGAAAAAAACAGAAATCATAGTACTTTTAAAAGAACCTCTAAAAGCTCGCCTCAGATTTAAGGTGACAACAAGCTCTGACTTGGCTCTTGTAATTGCAACATAAAAAAGCCTTCTCTCCTCCTCAAGTTTATCTTCTGTTAATTCTTCAATTTCAGCTGGCAAAAGACCTTTCTCAAGTCCAGAAATAATAACTCTATCAAATTCAAGTCCCTTAACACCGTGAATTGAAGACAAAAGTATATTAGACCTAAAATCTCCAGAAATTATAGGAGAAAGTGAAGAATTTTCTAAAAATATAGCAAGACCTTCAAATGTACCTGAATATTCAATTCCACTATTAATAAGTTCATCGATATTTCTTAATTTTTCATCCTTATCGAATTTTTTATAATAATCTAAAAAGCCAAACTTAATTACAACATTTTCAATAAAAGAAGATAAATTAATATAATTATTTTCAAAAAGATTTTTACCCAACTCATCATAAATATTTAAAAACAATAATAGAGACTCTTTGGCCTTATTTTTAAGCGAATTTAAAACCTTTTTACTCGCACAAAACAAATTAAAATTAACATCATTATCGTTTAAAACACTAATTATTTTGTCCAGAGTAGTTTTTCCAATTCCTCTAGAAGGTTTATTTATCACTCTTAAAAAAGCTATTTTATCTCTCTTGTTTATAAAAAGCCTAAGCAAACAAATAATATCTTTTATTTCCTCTCTATCATAAAATTTAATTGATCCTAAAACCCTGTATGAAATATTCTTCTTTAAAAAAGATGTTTCAAAATGAAAAGATTGGGAATTGAATCTATAAAGTATTGCCGTCTCAATATCATTGGCAACAAGCAAGTTGGAAAAATATTCAGCTTCATCTGATGTGCTTTGAAAAACTAAAAATTTCATTCTCTTACCAGTACTATTTTGAGTTGTTATTTGTTTCTCATACCTATTTTTATTTTTCGATATAACTCCATTTGCAATATCCACTATATTTGAATTTGAACGATAATTTTGCACTAAATAAAATTTAGCAACATTGCTGAAAGTTTTTTCAAATTCAAGAATATTTTCAATTCTAGCCCCTCTAAAAGAATATATGGACTGATCTTCATCTCCCACAACCATAAAATACATACCATTCGAATAAAGTTCTTTCAAAAATAAAAATTGTGAATAATTCGTATCTTGATACTCATCTACAAAAATGACTTTAAATTTAGATTGAACAAATTCTTTTAAAGATTTAGACTGCCTAAGCATTAAAATAGGTTTAATAATAAGATCTGAAAAATCAAAAGCATTATTCTTGGCTTTCTCTTCCTCATAAATTTTAATATACTCATATTTCTTTTCCGTAAACTCAGTAAATTTTCCTAAGAAAAAATTTTCTTTGTCTTTTAAAATCAAAGACGCAATATGTTGCGCCATTTCAAGATTTGGAGCAAGATCAATTTGTTTAACAAATCTAACAACATCCTTAGTATCCCAAATTGTAAAGTTTGAATCATAATTTTTGTCAAAATCCTTATAATAAGCTCTTAAAAGCCAAGATCCAAAAGAATGAAAAGTCTGAATATGAAGCTTCTTGTCAAATTTTAAAAGATCATTTATCCTGTCATTCATTTCATTTGCAGCTTTATTGGTAAAAGTTAAAGCCAAAATTTCATAAGGATTTATATTCATATGTTTAATTAAATACACAATTTTTGCAATTATAACCCTTGTTTTACCACTTCCAGGCCCTGCTAAAACAAGAATTGGATCTCTACTTTTATTAAAAACAATTTTTTCTTGATAAACATTTAAGCTAGAAAAAAAATTTTTTATCTTATCCATTACTAATAAACTTCAGAGACCTTAAGATCAAATCCTGAGGGTGTCTTTACCCAAAAGAATTGGACAGCAAAAATTTCTTTTCCCTGCTCTTTTAGAAAAGGAGTAATGTCTATGTCATTAAGAATAACAGTAACATCAGAAAGTCTTGAAAAGAATAGTATTAAAGATTTTTCAAAAGCTAAATTAATAGGAATACCTTTGGACGCAAAAAAAGACTTGCCATGAAGATTATCTTCATCAGCATATCTAAGAAATGTATTATTTAAAAAATCAATTTTTAAATCAACATTTGAAAGTTTTTGAGAAGAATATAGGGTAAGATAATCACCACTTGGTAATCTTTCAGTTCCCTTAACATCAAATTGCCAATTTAAAATATTAAATCTATTGTCAATATTAGTTTCAGATACATATTTAACATTTAAAGCAAAAGACTCTAAACTTACATGGGCTATTTTAGACTTATCATAATAATAGTTCTCATAAATAATTTTGACTCTCATATTATTATCAAGATTTATCTCTTTAAACTCTCCCAAAGCAAAAATATTCTTACTTTTTTTAGACTCATCATCAATAACTAAATCATCACTGCTAAACGATGCTCTATATTTTTCAATACTATCACCATGCGTTAAAGATAAAAAATCTCCTTCTTTAAGAGAAACATTCCAAAAATTCTTCTTATCAAAAGACACTTCATGAATATTTGAAATTATCTTCTCATTTTGACTGAGTTTAAAAAATTTTTTAAAATAACCTTCCACTTCTCTAAAAGCAAAAATCAAAACCAATAACAAGATAGCACCAACAATTCCTAACAGGATATTTAGCATGTTTAAAGAATTTAAACTAAAAAACCCCAATTTTTTGTTTAAAACCTTATTATCTCCTAAAAATCCTGAATTTGAAATTTTATCTTCAGTCCTAATCCCAATATAACTATTATTAAGTCTACTTTTATATTCCTTAAAAAGTGTTGATATCAATCTAGAATCAATATCTAAATATTCACTATAAGTTCTTAAAAATCCAACGGCCAAAACTTCATTTGGAAAAACTTCAATATTAGAATCTTCAAGAGCTTTAAGATACTTAATAGAAATTCTAATATCATCAGCTACCATTTCAAGAGTCAAATTTTTACTATTTCTAACTTTTCTCAAATAACTCCCAAATTTAATAAAATCATTTTCTTCCATAGATTTAAACCTTAATTTTTTTGAATATCATATAAAAAATTATCTACCTTATTTGAAGATTTTGGAGGATCATACTTAAATTTGCTATCAAGAATTCCAACATTAAACTTCACAGAAGTCAAATCAATAACTATTTCACGTCCACCACTAGTAGGATAAGCAGTAATTCTTCTAATTATTCCATCTGGTGTAAAAGCAATAATAAAAGAATTAATAGTAGCAGCTCCCTTATAAAGTTTTCTAGAAAAGGTTAATTTAATGTACTTCCCAGAATCAGATGCATCAAGAGTTTCTGGATTTGGAGAATTAGTATAAGACACGCTGTACTCACTATTTAAAACCTTCATAAGACCTCCCCCACTGCTACCTTTTACTAATTGCTGATTAAATGAGGTCCCCAGAGATGGAACATAAACTGTTAAAAATTCACCGTCACTTACAAAAACTTGATTATTTGAATCTAAATTAATAATAAACTTATCTGGAAACTTATAAAGCAAAACACCTGTTTGCTTTAATCCTTTTAAAGTAAAATCAATTGTTGCTTGCATATCCTCTATATTTTGATATTTAGCATAAATTCCTTCAAAGTATTGATTTGCGGATATCTGAGCAAACACAGCAACAGGATATAAAACCAACAAAAGTATTGTTTTTATCATTCTATGAACTCTTATTATTAAGCTTAAGCCATTAACAACACTACATTTAAACTATTTATTGCCAATAAACTTTATTTCCATAATACTACATATCATAGAAATAAACTATTATTAATAGTAATAGTTTAATACATAAAATAAAAATTTAAAGCTTAGATATAAGCATCTTTTAAGAATTAGGATTTGATAAAAATGTCTTTGAATTACGTTGAAATAAATACTTTGATTAAAGAAATACCTTTTACAAACTCTTTAATAAAAAAAATAATACAGCCGGATTACAAAAGCTTGATTTTAGAAATTTACAATAAACTTGACAATAAAAAATTTAAAATATTAATCTCTTTAAATCCAAAAACTACCAGACTTCACATAACAAAAAAAAAATTCAAAAAAACTGCTTTAAAATTAAGATTTTCTGATTTTTTAAAATCAAAAATCCAAAATGGAAAAATTTTAAAAGCTTACCAAATGAAAAATGAAAGAATAATTTCTCTTGAGATTTTAAAAAAAGATATAATTATTTTATTTATTAAATTGTGGCCATCCTCTCCAAATATAATAGCTACAAATCCGGACTTTAAAATACTAGATGCATATTACAGAAGACCAAAAATAAAAGAAATATCGGGTGAATTTTTTTTAAAAGCTAAAGAAATATATGAAAGCAATAAAATATCTGATAAAGCCCTTATGGGACTAAAAGAAGAATACAACAATGCCAATCACACCTCTTATTCTGAATTTATTGAAAATTACTACGAATCACTCAGCAACCAAATTAAAGAACCCGACATAAAAGAATTACTTATTGAAAAACACAAAAAAGAGTTAATTGTTTTAGAAAAAAAAATAGAATCTTTAAAACAACAAATTAAGCTGATTGAAAACATTGAAAATGAAAAGGAAAAAGGTGAGTTAATTTTATTAAATATTAACAAAATACAAAAAGGACTTAAAGAAATAAACCTCCTAAATTATAGAGAAGAAAAAATAAAAATATCGTTAAACCAATCATTGTCCCCAAAAGAAAATGCTTTGCAATATTTTAAAGCATATAAAAAAGGCAAAAATTCTTTTACAAATATACAAAATCAATTGAAAGAAAGTCTAGACAAATTGAATTCCATTCAATCAAAAATAACAATGCTAAAAACCGAAAATTTCATTCCAAAAACAGAATACAATCAAGAAGAAACCACTATTAAAAAAAAAGAAAAAACACCAAAAATAGGATCCCATTTTACTTTTTTTGGATTTGAAATTCTTGTTGGAAGAAGCGCAAAAGAAAACGATGAACTTTTAAGACATTGTGTTAAAGGAAATGACTATTGGCTTCATGCAAGAGATTATCCCGGAGCTTATGTTTTTATTAAAAACCAAAAAAATAAAACCCCTTGCCTTGAAGTCCTTTTAGCTGCTGGCAACTTATGTATATTTTATACAAAATTGGCAAAAAAAGCGGGAAAAGCGGATCTTTACTACACTCAAGTCAAAAATTTAAGAAGAGCTAAAAAAGGAAAGCTAGGCCTTGTGATTCCAAAAGCAGAAAAAAATTTACATATCAAACTGGATGAAAATCTAATAAAAAAATTAAAAAATCAAACCTAAATACTGTTCTTATGCAAAGCAAAGTTTTGAATTTTTTACAAAATATTGTTATTCAAAGACAAAAAGCATAAAATTTATAAAAGTGGAGGAAGAACTTTATGATTTCAAAGTTAACAAAAATCGTAGCAACAATATCTGATCTTAGATGCGAACCAGAACATATAAAAGATTTATACGATGCAGGAGTAAATGTCATAAGACTAAATACTGCTCATCAATCACACGAAGATACAATAAAAGTAATAGACAATGTTAGAAAAATTTCAAATAAAATAGCTCTAATGATTGATACAAAAGGACCGGAAGTTAGAACAGCAAATATCGAAAATCCTATTATTGTAAAAACTGGAGACAGGGTAATCATCTCAACTTCACCTATTAATGAACCTACCAGCTTTCAAACCAATTATGATGGGTTCGTTAAAGAAGTGCCCCAGGGCTCTAAAGTGCTAATTGATGATGGTGAGCTCGAAATGACTGTTGTTACCAAACTGCCTGACCGATTAATTTGTGAAATTAAAAATGATGGTCAAATTAAAAACAAAA
The DNA here is from genome assembly GCF_033969665.2 of Borreliella sinica. Lineage (GTDB taxonomy): Bacteria > Spirochaetota > Spirochaetia > Borreliales > Borreliaceae > Borreliella > Borreliella sinica. The sequence goes on along the minus strand of NZ_CP135180.1, from coordinate 545,931 downwards.
AATCAATAAATACTCCTGGCATTTCTCTTAAGCTGCAATCAGTAACCGAAAAAGATAAAGGATTTATTGAGCTTGCAGCAAAGTATAATGTTGATTTTATTGCCCATTCGTTTGTAAGACATTCAAAAGACGTTCAAGATGTCCAAAAAATTTTAAATGCCGCTGGTAATCCTGATGTAAAAATTATATCCAAAATAGAAAATCAAGAAGGAATTGACAATATCGAAGAAATTGTAAAAGCATCTTATGGAATAATGGTTGCAAGAGGAGATATGGGAGTTGAAATTCCTGCAGAAGATGTACCTATTGCTCAACTTAAAATAACACAAACTTGCATAAAGTATGGAATACCTGTGATTACAGCAACTCAAATGCTTCATACAATGATTGAGAATCCAAGACCTACTAGAGCAGAGGTATCTGATATTGCTAATGCTATTTTAAACGGTACAGATGCAATTATGCTATCTGGAGAAACTGCTTACGGAAAATATCCGGTTGAAGCTGTAAAAATGATGACAAGCATTGCTAAAAAAGTTGAAAAACATAGAAAAATGACCTTATATAAGGATGAACTTTTTTACGATAAAAGCATTACAAGAAACTATATTATCAAATGTGCAATCGATGCCACAAAGTTTATGGATGTAAAAGCAATTATTGTGGATTCTCTAAAAGGCAAAACTGCAAGAATAATGGCAACTTACAGAGCAAGTGTCCCATTATTCATTACAACAAATAGCGAAAGATTAGCAAGAGAATTGGCATTATCTTATGGTGTTTATTCCAATCTTGTAGACAATAATTTTAAAAGAACTACCGAATTTGTTGTAACTTCTCTTAAAATATTAAAAGAACAAGGAATTGTTAATGACAAGGATACTGTAATAATTATTTCTGGGAACCCAAATAGAAATATTGACAAAGGAACAGAATTTATGGAAATAAACACAGTAGAAGATGCAATCAAGGGGCGAAATATATAAAGCAAGTTAGAAACCCCTTGGTTGAAAACATATTTTATTCAAATAATACAAACGACTTACCATTTAAGTTGGAAGAAAAAAAAACTCACAAAGCCATCCTAACAAGTTATGGAAATTATGAGTTTTTTTTAAAAAATAAATGTTTGTTTAAAAAAATAATATCAAATCAAACTAATAACGTATTTATAATCTCTGAGGCAAGAAGCAACTTTTTAATTAATATCTCCAATCATCATGTATGGAAAATTTTTAACAAAAATATTACAGTAAACATAGAAATATTAAAGTTATTAAAAAATCTAAATTTTATCAATATAGACGATAAACTAATCGAAAATGACCATAAAATCGAAATTACATTGAATTTTATTAGCAATATAAAGAAAAATATAAAAATAATTCCAATAATTTTTGGAAAAACTTGCAATAAACATTTACTAAAATTTTGTGAATTTTTAATACCTTTTATAAGCAAAGAAGAAAATTCATTTATTCTGCTATCTTACTTTATTTCAAAATCTACAAATATAAAAAAAGCCCTAAAGCTTGAAGAAAATTTAAAACGCATCTTCTTTGAAAAAAAATCACCTAGTTTTAATTCAATACTAGAAAATTATAAATCAAAAAAAATATTTCCAGAAAATATCAATGCAATTATGACTATTTCAAGCCTTTTTGAAAATTTAGAATTTACAGACTCAAAAATAATATTCAATCCCCCAGAATACTTAATATCAAGCAACATCCTAATAAAATAAAATTATCAAAATTAAAATTTATAAAAAGCTTTCTATTTTTTTAGAGTTTTTCTTTAAAAAAGCATCAAGCCCTATCTTTGAAATACTTCTTAATGCATTAGCAGAAACCTTAATGTTAATACTTCTTCCAAGATTTGGAATAAAAAATTTTTTATTTATTAAATTAACCTTAAAGGTTCTTTTGGTTTTTACTCCAATATGTTGCCCAGCTCCACCTTTTTTTTTGGCAAGACCCTTTCTTGGAACATTATTTCCAAACATAGTTTTTTTCCCTGTTATCTCACATTTCCTAGCCATTTAAAAACTCCTTTAATTTATGATTTTTTCTCCAAATATAAATCCATTAACTTTAAAAATAAAGCCAAGCTTCCCAAAATATTTTTCATTATACCTCCAAAGTTTAAATTGTTTCCATAGCTTTTAGCAAGATCCATATCAAGCTCTTTCCAATTATAAATCAGCTCTCTTTCTAAAGATGCCTTTGAATAGTCTGAAAGACAATCTTGCAAACGTTGCTCAATAGAATGAATTTTGGCATAATATTCACTCGATATGGTAAACGCCTTTTTATTAATGTCTGCTATTATACTTAACAATAATTTCTCTGAAGATTTATCCCCCACAGAAGCTCTATGTAATAATGCATTTATTCTATTACCATAACCACCTTGATCTCCTAAATTAGAATCAAAGTCAATAAGATTTGCATAAATATTAATCAAGGCATGCATATCGTTAGACATTTCTCTTGAAAGCTCCATATGCTTCCATTGTCCTTTAATAATAAGTAAATTAACAATATCATTAAGATCTTTTTTAACAAAATAGATAGTATATGTCCTCAAATAAATTAAAAGTTCACAATAAATATAGCCTGTGGTACTCATAATTTTAGACACAATCTTTTCATTCATTTTTTCATTATAATTATCCAAATTTAAAAAAGATATTCCTGGAAAAAGCTGTTCAGCCAATGTTTTAGATTTACTACTTTTTTGCAAAACCTTAATCTTTTCAATTTCGGTAGCAACATGCTTGGTAAGATCATTAAAAAACATTCTTGCCACTGAATTGGGTTTTTGTCCAATAGAACTAGGAAAATAATCTGGATCCCCACTAACATACCTTATTAAATATAGAATTTCTTTGTTCTTATTTACATCCAAAATAGAAGAAATAATCTTAATCCAGACATTCGATTTAATAGGAAAATCTTCTTTATTTCCATAAATTTCTAAAATAATATCATAAAGGTTTTTCCAAATAGAAATATTTTTAATGCAAGAGATACATTCTAGCAAATCTTTAAGATCATCTATAATAACTCCACAACCTATAGCGCTAAATCTAGGTCTATACACAAAATCATCTTCTGGAAGCAAGCTGTCAAAATTTTTAAGAACTAAATAGTATTGATATAAGACTAAATCAAAAAAATTATGCAAAGCTTCATAAGTTTCATCTATCAATTTAATTTGCTCTTGAGTTATGTTTTTAAATAAATGGGATAAATTATTATGTAATTTTTTGGGAAGATCTGAAGCAAAACTTACATTATCACTTGCAGAAAAAGAATAGATATAGTCTAAAGATTTTTTCTGACTCTCATTTAAATATTTTTCAACAACAAAATGTACAATTTTATTAGAATTTTTATATCTTTGGGCAAATGTCCTCAAGGGAGAAAAAATTTTATAAAAATTATAAAGAAATCTAGAAAATTGGGGTAAAGCTTGAATTTTTGAAGCATTAAAAAAATTACTTGCCCTGCTTAAATTAACTCTAACTTCTTTTAACCTTTTTTGCTTTATTTGTTCAGAAGTAAGCTCTTTATTAATACTAAACATAGAAAATATAAAATCAAATAAACCCAAATTAATCATCCCCCTAAAAACTCTTCAGTTCCCTTGCTCTATTTTCCAATCAAACATAAAAATCGATATTAACTATAAAAATTATACATAATTTATTGTAAAATAAAAGAAAAAACTTGAATAATTTTATGAGAATAAAAAATTTAATACTAATAGTAATTCTATTAATTAGCCTTAGTTGTTCAAAAAATAAAAATATAGTTGTACTAACAGACAATAAGGCAATTCCATTTTATGTAAATCAATTTAACATAGAAAATAAACTGAACTTTATAATTAAGTTTAGAAATAACATTGACCTGCAAACAATCGAAAAAGAAAATGCACAAATAATTATTTCTAAAAATATTGGCAACACAAATATTAGCAGTAATTTTAAATCTATAAGAATCAATTATAATCCGGATTATCCTATCTTAAAGCATATTTTCAAACAATTTAATTATAAAATTATACCGCTAAGCTTTGACATTCCCATTTTAATCTATAAAAATACACACCAGATTAAAAAGTACCTAAACAATGAATCTTTAAAAGAAGAATACGAAAATTTCATTAAAGACGGAAAATTTTTTATATCGCCTTATATTTCTGAAAATTTATTTTATGTAATTTCTGAAATAAATGACGTTAGATTTTCTTTTGAAAAGAATAAATTAAATTACAATGAAAATAAAATTTCAGAAATGCTAAAACATTTTTCATCGTTTTTAAATGCAAAACAAATGGATTTGCAAAAAGATTTCTTTAATAAATACGGCTATCTCAAGCTAAACAAAATATTACTTAATAATAAATCTCTTTTAATAGCGGGATTAACTGATCTAGCCTTTTACAATAACTTAAACCAACAAGAGAAAGCACAAATAAAATTTTCATACCTAATAAACAACAGCAATGAAATTGTCATCTCAAGTCCGAATTTTATTGGTATTTTAGAAACATCTATTTTAACTGAAAAATTTATGAGATGGATTTTAGATAAAAAAAATCAAAAAAACCTAATTGAATTAAACAATCAATTCCAATCAAATATATGTTTTGGACTTGCCAATGGTTTTACTCCTTACAAGGAACTAAATTTAAAAATAAAACACTCAATTGATGGAATATCTCCTTTCATTATTGATGAAAATCAAATAAATAACTATTCTTATGTATTAAACAAAGAGATCATTGAAAAAGAAAATTTATTGATAAATGAATGGTTTTCCTCTAAAATTAAAAATCCAAAAAAATTTGAAAATTAAAAATGAATTTCCTTATGGTTTAAAATAACTATTTTAAAAATAAGAAAAAACAATAACGCCGAAAGAATAATTAAAGATATGTACACACTATTAAAAACATATATAAGAATAGAAATAAAAACAATTAAAAAATAATTTACTAAAAGGCAAGCAATCCCTGAAAAAATAGCTATCATTAATGAGACTAGAAAAATCATAAGCTTGGAATTGAAATTAAACTCTATTTTGGAAAACAAAGAGATAAAAACCGCTCCTATTAAAACCAACAAAACAGGAGAAATCAACAAAGCTAAACTTAAGGAAAAAATATTAATTAATTTCAAATTTAATATAGAAACCTTATTAAAAGCGCTTGACAAATTTTGAATTTTTAAAAAAAATCCAACATCAACAATATTTGAAAATAAAGCTAAATTTTCTACATTTTCATTAATTTTGACAACCTCTAAAACATTTCTATCAAAATTATCTAAAGACACAAAGACCTTGGTAAGAGTAATTTCGCTCTCTTCATTGTCTTTGTCTAAAACATTTTGATACACAAAATTACCTCTCAAAGTAGCAAATGGAATTTTTATATGCAATATAACATTTCCTGTTTTATTAAACCTAATAAGTTCAAAATTTTTTATTATTTTAGAATAATTATTAAGAGCAACAACCTTTTGCATATAAATATAATCATAAAAGCCTTTATTAGTATTGGGCTGCAATAAAAATACATCGTTTATTCCGTAATATTCAAAATATTTTTCAATCTCATCAAAAAAAAGATATCTTTTCCTAAGCTTTTCAAGCGATTTATTTTTATAATTCAAAATTTCATTATCGCTGGGCATTATTTTATGAAGATTAGAAAAACCATAATAAGCTAATTTAAATTTTTCAGTATTAAGATACAAAAAATTTTTTTGCTTTTCTTCAGAAATTAACTGCATTTTTTCTTTTTCAAAATTCCTGTTTTCATTAATAAAGTTAAAAGTTAAATTTAAAAGCGCAACAAAATTATCGTCCTTTGTTGCTACATAGGCGATATAAGCAAAATAATTGGCCGTATAATAATCATTTTGAGAAATAAATTCATTGACAATATTAAAAAAATCTTGCTTTTTAAGGCTTTGCAAAGAATATCGTGAAAAAGTTTTTTTAACCTTTTCTAAATCAAAATCATAGCTTGGAATTTTACTATATTCAGATTTCACTAAATAGTAATTTGTTAAAAGCTCCTCATTATCTACATAAATAATTCGCATTTTATCATATATTCTAATCAAATTTTCAAGACAATTTCTCTTTTGCTTCATTGAATCTGACAAATCAGAAAATGAAAAAAATCTATTTGAAGACAAATTCATATCAATATTTTTAATTTTAAGAGATATTTGATTTGCTTCACTTTCAAGAAGATTATATCTATCGTAACTAAACTTATATTCATTTCTCTGGGCAATTATATAAGGCAATATTAAATTAAATACAAGAGTAAAAAAAAGACCCATAATAAAAAATAAGATTAAAAATGTATAAAGTCTAGAAAATAAATACCCATTATACGATTTTAAATAAATCTTTATTTCTTGCTGAGCAAAAAAAGCAAAGTAAATGCAAACAATAAAAATAAAAAATCCATAAAAATACTTATAAAAAAGTAAAACAGAATCAAAAAAGACTGCTATTAATCTATGCTTTTCTAAGAAATTTTCTCCAAAAAAATAAGAATAACTAAAGATTAAACCTATAAAAAAACACAAAAAAATAATGAAATTGCTCAAAAATGCATATATTTCTCTTTTCATAAGCTTTAATAATTAACTACCCTTATATAAATTATCATCTAAATCTTTGCTGATTTTAATATATTCTGAGACAAAGCCAAATAAATAGGTAGAAAAAAAAGTTAAAACGCAAAAAATAAAAGGAATAAAATCGGAGATCATGCTTTTTCCTATTATTTCATTGTAAATCTTAGGAAACTCAATCGAATAGACATTATAAATTTTTAAAAAAAATATAATAAAAATGGGATAAAGAAAAATTGCAAAACTGTTTGAAAAAATAAGATTAAAAATATAGGAAAACGCAAATAACAATAAAGAAATTCCCAATATATTGAAAATTAAATTTAAATAATTGAGTGAAAATAAAAAATTATTCAAAATTTTTAAATCCCTGAAAAGAAAATCAACAAAGTTGTTATAAATTCTTTGCTCTAAAAAATTATTCTCAATAAAATCCACCATACTAGAATCTGAAAGATTTGATTGGTAAGAAAAACTTTTATCCTTTTTATCATTCTCTGAAACAATTAAAACTCCATTAAAACCATAAAATCTAGGCCTATTGCTAGAAAGTATTATTTTATCATTTAAAAAATGAACAACCTCATCTTTAAGAATGAAATTACTATTTCCATTAGCATTAATATAGTAAGAATGGAAACTATGGCTAGCCAAAAATCCTAAATAAGAAACCAATAAAATAAGAATAAAGATGGTACAATGGAAATAAAAAGTCTCTCTAGAAGACTTTAAAGCTACTCCACTAAAAGGATGCGGAATTTTCATAAAAGTAACAACAAGCGACAAAGGGAAAGAATAAATATAGGCATTATAATAAAGACTATAACTAAAAATAGAAAAATTTAAATAAAAAAACTTATATTTTAAATAAAATGTACAAATAAAGATTAAAGAAAAAAGACAAAATATTAAAATAAACCTATAAATTATTAAAAAGATCAATCTCAAAGAATCAAACACAGCAGCAAATCCTCCCCACTCAAAAATTGAAAAAACTTTAAGCCTTTTTACTGTCGACCAAAATATTTTTAATCTTTTCTTTAGCTTCTTCAAAGCTAATTTGCAAAGCTAAGCTAATCTCGTGCTCCAATATTAACTCAAAATCATTTAAAATCCTTTTTTCGTAAAAAGGAAGTTCTTTTTGAGTAGATTTTTTATATAAAAATTTATATAACTTTGCTGTATCCAAAATATCACTTTTTTTATAAAATTCATGACCGCCATCTTTTATTTTTTTTGAATCTATTTGCCCCTCGAAATCTTTGATAACATCAAAAACTTCTTCTACCTTTTCCCTGCTAACTAAAGCTCTAATTCCAAAATCATCAACTTTAGCAACAGGAACCATAAAAATCATATCACTAAATGGAAAATGTATCTCATAATAATCAATATTTTGTCCATTAAACTCTTTAGTTCTGATATCTGTAATCGTACCTACTCCATGCATTGGATAAACTACCGATTGATTTAGCAAAAATGCCATACTTACCTCATAAAATATAGATAGTTAAAATTTAAAAACTCATAAAAAAACGCTTAAATTGGTTCTAATATTAAATTTATTTTCATAAAATAAATTTTCAAGATATCTATCATTACAAAAGCTTATTATTACACTAGGAGTAAGTTTATTAATATTTGCAAAAAACATTTCCTTATTTCTCTTTACAGCTTTTAAATCATAATACCCAATAAAACTAATCTCCTTATGAGATTCTTTCAATCTTAAAAATTTTTTCTTTGAAATCACTTTATCCTTGTCAATAATATAACATGTTTTATGGGCATTTTCCAGTATTCCCATTAAAATAAGAAGAACTGTATTTGTATCATAACAATCAATATTAACTCTTTTAAAAATCTTACAAAAAAATCTTACAATCTTGGAATTTAAAAAAACAAGAGAAGAATTTTTAATGTGATTTCTAAATCTTTTAAAAATCAAAACCTTTAAGAAAGCTTTAAACCCAATAAAAATTACTATTGAATGATAAGGATGCCCTGAAAGATATGCAAATCTGCTTACAAGCTTACTGCGACTATCAAAAACATCTATGGGTACGCCTAAAAAATAAAATCTGTCTGGTTTTGAATATATGTCTTTTAAATTAGCCATTATAATCCTCTAACAATGCCTTAAAATAAGCAAGGGAATAAATAATAGCCGTATCTGCTCGTAAAATTGGAGTGTTAAATCTTATAAAACTAAAGCCTTTCTCTTTGAAAAAGGCAATTTCAGACTCCGAAAAGCATCCTTCAGGACCTATTATAATCCCAATCTTGCTAAAATTGTCAAAACTTTCATTTTTGCTTAAAAGCATTCCACTTTGGTGGGCAACATAATATCTAGTAGTGCAAAAAGAATAGGGTAAATAAATAAAATTATTATAAAAATTAATTTTAGGAACAATTTTATTACCGCTTTGCTTTAAGGCCTCGTCTATTATTTTTGAAAACCTTAAAGCTTTAGTAGATGCGCTGCTTATATCTATTTTAGACACAGAATGATCTGCATTAATTATATTAATTTCTGAAACCCCAATTTCAACAACTTGTCTTAGTATCGAATCTATTTTTTTACCTTTTAAACTAGAAATAAAAATACTTATTTCAAAATTACTTTTTTCAATTTTATCTATTTTATTGGTAGCAAACTCAATAAAATTACTACCAATCTTAATCACTTCCGAGACTCTTAATTCCTTATTTTTTAAAAGAATGTTCAGCTTATCACCTTTTTTAAGTCGCCTTACATTAACAAGATGATGATATGTTCTCACATCTTTAACAATAACAAAATCGCCTGATAAACAATTCTCATCTAAAACAATCTGTTTCACAATTGATTACCCAATTTAGATAAATAATCGCAAGCTGCTCTTAAAACCTTGTCATAATGTATATTATAAATTGGCAATTCCTTATTATTGTCTTGATAGTAATTAAAAAACACATACTTGCCTAAAAATTCTTTATCGATCTTATATTTTGGATTTTCTTTAACAAGATTCTCAACAAAAAAATCAATCTCTTGTTCAGTAATGGTTTTTTTGCCCTTTAAAAAGTTTTCTACAAGCTTTTTATCAAAAATTTCCTTGTATATTAACGCTTCCTCCTCAGAAAAATCTGGAGATTTTATTTCTAAATCAGGCTCAATCCCCACTTTATGTATACTCTTTCCAGATGGAGTATAATATTTTGAGCTTGTAATTTTAAATCCACCAGTATAAAAAGGAACTACATGTTGAATAAGTCCCTTGCCATAAGACTTTTCGCCTATAATATAGGCTCTCTTATTATCTTTTAAGGCCCCCACAAAAACCTCTGACGCTGATGCTGATGATCTATCTATTAAAGCAACAATTCTTATATCTGAAGGCAAAACTTGCTTTGAGCTCGCTTTATAATCAACAGGTTTGCTAGAATCTCTTGATTTTGTGGAAACAATAGTTCCTTTAGATAAAATATCATCCGCCATTTTTATAGCTGCTTGGAAATATCCTCCAGTATTAAGTCTTAAATCTAAAATTAAAGATTTAATATTTTTATTCTTAAGATTGTCTAAAGCTTTGCTAAAGTCTACAGAGGTATGCGGATTAAAGCTTACTATTCTTATGTATCCAATGTCCGGACTAATAACATCATACTTGATTGTTTGTATTTCTATCTTCTCTCTTGTAAGTTCAAAATCCAAGATTAAATTTTTCCCCCTAAGAACAGACACTTTAACTTTTGTACCCTCTTTACCCTTTAAAAGATCAACGACTTGATCTACTTCCATAGAAGAAACACTCTTGCCATCAACAGCAGTAATACAATCCCCAGATTTAATTCCAGCCTTATAGGCTGGACCTCCTTCAAAAGGTGTAACAATAGAAACGCAAGAACTATTAGGATCAAGATCTTTTACTTTGTCTTGCTTATCTTGAGAATGCATTTTTTTTATTATAGAAATTCCAATACCAACATAATCACCTACTGTTGTTTTTGAAATCTCTTCTAAATCCTTTTTTGTCAAATACTGAGAATAGGGATCGCCTAAGGCTTGAAATATTCCTTTTAAAGCACCTTCAAAAATTACTTCATCGCTTACAGGATCAACATAATTTTCTTTTACAAATTCAAAAGCTTGAATCATCATCTGCTCATAATTAGATCTTGATAACTTATTATTATTAGATTCATCAAAAGCAAAAATAGATTCAACAATTACTAGAGAGCTTATACCCAGAGTCAATAAAAAATACGCGCATATTAAAAATTTATTTTTCATTTATTCATTCCTAATGCAAAATTAAAACTTGATTTTATTTCCATAATATAATATTTTAAAACTATGTTAAACTCACACCCTAAAAAAAACCAAAGCCTTCTTCCAATAGTAAGTCTTATTATATTACAAATAATCGAAAGCCTTTTAATTTTAGCTTTACTATACCAAGTCATTAATAGATTAATTTTTATTAATAATTACTCCATTAAATTTATGCTAACATTTATTTTATACTCGCCTGAATTTTTCATGGCTAATTTAACGCTCTATTATTTTATCTACGAAAAATTTAAAATTCTTCACAATATTATAGTCATAAATAAATTATTCCAAATAATATTAACACTATTATTATTCATCTTAGGATTTACTTTTAAAATATACGTCTATCAAATCTCTTTGATTATACTTTTGGGAATTACAGTGGTTTATTTAGTATTTAATGCAATAATTTTAACACTAATTAAAGTAAAAATAAAAACAGCGGGGTAAAGATTGATTATTATTCCTGTAGCCAGTGGTAAAGGGGGAGTTGGCAAATCTCTTTTCTCAACAAATATAGCAATTTGCCTGGCAAATGAAGGAAAAAGGGTCTTGCTCGTTGATCTTGACCTTGGAGCATCTAATTTGCATTCAATGCTAAACATTATACCGAAAAAAAGCATAGGTACATTCTTAAAAACAAAGATCAATTTCTCAGATATTATTATTAATTCTGGAATTAAAAATCTAGACTTCATAGCGGGGGATTCTGACATCCCAGAACTTGCTAACATAGCTAATTCTCAAAAAAAAAATATAATAAAAAATTTAAAAGCTTTGAAATATGATTACTTAGTGATTGATCTTGGAGCAGGAACAACTTTTAATATCATAGACTTTTTTTTAATGTCTAAAAGAGGAGTAATAGTAACAACACCAACGGTAACCGCTACAATGAACGCATATCTATTTCTTAAAAATATAATATTTAGACTATTATCAAGTGTATTTAAAAGAGAAACAAAAGGAAATGAAATTCTCAAAACGATAAAACAAAATTCAATCGATCTTCAAAAGATATATATACCTAACTTGCTGTTAAAACTTGAAAGCGAAGATCCTGAAAATTACTCCAAATTTAACAATTTGTTTAAAACAATTAGTCCTTTTATGATATTTAATATGCTCAAAAATCCCAATGACATTGAAAAAACCGAAAAAATAATAAAATCAGCAAAAAACTATTTAAGCATAAATTTACAAAGCATTGGAGCAATCTATAAAGATGAAATAGTTGATCGGGCTTTAAACAGTAAAATCCCTATTACCATATACAAACCCACAAGTTCAACCTCCAAAAGTATAAAAAAAATTGCAAAAAAATTGATAGAAATTGGAGATCTAACAAATGATGCTGAGCTTTTAAATGAAGAAGATTTAAATGAAAGTTATGATTTTGTGCTAAGAGAAGCTCAAGAAGAATACATTGAAAAAATTGAATACCTTGAATCATTGATAAAAAACAAAACAATAGAGAGTAGCGAAATTATTGATATAATAAAATCTCAGAAAAGAGAAATCGAAACCTTAAGAAAGCAAAATATGTTATTTAAAAAAAAGCTTTTTGAAAAGCTTGAAAAGACTAAGGAGGTCTAATGCCAAATTACATAAATTATCCAAGTTGGTTACATCCTGAAGTGATTCAAGGCATACCAATTACATGGTATAGCCTATCTTACATTTTTATTATACTAATCTCTTATAAGTTTATTTGGTATCAAATACAATTAGACAAAATTGATATCAAAAAAGAAGATTATGAAACATTTATGTTCTCACTTGTGCTTGGAGCAATCTTAGGGGGTAGATTAGCATCTACCTTGGTTTACGACAAATCAGGAATTTATTACTCTCATCCTTGGTTAATCTTTTTACCATTCGACCAACATTGGAATTTTACAGGATTTAGAGGTATGGCCATCCACGGTGGTTTTTTAGGCGCAATAATTGCTCCACTAGTCATAATAAATACAAAACTTAAAAATACAAATGTTCAAAAATATTTTTTAAAACTAACAGACTATGGATCAATAGCATTTTCTTCCGGATATATACTTGGAAGACTTGCTAACTTTGCAAATGCAGAACTTTATGGAAGAGTAATAAAAGGGGGAATAATATTCCCCAATGCAGAACCATTTGACACAAATATACCAGGTGTAAAAGAATTTGCATCATCCATAGGACTTGAAATTTTGCCTCACGAACTGCTAATTAATCTTCCAAGAATACCTTCCCAACTTATTGAAGGATTTTTCGAAGGACCTGTGACTTTCATATTACTATGGTTTTTATTTAGAAAAATCAAAAAACATGACGGATTTATTTTTGGGGCATATGTAATGCTTTACGCTTTTTTTAGATTCTTTATTGAATATTTAAGAGAACCAGACAAAGAACTTGGATTTATAATAAACTATAAGCCAATTACTAATTTATTAGAATTTTCTTTTTTAAACATATCAATGGGACAAATTCTCTCACTAACACTAATGATTTTGGGTTTAATCTGGATAATAATCACTAAAAAAATAGCAGATAAAAAAAACCATAACACTAGCTTGGCATACAAAAATTAAAATAAGAGTAAGCCAATAAAATGAAAGGGGTTAATAATTATCAAAATATAAATTCTGTTGTAATCTCTAATAACGAAATTGATCTTAGTGATCTTATAAGGCTTAGGTCTATTTTTAACTTAATTCAAATCGTAAAATCTGAAAAAGCTTTATATAGCGAATATATAAAACAAAATAATATTAAATTTGCTATTATTTATAATTATGAAAAACCAATAGATTTTTCAATAAACATTGCAAATGAATTAAGAAACACAAACAAAATTCATTCTATTATAATCAGCGATGAAAAATTTGATAAGGAATATTTAAAACTTAATCACATAGAAATAATAAAAGATATAAGCGAATTAGAATATAAACAAAGTTTAATACACCAAAAAAAACTATTTTGCGACAATAAAAACACAACTATGGATTTCTTCTTAAATTTATCAGAACTCATTAAAGAAATAGTAATCATCACAAACACCAAAAATGAAATTATTTACATTAATGAAAAAGGTAGTAAAAATCTTAATCTCCCAATGAAAACTTCTGAAAATACAATCAAAGTAACCGACATAGATATTAGGGATTGGGAAAAGTTAAAAAAAATAGATTTAAGTTGCTATACAAATTCTATTCCTGAATTTAAAAATATATTAATAACCGACTGTCTTTTAACTTTAAAAAATAATAAAAAAATATATGTGGATGTATTTATTAGCACAATTGATCAAAACAATATTGATAAATTAATAACAATCAAGGAAATAACAAACACTAATGAAATAAAAAATTATAAATATCTAGAAATTATTGATTCACAAGACGAGATTCAAAATACCAAAGAAATTGAAAAGCTGCTAGTAAACCATATGGATATTTACAAAAAAAAAAGAATATATTTGCTTAATCTAGATTTATCTCTAACAACAGAATATGAATACAAAGAAGACAGAGAAAAACTTAATCTAAAAATATTTAAAATAATGTATTCAAAAATAATGTCATTATACTCTGAATATATTTTTAAGCTAAAAAACAACAATTTAATAGTAATCATGCACACAAGTGGGGGTGAAGAGCAAATAATCTCAATTGCCAAAAAAATCAAAAAAACAATTGCAAGGGCATTTGAAAAAGAAGATATTATTATATTTGAATTAAATATAGGAATAATAGAAGTAAATTTGAGGGAAAACTTAGAATTCAAAATTCCTAAATTAATGATGGCTACAAAAATATCCTCAGAATACAAAGAATCCAATCCTATTATATATAAAGAAGAACTACCAGAGGCGGTAATTTTAAAAAATCAAAACAAAATTTTTCAATATATACTCAAAGCAATAAAAAATGATTTTTTTACTCTTTATTATCAAAAAATAAATCCTCTTAAAAAGAATTTAAAACCTAAAATAGAAATCTTGACAAGGCTTTTTGATCACATGGGCAAACCAATCCCAAACGATCAGATTTTTAGCTTAATAGACAAATATAATTTAACCGTTGAAGTTGATAAATTAATAGTTAAAAAAGCTTTAAGAGAATATAAAAATTTTGTATCAAAAAATGGGATTCACATTTTCTCAATCAACATATCTCCCTACTCACTAAAATCTCAAAACTTTCGAATCTTTTTAAGAGATACTTTGTTAAAAAGTCAAATTCCACTTCAAAATATATGCTTAGAAATAACAGAAAATGGAATTCTTGAAAATTTTGAAATAATAAATAAATATTTTCAAGAATTAAAAAGTTTTGGAATCAAACTAGCGCTTGATGATTTTGGAAGCGGACATACATCGCTTTCTTACATTAAAACACTACCAATAGACTTGCTTAAAATAGACGGGTCTTTCATAAAAGCAATAAATTCTAGTGAAATAGATTTTGTAATAATAAAATCCATTAAAAAAATAGCAGATACAAAAAATATAAAAATTATTGCCGAATTTGTATATAATGAAGAAATATTAAAAAAAATAAACGAACTAGAAATAGACTATGGGCAAGGATTTTTATGGCACAAACCAGAACCAATATAAATTCTAAAAAACAGTGAAATCTAAAAATATACTTATGAATAAATTTTATTAAATTTCAACAAAAGTTATTTTACATTGAAAAAAGGAATAAAACTAATGGAAAAAAAAATAGCATTAATTGCACATGATAAAAAAAAGGATGATTTGGTAAATTTTGTCAAAGAAAACTATCTTCTCTTATCCAAATTCAAGCTTATTGCAACAGGAACAACGGGATCCAGAATTCAACAAGCTACTGATCTTACAATTATTAAATATAAATCAGGCCCTATGGGGGGAGATCAGCAAATTGGAGCTGAAATAGCTGAAGGAAATGTATTGGCTATATTCTTTTTTAGAGATCCACTAACAAGCCAGCCCCACGAACCAGATGTGTCAGCTCTTATTAGGCTTTGCGATGTACATAATATACCGCTTGCAACAAACATAAAAACAGCAAAAATTTTAATAAAAGGGCTTGGGGACTTGATTCCAAAATAGGCTTTAATTCTAAATTAAAGCCTAAAAATCAAAAATATAAATTAATTCATCATAATAGATGAAGTTTTTTCAATACCATCGATAATATAATTGATAGAATCAAGGAAAGTTTTGGCATCTGAATTATTCTCATCAATTGAAACTTCTAATTTTGAATTTTTAATTTCAAGATCTTTAAAAGTACCGATAAGATCACTGGTAGCACCATGCAAATTACTATTTATAATCTTTTTAAAATCAGGAGTAATCCCAACGAAAATAAATGCCTCTCTCCCAGAGATAGTAATTGGAGCTTCTCCTGCATAAATATTGTCATAAAGATAAACTATTAACTTTGCATCCTCTTTTGAAGGTATTGTTTCAAAATATCCATCCTTTTCAGAAAAATATAAAACCTTTATATTCTCCCCCAAACTTTTTCGATCATTTTTTGAATGCACTACTCCCATAGCATGGAAAATATGACCAATAGTATGTTCATCTATTTTAGAAGTATCATCGAGTGTAGAAGGACTATCTACTTCTTGCTCTTCAACATATTCATTTGAATTATCTTTTGAGGTACATGCAATTATTAAAAATAATAAAAATCCTATTATATAGCTTTTCAAAAAACCATTTTTATACATAAAAATTCTCCCTTATGATTTATTTATAACATTTAAATTAAAGGTAAGTTTACAATAAATAATTTATTTTGTACACACTTTAAAAACAATTAAAATGTTAAAATAAAGTAGGAGGACTTATTAATGAAAAAACAAAATCCATGGATATCTTTAAGTGAAGAAGAAAAAAGTCAAATTTTCAATTTTTCCGAAAACTACAAACAATTTATAAGTAAATTTAAAACAGAAAGGGAAGTTACATCCTATGCCCTAGATAAAGCAAAAAAAAGGGGATTTCTTAACGCTGAGGAGAAAAAAAATTTAACACCAGGCGATAAAATTTTTTATACCTGTAGAGAAAAATCTGTTGCTTTTGCCATTATTGGCAAAAATCCTATTGAAAATGGAATGAATTTAATTGTTTCTCACACAGATTCACCAAGGCTTGATGCAAAACCTTCACCAATCTCTGAAGAAAATGAACTTGCATTCCTTAAAACCAACTATTATGGGGGAATAAAAAAGTACCAATGGTTATCCACACCCCTTTCAATAAGAGGCGTGGTATTCTTAAAAAATGGAGAAAAAGTTGAAATCAATATTGGTGACAATGAAAACGATCCTGTATTTATAATTCCCGACATTTTGCCTCATCTTGATAGAAAAATACAAAGAAATAAAAAATCAGATGAAATTGTTGAGGGAGAAAATCTAAAAATTTTAATTGGAAGCATACCAATAGACACAAAAGAAAAAAATAAAGTTAAACTGTCGACTTTGCAACTAATAAAAGAAAAATACAAAATAGAAGAAGAAGATTTCGTATCATCAGAAATTGAAATAGTACCTGCAGGAACAGCAAGAGACATTGGATTTGACAAAGCTTTAATTGGTGCTTACGGACAAGATGACAAAATCTGCGCTTATACTTCACTAGAATCCATATTTGACCTTGAAGAAATTCCAAACAAAACAGCTATTTGCTTCCTTGTAGACAAAGAAGAAATCGGCTCAACAGGTTCAACTGGATTAGACTCAAGATATCTTGAATATTTTGTCTCTGACATAATCTTTAAAATTAAAAAATCGGAATACAACAATCTTCAAGTCCAAAAAGCCTTGTGGAATTCAAAAAGCATTTCTGCTGATGTGTGTGCAGCAATAAATCCACTATTCAGCTCAGTTCATGACGAACAAAATGCTCCAAAACTTGGCTATGGTATACCCATAATGAAATATACAGGGCATGGTGGAAAAAGTATGGCCAGCGATGCTGATGCCGAGCTTGTTTCTTATATCAGGCAATTATTAAATAAAAACAATATAGCCTGGCAAGTAGCAACACTTGGAAAAGTAGAAGAAGGAGGTGGCGGAACTGTTGCTAAATTCTTAGCTAGTTATGGAATAAGAACAATAGACATGGGGCCTGCTGTTATTAGCATGCATTCTCCAATGGAAATAACTTCTAAATTTGATCTATACAATGCTTACTTAGCATACAAAGCTTTCTACAAGGAATAAAATTGCTATGGCAGATGATTTAGAAAAAACAAATAAAATCAAAGTAGCAGAGCACATTGTAGAATGCTTTGGGGGAATCAAAAATATTAAAAACATACACAAAGAAATAACAAGAATAAAGATTCTAGTAGATAGCAATTCTTTAGTCAAAAGAGATGATTTAACAAAAAATGAAAACATAATAGGAACTATTAAATCTAATGAACTTACAGAAGTTGTAATGAATTTTGAAATAATAGATGATGTTTATAATAAAATTTTATATATGATGAATGAATAAGTAAAATAAAGTCTCTACAGAGGCTTTATTTTACTGTTTAGTATTTCTCATGTATTCAATAACAGATTCAGGACCCAACTCTTTATTCAAAATTTTATATATAACACTTAGCAAGCTATTAGGGGTGAGATCACGATTTAATTCTTTTAAAAAGGAGAAAATTGATTTAGCAGCCAAAACCCCCTCTGGCAAGTATCCAATTTTTTCAATATTGCTTATCAAATCATCTATACTAAAAAAATCTCCTAAAATGTTTTTGCTAACAATTTCATTGCCAAATCGTCTATTTCGTCCAAACATGCTTCTACAAGTAACATCTAAATCGCCAGAACCAGACAAAAATAAAAACGTTTCAACATTACCTCCCCCGAGCTCAATTGCAATATCCTTCATATTATTCAAGGATATTGAAAATAAAAATGACTCTGTATTGTTACCTATCAAATTAGGATAATTTGATTTATAAGCATCTAAAATTCCAAATGCAATCGCAAACACATTTTTTAAAGCTGCTGCTACTTGTACACCAAAAACATCGTTACTATAAAACAAAGAAATTGGTGTTTTAGCAAATAAATTAATAAACAAATATGCATTTTCCTTGCTATTGCTAGCTGCAACAAGTCCTGTTATTACACCAAGTCCAACCTCCTCGGCATGGCTTGGACCAACAATATAAGTGATTTCATCTTTGTATCCTTTAATAATACTCTCAGCAGCTTCAACAACTGTTTTAATCTTTTCGTTAAAGGTAATGAACCCTTTTGTAAGTATTGCTAATTTTGGCTTTATCTTTAAAGAATGGAAAAATTGATCCAACTTTTTAAAAATATCAACGGTAAAAAGAGAAGGGGTTGCAATGAAAATATAATCAGACATCGATACAACTTCAAACAAATCTGAACTTGCAACTAAATTTTTTGGCAATTTAATTCCCTTTAAATATTTGACATTAACATTATCATTATTAATACCATTTCTAACATCTTCTTCAAAAGACCATAGAAAAATATTAAAATCAAATTTATCTGCCAAAGACTTTGCAATAGCTGTTCCCCAAGCGCCTGCTCCTATTACTGATATTTTCATAAATACTCCCTATAACCTTATAAAAATTCATATTTTATTGTCTCATCTAAATAGATTTTTATTTTACCAGAATTTTCAATTTTCTTAAAAAGAATTTCATCTATTAAAAGTTTCCCCATTTCTTTGAATATAAATTTTTCAACACCTTTTAATCCATAACCCTTTCCATAAATCTTTTCTCGAATATAATCAACAACACTTTTTTCAAAAAACACATCAAATTTTTTATCTCTCAATATCTTAGCGAAACTATTAAGGCCGTTAAAAATAATTTTTTCAAAATCTAACTCATCAACAGATTTAAATACAAAAACATAATCAATTAACTCTAAAAGTTCATTGGGAAATCTCTTCTTCAATATAAGATTATAATCATCTCCTCCTGCCATTTTATTTTTAAAGCCAATACTATTAAGCTCGTTACTCTCGGCATTGATACTTATTATTATTAAGCTTTCTGATAAGCTTACCTTTTTCCCAAGACCATCAAAAAGTTTGCCCGTTTTAAATCCTTCCATAAAAAAATCTAAAACCCTTTTATTGCATTTATCAAAATCTGATAGAAAAATAATAGAGTTGGAAGATTTGTTCAAAAATTTGAAAAACCTGGTAGATTCATAATATCCTTCATTACTTAAAACAGGACCAATCAATCTATCAAGAGAATTAAAATCTCCATACTCACCCATATTAAGATTAAATTTAGGAATTTTAAACTCTTGTGATAAAATATCCGTTAATTTACATTTTCCTGCCCCAGAAGCACCAATAAAAGCAAATATACCAATAGTACTCCTATTGGCTAGCAAATTAAATTTTAATAATTTGATATTTAATATCAAATCGAATATCAAACCGTCATGTATAACAAGCTCTTTTTTTATTCTATTTTCTAGATTAATTAACAATTCATTATTATACTCTTCAAAATTAAAAATATTAGAGCCAACAATAGACTTAATAAGATCACACACATCGTCTTTTGTTATGACCCTTTTTATGTTTTCAAGCTTAAATTTAGAACCTAGTTCATCCAAAATATCGAAAGCCTTGTCTGGAAGAAATCTATCTTTAATATATTTTTGAGACATGGCAATGCAAGTTCGTACTGCCTCATCCGAATATTCCACACCATGATACCTCTCATAATCCTTTTTAATCTCCTGCAAAATATAATAGGTATCGTCAAAATTGGGCTCTTTGAGTTCTATACTCTGAAACCTTCTCATTAAAGCTTTATCTTTTAAAAAAAATTTTCTATATTCATATTCTGTAGTAGCTCCAATAAATTTGATTTTCCCCAAAGTAAGAATAGGCTTTAATAAATTAGAAATATCCATGCTACCAAATGAAGTAGCTCCTGCCCCTACTATCATATGGATCTCATCAACAAAAAGCATAACTTTTTTTCTTGAATTTAAAAAATCTAAAACCCTGTTCATCCTACTCTCAAGATCTCCTCTATATTTAGTACCCGAAATAAGTCTACCAATATCAAGAGAATAGATTTCATATCCTATTAAATCCCTTGGAACATCCTCTGTTTTTATTTTATATGCAAGACCTTGAATTAATATTGTTTTTCCAACACCAGGTTCTCCAAATAAAATAGGGTTACTTTTATGTTTTCTAAGTATTACTTGAATTAACCGAGATAATTCTCGATTTCTACCAATTAAAGGATCGTGTTTTAAATCCAAAGCATCAATAACATTTGTTAAAAAATTACCAATAGAGTCTTTATTTTCTAAAAAAAAATCCCTTTGATTCAACTTATCACGATTCTCATCAAAAATATGAAAGCCTCCTTTACTTTTTGATGCATTATTATCAATATATTCTGTAATTAATTCACGATCATAACCTGAATCGTATTTAGTATTTACAGCTAAATAATCATGAACTTCAATAAGTTTGTCAAAAATAGTCAAATTAAAACCGGAGTTAAGTAAAGTATCTAAAATGCTATTTTTTCTTTTTTTGACAAGCACCCACAATAAATCTTTTTCTTGTATTTTATAAGGTTTTTTATAAAAAAAAATAGCATTGATTATATCATCATACAAATAATCCATACTAGAAACATAATCTGGGATATAATTTCCTCTTAAAGGAAGTTTGCTAAAAAATTCTTCTAGCTGTTTATTAAGTTTATAAAAGTCAATTGTACATAAACTAAGCAGTTCTTTAATTTTATCACTTTTAACCAACCCATAAAAAATATGTTCCTCCGTAAAAACAAGATGCTTAGACTCTATGAAAAACAAAAACGAATTAAAAAACAAACAATTTAAAGCTCTTCTATCATACATTCAAAATCAACTACAAAACAATTCGTAAAAATTTCTTTTTACCTACTCTCAATTCAATTTCATTATTATTAAAATCTTCTCTGGTAAGACAATGATTCTGATTTTCTACCCTTTTGCCATTGATATACACACCTCCAGAATTAATCAATCTTCTACCTTCTGACTTACTGGGCGCAATTTTTGAATCTAACATTAAATCAATCAACAACACCTCTTTTTCTAAATTAGAAAAGCTAAATTTAAAAAATGGAATATTGTCTCTACTCCCACTCCCTTTAAATGCAGCAAAGGATGCCTCTTGAACTTTTAAAGCTTCCGCTTCTCCATGAACAATTTTAGTTATCTCAAAGGCTAAAATCTCTTTGGCTCTATTTAAAGAATTCCCCTTAAAATTTGAAATTAATTCAATCTCGTCTTCTTCTAAAAAAGTAAAAAGGTATAAAAAAGTTTTCACATCAGAATCTGAAGTATTTCTAAAATATTGATAAAAATCATAAACACTGTAAAGATCAGAATCAAGATAAACAGCACCTTTTTCTGATTTGCCCATCTTTTTCCCATCACTTCTTGTAATCAATGGAAACGTAAGTCCAAAAGCTTCTATTCCAATTTTCCTTCTAATTAAGTCAATACCTGAGACAATATTTCCCCATTGGTCATCACCACCAATTTGAAGTCGACAATTTTTAATTTTATTAAGCATATAATAATCATAAGACTGCAAAAGCTGATAATTAAATTCAATAAATGAAAGTCCAAACTCTAACCTTCTTTTGTAAGTTTCAAAACTTAACATACGATTAACAGAAAAATGAATACCAATATCCCTTAAAAATTCAATATAATTAAGATTATCTAGCCAATTTGAATTATGAATAAAACATCCTGAACTAAACTTTGTTATTCTTTGAAGTTGATTTTTTATAGACAAAGCATTATTACTAATCTCTTCTAAAGATAAAATCTTTCTCATCTCACTTTTTCCGGAAGGATCACCTATTTTTGTTGTAGAATCTCCAATCAAAACAATTGGCATGTGACCATGTTGTTCAAGATGCATCATCGCTAAAAAAGGAATCAAATGACCAATATGAAGCGAGCTAGATGTTGCATCAACTCCTGCATAAAAAACTATTTTTTCTTTATCCATTAAATCGCTTAAAACTTTTAAAGATGTACATTGCTTCAAAAATCCACGCTTATGTAAAAGATTTAAAGCAAGATTCATTTATTAAAATCCTCTTTGTAATTTAAAATCTCTGTTTTAATGTATGAATATAAATCATCAATAAAAATTCTCTTCTGAGTCATATTGTTTCTTTCTCTAACAGTAACTGTTTCATCTTCAATAGTATTGTAGTCTACTGTTACACAATAGGGAGTTCCTATTTCGTCTTGGCGTCTATACCTTTTACCTATTGTTCCACTATCGTCATAAAATATATGAAAATCATCGCAAAGTTCCACATAAATCCTTCTAGCAATCTCAATAAGCTCAACTTTCTTAACAAGAGGAAAGATAGCAATCTTGTAAGGAGCCAACTTGGGATGTAATTTCAAAACAATGCGTTTATCTCCATCTGGAAGATCCTCCTCAGAATAAGCATCACAAAGGGTCATTAAAACAGATCTTGTAAGCCCAGCAGAAGTTTCAATAACATAAGGCACATATCTCTCTTTTGTTAGCAAATCATGATACTCAAATATTTTAGGCTTGTTAGAGAATTTAGAATGTTGAGTTAAATCGTAATTACCTCTATTGTGAATACCTTCTACTTCTTGAAATCCAAACGGAAATTCGTACTCAATATCAAATGCAGATTTTGCATAATGCGCAAGTTGCGTTGAATCGTGAGCCTTAAATCTTAATTTATTGGACCTAATTTTAAGAGTTTCTACAAAAAAATTCATTCTATTTTGCTGCCAATAACAAAACCATTCATCTATTTGCTTGGGATGAACAAAAAACTGCATTTCCATTTGCTCAAACTCACAGGTTCTAAATATAAAATTTTTTGTAACTATCTCATTTCTAAACGCTTTACCTACCTGAGCAATTCCAAAAGGGATCTTTAGCCTTGAAGAATCCAAAACATTCCTAAAATTAACAAAAATTCCTTGTGCTGTTTCGGGTCTTAAATAAATCTCACTAGAACTGTCCTCTACTACTCCAATATGAGTCTTAAACATTAAATTAAAACTTCTCGGAGAGGTAAAATTATTCCCAACTTTGCAATTTGGACAATTTTTTGACAAATCAATAAAATCGGCCCTAAATCTACTCTTACAATCTTTGCAATCAACCATAGAATCTGAAAAACCATCGACATGTCCAGATGCCCTCCAAACTTCAGGTCGCATAAAAATAGCACTATCTAAACCTACAATATTTTCATGCAAGTACACCATACTCTTCCACCATTCTCTTTTGATATTTTTTTTAAGCTCAACTCCCAAAGGCCCATAATCCCAAGCACCCGAAAGACCCCCATAAACCTCTGAAGATTGAAATACAAACCCTTTTCTTTTTGCAAGAGAAATAATATCTTCCATTCTAACCATAAAAATATCCTTAATAACTATTCATTTGTTTTCAAAAATTCCTGTGCCAATTTTATTCTTTCAAAAACTTTAGAACTACCTATCAATTTTAAAGAATCAAAAAGCGGCGGAGAAACTTTGCTACCAAGTGCTGCAATTCTAATAGGAAGAAGAATTTCTCCCAATTTAAAACCATTTTTCTCAGCAAAATTATAAAAAATTTTATCATTTTCCTCAGACGATCTTTTTTCAAATCCTTCTAAAATAGGCTTTATTAATTCTAAAATAGAATAAATTTCTTTGGCTGTTTTTTTTCTATTTAAAAATTCGTCTAAATTCCATGATTTAATGTTCTCATAAAAAAATTTGGTCATATTTAAAGCATCACTTAGTTTTTTAATCCTACTCTTAATAAGAGGAACTAATAATTTTAATTTTTGACTCTCTTCTAAAGTAATAAGCTTGGAAACATACCCCTTTTTTTGGAAAAAAGGTAGCAAAAGATTATATAAA
This sequence comes from Borreliella sinica, assembly GCF_033969665.2. Lineage (GTDB taxonomy): Bacteria > Spirochaetota > Spirochaetia > Borreliales > Borreliaceae > Borreliella > Borreliella sinica. The sequence continues at coordinate 520,990 of NZ_CP135180.1, read as the reverse complement.
TCTTCATCTTTTTTCTCCCTAATATAGTAACTATTGAAAAAATCCAACTTGTGATAATCAAAAATCGCAGGAGATTTATTAATCTTATCAATCGAAAAAAATTGTTCAAGGTCATTTTTTGAAAAAAACTCTCTCCTATCATCATAAGACCAGCCAAGCAAAGTAACATAATTAATAATAGCTTCTGGAAGATACCCATCTTCAATAAATTGCCTTAAAGCTGTTGATCCATGTCTTTTGCTTAATTTTTGACCATCACTTCCCATAACCATCGGAAGATGACAATAAATAGGCGGCTTCCAATTAAAAGCATTATAAAGAAGCATGTGCAATGGACCAGAAGAAACCCATTCTTGAGATCTTAATACATGGGTAATTTTCATTAAATAATCATCAACAACATTTGCAAGATGATAAGTAGGCAATCCATCTGACTTAAGAATTACAGGATCAGGGCTAATGTCTTTATTCAACCATGTAATCTTTCCAAGCAAAATATCATCAAAGCTAGTATCTCCTTCTAAAGGAATTCTAAATCTGACAACAGGTTTGATTTTTTTAATTAGTGCATTTTTAACTTCGTCATCACTTAAATGCCTACAATGCCTATCATATCCAGGCGGCATCTTATTAATATTTTGAATTTTCTTAATCCTTTCTAACCTTTCAGGACTACAATAGCAATAATAAGCATGACCAGATTCAATCAAATATTGAGCATACTTTTTATATATTACACTTCTTTTAGACTGGACATAAGGCTCATAATCACCCCCTACAATAGGTCCTTCATCATAAGAAATACCAAGCCATTCAAGACTTGAATAAAGATCATTTTCAGCTTCTGAGAAATATCTGCTTTGATCTGTATCCTCAATTCTAAGTAAAAATTTACCCCCACAAGACTTTGCAAAAAAATAATTAAACAAAGCTGTTCTAATCCCACCAATATGTTGCAAACCCGTTGGAGAAGGCGCATAACGAACTCTTATACTCAAAACACAACTCCTTTAATAAAAAATATCTTTTTTAGAAAAATCATAAATATAATAAAAAACAACGAAAAATAAATTTGAACTAAGTAGCCTTGTATGCTTAGAATCTATCTTATTTTTAAATTTATAATACCTATTTCTAATCTTGATTTTTTTGCTTTCAAGCAAATCAAAAGATATTTTCGATTTTTGCAATAAATAATAAAAATAAATAGTAAAAATATCATTTTTTAAAAAGAACTTATCTAAAAAAATTACTAACTCTTCTAGCTTTAAATACTCTTCAAATGATACCATACTAAGAGCCTCGCAATATTTCACCCACTTGTTTTTACTGTGCTTATAATTTAAAATTAAACTAGAAGCCTTTTCTTTCTCTCTAAAACTAATAAGAACAGAATAAAGCTCTATTATTGTTTTACACCTTAATTTATTGTCTTTCAAATAAAAATAAAGCTCATCAAGACTTTTTTTATCTTGTTTTATCAAAATAAACCTAAGAAGAATAGATATTTCAAAAACACTTTTAAGCTTTTTGCGAACCATTTTAAGCTTTAAAAAAGTAAATGTATCTTCCATTCCATTTAAAATAAAATATAGTCTTGAAAAAAGGTATCTAGAATAAATAACATTAAAAATAATCACTAGTAAAAAATAAATTATAATAAAATGGTAATTGAGCAAAATAAAGCTTAATTCCATTTGAAATCTTAAAATTGTCAGAAAATAAACAAATAGTCCAAGAAATACAATATTAAAGCCTAGGCGTATTTTTTCTACCATAAAAATCTCTTCAAAATAAGCTCAATTCTAAAATTGAGATATCTTAATTCAAAAATTGAGATATAATAAATACATTATACTAATAGATAGACAATTAATAAATAATATGATATATATGGTTAATATAGCTTAATTTCAAGGAAATAAATGCAAAATTTTGAAAGCATTATCAAAAATATAAAAAATTCATCATATTTAATAGACAAAGAATTCTTAGTTTGGCCTGAGAATGCATTTATTGAAAACAAAAACATTGAGCTTATTGAAAAATGGAATTTAAAATCATACATTAAAGAGATATCAAATTTTTTCAGTGATGATTCTGTTAAAAAAGAATATGAAGAAATACACAAAAAATTCGATGAAGAGGCTGTTTCTAGTTACCATGTAATAATAAGCAATTTAGAAGAAATTTATGAAAATTGCAAAAGAAATAAAAAAATATATTATCAAGATATAATGCCCACTGTAAAAAAAGTAATAGAATTTTATAAAAAACAGAAAAAAATTTTTATCAAATATTTTAGAATTCCTAAACTTTCTGCGAACTATCACATTATTCATTCGGTAAATACAGCTATCTTAACAGTAGCCCTTGGTAATGAAATGGGACTAAATAACTATAAAACAATAGAACTTTGTAGTATTGCTCTTTTACATAAAATAGGATTCCTATTTATTCCATCAAAAATCAGCGAAAAAACAGAAGCATTGACTAGCAAAGAACTAGAAATAATAAAAAAATATCCCATAATCAGTTATAAAGTAGCTTTAACAAGTAACTTGTCACAATCCATATGTTTAACGCTTTTAACACATAAAGAAAATTTAGACGGGACAGGTTATCCTAAGGGATTAACAAGTGAAAACATTAGCATAGAATCAAATATAATAGGCGCTGCTAGTGCATATTCTGCTATCATTTTAGACAAGTCGTATAAAAAATCCTTTAATTCTGGAGCATCTATTATTGAATTAATTAAAGATGCTGACAAAAAATTTGATAAAAGGGTTTTAAAATTAATAATCAACACAATATCTTCTTGCCCTTTAGATTTTATTGTAGAGCTTAATGACAATTCTATAGCTAAAATAGTAGATATAGATAATTCTAATCCAAATTTTCCATACATAAATTACATAATAAAAAATGGAAAAGTTGCAAACAAGAATGAACTTAGCGTTCAGTCTATACCAAATACAAACACAGGAATAAAAAAAATACTCAATCAAAATGAAATAGAGCAAATTAAAAATAAACATTCTTTAGTAGACAGTATATAAGACGCCCAAAAAGGAGAAAAGCATGATTTTAATCATATCGGCTATGCAAGAAGAATCAGAAGAAATAAACGAAATGATTGATGACAAAGAAGAAGTTGTATTAAACGGCTACCTAGAAAATAAAAAAATTTATAAAGGAAAAATTTTGGGAAAAGATGTAATATCTTTAACTACAGGAATCGGAAAGGTTAACGCAGCGATTTGGAGCAATCAAATTATATCTAGATATAAAATCACCCATATAATAAACTCTGGAAGTTCTGGCGGAATAAAAAAAAACTCTAACCTTAAAATATTAGATATAGTAGCATCTTCAGAAGTAGCATACCATGACTTTGACTTGACCAAGTTTGGCCACAAAATAGGGCAAGTTCCTAATTTGCCACAAAAATTTAAAGCGGATGAAGAACTATTGAAAAAAGTTGTCAATATTGCTGACAAAAAGCTTTTAAACATTGATATCCATATCGGCTTAATACTAACAGGAGATCAATTTGTTGACAGTGAACAAAATCTTGATACAATTAAAAAAAATTTTAAAGATGCTTTAGCTGTAGATATGGAAGGAGCTGCAATAGCCCAAATAGCTCACATATTTAAAATACCATTCATAATAATCCGTTCAATTTCTGATTTACCAAACAACAAAAATAACCACATAGACTTTAATAAGTTTTTAAAAACATCATCAATAAATTCAAGTAAAATGACAAAGGAACTAATTAGGCTAATATGAATAAAATAATAGCAGCTAACCAAACTTTAACTTCTGAGGCTGTATCCGAAGGACATCCAGATAAAATTGCAGATCAAATCTCTGATGCCATCCTTGATGAAATGCTAAAAGTAGATAAAAATGCAAAAGTAGCTTGCGAAGTCATAATTGCGCAAAATTTAGTAGTAATAGCAGGAGAAATAAATAGCCCTGTAAAAAAAAACATAAATATAAAAGAAATTGCCAAAAACATTATAAAAGATATAGGTTATACAAATATTGATTATGGACTTGATTATAAAACAATAACGGTAATAGATGCCGTTGGCAATCAATCACGTGACATTATAAATGCAATTGAAAAAAAGGGGTCTAATACCCTTGGAGCTGGTGATCAGGGAATAATATTTGGATATGCTTGCGATGAAACAAAAAATTTTTTACCTGCTCCTTATGAAATTGCTAATTCAATTCTAAAAAAAGCTAGTAATCTTAGAAAATCAGGAGCAATAAAATGGCTGCGACCCGATTCAAAATCTCAAGTTACTATAGAATACGATAAAAACAAAAAGCCTATAAAAATAAAAAATATCATAGTATCTCATCAACACCATCCAAATATTTCCCAAAAACTAATAAGGCAAACAATCATTGAAGAAATTATTAAACCTACCATTCAAGACAAATCAATGCTTGATGAAAATACTATTTATTGTATTAATCCTTCTGGAAATTTTGTAATTGGAGGACCCACTGGAGATACAGGTCTTACAGGAAGAAAAATTATTGCTGATAGTTATGGGGGATTTGCAAGACATGGAGGGGGAGCATACAGCGGAAAAGATGCCACAAAAGTAGATAGATCAGCTGCTTACATGGCAAGATATATCGCAAAAAATATGGTAGCAGCTGGCATTTCTAAAGAATTTGAACTGCAACTTGCATATGCAATCGGAATTGAAAAACCAATATCTATTCAAATAACTACTGGAATAAATGATGCTGAATATGCAAACAAAATATTAAATTTCATTGTCAATAACTTTGATTTAACTCCTAAAGGAATAATTAAAAAATTAAAACTAAAACAACCCATATATCTTAAAACTTGTACTTACGGTCATTTTGGAAAAAATGAATTTGAATGGGAAAAATTAGATTTTGTAAAAAAAATACAAGCGGTGCTAAAAAAATGAAAAAAATAACAAGCTTTACAATAGATCATACAAAATTAAATCCTGGTATATATGTCTCAAGAAAAGATACCTTTGAAAATGTAATATTTACTACAATAGACATTAGAATAAAAGCTCCCAACATCGAGCCAATAATTGAAAACGCAGCAATACATACAATAGAGCATATAGGAGCTACTTTACTTAGAAATAATGAAGTTTGGGCCGAAAAAATAGTATATTTTGGACCCATGGGATGCAGAACTGGTTTTTACTTAATAATTTTTGGAGACTATGAAAGCAAAGATCTTATTGACTTAATATCATGGCTTTTTTCCGAAATTGTAAATTTTTCAGAGCCAATTCCAGGCGCAAGCCTTAAAGAATGCGGGAACTACAAAGAACATAACCTTGATATGGCTAAATACGAATCCTCTAAATACTTACAAATACTAAATAATATAAAAGAAGAAAATTTAAAATATCCTTAATCTAATAAAATTTATAAAATAGAAAGTATATCACTGTCATTTCTTGTTGCTACATCAAACTGGAAAATAAATCCTAAAGTTATTTTATGCATTTGATTTAAAAGTAAAGTTTTGTTATAAAAAATTGGAGAAACTGTATATTCCAAAAAAATAAAATCTATATTAATCCTAGCCCCAACATCTAATCCTAGAACAAAATTATCAAATAATGCCCAATCATTTGAGTTTCTAAAATTAATCGTAGCACCAATATATGAAAACTTTAAACCTGTAAACAAGTTTAAACTAAACATTGGGGTATAAGTTAAAAAGAAATAATTACCGTACATTCTTATTGAAATTGAAACATCTTTTGCTGTGAAATAACCTATAGAATGCTTCAAATATGATTGATCATCCAACATAAACATAATCTCTTTGGTATAAGGGGTATAGCTTGGTAAAAATTTAACATCTAAATTAAATTCTCCACCAACTGCAAAATTTTGAGAAACATTAACGCCAAGTCCGCTAAAAAATTGATACTTAAGCCTTTCATAGAAGAATAAATCTTTAGTAAAATTATCAACACCAATTCCAACTCCACTATATGCATTAAGATATCCAGGAATTCCTGAATAGATTCTTAATACATTAAAAAACATAAAAACAAAACAGAAAAATAAATTTCTTCTCATAAAGAATCCTTTTTGGACAATAAAATTAAATATTCATACCTATTTGTATAGACAATTCTTTAAATTTTTTAACTTCAAGATTAGGTTTATTACCCCTCTGAAAACCAAAACCATCATTTTTAAATCTCGGAATCACATGAAAATGAGTATGAAAAACCTCTTGCCCTGCACCCGCCCCCAAAGAAGAATAAATATTTATTCCAACACAAATGCTAGAATTTATTCGCTTTAAAGCATTCGAAATTTTTTTACATACTTTTAAAATTCTATCGTTAAATTTATTATCCATATTCAATAAATTTTCACTATGTTCTTTAGGAATAACAAGGGTATGCCCAACGGTTAAAGGATTGATATCTAAAAATGCTAAAACCAAATCGTCTTCATAAACTTTATAGCTAGGAAGCTCTTTGTTTACTATTTTACAAAAAATGCAATCATACATTAAAAATGTCCTATTATAAAAAAATAACAATTATCAAATTTAAATGAAATTCAAACAACATAACTAACCAAAACCCATTTTGCTATATTAAAATACGCTATCAAAGTAATAGCATCTGCAATCGTGGTGATTAAAGGACCTGCCATAAGTGCTGGATCCAACTTAAAAATCTTAGCAACAATGGGTAAAAGTCCCCCCAATATCTTTGCTACTGTCAAACTTACCATCAAGCAAGATGAAACTACAAATGCTATTTTAAGTCTATCAGAGTGCTGAGGAGCTACAAAGAAGACAATTCTTAAAAAATTAACACTAGCAAGAATTATTCCCACTAAAAAACTAACACATATTTCCTTTAAAAAAACTTTAAAAAAATCTTTTACCTTGATAGTACCAAGAGCAAGCTCACGAATTATTAACGCAGATGCTTGAGAGCCAGCATTGCCCGAAGTATCCATTAAAAGAGGAATAAAACTGGTCAAAATCACTAAAGACAGCATTAAATTTTGATAATTTGAAATGATTGTTGCTGTAAAAGTAGAAGATACCATAAGCACTAAAAGCCAAATTATTCTATTTTTTGTCATAACTAAAATAGAAGTATCAAGATAAGATGTATCTAAGGGCTTAACAGCTGCAATCATTTGAAAATCTTCAGTATTTACTGATTGAATAACTTCTAAAATATCATCAATAATAATGACCCCTATCATCCTCCCTTCATTGTCAACAACAGGAACACTGGTAATATCATATTTTTGGAAAAGAAGTGCAACATCTTCTTTCTCATCATTGACTCTTACAATGTAAAACCCACTACTTCTCATTATTGATGATAAAACGACATCATCTTTAGCCAATATTAAATCCTCAATTTTTATAACTCCTTTTAAATGCTTTTCATCATCCGTAATATAATAAGTGTAAATATCTTCTTTTGTTTTAGCAACTCTTCTAATATAATCAAGAGCTTGACCAACGGTAAAATCTTGCTTAAGTTCAACATACTCAATTGTTACAATCGAACCTGCAGAATCATCACTGTACGACAAAAATTTATTAATAATTTCTCTATTCTCTTCTGTAGAGCTTGCTAAAAATCTCTGAACAACATTTGCAGGAACTTCTTCTAAAAGGTCAATAACATCATCAATATTAAGCTCATCAATCATTTCACTTATTTCTTTATTTGTAAAAGAATTTGCTAATTTGTTTTTTGTAGATTGATCAAAATTAGAGAAAGTTTCAACTGCTATTTTTTTGGGCAAAAATCTGTAGAGCAAAATCAATTCAGATCCATTAAGTCTTTTAAGAGCCTCTGCAATGTCAAAGGAATCGTGTTTTAAAAATTTTTCTTTAATTTTAGAATAACTCTTTTCTTTAAGAAAAATTCTCAATTCATCAATATCTATCATTAAAAGGCCTCCAAAAATTTAAATTTTACAAGACATTATTTAATGAATCCAATTCATCAAAGCTTATCCAACAACATAGAACATCTTCCTGAAGGAATAGGAAGAGTTTTTTCTTTTTTATTTAATATATTTATTGTAAAATAATAAAGTTTTTCAGATTCCATTTTTATTTCCCAACCTCTTTTTCCTTTATTACAAATTATTGTAGTTTGATTTTTTTTAAGAGATAAGCTTTCTATCCCCATAATCTCAAGAGTGGGTATGTTCCAATATACAGTTTTATCGGGCAAACTAATTGTAAGCCCAATAATGTTTTCTATCATTAAACTGATGCTAAAAAGAGCAAGATAACAAATAAGATCTTTTTCGGTATAAATTTTTTTATTAGAATCAAAATATGCAGGTCCTTCCTGCATAGGCTTATAAGCTTCCCAAATGTGCCCTTTAATTTTATTAAAGGGCATTAGGGTGTCTAATATATAATATAAATGCCTTATCGTAAATTCTCTTGCAATGTTTGCACGACCACAATATTCAAGGCCTTTGATCACAAAAAAATTCATATATGTATAAACTGAACCATAGTACCCATTGCCATCTTCACTAAAACCAGGTTCACTAGCAGAAAGTGTGGGAAAAGGATTTGGAGTTCCAAAATGCTTAGTGCTTTTTAAATAAAAAATCATTCTTTCTATTCTATCTTCACTAGGAATCTCGGAAAGCATTGGGAAAAACCCTACTATTGTCTTTATTTCAAGTATACTTTCATTAACATCAAGATCATAATAGAATCCGTCCTTTTCGCTCCACATTAAAGAATTAATTTTAACCTTAAGGGAAAAAAATCGTTTTTTATATTCAAGTGATAAATTTTTATCATTCAAAATGTCTGCTAATTTAGAAATGCAATATGCACTATGAACTTGTAATGAATTAAAATCTACAGGATAATATGCATTTACTCTTGGAGAATTTTTATAAAAAATTTTATTTACATCAATTGAATAAAGACCATTCTCCTTTAAAAATTTGCTTTCTAGCCACTTATAATACTTATCAAGCTTTGGCAAAACTTCAGAAATTCTCTTTTTATTTCCTGTTTTGTGATACAAATTATATTCAGCCCATGCAAAAATAGGAAATCCAATATTCTCTTCATTATCATCAAGCTCAATAATTACATTGTCGCTGTCATATCTAGCTCTGATGGCACCAGATTCTTCCTGCAATTGATAAAATTTGTCAATTGCAGATGTAGATGAATATTCCCCATTACTATAGACAAGAAAAAAGCTTGACATACAAGCTTGCATTTGATCTATATAATCGCAATTCTCAGAATAATAATTTTTATCTTTTTTACCCTTATCAGCAATTTTTTGCAAAATAACTTTGTCTTGAATCCAAGACAAACTTTTATTATAAATATCAATAAAATCTTGATCATAATAGTAAATTTTGGGAAACATTTTTTTATTCAATGCTAAATCCTCTAAAACAATAGAAATGTACTTCTACTTATTATAACACAATAAATATAACATATTTAAAAAATTAAAAACTGGAAAATTAAAATCTTTTTATTTGAAAAGTCTACAACTTTAATATTTGTTTTATAAAAATTTCATATCCTTCCTGACTGTAAGGGACAATGATCTCTTTATTAATTATTTTCCTTTCAAGAGCTTTTATATATTCAAATTCATTCGCATTAGATAAACCAATAACGCCATCTCTTAATCCCATTTGAACAACTTTTCCACCTTCCCAAGTATTATTATTCTTAATATATTCACTAGTAATCAAATATAATGCATCACCAATGTTTTTTATAACAGAAGTAATAAAATTCTTAGGAGCAAGATGAGATTGATCTTGATCAGCTCCAATAACATAGTAACCAGCACCAAGTTCTTTTGCTGCCTCAATAACACCTAGTCCTGATAAACCAGCTGCAAAATGAATTACATCTATCCCTTTAGAATACATTTTATTGGCCATAGCTCTACCAATGTCAACATCAGAAAAAGAATTGGAATATTCACTTATAATCTCTATGCCCCCATTAGCATACTTTGCACCAGCTTCATAGCCATAACGAAATGCATCTACTATGTCGCCTTTCACTCCCCCTATAAAACCTATTTTACCAGAAACGCTTTTTTTAGCTGCAATATAACCAGCCAAAAAAGCACCTTGCTCCACTTTAAAAATAACGCCAATCAAATTTTTAGGGATCCTAACACCATCATTATAAATAGGATCTATTATCCCATAGTTAATTTTTGGATTCTCTGATGAAACCGATAGAGAAACGTCTGTAAGAATGTATCCTACAAGCCAAATCAAGCTCGAGCCATTCATTTTTAAATTATCAAGGTCTGAAACATAACTAGAATAAACTCCAGAAGAAGCACTGGAAAAAACCTCTTCAATACTTTCTGGAAAATCTTTTTTCAAGCGCAATAAAGCCTTATTAGCACTAGAATTAAAAGATTCATCATCAAGAACACCATCCACCAACATAGATATCTTAATTTTACTTGAATCAGATTCTACTCCACTCTTGCTTAAGCAAGAAGTTAACAAAATACCAAATATAAAAATTACAATTCCCATATAAAACGGTTCTCCATTTTCACCATTTAAAAAACCAATATACAAATACGTTTTTTAAAACTAAAAATAAAAGATATAAATTAATTTATATCTTTTATTTAAATAAATTCTTTAACAAAATTTTCATAACTTTCTTTATTATATGGAACAATAACTTCTTTATTGATTATTTTGCTAGAAAGGTTATCAATTTCTTTTTCAAGTTCAAAAGGAATCATCTTAGGATTTCTTACAAACCCGACAATCCCTTCTTTAAGGCCATAATTTATTAATTTTCCACCTTCAAAAGTATTAGTTTTTAAATAATTAGATGTAAAAAGATTTAAAGCTCTACCAACATCTTTAGTTGTAGATGTAACTACATTATTGGGAGCAAGATATGATTGATCCTCATCAACTCCAATAATGTAATGTCCATCACCAAGTTCTTTTGCAACTTCAATAGCTCCAATTCCCCCAAGACCTGCAGCATGATGGATAATATCTATCTCATCGGAATACATCTTAGTTGCAATGCTTCTACCAGCTTCAATGTCAACAAAACTACCAATATATTGAACAGATGTTTTTATATCTTTATTAGCATACTTAGCACCAGCTTCATACCCATACCTGAAAGCATCTACTATCTCGCCCTCCATTCCTCCTAAAAATCCAATTTTGCCCGTTTTAGAAACTTTTGCAGCAATATAGCCTGTCAAAAATGCGCCTTCTTGAGCTCTAAAAGTTAGACCTACTAAATTTGAAGAAATAGGTTCACTAGAATAAACAGGATCAATAATCACATACTTAACCTCGGGATTTTGCAAAGAAGCAGCCTTGGCTACATCGCTAAATCTATACCCAATAAGCCAAATTAAATTTGAACCCGAATCTTTAAGCCCTTCAAGATCAGATAAATAAGAATTTATTGAAGATTCTTTTAAAACAAGATCAATCTCAAATTCCTCTTTAACTTTTTTAATGCCATTTAAAGCACTCTCATTAAAAGATTTATCATCAAAAGTTCCATCAATTATTAAAGATATTTTAGGAATTCCACTTTCAAGACCACCCTTACCGCTACAAGATAAAAAAATAATACATTCAAATAAAATCAACAATAATAATCTATTCATAAACTACTCACCTTTTTAAAATAAAGCTATACCTAAGTAGTTTATAACTTTGATTTAAATAAATCAAATGCATATTCACTATCGGGAACAATAATTTCCCCATTTATTATTTTATTTTCCAAATTAACAACTTCATCAAGCAACCTACTATTTAAAACATCAGGATCCTTAACAATTTCTATTACGCCTTCTTTTAACCCTCGATCAATAACAACCCCACCTTTAAAAACTCCATTTTTAATATAATCTGATGAAACAGAATAAATAACTTTACCAATATCCTTAAGTATTGAAGTAATAACGTTTTGAGGAGCAATATATGATTGATCTTGATTTAAACCAATAACATAATATTTAGGTCCAAGCTCTTTAGCAGCGTCATAAACTCCAAGCCCAGTTATACCAGCTATTGGTAAAATAACACCCACTTTATCTTCTTTATACATAAATCTGGCCATTTCTTTGCCTTTCTCTTTATCAAAAGAAGAAGGCGCCTTTTTTGAAACCAATCTTAATTTGGGATTAGCATAAAAAATTCCAGCTTTAAAACCAAACTTAAAATCATTTAAATGTTCACTTCTAGGTCCTGTTAAATATCCAATCTTTTCCCTTCTATTCATCTTGGCAGCAATATACCCAGCTAAAAATGCTGCCTCTTCATTTCTAAACTTAATAGCAAGAGAATTCTTAGGAACTTGAATATCGCCATAATCAAAAGCATCTATAATCCCATAACAAATATCTGAACGTTCATGCGAAAGTCTAACCGATAAATTGGAAAATTCGTGCCCAATCAACCAAAAAAGATTTAAAGGACTTTTTTGAACTTCATAAGCATCTTCAGTCATTGCCTCATAAGCAGTAAGAAGCCTTTTGCCCTCAATGGGGTAAGGCCTTAAAGATTTTGTTATAAGTTTTACTCCAAAATTATCTTTAAGCTTTACAACGCCATCATAAACACTTTGATTGTAGCCTTTATCATAAAAACTACCACTGGCTAAAACACCTATAACAATTTTGTCGGATTTAACAAACTTTTTATTAGATTGAAAACAAGCCGATACTAATAAAGATAAAGCAATAAAAATAAACCTTTTAAACAAAATTAATCCTCTCCTTACAAAATTCATTTAAAAAATTTAGAATTTTTTAAAAATTAAAATGTTAATCTTTACTTTACTAACAAGCAACATTCTTTATTTATAAAAAAATCTTAACAAACCTTTTAAAAAAAGAATGTTTTTGGCATTAATAAAAATATGATGTAAGAAAAATTATTCTTCCTACATCACCATAATATCCAAATTTAAATCCTTTTGCAAGATCAGTCCAAAAAATTGCAACAATTAACAGCCCCATAAAATTTTTTAAAGAACTAAAAACATTTTTCACAAAAAAATTTCATGCAAATCAGACTAATCTGCTATTTGCAAAACAAAGTTATCATAAGATATTTTGTCATAAGGGACTCTTATAATACCATTCATTATGCTTTGCCCAATATTTAATGATTTGTTATAAATTTCAGAATAATTTGATTTTAGGTTTTCATTTAAAACCAAACCAAGTCCATCTTCTTTAAGTCCAAACAAAATGGTCTTACCTCCATCCCAAACTCCAGTTTCTAGATACTTTTTTGTTAAACTATGCATCAATGAATCAACTTTCTTAATGGCAGAAACAAGAACATTATTAGGGGCAAGATATGATTGATCTTGATCGACTCCAATAATATAATGATCGGGGCCTAATTCTTTTGCTGCCTCAATTACTCCTATACCAGAAAGTCCTGCGGCTGCAAATATAATATCAACTCCATCTCGATACATATTAGATGCTGTTGAGCGACCAAGTCCAAAGTCTCCAAATGTGCCAATATACTGAGAGACTACTTTAATATTAGAATTTGCATACTTAGCACCAGCTTCATATCCATACATAAAAGATTCTAGAATTTTCCCTCTCACTCCCCCAATAAATCCTATCTTACCCGTTTTAGAAGCCTTTGATGCAAAATATCCTGCTAAAAAAGCCACCTCTTCAGATCTAAAATTAATATTGAGAAGATTTCTAGGTATTTGAATTTCATTATAAATTCCTTCTATTATTGCATAACTAACAGAAACGTTCTCGCTAGCTCTTTGCAAAAGAGCATCAGACAATCTAAATCCAACTCCCCAAATCAAACTTGAATTACTATCCTCTAAGTTTGCAATATCTCCCAAGTAAGAATTCCCTGTAGATGATTTTTCAATTATATTTACGTTAAAATCTGCCTTTAATTTTCTTATCGCCTTAGAAGAACTTTCATTAAATCCTTTATCATCAAAAGCACCCTCAACTATAAGTGAAATCGTTTTTGACCTTGGCTTACCATCATCAGAGTCATAACAAGAAACAATAAATAAAAAAAATAGAAAATAATAAACTTTTTTTAACACAAAACATCCTCCTTACTTTTAATAAAACAAGTATAAAAAATAGCTCCAATAATACTCAAACATATAAACAAAAAAAGGCACCTTAAAAAGGTGTCTTTTTACCATCTATAATGAGTAAAAGCTTTATTTGCTTCAGCCATTCTATGAGTATCTTCTTTCTTCTTAAAAGCAGCTCCCGTAGAATTATATGCATTTAAAAGTTCATTTGACAATTTTTCCTTCATAGATTTCCCACTAGACTTTCTAGCGGCAAAAATAATCCACTTCATAGCCAAAGCCTCTCTTCTCTCTTCTCTAACTTCAACAGGAACTTGATATGTAGCACCACCTACTCGCCTACTTCTTACTTCTACTAAGGGTTTAATATTATCTAAAGCTTTATAAAAAACAGCCATTTTATCACTATCTTCTAGCTTATCAGCAAGCAAATCAATTGAGCTATAAAGTATATTCTCGCTTATTGATTTTTTTCCATCATACATCATTCTGTTTGCGAACTTTGCAACAATTCTAGAATTGTACTTAGCATCAACAAAAATTTTCTTTTTGATTTTTTTATTTTTTCTTGACATATTTAATATTAATCCACCTTTCAATTAAGCTTTAGGCTTTTTAGTCCCATATTTAGATCTACCCTTTTTTCTATTATTAACACCAAGAGTGTCCTTAGCTCCTCTAACAATATGATACCTTACTCCAGGCAAATCTTTAACTCGACCACCTCTAATCAAAACTACAGAATGCTCTTGCAAATTATGACCAATTCCTGGAATATATGCTGTTACTTCAAATCCATTTGAAAGTCTAACACGCGCTACTTTTCTTAAAGCTGAATTAGGCTTTTTAGGAGTTACAGTCATTACACGTGTACAAATTCCCCTTCTTTGGGGACAATTTTGAAGCGCAGGAGATGCGGTCTTCTCCGTTTGACTTTTTCTAGGCTTCCTAATTAACTGATTAATTGTGGGCATTTATCAACGCTCTCCTTTTCTTGAAATCATTAGTAAAATGGTAACAAATATATCACTTATTTTCAAGCTAAACCTTAGAATCGATATTTTCGCTAATTTTAATTTTTTTATAAAGTCCCATACCAGTTCCAGTAGGAATTAAATGCCCAATTACAACATTTTCTTTCAAGCCTCTAAGATCATCTATTTTCCCAGCAATAGAAGCATCTGTTAACACTTTTGTTGTTTCTTGAAAAGAAGCTGCAGAAATAAAAGAATCTATATTAAGAGATGTCTTGGTTACTCCTATAAGAATGGGGCTTGCTATTGCTGGCTCACCACCCTGTTCTATTACTTTTCTATTTTGTTCATAAAAAGTATGCTTATCCACCTTTTGCCCATAAACAAAATTAGTATCACCAACTGCTACAATCTTAACTTTTTTCATCATTTGCTTAATTATTACACCAATATGTTTATCATTGATACTAACACCCTGTTTTCTATAAACATCCTGAATTTCTGCCAACAAAAATTCTTGTAAACTAATACCACCTAAAATTTCAAGCACATCATGAGGATTAATTCTACCATCACAAAGCATATCTCCTGCCCTAACGACATCTCCATCTCTAACCAAAAGATGCTTTCCAGCTGGAATATAATGCTTATGCTCAACCCCATACTCATCTAAAATATTAATAAGTCTTTTACCTTTTTGAATCGATTTAAATTGAATAATTCCACTTACTTTAGCCATTTCAGTTAAATTCTTAGGAATTCTTGTTTCAAAAAGATCATTAACACGGGGCAATCCACCTGTAATATCTTGTGTTTTTTCAGATCCTTTAGAAAGTTTGGCAATAACATCTCCTATGCTTATATTCTGGCCATCTTCAACTTGAAGATAAGCATCGCCTGGCAATACATAAGATGCAACCTCCATACCACTACTATCAATAATAAAAATTCTAGGATCAAGGGATTCAAAAACATTGTCTGTAATTCTTTTCTCAACATTACCTGTTTCAGTATTTATCTCTTCTTTAAGAGTGGTACCTAAAATAATATCCTTAAACTTAATTTTACCCTTAACCTCTGCAATAATAGGCTCTGCAAATGGATCAAATGTACCAATAACCCTGCCCGATTCAACATAATCACCAACCTCTATTTCAAGCTTTGTACCAGCCTTCAAGACAACTTCTTGTTCTTCCGATACTATAAAAAACTTATCGCCTCTTAATTTAATATACCCAATATAAGAAGAGGAAATCTCTACACCCTTTTTATTAACAAACAAAGGAATTCCCTTGATTACTCTTTGTGAATCTAAAACTTTAATCTCTTTTATGTTCTTAATTTTTTCCTCATAAAAAACATTGATTATTTTTAAAGTTCCTTTTCTTGTAAAAAGAATTCCATTGTCAACTCTAACATTAAAACCTTCTATACCATTAAGTATAAAAGCATTCCTTAAAGATATTTTATCATCCTCACTGCCAGCTTGAGCAACTCCACCAATATGAAAAGTTCGCATGGTTAATTGGGTGCCTGGTTGACCTATGGACTGAGCAGCAATTATTCCTACAGCCTCGCCAATGTTAACAGGTTTGTTCTTTGAGAAGTCTCTACCATAACACTTTTGGCAAACACCATGTTCAGCTTCACATGTTAAAACAGATCTAATAACAAGTTTCTCAATACCAATTTTCTCTAATAATTCTATTTTAGATTCTGAGATTTCTTCATTTGCATCTAAAACGATTTCACCGGTAATTGGATTTTTTATTCTTTCAATAGAATAACTACCAACGGCTTTCTCTTTTAAAGATTCTAATATTTCTTCTCCATTTTTTAAAGTTTCAACTTTTATTCCGTTTATAGTCCCACAATCTTCTATTCTAACAACAACATCCTGAGCAATGTCTACCAGTCTTCGAGTTAAATACCCAGCATCAGCTGTCTTGAGAGCAGTATCTGCCAGCCCTTTTCGTGCTCCATTTGTAGATATAAAAAATTCTATCACAGAAAGGCCTTCCTTAAAATTAGAAATAATTGGAAGCTCAATAATATCCCCAGAGGTTTTTGCCATCAAGCCTCTCATGCCAGCAAGTTGCCTTATTTGATTTCTACTTCCCCTAGCACCAGAATCAGCCATCATATATATGACATTAAATCCATCTCTGTCTTTCTTTAAAATTTCCATCATCTTATTAGTAAGTTCTTCATTCGTTTTTAACCAAACAGAAACTACATTATTATAACGTTCTTCACCAGTAATAACTCCTTTAGCATAATCATTTTGAATTTTAGCAATCTCTTTATTGGCCCTGTCTATATAAGTTTTCTTTTCATCAGGAACAATAATATCACTCATGCTAATTGTGCACCCAAACTTAGTGGCATATCTAAAGCCAAGCTCCTTGATAATATCAAGCATTTCAATTACAGTAGAAGAACCATGAACTACATAAACTTTTGATATTAAGATTTGTAGTTCCAAATCACTAAGAGTTTTATTTACAAATTCAATTCCATTGGGTAAAGCCTCATTAAATATAACTCTACCAGCTGTGGTTTTTTTGTATTCACTATCAATTTTTACATAAATAGAAGCATTGTAATCTAGGCTCCTATTGTTTATAGCAAGAATAACATTGCTAAAGTTTAAAAACTTTTTACCTTCTCCAATAACATTCTTTTTCTCCATTGTTAAATAATATAAACCCAAAACAATATCTTGAGATGGAAAAACAATAGGATGTCCATTGGCAGGATTTAAAAGATTATTAGTTGAAAGCATCAAAGCCCAACTTTCAGCTTGTGCTGATGGAGTAAGAGGCACATGTACTGCCATTTGATCACCGTCAAAATCTGCATTATATGCATGACAAACAAGGGGATGCAATTTTATTGCCTTACCTTCAACTAATACGGGCTCAAAAGCTTGAATTCCAAGTCTATGAAGAGTAGGTGCTCTATTCAAAAGGATAGGGTGATCTTTAATAACAAGATCTAAAATCTGCCACACCTCGTCAACTTCTTGTTCGATTAAATTTTTTGCTCTTTTAATATTAAAAACAGCCTCGCTTTCAATTAATCTTCTTATCACAAAAGGCTTAAACAGCTCAAGAGCCATTTTTGCAGGCAATCCACACTGATGTAGCTTCAACTCAGGGCCAACAACAATCACAGATCGACCAGAATAATCTACTCTTTTACCAAGAAGATTTTGCCTAAACCTTCCCTGCTTACCTTTTAACGCATCGGAAAGCGACTTAAGGGGCCTACTAGATGAGCCTTTAACAACTTTTCTTTTATGAGAATTGTCAAAAAGAGAGTCTACCGATTCTTGAAGCATTCTTTTTTCGTTTCTCACAATAATCTCTGGCACATTAAGAAGAAGCAACTTCCTTAATCGATTATTTCTATTTATGACTCTTCTGTAAAGATCATTAAGATCAGATGTTGCAAAACGTCCTCCATCAAGCTGAACCATTGGTCTAATCTCTGGGGGAATAACAGGAAGAACCTCCATAATCATCCATTCCGGTTTATTTCCAGAAATTTTAAAATTTTCAATAATTTCAAGACGTCTTAAGAGCTTCTTATCAGTCTTATCATCTTTATCTATCATTTGAATCCTAAGCTTAGATGAAAGCTCATCGAGATCAAGATTTTCAAGAAGAGTTTTAATAGCCTCAGCTCCCATTGAAGCATTAAAAGACATACCATATCGCTCTCTAGCTTCTATATATTCATCTTCATTTAAAAGCTGCATTTTTTTAAGATCAGTATCACCCGGTTCAATTACTACATATTTTTCATAATAAAGAATAGAATTCAAACTAGATGACGTAATGTCAAGCAAAAGACCAATCCTAGAAGGTATATATTTGTAATACCAAATATGAGCAACTGGGGCTGCTAACTCAATATGCCCCATTCTTTCACGCCTCACCTTAAAATGAGTAACCTCTACATTGCAACGATCACAAATAATACCTTTATATCTAATTGATTTAAATTTACCGCAATAACATTCCCATTCTTTTGTGGTACCAAAAATCCTTTCACAAAAAAGTCCATCTTTCTCAGGTCTTAAAGTTCTATAATTAATGGTCTCAGACTTTTTAACTTCTCCATAAGACCAATTTCTAATTTGATCCGGAGATGCTATTTTAATTTTTATTCTTTCAAAATCTTTTATCTCTTTCATAAAAACTCCAAAAACCTAGCTTTTATTAATCAATTCTTCTTCTTTTTCTGTCAAAGGAACTTGATTCCCATTATCATCGTAAATTGACAAATCAAGTCCAAGTCCTCTAAGTTCTTGCATTAGAACATTAAAAGACTCGGGAATCCCTGATACATTAGTGGGAATACCTTTTACTATATTTTCATATATCTTGACTCTACCTGACATATCATCAGATTTAACCGTTAAAAGTTCTTGAAGGGTGTGAGCCGCACCATATGCCTCAAGAGCCCAAACCTCCATTTCTCCAAGTCTTTGTCCACCAAATTGAGCTTTTCCTCCAAGCGGTTGTTGAGAAACAAGAGAATATGGGCCTGTCGATCTTGCATGCATTTTATCATCAACAAGGTGGTGAAGTTTAAGCATATAAATCACCCCAACCATTACTTCATTTTCGAACGGCTCTCCTGTATAACCATCATATAAAACTTCTTTAGAAGTTGAATTAAATCCAGCTTTTTTTAATTTCTCCTGAATTTGTTCATTTGTAGCAGATTCAAAAACAGGAACATTATAGGATTCGCCAAGATATTTGCCAGCAAGCCCTAATTGCGATTCCATTAACTGTCCGATATTCATCCTAGATGGAACTCCTAAAGGATTTAAGCATATGTCAAGAGGAGTTCCGTCTGCAAGATAAGGCATATCTTCAACGGGAAGAATTTTCGCAACAACACCCTTATTGCCATGTCGTCCAGCCATTTTATCACCCTCTTTAAGCTTTCTTTTTTTAGCAACATAAACTTTAAGCACCTCTTCAACTCCAGGAGAAAGATTGCTAACATCCTCTTTGGTAATCCTTTGCACATCAATAACTGTACCTTCAGTACCATGAGGAACTTTTAAAGAATTATTTTTAACATCTTTTGCTTTTTCTCCAAAAATGGAAGTTAAAAGTCTAAATTCAGGTGTAATATCTCCTTCTGACTTTGGAGTAACTTTACCAACCAAAATATCACCGGGCTTCACATAAGTTCCTATCCGTATAATTCCATTTTCATCTAATTTATTTAATATCTTTTCGCTAACATTAGGTATATCCCCTGTAACCTTTTCAGGGCCAAGTTTAGTTTCTCGTACTTCTATACTAAATTCTTTAATATGAATAGATGTATAAAGATCTTCCTTTACAATTCTATCAGAAATCAATATAGCATCTTCATAATTAAATCCATTCCAAGGAATAACTCCTAACAATAAATTATTGCCAAGAGCGAGCTCCCCATACCTAGTGGCAGGACCATCAGCTATTATTTCACCCCTTTCAACTTTTTGACCCTCTTTAACTAGTACAGATTGATTAAAACAGGTATCTTGATTTGTTCTTTCATATTTAACAATATGATATTCATCTAAATCTTTAGCATTCTCTGATTCAAAAGGTTTAACAACTATTTTACTACTTGTTGCAAGAATAACTTCTCCGCTTCTTTTAGCCTTAATTACCACTCCTGAATCCTTTGCAACAACACTTTCCATGCCTGTACCAACAATCGGGGGCTTAGGAAAAAGTAAAGGCACTGCTTGTCTTTGCATATTAGACCCCATAAGAGCTCTATTTGCATCATTGTGCTCAAGAAAAGGAATTAATGCCGAAGATACTGAAATTAACTGCCTAGGAGAAACATCCATATAGTCTATATTCTTGGGGTTTGTTGTGGTATAATCACCAGAAATCCTAACAGAAACTAAATCTTCAAGATACTTTCCATTAGAATTAAAAGCAGCATTGGCTTGAGCAATACATTTTTTCTCTTCGTCAATAGCGGATAAATATTCTAATTCGTTAGTCACTTCTCCATTAACAACTTTCCTATAAGGAGTCTCTAGAAAACCATAATCATTAACTCTGGAATAAGTAGCTAAAGAAACAATAAGCCCAATATTTGGTCCTTCGGGAGTTTCAATAGGGCACATCCTCCCATAATGAGTATAATGGACATCCCTTACTTCAAATCCTGCTCTATCTCTTGAAAGCCCCCCTGGTCCAAGAGCATTAAGCCGTCTTTTGTGAGTAAGCTCAGCCAAGGGATTTACCTGGTCCATGAACTGTGAAAGTTGGCTGGTTGCAAAAAACTCTTTAACAGCAGATACAATGGGTTTAACGCTTATTAATTCTTGAGGTTTTAGATTAAAAACCTCCTTGTTAGACATCCTATCTTTAGCAATTTTTTCAACTCTTGACATCGCACCTTTATATATATTAGTAAGAAGCTCTCCAACAGAACGCACTCTCCTATTTCCTAAATGGTCAATATCATCAAGAACATCATGTCCTTCATATATTCTCAAAAGATGAGATATCGTATTAACAATGTCATTCATAGTTAAAACAGATGTACTTAAATCATCAAGTCCAAATTTTTTAGAAAGTTTATAACGCCCCACACGTCCAAGATCATATCTTCTTTCAGAAAAGAATATGGTTTTTAAATCGTTTTCAGCATTTTCAATTGATATTGGCTCACCGGGAAAAAGAGCACCATAAACAGCAAGCATAACTGATTCTTTTGGAATCTCTTTAGAACCATCCTTTAAAGCAAAAAAAGCATCTTCTTTTTCAAGACAATTTAAAATAACATTCGAACTAACAAAGTACTTTCCAAAAACAGAATCATACCCATCAAAATCAACAAGCTCTATTTCATTTACTCCATTTTGTAAAAAATCTTCAATATCTTGAAGAGTAATCTTATCTCCTGCTCGATAATACATATTCTCTCTTATGTTGATACTTTTGGCTAAATATTGACCTGTAAGATCTCTTTTTGTATCATCTTCAACTTTAATTTTTTTAATGTTGTAAAAAGTTTCTATTATTTTTTCTCTCGTATCAAATCCCAAAGCCCTTAAAAAAAGAGTTATGAGTATTCTTTTTTTTCTATCAATTTTCACATAAAGATAATCTTTTTTAGAATCAATTTCAAATTCCAACCAAGAACCACGATAAGGAATTATTCTAGCAGAATACAAATCTTTCTCTTTATAAAAAACAACTCCTGGGGATCTATGAATTTGAGAAACAACAACCCTCTCAGCCCCATTAATAATAAAAGTACCCCTTTCTGTCATTAAAGGAATAGTTCCCATATAAACGTCTTTTTGCCTTATTTCCCCAGTAGTCAAAAATTGCAAATTCAGTCTTACTTTTAAAACAGCTTCATAACTTTGCCCCTTTCTTTTACATTCTTTTTCTGTAAAAGAAAGAGTATCATTTTCTATATAGTATTTTTCATACTCAAGAGCAACATCGCCATTTCCACTTTTAATGGGAAATATATTTCTAAAAACAGACTCAAGGCCTTCATTGAGTAAAGGTTTTTTATTTTTTAATTTATCAAGTTGTAAAAATTTTTCATAAGAATTTAATTGTATTTCTATCAGGTTAGGTAAGTCTAAAATCTCCTCAGCTCTTCCTTGTCCCAGATGAACTCTTTTTATCATTAAAAGACTCCTTTTTTAAGACATAACAAGCCGCATATCATAAAGACATGCGGAATAACAACTTTGATATATTTTTAATTTTTTATTTAACTTCAACTTTTGCGCCAACTGCCTCAAGTTTCTTTTTCAATTCCTCAGCATCTGACTTAGAAAGACCTTCTTTAATGGCTTTAGGAGCAGATTCAACTAAAGCTTTAGCTTCCCCAAGACCAAGTCCTGTAATAGCTCTAACCTCTTTTATAACATTTATTTTGCTATCACCAAAAGACATAAGAATTACATCAAATTCAGTTTGTTCTTCAGAATCAGTTGAACCTGTTGAGGCAACACCCCCTCCAACAGCAGCAACAGCAGCAGTTACTCCGAACTTTTCCTCAATAGCTGTTACAAGGTCAACAATTTCCATAGTTTTTGCACCCTCAAGCCAGGTCAAAATATCTTCTTTATTTAGTGCCATATTAACTCCTTATATATTTCATTTTACAGTGATAGCATGCACACTCTAAAATTAAGACTAACACTGTCATGTTAATTTTTAACATCAGCCAAAGCTTTCAATGTTCTTGCAAGCTTAGAAACTGGCGCTTTTAACACGCTAGCGAATAAAGAAATAGACTCTTTTTTGGTAGGAAGCTTACTATAGGCTTGAACTTTAGCCTCATCATAAAACTCTCCTAAAATAAAGCCACCTTTTACTTTTAAAGTACTACTTTTTACAAAATCATAAAAAATTTTTGCTACTACATTAGCTTCTTCTAACGCAGCAACAACAACTGTAGGGCCAACCAAACAAGAATCAACGACATTAATATTCTTTTCTTTTAAAACCATCTTCATTATATTATTTTTAACAACTTTTAAGGCTCCATGTTCACCTTCTATTTTATTGCGAAGATCTGTCAATTGAGATACACTCAAGCCTCTATAATCTAAGAAAAAAAGATTTTGCTTACTATCAATAAATTTTTTCAATAAATCAAACATTTCCAACTTTTTAGAATTTATCTTTGCGCTCATAATGTCACCTCCAAACAAAATCCACTTTTATAGAAGGCCCCATAGTAGATGAAATATAAACACTATCTATAAAAGCCCCTTTTAAATCGCTAGGCCTTTTTTTAACAACTTCCTTGATAAATTCCTCATAATTTTCTTTTATTTTTTCATTGTCCATAGAAGATTTACCAAAAGAAAAGCTTATTACACCATTCTTATTTGCTCTAAATTCTGTTCGACCTTTTTTAAGACTATTTATTGCATCCTTAAGATTATTCGTAACCGTTTGAGTCTTTGGATTGGGCATTAAACCTCTTTTCCCTAAAATAGGGCCAAGTTTTCCAACATCCTTCATCATATCAGGAGTTGCAACAACAATGTCAAATTCATCCCAACCACTTTTAATCTTATTTATAAGATCATCATCTCCAACATAAGTTGCACCAAAAGATCTAGCTTCATCTGCTCGATCACCTTTTGCAAAAACAAGTATTCTTTTTGGCTTCATAAATTGATTTGGCAAAACTATGGTATCTCTAACAGTATGATTCTTTTTCAAATTAAGGTTAATAGATATATCTATAGTTTCATCAAATTTAACAAATTTAATTTCTTTCAAAAGCGAAATTGCATCTTCAATGCTATAAAACTTACTCTTATCTACTTTAGAAAAAGCTGCAATATATTTTTTACCCTTTTTTGACATTATTTCTCTACCTCAACACCCATTGAACGTGCACTTCCTGCAATAATCTTAAAAGCTGCTGATTCTGATTTTGCGTTTAAATCAGGCATTTTAATTCTTGCTATCTCCATTAATTTTTCTTTTGATATAGTCCCAACTTTATCGGTATTAGATTTTTTAGATCCCGATTCTATTCCAATAGCTTTTTTAATTAAAATAGAAGCAGGGGGGGTCTTTATAATAAAAGAAAAACTTTTGTCGCTATAAACAGTAATTATAACAGGGACCACTATGCCGGGATCCATTTTTGCAGTTCTCTCGTTAAATTCCCTTACAAACTGAGGGCCACTAACTCCATGAGGTCCAAGTGCTTGCCCTATTTTAGCTCCTGGAGCTGCTTGAGCAGCAGGGACTTGTAATTTAATCCAAGAAATTGCTTTTTTTTTTGCCATATTATCTCCTTATGGTAATAACGCTTTCAAAGCTCCCATTAGTATCAAATTTTAAATCTTTTCTATATGTTGAAAATCAACTTCAACAGGAGTTGATCTTCCAAAAATTTGAACTGCAACTTTTAATTTCTTTCTTTCGTAATCAATAGAACTAATAAGTCCTTCAAAGGAGTCAAAAGGTCCGCCTTTAATTCTAACTCTTTCCCCTTCTTCAAAGTCATAAAGCATAAAAATAGATTTATTTGCTTTAATCTCACCAGTAAGCATAAAAACATTTTTTACTTCTTCATCATTAATAGGAATAGGTCTTTGCCCCTTACCAACACCAACAAAATTAATAACGCCTTGAATTTTAATAATACTAGCAACAATATCTTTCCAACCTACCTCTGGAAGATCTAACTCAATAAGAATATAGCCCGGCCAAATTTTTCTTTCTCTTATTCTTTTTTTGCCATTTTTTATCTCTTCTACTTTTTCAATAGGCGCTTTAACATCTAATACCACATTACTAAAAATACCTTCGCTTATTAAAAGCCTTATGTCTTGCTCTATTTTTTTCTCATATTGGGAATAAGTTTGAACTACATACCAAGCTCTAGGCATAATGATTTACCCTTCTTACAATAAAACTAAAACACATAGGTTACAACAAGAAACATGAGATAATCTACTATGCCCAAGAAAATTGAAACAAATAATACAAACCAAAAAATTTGTTTTCCATTTCCAACTACCTCATTATACTTAGGCCACGTTACCTTTTTAAGCTCCAAGATACTATCTTTTATAAATCTAAACACTTAAAGCCTCACTTTTATTCTAACAACAGGTCAGGAGGGATTCGAACCCCCAGCATACAGTTTTGGAGACTGTCGTTCTACCGTTGGAACTACTGACCTATTATTTATTATTTTATTTTTCCTTCCTTATGAAGAGTGTGTTTCCGCAATTTTGGACAATATTTCATTAATTCTAACTTCTCTTGCTTATTACGTCTATTCTTAGTAGTGGTATAATTTCTAATTCCAGTTTCCTCACAAATTAAAGATATAAGCTCAACAGCTCCTTTACCCTTTTTTTTACCCATATAACAAAACTCCTAACTACCAACAAAAGCCCTCAATCGGACTTGAACCGACGACCCCCACCTTACCATGGTGGTGCTCTACCAACTGAGCTATAAGGGCATTAATTCCTTATAAAACTCTTTATAATCTTAATTGATTGTTTATAAAAAAACAAGTATAAAATTTAACTTTCTTGTTTTATTATAACAAGTTTTCCGTCTTGTAAAAGTTTAATGTTATTGCTATTTGAAAACAATTTATTAATAGAATGCTCATCAAGTATAATATCTGTATTGTTTTTACCATAAATACTTTTGGCAATTAATTTTAAAGGACGATATCCAACCCTATTTTTATTGCTATAAAGAACATCATTGCTATACTCAAGCATTCCCCACTTTTTCAAAGCGTCTGAAGAAACCATTCTCTTGTCAAAGTATGGCCTAATGTTTTCATCATAAATTTTGATAAAAAAAGAATCTTCTAGCTTTTTAGAACCAATAGCATTATTGTAAACTTCACCTACATAAATCACAATTCCTGTATAGTCAGTTTTATCGATATCAGAGTTTACCAATGGATAAAAAGCTTTATAGGGCTTTTCATGCGAAAAAAACAAATTTATAAAATCAGGAAAAAGATTAAGCTCATATCTAACAGTCAAACTTCTTAAATCTTCTGAGTATTTTATATAAGATCTTTTCAAGATACTATTAGGCCCTGAAAAATTAAGTATTAAGTTGGGATTCAGATCAAAATAATTCTTAAAAGTATTTTCAGAATCCATAATTATCTTAAAAAGAGACTCTCTTATTAGCGTATCTTTAAAATCATTAATAGTTGCTATTAATTTAGACGCCGTATTTAAACCTACTGGCCTAAATTCATTTTCATTAATTTCTTTAACAATATCAAAGCAAATAACCTTCCTATCCCAATCAATTATTCTATGTACACTAGCCTCTGCAACCTCATCTTTTATTACAGAAACATTAGAATAAAGTGGAAACAAACAACTAAAAAGAAACTTAAGAAAATACATTATCTCATTCCTATTATTTTTTACCCAAATAGACGCCTATCCAAGTCCAACCATTATTAATTTCTGGATCTTTGGGGTAAACAATTTTTTTAAAAACAAAATACCATTCTCGAATATGATCCCAACCACTTGACTCAAGATAAGATATATCATCACTAGAATCCGCTTCAAGATGTTTTGCAAATTGTATTCCGTTTTTTCTTCTTCCCCCAAGCTTAATCATCGTAGTTAAAAAGCTGTTGGTATTAATAGAATTGCTTTTTCCGCCTTTTTGATCCCAACTTTGAATAAAGAAATTATTTTTATCTCTTATATTAAGCAGCTTAGACGTATCTCCAGAGAGAACAAAATTTTTAACGTCCTGGATTAAATCTCCTAAATTTCTATAAACAATAAACTCTGGATTATTAAAGTAATTAATTTTTGTAATAACATTAAAATAGTCTCTGGAATCTACTTTTAAATGTGCCCTTGGAATTGAAAGAAATTTTTTATAGTAAAAATAAGATTCATCATAATCTTGAACGTCTTCCAAACTTAATGCAAGATTATAAAAATAATTACCTTTTTCCTCACTATTTAAATTATCAATTCCTGTATTTAATATAAATTTGTAATAATCAATCTTATCGATTGAATCAATATTTAAATTGACAATCTTTTTAGCCACTCTTGTTTTAATTGAACAATTTTCATAAATAAAATCATTAAAATTGTCTACAACATTTTTATAAATACTAAAAGCGGTAAAATCTTCTCCCATAGAATTATAAATATTGCCCATTAAATAAAGATATAAAGGATAATACTCTCTAGATCCATCATCGGTAATTCCGTTATTTACAATTTCTAAAGCACTTTCATAATTTTTATTTGCAATATGTATATTAACCACTCTGTCAATAATAAGAAACTTATCTAGACCATTCTTATTAGAAGATTTTAAAAGCAAAGTAAGATTTTGAATCTCACTTTGCTTTTGTTTGCAAGAAGCAGCTAAAAACAAAGTGAGATTCAAAATCAAAATAAATTTAGAAATTTTTATTAATTGATTCATAAGAATATTTTACAACATAAATTGTACATAATAAAATACACAATTCAATTTAAATAACCATAAGAATTTATAAATACTAATTTAGCATGAATACATTTTATATTAAAACTAATAATACAAAACAGCAAAACAACATAGCTAAAATTTAAATTTCAAATTTTATATAAAAAAATTCAGCAAAAAAAAAGAATCAAAAATCACTTTATAATTGATAATAATAAACACAAAAACATTGAAAAATAACTTCATAATAACTTATAATGGGTGTTAATTAAACATAATGCTTATTTAAAAAAGCAATCATCTAAAATTAAACAATTTATTAAAGGAATACAAAGTCCACAAAAAATGAAAAAAGAATTCATTATGCTTTTATTATTATTTACAATAATAATAAATTTAAATTCAAAAAACGCTTATACAGGTGCATCAATAATAAAAGAATTGCAAAAAAATTTGTACGCTTTCAATAGCAAAGAATATAAAAACGATAAAGACACTTTAAATAAATTTATAAATTCAATAAATATATACGACAAAAAAACCCTACAAAATTTGGAAAAAATTAAAAATGATCTTTTTATAACATCTGTTTTTTTCAGCAATAAAAAAGGGGTTTTAATTGCACTAAACCTCGGGGCAGACATAAACTACAAACATAAAATATCTCCAATTTCAATTTCAATAGTAAACAATGAATTTGAAATTATAAGAATATTGGTAGATTATGGAATAAGACTTAATCAAATAGATGATACCGACCATTCTCCAATATTTTGGGCAATATATACTAATAACGAAAAAATATTTGAATTTTTAAAAGAAAGCGGCTCTGATTTAAGTTTTACGCTTGAAAATAGAAAAACACCAATGCAAGCTGCAATAAAAACAGAAAATATAAAATTAATTGAATACCTGGAAAAGAAAAAAATTTATATTGACGATAACTATAAAAAAGAACTTAATACACTCAAAACCAATAAATAATCAAAATTACAGTAAAATATAAAACAAATTCAATACCCATCGGATGCTTGAATATTTTTATCTTTATCAATCAAATCTTTGTATATAAAAGATTTTTTAGCAAGCATCTCTTTCAAACTTTTAGAAAAGGGTAAATTTCTCCACATTATACCGCGTACCAATTTTTCAAGCTTTTGAATCCCTTTACTCTCTTTCTCTATCCAAAGAAAATAATCTTCTAGGAAAAAATTTTTAACATTTCCTTTTTTAATACATTTAACATAATAATCATAATATTGGCCTGTGATTCCTGTTTCCATCCATCTAAAAGAAGATTGTTCTTTTGCAAGTTCCCAAATAAAATCACCAATGGCTAAAATAACCGCTTTTCTTAAATTTTTAGCATACATAGGTATTAATATTTTGCCCCTGCCATTTGCCCTATTCTTAACATCAATTGATTCCCAACAGATTCCCCTATCCCCATAAGATGGTATTAATATAAAATAAGGAACCACTCTAATCAAATCTCCTCTATATGCTCTTTGAAAAAGTTTGGGCTGAATGTCTTCGATTTCCCAAACAAGTTGCATAATTCTTTCTCTGCTTCCAAAAAATTGAGGATTAGCAACTACATTATTTTTCAAAAGAATAGGAAAATGATTGCCTCTTGGCCCTATTGCAAGTTTATTGGCACCTCTAATAACTTCAACTTCATCATATGCAATGGTTGATTCAAGAGGCATTCCAATGTTATTCATTTTATTTTGAACTTCAAAAAGCTCTCTGTTAGCATCTTCAATCTTATTGATAAAAACATTGATATCTCGATTCGATTTAATAAGATCCTCAACATAATCACTGGCGAAATTCAAAGGCTTTAAAATTGAATTGGCATAAGGACTTTGAACACCGTACTCAGGAAGATAAGTTAAATCGTTTTGGCTGTCACTTGAAAACAAAAATCCAAAAATACTTCTTAATTTGCAAAGGGCTTCCTCCCTAATCTTATTGCTTCTTTTGAGACTGCTCTTTGCAAAATCAATATTTGCCAAAAGTTTTTCCTTTTTATTGAGCAAAATTTTTTTCATATCTTCTTCTTTAAAATTATCCATCGGCAAATCAGTTGCTAATCTGCTAAGTTTAAAACTATGAACCCCATAAAGCCATTCATCAAAATAAATAAAAGACTCATTATAATGATTGTCCCAAATAGTTTTTGAAATTAATAGCTGAATTTCAGACCCAAGTGCATTTGGAATAAGGGCAGCAAATCTAAATAAAATTTTCTGCTCCATAGTCAACTTTGAAATATTTTTTGCAATTGCCCTAAGAAAAGACCAATAAATGTTAATAACTTGATTATATTTTAAGATTCTGTCAACTTCTTCTGACCGCGGATTTAAATAATCTACTAAAACTTTATGAAGCTTTATACCAATTTCTTTACTACTTGAAATAAGATTTTTATAAAAATCTTTAGTAAAAAATTGCTTATCATGCTCCTCTAAAGTTAAAATATTTGGCAATCTTGAATCTAAATCTGTATCCACAGAATCAGGATATCTATACAAAAAACCCCCAACAACATCCAAAAGCAAAATAAAAACACACGTACAATTGTAACTCTAAAGTTTATATTTACAAAAAAATTTAGTACTATTTATTATACACAGTGTATCTTAAATCTCTGAAAGGAGAAGTCATATGAATGTAAAAATCAATTTTTTTTTCACTCTATCCATTGGAATCTTTTTGGGATTGTTTTTTCCTCTTGCAATTTATAGTTCTTTATCTCATGCTTTTATAAGACTATCATATTTATCTCTTATTCCTTTTCTAATATTCTCAATTCCATTAGGAATTGAGAATATTATTGAAAATAAAAACTTTAAAAAACTCTTTAGTAAAACAATTTATTATGGAATTTTAATTAACCTAGTTGGAGTTATTGTATCAATAATAGCTGCGATAATATATCTTCCACAAAGAATTCCAATACTAGAAAAAACAATACAAAACACACATTTTTTCGAAAAAGAAGCTTTACTGGAAACATTTTTCCCAAAAAATATTTTCAAAATATTTACGTCTAGTAATCCAAATCTACTAAGCATTTATATGATTTCAATAATAATAGGAGCTAGCTTTTACTATGCAAAACAAAAAGGTAGAATAGCCAGGGAGCTAATGCTAAGCGCTTCTAATCTTTTTTACCATGCAAATGGATTTATTGCGAGCATATTAAATATAGGAATCATTTTTATAACAGCAGATTACACTGCAAGCTTGAAAAGCTTAAAGGATTATCAAAATTACACAAATAGCATAACATTCTTTTTAACATGGACAATTATAATTTTATTCGCAATATTACCAACAATTAGCTATAGATTAACAAAAAATTTTAAAATGATATATAAAGGGATCTTTGTATCATTTCAAAACATAATATTTTCAGGACTAACGAAAGATTCTTATTCTCCTTATGTAATATTAATAGAAGATATTAAAAATGAAAGAATAAATATAAAAAAATCTATAATTATAAACATACCTCTAATAAATTTTGTTTCTAAATTTGGGACTATTTTTATTTCAGTAATATCATTTTTTATAATTTTAAAATCATATTCTAGCCTGCCTATTTCTATTTATGAAATAAGTTACATGAGTATTTTATCATTTTTTTTTGTTCTTGCATTTCCTCATAAGCCAAACAGCTTAATTTATATAATTACAATGCTTTGCTCTACCTATACAAAAGGAATAGAGCTAAACGTTTCAAATATAACGCCAATGATGCCCATATTGATCTCTTTGGCTTTACTGATTGACTTTGCTTTTAACATTGCAATAATTCATATAATAAACTTTAAAGAATTAGAAGCCCAAGAGAAAATCAATTAAAGCCAAATAACTTAATAAGATTTAGCAAATAAAACAAAATATTTAGCCCTAGAAGAACAATAAATACAAGTCATGCCTGTTAAATCCTTGGTTTTAAAATCATCTGGAATACACCTTATTGTAGCTTTAGTTTCATTTTTAATAATATTTTCACAATTCAAACCACCACACCAACAAGAAAGCACAAATCCAGAATAATCATTCATATAAGCTTTAAATTGCTCATAATTATCCTTTCCGCTTCTAAAAATCTCCTTAGTATTTAAAGTTCTAAAATTCAATGCTTTTGCAAATAAATCCTTTTGCATAGAATCAAGCTCTACCTTAACCTTACCCGCAAGAGAATCAAGTGACATTTGATATTTAAATTTTCTGTCTTTATCTCTTCTCACAATAGTAACAGAATTTAAAAGGATGTCATTTATCCCTACTTCAAGACGTATTGGAATTCCTCTAAACTCAGCAGATGAAAATCTAAATCCTGGAGAACTTCTAATATCCTTATCAATTTCAACCCTAAATTCTGCCTTTTTCAAAATGCTCACAACACGATCAGAATAATCCAAAATTTTTTTATTAATCTCATCCTCTTTTTTAAAAATAGGAATAACAATAATTTCTATCGGAGCAATGCGAGGTGGCAAAACTAACCCTTTCTCGTCTGAATGAACCATAATTAGAGCACCAATCAATCTAGTAGAAACACCCCAACTACTAGCAAATACATACCTCATCTTACCATCTCTGTCTTGAAATTTTACATCAAATGCCTTTGCAAAATTTACACCCAAATAATGGGATGTGGCGGCTTGAAGCGCTTTTTTATCTTGCATTAATGCCTCAATTGAATAAGTAGAAACAGCTCCTGCAAATTTTTCCTTTTCAGATTTTTTACCACAAAAAACTGGAATAGCTAAATAGTCTTCCATAAATTTTTTATATAAATCCAAAATAAGTAAAGTTTCTTCTAACGCCTCCTCTTCAGTAGCATGGGCGGTGTGCCCCTCTTGCCATAAAAATTCAGTGGTGCGTAAAAAGGGCCTTGTTCTCTTTTCCCAGCGAATAACATTTGCCCATTGATTAATTTTCAGTGGAAGATCTCTGTAAGACTTAATCCACTTACTATACATATTCCAAATAATTGTCTCAGAAGTAGGCCTTAAGACCAAAGGCTCTACCAGACTCTCTCCACCAGCATCCTTAATAATAGCAAACTCAGGTGAAAATCCATCAATATGATCCTTTTCTTTTTCTAAAAAACTATAAGGAATAAGCATGGGAAAATATGCATTCTCATGCCCTGTTTCTTTAAACTTTTTATCAAGTATGCTCTGAATTTTATTCCAAATAGAATATCCATAAGGCATAATCACCATACACCCTTTTACAGGACTGTAATCAGCAAGTTTTGCTTTCTGAACTATATCTAAATACCACTTAGAATAATCATCTTCTTTTGATGCTATAAAATCACTCATACATTATCCTTAACAAAACATTAAACTTCCTTAAAAACTAAATACTTATATTTAATATTTTTTAACTTCAACCATAAACCGCTTATATTTATTTCCATAAGGATTTAACATGATTTTTTCCAAAACAAAAACAATTCCATCTTCATTTGGAAATAAAACAATCTCTCTTATTTTATAATCAATAACATTCCTTCTGTAGTAATTCCCTCTCCCAACAGTAAGATGTTTTTCTAGGGTCGAATTACAATATCTGACAGATAGAAAAATATTAAAAGAAGAAGAAAGTTCTTTGAAATTAATATCCTTATTCACAAAAACTTGATATTCATTTCCTGTTTTAAAATCAACAAAATTTAAAAAATCCGTTTCTGGAATTTCACTCTTAACATAAAAATAAATTTCTCGCCCTTTTCTTAAATGATTAATTTTAAATTCCTTAACCTTAAAATTAATCATCTTTAAAAGTTCATAAAGGCTTTTATCATAACCGTCCAAATGTTCAATATGCTCTTTAAAAATTCTAGAATGCACTCCAGAATTTACAAAATTATTTTTAATAACATCAACAAAGCACACAGCAGAATAATAATATCCATTTTCAAACCCATATTCGCCAAACATAAAATACTGATCGTTATTAGAGAATCCTAAATTTTTAAAAAAAATATTTTCTGGAAACACTAATAAAAAAGAAAAAAAATAAAAAAAAATAATATACAGTTTAACCATAAGCTTTGCACAAGTTTAATAACAACAAATTATGTACTAAACTTATTTATAATTAATTTAGTCTTACTTAAAATAATATCAAACAGCATTTTAAATTCAAAACTTTGACATACTATTTGTTTATAGATTAAAAACTTAATATTCAAATTTTTGGGATAAATTTTTGAACAAAAGAGCCAATAGCCTAAAGTTAATTTTAAAAGCTTTAAAACAAATAAAGTTTTTTTGCAGGCATTTTAAAATAACGCTTCGTAATAAATCTTATTTATTACAAATTAATAAATTTATAGTTTTTTTAAAAGCTCAAAAATCAAATCAAAAATACATTTCCAAAAATCTTATACAAACAAACAAGATTAACATCAATATCCGGTTAAATAGCATAATAATACCTGGATTTGTAATAAAAAATTTATTGATAAACAAAACTTTAATAAACAAAATGATAAAAAGCTTAACAATGAAGTTTTGCTGTCAAAGCAATCAAATAAATATCAATATTTTTAATTTTTTAAGCTTTATTAGAAATTTTGTAAAGATTATATCTAAAATCGGATATAAAAAAAGGAGAATTTAAATGAGAATGCTATTAGCAACAATAATACTTATATTAACAACAGGTTTATTAACTGCTCAATCAAAAAGCAAAACTATGGTTGAAGATGAATTTGATTTTGAAAAACTTCTTGCAAAAGAAGAGTCTGTACGTCGTTTATTTGGAATAGCCTTTGGGGTTGGATATCCACTTGCAAACATTACAATATCTGTTCCGTATGTAGACATAGATCTTGGCTACGGAGGATTCGTAGGGCTTAAACCCAACAATTTCATGCCCTATGTTATAGTGGGAATAGATCTTTTATTTAAAGATGAAATACACAAAAACACTATGATTTCTGGAGGTATTGGAATAGGCGCAGATTGGTCAAAAGAAAACTCTGATAAATCAAGCCAAAAACTTGATGAGGAAGAAGAAAATGAAGCTCAACAAGAGACTTCTCTTCAGAATAGAATAGGAATTGTAATAAGACTACCCTTAGTAATAGAATATAGCTTTCTTAAAAATATTGTAATTGGATTTAAAGCTGTTGCTACTATTGGAACAACTA
Organism: Borreliella sinica; assembly: GCF_033969665.2. GTDB lineage: Bacteria > Spirochaetota > Spirochaetia > Borreliales > Borreliaceae > Borreliella > Borreliella sinica. Next base: position 485,683 of record NZ_CP135180.1, on the reverse strand, counting down.
TGCTATTTAGCAACCCAATGTCATTTGAAGGAGCTAGATTTAATTTTTTGGGCACAGGCTTTATAAAAATATATATATAATGGAGAATAAATGATAAAAAATTTTAATAAAATAAATATTTTAACATTAGCATTGGGTATGGCGCACCTTTCTTTTGCATCTGACAATTACATGGTCAGATGCAGCAAAGAAGAAGACTCTACCACCTGTATTGCAAAGCTTAAAAGCATAAAAGAAAAAAAAAGCTATGACCTATTTTCAATGGGCATTGGGATAGGTAATCCTATTGCAAATATTATAATTACTATTCCTTATATAGATATTGATTTTGGCTATGGAGGTTTTATTGGCCTTAAGTCAAACAATTTTGAAAATTACCTAAACGGCGGAATAGATATTATTTTTAAAAAGCAAATTGGACAATACATGAAAATCGGTGGTGGGATTGGAATCGGTGCAGATTGGTCAAAAATATTCCTTATACCTCCCAATGAAGAAGAAAAAACTGATTTTCAGAGAATAGGCGCTGTTATAAGAATTCCTTTTACAATGGAATATAACTTTGCAAAAAATTTATACATAGGATTCAAAATTTACCCTGCACTAGGACCAACAATATTGCTAACAAAGCCAAATATTTTATTTGAAGGAATTAAATTCAATTTTTTTGGATTCGGATTCATAAAATTTGCATTTAATTAACTTAATAATTAAATTGGTAATTAAAATTAAGCTCACATAAGCAAGCTTAATTTTAATCAAAAGTAGCAATAAAGGCTTGACCATCCCCATTGACAGACAAATTATCAGCTTTTCTACCTATAAAAATGCTCTCACCTTTGTTAAGATCTAAGGATTTATTTATACTCACACACCCATCTACAACTAACAAGACCATTGCACTATTTCTATCCATACAAATACTCTCATTTGGTTTTTTTTGAATTAGTTTTAAATTAGTATTTGGAAGTCTAAACACATTAAAACCACCTTGAAAATCGGGATTTAAAAATGATAATTTTCCTTCCTTAAATTGACCAACTCTTAACATTTCTTCTTTATTGATATACTTGGTAGTAAGCCCAGCTCTAATAACATTATCAGAATTGGTCATAAGCTCAATGCAGTCTCCCTTAAGATATGCATGCACCTCCTGGCTATTTGTATAAACAACCTCTCCTGGCTTTAACTTTAAAATATTCATACCCAAAAATACCAAAAGACCCACATCTACACCATAAATATTGTAAATCTCGTTAAACCAATAACCCCTAAAATCATCAATAAGATTTAAATTTTTTAAAATTTTTTCAATAATATTTTTAAGTTCATACGTTTGTAAATAAAAAATAGTCTTTACAAAGTCTTTATGGGACTGAAAGTCGAAATTTAATTTTAAAACTTCATAAGTTTTTCTAATCTCATCCAAAGGCAAAAAGCCTTTAAGAGCATAAAAATCACTCAAGGCATAAACAAGTTCAATTTTAGGGTTTTTATCTTTATATGTCCTCTTAGGATCATCAATGGCTATCCCCTTACTATTTTCTGATTCATACCCTTTTAAGGCAATATCTTTAGAAGGATGAATTTGAATAGATAAAGGTTTATTTGCAGACAATACCTTAAATAAAAAAGGAAATTCATCATCACAGCCTAAAAGCTCTTTGTGATCTTCTAAAAAATCGCTTAAAAGCACATATTCATTTTTATATAAAATCTTACTAGAAAATGTTTTATGTGCCCCAAGCCACATTTCAGCCTTAGGCCTTCCATCAATCTTATCACCCAAAAGATTGGGAATAAAACTAATGCCGCCCCAATCATATTCTTTGATATTATTTTTCATTAAAAAAATATTATCCGCATTCATTCAGATTCCTTTAATTTTAAAGATTTCAAAAAAATTACCAAAGCTGTTGCAACTGCAACTCCAACCGCAATTGCAATAATAAACTCAAATTTATTATCAATAACAGGAAGCACTATTGGCCCCCCGTGTGGAGCATGATTAGCAACACCTAAAAAAGCAGCAATAATGCTTGACACAGCGCCTCCTACTACTATTGAAGGGATTACCCTCCCAGGATCACTAGCCGCAAAAGGAATAGCCCCTTCGCTAATGCCAATAAATGAAATTAAAAAGGCTATTTTACCAGATTCTTTTTCCTCATTTTCAAATAATTTAGGCGCTAAAAAAGTTGCAAGTCCCATAGCCATAGGAGGAACAGGAATTGCTGCTGCCACCATTCCCATTATTTCAGGTACTTGTGGAATTAGCCCTACACCAAAAAGAAATGCCACTTTATTAAACGGTCCACCCATATCAACAGTAATCATTGAACCTAGCACTAAACCTAAGAAAATTTTACCTAACACACCAAACGTTTCTGAATTACTCTGTAAAGATTTAAGTCCACTCTCAAGTACCCCCATAAATTCTCCAATATAAACACCAACATGCAACATAAAAAATCCAACAATAATAGTACTTATTAGTGGAATCACAAATATAGGCATCACAGGTCTTAACCACTCAGGAACAGATCTCTTTGCTAAAAACTTTGCAACATAGCCCGCAAGAAACCCCGCAAATATTGCGCCCAAGAAACCTGCTTTTACATTTCCAGATATTACTCCACCAACAAGACCAGGAGCAAGACCAGGCTTATCAGCAATTGCCATTGAAATAAAACCAGCAAGCACGGGCAGCATCATCCCAAAAGCTATAGAACCAATATCTGCAATCTGCTTATAAAATGGATGCTCCGCAAAATTGGGTCCATCAGGTCCAATACCAACAAACGCAATACTAAGAGCAATTAAAATTCCTCCGGTTGCTACAACAGGAATCATTGGAGATACCCCACTCATTAAATATTTATAAAAACTACCTTTATCTGTTGAAATTGAACCTTTAGAACTGCCATTGCCGCAAGAGTCTTTGCAAAAAAATACTGGGGCATTAAACGCTTCTTTAATAATATTTTCTGTATTATTTATCGCCTTTACAGTTGAGACTTTATAAACTCTCTTACCTTCAAATCTCTTTTCATCAACATCCTTATCAACAGCAAGGATTACAACAGCTGCATTTTTAATTTCTTCTTCTGTTAAAGCATTTTCAATACCAATAGATCCTTGGGTTTCAACTTTAATGCTGTAACCCTGCTTTTTAGCTTCATTTTCAATTTTCTTTGCTGCAATATATGTATGCGCAACTCCAACAGGACAAGCAGTTACGGCTACTATTTTCTCTGCTTTTGTAGCTTCAAAAACCTCTTCTTTAGCTTTTCTCTGAATATTCTCTATATAATAATAAATATCGTCAGCGGTAGCAAACTCGCTTAAAGCATTTTTAAAAGCATCATCTTCAAACAGTTTGGCTATAAACGCAATTGCTTTAAGATGTTCATTACCTTGTTGCTTTTTTGACATACAAATCAAAAATATTAAATTAACGGGAGGATTTTCTTCAGACCACTTAATCCCAGCACCTTTAATATATAATAAAGAAATAAAACTGGTCTTAACAACATCTCCTATAAAATGGGGAATTGCAACTCCATTTTCCCAAGAAGTGTCACCTATTCTCTCCCTATCAAGAATTCCTTGAAGAAACTCTTTTTTACTATCTACATATCCTTTATCATTGACTTTCTCAACTAAAAAATCAATTACATCTTCTTTTGACTTTACTTCTGGTAAAATAAATACAAGATCTTTTTTCAAAAAATTAAAAAACATAAATGCGGTCTCCTAGCAATTAAACATATTGCATAATATATAATAAAATAAAATAGACACATATTGTAAAAAATATTTTTACAATAAACAAAAAAATTCCCTCTAAATACATATTATAATTATAACCTTGAAAAGACATAACAATTTTTATATTATCTAAAATAGTCTGTTTATGAAAAAAAATCCAAACATTTATATTTCCTTAATATTACTCTTCATTTCCACTTTAAATGCATTTGCAAATGAAGAAGACAATACTAATGAAAAAAATAATCAATCAAAACAAAGCACCAATTTTTTTACTCCAGAAAGAGGCTTCACATATTCAACAGGAATTGGAATGGGAATTGGATTTTTTCTAAATTCAAACATTAAACATCTTATTTTTAGACCTTATTACATATTCTCTAATAATACTTTTGATTTTTTAATCGTTGCTATGATATTAACAAAAGAAAGTCTTAATATCCCAAAAGAAATGAAATATTTTAGATCTTATATTGGAGGGGGAATAAATTGGCACATTGCAAACTTAATTAAAAAAACAAAATATTTTTCCTCTACTATTGGCATAGGTGGACGTTTTTACTTATCTACGAACTTTATAGGCGACATTCAATTTTACGAAAAATTGCCTTATGTTCTAGAGCCTTATATGTTTATTGAAATTTCTACAAAAAAGGCAATACCTTTAATGGGGTTAGACTTAAAAATTGATTTTTTATTTTTAGATACATTTAACATTTCTTTTAACTTCACTATTAGATATAATTTTAAGGACGAAAAAGGGATAGAAATATGAAAAAAAAATCAAAGTTTTTTCTTTACTGCTATATTTTATGTCTAACAGGATTTTTATTTTTTTCCCTAAATCCAAAAATTCTAAAACAAATTCAGAATAAAATTTATGACTATTTTGAGATAATAGAAAATAAATACACTAACATTACAAAATCTATTCCGATAAAAGAATCCCAATTAATACCAAAAGGATATCTTACTACCCAAATAATAAACAAAAAACACTACACCTTAGGATATGCTGAAAGTGCAAGACAATCTGAATGGGCTGCTTATCCGCTTAAAAGAGACATGGTAGAACTGGCATTAACTTTGCTAAAATCAAAAAAAATTAAAAGGAGCTCAAAATTCTTTGAAGATACCAACATTAAAGGTACTTTCCCCAAACTTGAAGATTACTTTAAAAGCGGTTATGACAGAGGACATATAGTAAGTTCTGCAGATATGTCTTTTTCTGAAAATGCAATGAAAGATACATATTTTTTATCGAATATGTCACCTCAAAAAAGCGAATTTAATTCTGGAATTTGGCTAAAACTTGAAAAATTAGTAAGGAAATGGGCAATCTCAAAAGAACACATATATATAATTAGTGCTGGAATTTTAACGGAAAATAAAGGATTTATTGGTAAAGGCAAAATTTTGATACCTAAAAATTTTTATAAAATAATACTAGCAATCAATAATAACAATTTTTTTGACATAATCTCTTTTATTATCCCAAATGAAAAAGCAAAAGACTTGGATTTAAAAAATTACGTTGTTAACGTGGATTCAATTGAAAAAAAAACAAAGATAGATTTTTTTGAAAAACTTGATTCAAAAATTAAAAAAAATATCAAAAAAATACAAAGCACACATTCTTGGAAGTTTAATTAAATGAAATCAATATTTGCAAAATTAAACACTTCTATTAATTTATTTCTCTTTATAATTTTTATATTAATAACATCAGTTATACTAATTTTTTCCTATAAAATACAATACAATGAAAATTATCAAAATTATATTCTAGAAATTTATAACAATAACTTTATAATGTTGGTTAATAAATTCACCATCTTTATTACTGGAATCATAGGTTCACTGTGGTCATATATTAATTACAAAAGAACCAATAATATACAATTTATACTTTTTTATTGCTTTATTAGCTCGTATACATTAGATCCTATTATGATCTCTGAAGACTTTTTTTTAAACAATAACCTAAATTCAAGTTATTACTTATTTGCAAAATTCATCCTTTTTGTAAATACTTTTTCATTATTAAATTTATTTTTTCTAAGTTTGTATATATGCGATTTCAAAATAAAATCAATACATTATACAATTTACATTATTCTAACCTTTGCTTGCATATATAGCCACACAATGCCTATTAATTCGTACGAAAATACTCAAGGCTATGGCATTCTAAAAATCGAAAGTACAAAATTCTACATAGACGCATTCTTCTTGCTTATTTTAATAAACTCTATAATAGCCTTTTTAAGGAAAAAAACTCTTGACTATTTTTTACTTTTTATTTCAATGCTTTTAATATTGAGTGGAATTTATTTGAATTTACTAAGAATGCCTTATGCCTTTCTCCCAATCTCAATTGGTACACTAATCTACTTAAAAAAATCCGGAAAAATTTTCTTTTACTGGCTATAAAAAAATAAAGTTAAAAAAATATGACGAAGTTGAAACAACAAGTGGTAAAAATAAATTATCATAATTTGCAGAATCAAAAAGCTCTACTAATACTGCTAAAATTCCAAGAATTAAAGCTGCTGTTAAACAAGGAAAAAAATAATAATATGAAAAAAAAGTAACACAAAATACAACAAGGCTTCCAGAAATCGTTTTATCATTTACAAGCTTAAAAGAAGGAATTAACTTGCCAGCAAGACTTGCAAATCCATCACCAAGACACACTGAGAATATTCCAATGTAATTAAAGGGCTCTACAACTAAGCAATATGACATCAATATGCCTAAAAATAAAAAAACAGGGGAAAAAGATACTTTATTTGGCAATATTTTTCTTGACTTTAATATTATATTTGAAATATTTTTAAAGAAAAGTATTTTTTTTTTAGTAATTCTAAAAACTTCAGAACTTAAGTATAAAATCATAAAAAGTATATTAAAAACAAGTCCTATCCAAAAATTTATTCCATAAAAAACTAAAATTATTAAGCTAAAAATGTGAAAAAATTTTCTAAAAATTTCATACTTAAAATCTTCTCTAAAAATTATTCTTTTAAATCCACTGAGCATCTTTCAATCTTTTCAGAGATATATTAAATTGACATTTGTAAATATTTTTTCTAACATGCATTAAATTTCTCATTTAATAATACAAATAAATTAAAATAAACAAAAACCTTTTTATAAAACTAAATCTTATAATAAAATTAATTATATTAATTTTACAATTTTTTTAAAAAAAATATTCTTACCTAGAGATTTAATATAAATAAGGCAATACTTATTTGTAAGGAGAATAATTAAGCAGGTTCCCAAAAATGCTAGAAATTGAAGATGAACTATTTTTAAAATTTTGCGACTTTATATACAACAATAGTGGTATGCGTTTTGACGAAAAAAATAAGTTTGTTCTTCAAAGCAGAATTAATGACGCAGTACGAGAACTTGCTATTGAAAACCCATCGCAACTTTATAATCTAATAATTAGTGAAAAATTAAAAAAAGAATATTTTTTGGATTTAGTTACAACTAATTTAACAAGATTTTTTAGAAATTCATTACATTTTCAAACTTTTGAAAAATTTATAATTCCTAATTTAATTAATATTAAAAACATAGAAGAAAAAAATAGAATTATTATCTGGTCTGCAGGATGCTCAACAGGAGAAGAACCTTATTCATTGGCATTTGTGCTCAAATCAAAGCTTCCAAAAGAAATAGATTTTGTTATTATTGCTTCTGATTTGAGTTTAAAATCTTTGATGATAGCAAAAGAAGGATATTACTCGTCAAATAAATGCGAAAATATTCCCAAAGAATATAGACACTATATATATTCCCATTCAAACGGATATAAAATTAAAAACGAAATTAAAAATCACATAAGATTTGACTATCATAACCTAAACTTTGAAAGTAATTTTTCACAAATTGATGTTATTTTTTGTAGAAATGTATTAATATACTTTGATGAAAAATCAAAAATCAAAGTACTTAAAAAATTTTACAATAACATGTCTAAAAACAGCTATTTATTCATAGGACATTCAGAATCACTTTTTGGACTCAACCTTCCTTTTAAATTTTTAAAAACGCCCTGGGCAATAATATATGAAAAAAAGGATACTGGCTATCAAAAAAGAAAAATTTAAATTACAAAATAAATATAAGTTATAATTTAACAAGAATTAAATAGGAAAAAGCAAAAGTGGAAACAAAAATTTCTGTACTCATCATAGAATACTTCGCTGTAAAAAGAAAGCTTATATCAGACCTTATTAATTCGTCTCCTAAACTCCAAGTCATTGCAACTGCTTCTAATGGCAAATTTGCAACAAATAAGCTTAAAAAGCTTAACCCAGAAGTAATATTAATGAATTTAGAAGAAAACAATATTAAAGATATTTTCTTTTTGGAGAAAAAAAACAATATAAACAAAACAATACCAATTATTGTAATATCTTCAAATCAAAACCTAATAAATATTGCTGCTTCAAAGGGCGCTGATGATCTTATATTAGTATCTAAAAATAAAAAATCGTACGAAAACAAAAAAGAACAAATTATTAATTCTCTTTTGATCCATGGGTCGATATCTATAAATAACAAAATTGCTTGCAACAAGGATATAAAAATAAAAAACTATGAAAAAGCTAAAATTTTCCCAAACCACAAAAATGACATTTTTTCATTAACTCAAATGAAAGAGGATACAGACGAAAAAATATTAAATGAAAAAGATATAAAAAAACTAAAACTGAGAAAATTCGACATAATCGCAATTGGAGTATCAGCGGGGGGGCCTGTAGCATTGAAATCAATATTACCAGAAATACCCAAAAACTTTCCACCAATAATAATTGTTCAACACATGCCTAAAGGATTCACAGAAGAATTTGCAAAAAATCTTAATAATCTTTGCAAAATAATAGTAAAAGAAACTACCAATAAAGAAATATTAAAGCAAGGACATGCGTACATAAGCTCAGGGGGATATCATACAAAAATCAAAAAAATCGATGGTAATTATCAAATACAAACCTTTGATGACAAACATATAAATGGTCACAAGCCATCCATTGGAGTCTTATTTCAATCTATTGCAGAGATTGCAAAGGATAAAGCAATTGCCTTAATAATGACTGGAATGGGAAATGACGGATCAAGAGAAATTGGCGATATAAAAAAAGCCGGGGGATTAACTATTGCTCAAGATAAAGATAGTTCCATGGTTTTTGGAATGCCCCAAATAGCAATAAAAGAAAATAATATAGACTATGTAGTTCCGCTAAACCATATGATAAAATTATTAAAAGCTATACTAATTAATAGCTAAATTTTTAAACAAGGAATATTTTTTGGACAACAAAAAAGAAACCACTAATACAGAAGATTGTTTTTCTCATGTAAGTAAATTTAATTTACAAAATAAAACAATATACATACTTGGAACCGCTCATGTATCAAAAAAAAGCGCAGAAGATACTTCAAATTTAATAGAAATCTTAAAACCAGATTATATTGCTGTTGAGCTTGATGAAGCTCGTTATCATTCGATCTTAAACACCGATGAAAATGAAAAATGGAGAAACTTAGATATAGATAAAGCATTAAAACAAGGAAAAGCTTTCTTTCTAATAATAAACATAATTCTCAGTAATTTTCAAAAAAAATTGGCAAAAGAACAGGGAATAAAACCTGGCGAAGAAATGAAAACAGCTATTTTAAAAGCCAAAGAACACAATATTCCACTAATTCTTGCAGACAGAAAAATTGAAACAACTCTAAAAAGAGCTTGGATATCTATTCCCATATTTGAAAAAATAAAAATAATCTCAAGTCTTTTTTCCTTGACAGATACAAAAATTACAAAAGATGAAATCGAAAAACTCAAAGAACAAGACGCTCTTTCAAAAATAATGGAAGAACTTTCCAAAGAAATACCTAAAGTAAAAAAAGTTTTAATTGATGAGAGAGACGAATTTATTACAAGCAAAATACTTGAGGGAACGGGGATTGTTCTTGCCATCGTAGGTGCAGGCCATGTAAACGGAATAATGAGAACTCTAAAAGAAATAAGTCAAAATAAAAAAATAATAAATATCGAAGACCTAGACATAATACCAAAAAAACATTTTTCATTTAGCAAAGCGCTATCTTACCTAATTGCAATTTCAATTATTTTACTAATAGCAGGCTCTTTTTACTTTAAAGGATTTGATTTTGCCTACAAAAATTTAAAGCTTTGGATAATATCTAACTCTCTCTTTTCAGGAATTGCAGCCATCTTATTAAAATCTCACCCTTTAACAATTTTATCTGCTATTATAGGTTCCCCAATATTTTCCTTAATACCATTTATAGGAACGGGCATGGTAGCAGGACTTGTTGAGGCTTATATAAACAAACCAAAGGTCAAAGATTTTGAGAATCTACAAGAAGAACTATCAACTACAAAAGGATATTTCAAAAACAAAGTTACAAGAATTTTATTAATAGTGCTTTTTGTAAACTTTGGATCTACAATTGGAACAATTGTAGGACTTAAATTTTTATTAAATGTTTTCAAATAAATCCTTAAAATAATAAATATCTACACAGGAGATATATATGGGACTTGTGTTTTTAGGTCCTCCAGGCTCTGGAAAAGGGACTATTTCAAAAATTATTTCTAGCGAATTTAAATATCATCATATTTCAACAGGAGATTTATTTAGAGAAAATATTTTAAATTCTACAACTCTTGGAAAAGAAATAAAAAAAATTGTTGAGAAAGGGGAACTGGTCCCCGACTCAATTACAATCAAAATAGTAGAAGATAAAATCAAAGCTATTGAAAAGAATAAAAATTTTATTTTAGATGGATTTCCGCGCAATATTTGTCAAGCCAAAGCTCTTGACAAATTATTGCCAAATGTAAAGATAATAAACTTTTTAATCAATGAAGAATTGGTAATAAAAAGACTATCGGGAAGAAGAATTTGTAAATCCTGCAACAATATTTTCAATATATATACTCTAGCTACAAAAATCAATGACATTTGTGATGCTTGCGGGGGAGATCTTTACCAACGAGAAGATGACAAAGAAGAATGCTTAAAAACAAGGCTTAAAGAGTATAAATTGCAAACAAAACCATTAATAGAATTTTACTCAAAATGCTCTAGAATTAATAACATTGATGCATCTGTTAAAATTGATGAAATGAAAGAAAAAATAATTAAAGTAATGTTTAAAAAAATTTAAATGGGAAAGGTATTTAGAACAAAAATGTTAATGAAAAAAATTTGCTTTTGCTTGCTTTTATTGCAAGCAAAAATAATTATCGCTCAAGATCAACAGGAGTTAGAATCCGATAGTCAATATTTTTATTTTAATTTTCAATCTGCTTATTACCCTCCCCACGAAATGGGTACAAATGGAGGCAAATTTTCACAAAGCTTTAAACAGCCCAACTTTCAAAATATTGATCCAAGTTTAAAAATTTCAGACAATCATTGGGGAGGAATAAAATTAATATCATACTTGGGGTACTATAAAAATTTTAAAGTTTTAAACAATCCTAATTCCATGTTTTTCAAAAACAATGGTATAGATCTAGATTTAAATATCGGATTATCTCCTGTAAGCATCTTATTTAAAGGCATACTAAGCTTTACTCCTATTGCTTTTTTAAATTTATATGTATCAAATGAGATTGGTATGGGTTGGGAAGCTTTTGGATTTAAAGGAATTGGCGTTCACATTAAAAATGGAAAATATTCAAATACTATTGAATTTTATTCAGAGATAACAACAGGGGGAAGATTTCAATTTGATTTAAACTCCATTTTTCAAGGAAAATGGACACACATTATTATAGCTATTGGTAATGATTTTACATACTTAATTAATCCTCATGCAGAAAAAGATCAACTTTGGAAATATAAAGCAGACGATGGTAAGAATATAAATGGCATGCTAATAAAACCCTATGCCCTTTTAGCTTACAAAATGCCAATACCCCTTAACATTGTGGGATTACTTTATGAAGGGAAAACACAAATTGGCAAAGAAAGAAACATAAGCTCATGGAAAAACAAAGGTTGGGGCAGCGACATTTTTTATCATAATATTTCTATTATTGCTAATTTTGAAGTTGTCAAATCTTTAGCAATTGGCCTTCAATTAAAACTATCTACAAATCCTGTATATACAACCAACACAGCTGGATTGGCTGATATTTCAAAAAGAATAGCAACTGGTAATTCTTATTTTTACTATGATTCTATTGGAATTTCTATAACTTATAAATATTAAAGTTTAAAAATATAAAATTTAATATCTAAACTGATTCCTTCCAGAAACCTTGGCCTCATAAAGCTTACTATCTGCAAGCTTTATGATATTGGTAAAATTATTATCAATAGGAATTTCTTGAGCAAGACCAATTGAAACAGTCACAATACCAGAAATACCGCTATACTCATGAACTATTCTTAAGCGCTTTATATCATTAATCATTGTTTTAATAATGCAAATCATTTTACTTAGACTCTTATTAACAGAAAAAAAAATAAATTCCTCTCCCCCATATCGAGCAACATCTATTTTATATTTTAAAGAAACCTTGTATAAAGCTTTAGCAATCAATTTAAGACACTCATCACCATTGGTGTGTCCATAATTATCATTATAATTTTTAAAATTATCAATATCTAACATCCCGACAATTATTATTTCTTTATTTTCTAAAGCTTTCATCCACAACCTAGAAAATTTATCCATAAAAAATCTTCTGTTTGGAATCTGAGTAAGTCCATCGATTCTAGACAGGCTTTTAAAATAATCTCTCAATCTCTTTAATTCAAGATGCGTCTTAACTCTAGCATCAATTATGCGACTATTAAAAGGCTTTAAAATATAGTCTACTCCACCAACATTAAATCCCTCAAGTTGAGCATCCGTGGAACTTCTTGAACTAATAAAAATTACAGGAATCTCTTTGGTATCAGGATCGCTTTTTAACTTTTTACATACCTCATAGCCATTAATATCTGGAAGACCTATATCAAGAAGCACAAGATCAGGACTATCTTTTTCAACTTGTCTCAAAGCATCTAGTCCGTTTGTTGCAACTTCAACCTCATAAGCATCTTGCAATATATTTACTAATAAATCTAAATTGGTGGGAGAATCATCCACAATTAAAAGCTTCTGACTCTCTACTTCAAAAACTTTATCTTTAATTATCATCTCCACTACTAATATCTCTATTGCTAAAAATTTTAATAATCTTTTTAAGAATCTTAGAGCTCTCTGAAAATCTATATAATCTTAAATTCTTGCGAAAATCATTAAATAATATTTGAATATTATCATCTAAAACATACTTGTCAATGATTTCAAGAATCCCTTTGTATTCTCTTGGCTTTCTAGTCTTAATACCAACTAAAAGTTTATTGAGAAGGTTTAAAAATTGATCGTTATTTTTAACGTAAAGCCTATTGTCACTAACAATCTCAGACTCCAGCAAAACATTCTCTTTTATATCACTTATTAGTTGCAATAAATCATCCTTTACAAAAAAATACATCTTCTTTAACTCATAAATTGAATCTTTACTGGTCTCAATATTTTTAAAATCTTTATACAGGTCACTACGCATATTAGAAAGAGCACCGGATATTGTATGAGATATTTCCCTAATTAAAGACAAATTTTCCTCATCAAAAGCTTTTTCTAAATCAAAAATATTAATAGATATAAAATCAACAAGTCCTCTACATAATTCAGAATATGATGCATATGAAAGATTTAATTCCTTTAAAGCCTTATTAATATCTAAATTAGGGAACTTAACAAGCCGATTCAAATCTTCATTCTCCCAAATATCATCAACTTCAAACTGCAAAAATTTTTTTAATATAATTTTAATTGAACTTATATGTATTGGTTTTGATATGTAATCATTCATACCACTTGCAAAACATTTATCTTTATACTCTTGCAAAGCGTGCGCTGTTACAGCAATCAAAACACATGGTTTTAAATTCTTTTCCTTTTCAAATTTTCTAATTTCTTTAGCCACTGAAAATCCATCATATCTTGGCATTCGTATATCAATAAAAGAGATAGCATATTTTTTTTCTTTCAAAGATTCTAAAGCCTTTAATCCATCATCTACAACATCAATAAAATCTTCATTAATGCCTATTACAACAAGTATGTCTTTCAACACTTTTTGATTTACTTGATTATCTTCAGCTATTAGCACATTAATAGGTTCTTTTATCTTAAAAGCAGTATCTATTGAAGCTAAATCTTCAAAATCCATTTCTGCTTTAAACTCTTTTTTAGAAAGAATAGAGCATATACTAAGTCCCATTAAAGGCTTTTTAACATACATATATTTTAAATTTTTTAAAGCTTTATTATCTAGATAATAAAATAAAAAAATAATTTGTACATCAGAGCTCATTCTTTCAATATTATTAGCGAATTGAATACTCTCTTTAATATTGTCGTTATTTACATTTATACAAACAAAATTATAAAAAGGATATTCCTTAAAGAATTTATAAGCATCCTCAAAAGACGCTACATAGTGTACATTAGAAGAGTAGCCCAACAAAGAAGAACAATGTTCAAAAATTTTAATAGATTTTTGGCTCAATAGCATATTCAATACTTTATTATTACTATCTATTGACTGAAATCTATTGATTGATAAATTTTTACTTCTAAGCTCACCACCCAATAAAAAAGGCAACATAAATGAAAAAGTTGTACCCTCTCCCGCCTTACTATCAACAGTAATACCAATACCACCCATTAGTCTTATAAGCTCTCTAGATATTGACAATCCCAATCCTGCACCCTCATGAACTCTCGAAGAAGAATCATCCTCTTGTTTGAATATTTCAAATATCTTAGAAAAATTCTCTCTTTTAATGCCTTTACCTGTATCCATGACCTTAAATTCAACTGTAACCAATACTCTATTGCCATCGGTTCTTGTTCTACAAACTTCCTCATAGTTTAAAACAATAACACCATCATCTGTAAACTTAAAAGCATTTCCTATTAAATTAATTAAAACTTGTTTAATTTTTACAATGTCACCTTTTATATAATTATTAAAACCAGATTTGGAATAAGAGAATAAATCAATATTTTTCTTTGCACATTGAGATTGAAAGGTTTTTAAAACCATTTCCATTTCGCTTTCTAAATCAATCTCTTGACTCTCAACATGCAACTCATTGACATCTATTTGAGATAAATGCAATATATCATCAATCAAAGAAAGTAAAGAATCGGATGAATAATTTATCATTCTAACATAGTCTTTTTGAACATCTGTAAGAATAGTTGTATCCAAAAGCTCCGTAGCAGCCATTATTCCATTAATGGGAGTACGAATATCGTGACTAATGTTCGCTATAAAAATAGTCTTAGCGGTATTGGCAGCTTCTGCAACATTCTTTTCATTCATTACAAAAGAATATCTTCTTTTCTGCTCAAATGATAATTTAAACATAAAAATTATTACAAATCCTAAAAAAGTAAAATAAAATATAATGACTGTTAACACTAAAAATTTGAGATTTTTAAACCTACTGTCTTTGGATTTATAATAAACATCAAATTTCCAATCATTTAAATACATCTGACTATCAACATTTGAACGCATAACAGCCTTTTGAATAACTTCTTTCAAGATATAGTCCTGATTATAAACAGCAAGACTCAAATCAAAAGCCAAATCCCTAAAAGTAGGAAGTTTTTCAACATCGACAACATTTAATTCTTCAAAAACAGCAGAGGCTGTATACTCATCGCTAATAATCCCATCTACCTTTCCCTTATAAAGAAGAAGTAAAGCCTCTTTAAAGCTGCTTACCAGAATAAGCTTTGATTTAATATTAAAAGCCAAATTTTCATTATATAAAAAATCAAGTACAGCAAACCTTTCTAAAGGTCTAGATGGCAACACTCTTTTTTTATTTGAAAAAATATAAAGCGGAATTCTGGAATTTAGTTTTATATTAAAAACATTATTTAAATTTGAATCGATCGCATTAGTATTTAACATGTCAATTTTTCCAGATTTGATTAATTTCTTAAGATCCAAGCTACTGTGTGTTTCAATTATATTAAACTCCAATCCCGAAAACATTCTAATCTTATCAAGCAAAAATTGATTTATTCCTTTATAACTATTTGCTTCAACGTAATCTATTGGATACCAATTTTTAACAGCAAGATTTAATTTTTTGTTTCTTAATAACCAAATTTTTTCTTCTATATTGAATTTAACCTTATTCATAATTTTGTAACTATTTATTCTAGAACTATTAATTTCTTCTTTATCCAGCCAATTTTTATCTATTTGAAGTAAAGATTCAAATGAAACATCATCAAATATAGAATTAAGAATATATTTAATAATCTTATAAATTCTATTATCAATGGCTAATACTAAAAACCTATTTTTATTAAAAATCGAATCATAAGATTTCAATCTACCATTATATCCATTTAATTTTAATAAATACTTTGTTGTTATTGAATTTTCTATAAACCCATATGAATTATTAACAATATCTATAAAGTTATTAACAATATCTTGATTCTTATTTACATAAATATTATTAAAATCAAAATCAATAAACTGAGAATTTATTGACCCAACATTATTGTTTAAATCCTTAGAATAAAATTTAAAATTAAGAGGGTATATTGGCTTGCTTACTACATAATTAACATTTTCAAATACACTATCATTGCTAATAATTCCTCCAAAAATGCCTACTGACTTTCCATCTAATGATTTCTTAATATCCTCTTTGGAAAATCCCTTAAAAATAGGTTTAAAAATATGCTGCCTTGAAAGGAGATTCCATAAATCTACTAAAATGCCAGTCAATTTCCCCTTCGAATTAACAAAACTCAAAGGAGGATAATTGTTATATAAACCAACATCAATAAAACTTCCCTTAGTAGTTTTGTCTAAAAAAGAAAAAACATATTCATCTGGCATTTGCATCAAATAAGAAAACAAATCTAAATTCAAATTTTTTATTATCTCAGGAGAATTTTTACTAATAGCCACCCTATTTTTAATGCTATAAAACATATCTCCATGGGAAATTACAAGATTTTCACCTAAAACCCGCTTTGCAACATAAGATAAAGTCTTACAATCACCATATATATAATCAACTTTATCATTTTTTAAAGCTAATATTAAATCTTGAGCATTATCAACCAAAAAAATGGAATTAGCGCCTCTTAGCTTTAAGATATCTTCATATATTGTATTTTTAACAACCCCTATATTAAAATTAGATATAAATGTAGAGTGAATATTTTTATATTTTTTATTAGAGCTTTTAGAAAATAAAATTGAAATACTCCTAGCAAGCTCGCTTTTAAAATAAAAAAAATCATTTAATTTTGAATTATAAGTCAATCCTAAATATATTGCCTCGTCTTCAACTTCACTTTCATTTAAATTGTTAACAGGTTCAATTCTAACATCAACATTATTATCTTTTGCCCATTTATCTAAAATAGAAAAAATAAGTCCTGCATATTCTCCTTTACTATTCTTATAAAAAAAAGGAAAATATTGATCTACAAGCTTAAACTTAAAAATGTTCTTAGAAAATAAATTGGGGCTTACAAAACAAACCAAAAGCAAAATTAAAAAATTAATATTTAAAAAGTTTGCTTTTTTCATTTTATTTTAAAAATTCCTTATTAAAATATAATAATTTTACTAGTGTGCAAAAATAAGTATACACAATAAAATTGGGGTTTAAAATATAAAAAAACCCTGGCAATAACTTACTCTCCCGCGAACTCGCAGTACCATCAGCGAATAAGAGCTTAACTTCTGTGTTCGGAATGATAACAGGTGTTTCCTCTTTTCTTTAACCACCAGGGTTTTTATAAGGAAGATAAAAATATGGCCAAAGACACGGGTAATTAGTATTAGTCAGCTTAATATATTACTATACTTACACTTCTAACCTATCAACCTGGTATTCTTCCAGGACCCTTAAAGGATATCTTATCTTGAGGAAGGCTTCCCACTTAGATGCTTTCAGCGGTTATCCTTTCCGAACGTAGCTACCCAGCACTTACCCTTGGCAGGATAACTGGTACACCAGAGGTTCGTCCATCTCGGTCCTCTCGTACTAAAGATAGCTCCTCTCAAATATCCAACGCTTGTGGCAGATAGGGACCAAACTGTCTCACGACGTTCTGAACCCAGCTCGCGTACCGCTTTAAATGGCGAACAGCCATACCCTTAGGACCTGCTCCAGCCCTAGGATGCGATGAGCCGACATCGAGGTGCCAAACCCTTCCGTCGATGTGAACTCTTGGGAAGGATAAGCCTGTTATCCCCGGAGTACCTTTTATTCGTTAAGTGACGGCGCTTCCACTTGCCACCGCCAGATCACTAAGACCTACTTTCGTATCTGTTCGACTTGTCAGTCTTACAGTTAAGCTACCTTATGCCTTTACACTTACAGAGTGATTTCCAACCACTCTAAGGTAACCTTTGCGCACCTCCGTTACTCTTTAGGAGGCGACCGCCCCAGTCAAACTACCCACCTGGCACTCTCCTCATATTTCTATAAGTTAGAAACCTAATTAAACAAGGGTGGTATTTCAAGATTGACTCCACTACCCCTAACGAGATAGCTTCAAAGTCTCCCACCTATCCTACACATATTTAATCAAATCTCAATACTAGGCTATAGTAAAGGTTCACGGGGTCTTTCCGTCTAACCACAAGTAATCGGCATCTTCACCGATACTTCAATTTCACCGAGCTCCACGTTGAGACAGCGTCCAAATCGTTACACCATTCGTGCGGGTCGGAACTTACCCGACAAGGAATTTCGCTACCTTAGGACCGTTATAGTTACGGCCGCCGTTTACTGGGGCTTAAATTCAATGCTTCGAATAAACTAACATCTCCTCTTAACCTTCCAGCACCGGGCAGGTGTCAGTCCCTATACTTCTCTTTACAGATTTGCAGAGACCTGTGTTTTTGGTAAACAGTCGTTTGGACCATTTTTATGCTACCTAATTGCTTAGGTCGTACTTATCCCGAAGTTACGTACGTATTTTGCAGAGTTCCTTAACGTGGATTCTCTCGCGCGCCTTAGAATTTTCATCCCACCTACCTGTGTCGGTTTACGGTACGGTCCCTTATAGCCTAACCTTAGAAGTTATTTCTTGGCACCTTGACTACCTACATTTCATGTTACCTAAATAACACTTATCATCACATCTTAGCTCTCTTAACGGATTTTCCTATTAAGATCATCACCTTAATGCTTAAACTAGGACAACCATCGCCTAGCAGTAGTTAACCTCATGCGTCACTCCATCGAAACTATAAGAGGTACGGGAATATTAACCCGTTTCCCATCGACTACACTTTTCAGCTTTGCCTTAGGGGCCGACTAACCCTGGGAAGACGACCTTTACCCAGGAAACCTTAGGTTTTCGGCGAATGGGGATCTCACCCATTTTTTCGTTACTCATACCTGCATTCTCACTTCTGATACCTCCATCAAACTTTTCAGTTTAACTTCTCAGGCTTACAGAACGCTCCCCTACCATCTTAACTTTCGTTAAGATCCAAAGCTTCGGTAATGTGTTTAGCCCCGTTACATTATCGGCGCTTAAGTACTCGACCAGTGAGCTATTACGCACTCTTTAAAGGTATGGCTGCTTCTAAGCCAACCTCCTGGCTGTTTACGTACCTAAACCTCCTTTTCCACTTAACACATTTTTGAGACCTTAGCTGTTGGTCTGGGTTGTTTCCCTCTCGACTATGAACCTTATCGCCCATAGTCTCACTCCTATTCATCATTTAATAGCATTCGGAGTTTAACTGAGTTTGGTACCCTTTGACAGGCCCTAGCTCAATTAGTGCTCTACCTCTATTAAACTAAAATAAGGCTGAACTTAAATCCATTTCGGGGAGA
Organism: Borreliella sinica; assembly: GCF_033969665.2. Classification (GTDB taxonomy): domain Bacteria; phylum Spirochaetota; class Spirochaetia; order Borreliales; family Borreliaceae; genus Borreliella; species Borreliella sinica. Next base: position 465,944 of record NZ_CP135180.1, on the reverse strand, counting down.
ACCAGCTATCTCCGAGTTTGTTTAGCCTTTCACTCCTATTCACAGCTCATCCCTGCCTTTTTAAACAGACTAGAGTTCGGCCCTCCACTTGGTTTTACCCAAGCTTCAGCCTGGCCATAAATAGATCACTCGGCTTCGGGTCTACCACATCTAACTAAATCGCCCTTTTAAGACTCGCTTTCGCTTCGACTCCAGCACTTCTATGCTTTAATCTTGCTAGACATGATAACTCGCAGGTTCATTATGCAAAAGGCACGCCATCACCGCAATAAATCGCGGCTTTGACTGCTTGTAAGTCTACGGTTTCAGTTCTATTTCACTCCCCTCCCGGGGTTCTTTTCACCTTTCCCTCACGGTACTCTTCTCTATCGGTAGCTTTTTAGTATTTAGCCTTGGAGAGTGGTCTCCCCAGCTTCAAACAAGGTTTCTCGTGCCTCGTCCTACTCAGGAACATTTTAAAAAGATATTTACATTTAAATTACAGGACTATCACCTTCTTTGGTTAAACTTTCCAGATTATTCTTCTATATAAATATTTTGTAACTTTTTTGCTTATCACAGACTAAGCTTAAACGTCCTACAACCCCATAAATGCAACGTTCTGCAACTTGACACATTTAAAGTTTGGGCTACTCCCCTTTCGCTCGCCACTACTAAGGGAATCTCTTTGATTTCTTTTCCTCAGGGTACTTAGATGGTTCACTTCCCCTGGTATCGCCTCTATTATTAAAATAATAGATAACTAGCATCTTGCTAGTTGGATTACTCCATTCGGTAATCTTGGGATCAATAAATGTTTGCTTCTCCCCCAAGCTTTTCGCAGCTTACCACGACCTTCTTCGCCTTAAAGCTCCTAGGCATTCACCATAGACTCTTATTACTTTGACCATATTTTTATCTTCCATCTCTATTTTGCCAATTTGTTTATGCAACATAAAATACTATATATCTTTGTTTAATCCATGTCAATATCTATTTTATGTTTTACAGACCTTAAATGTTTTATTTAAAGTCTATAAAACATAAAATCAAAGTTTAAAATATAAAAAAACCCTGGCAATAACTTACTCTCCCGCGAACTCGCAGTACCATCAGCGAATAAGAGCTTAACTTCTGTGTTCGGAATGATAACAGGTGTTTCCTCTTTTCTTTAACCACCAGGGTTTTTATAAGGAAGATAAAAATATGGCCAAAGACACGGGTAATTAGTATTAGTCAGCTTAATATATTACTATACTTACACTTCTAACCTATCAACCTGGTATTCTTCCAGGACCCTTAAAGGATATCTTATCTTGAGGAAGGCTTCCCACTTAGATGCTTTCAGCGGTTATCCTTTCCGAACGTAGCTACCCAGCACTTACCCTTGGCAGGATAACTGGTACACCAGAGGTTCGTCCATCTCGGTCCTCTCGTACTAAAGATAGCTCCTCTCAAATATCCAACGCTTGTGGCAGATAGGGACCAAACTGTCTCACGACGTTCTGAACCCAGCTCGCGTACCGCTTTAAATGGCGAACAGCCATACCCTTAGGACCTGCTCCAGCCCTAGGATGCGATGAGCCGACATCGAGGTGCCAAACCCTTCCGTCGATGTGAACTCTTGGGAAGGATAAGCCTGTTATCCCCGGAGTACCTTTTATTCGTTAAGTGACGGCGCTTCCACTTGCCACCGCCAGATCACTAAGACCTACTTTCGTATCTGTTCGACTTGTCAGTCTTACAGTTAAGCTACCTTATGCCTTTACACTTACAGAGTGATTTCCAACCACTCTAAGGTAACCTTTGCGCACCTCCGTTACTCTTTAGGAGGCGACCGCCCCAGTCAAACTACCCACCTGGCACTCTCCTCATATTTCTATAAGTTAGAAACCTAATTAAACAAGGGTGGTATTTCAAGATTGACTCCACTACCCCTAACGAGATAGCTTCAAAGTCTCCCACCTATCCTACACATATTTAATCAAATCTCAATACCAGACTATAGTAAAGGTTCACGGGGTCTTTCCGTCTAACCACAAGTAATCGGCATCTTCACCGATACTTCAATTTCACCGAGCTCCACGTTGAGACAGCGTCCAAATCGTTACACCATTCGTGCGGGTCGGAACTTACCCGACAAGGAATTTCGCTACCTTAGGACCGTTATAGTTACGGCCGCCGTTTACTGGGGCTTAAATTCAATGCTTCGAATAAACTAACATCTCCTCTTAACCTTCCAGCACCGGGCAGGTGTCAGTCCCTATACTTCTCTTTACAGATTTGCAGAGACCTGTGTTTTTGGTAAACAGTCGTTTGGACCATTTTTATGCTACCTAATTGCTTAGGTCGTACTTATCCCGAAGTTACGTACGTATTTTGCAGAGTTCCTTAACGTGGATTCTCTCGCGCGCCTTAGAATTTTCATCCCACCTACCTGTGTCGGTTTACGGTACGGTCCCTTATAGCCTAACCTTAGAAGTTATTTCTTGGCACCTTGACTACCTACATTTCATGTTACCTAAATAACACTTATCATCACATCTTAGCTCTCTTAACGGATTTTCCTATTAAGATCATCACCTTAATGCTTAAACTAGGACAACCATCGCCTAGCAGTAGTTAACCTCATGCGTCACTCCATCGAAACTATAAGAGGTACGGGAATATTAACCCGTTTCCCATCGACTACACTTTTCAGCTTTGCCTTAGGGGCCGACTAACCCTGGGAAGACGACCTTTACCCAGGAAACCTTAGGTTTTCGGCGAATGGGGATCTCACCCATTTTTTCGTTACTCATACCTGCATTCTCACTTCTGATACCTCCATCAAACTTTTCAGTTTAACTTCTCAGGCTTACAGAACGCTCCCCTACCATCTTAACTTTCGTTAAGATCCAAAGCTTCGGTAATGTGTTTAGCCCCGTTACATTATCGGCGCTTAAGTACTCGACCAGTGAGCTATTACGCACTCTTTAAAGGTATGGCTGCTTCTAAGCCAACCTCCTGGCTGTTTACGTACCTAAACCTCCTTTTCCACTTAACACATTTTTGAGACCTTAGCTGTTGGTCTGGGTTGTTTCCCTCTCGACTATGAACCTTATCGCCCATAGTCTCACTCCTATTCATCATTTAATAGCATTCGGAGTTTAACTGAGTTTGGTACCCTTTGACAGGCCCTAGCTCAATTAGTGCTCTACCTCTATTAAACTAAAATAAGGCTGAACTTAAATCCATTTCGGGGAGAACCAGCTATCTCCGAGTTTGTTTAGCCTTTCACTCCTATTCACAGCTCATCCCTGCCTTTTTAAACAGACTAGAGTTCGGCCCTCCACTTGGTTTTACCCAAGCTTCAGCCTGGCCATAAATAGATCACTCGGCTTCGGGTCTACCACATCTAACTAAATCGCCCTTTTAAGACTCGCTTTCGCTTCGACTCCAGCACTTCTATGCTTTAATCTTGCTAGACATGATAACTCGCAGGTTCATTATGCAAAAGGCACGCCATCACCGCAATAAATCGCGGCTTTGACTGCTTGTAAGTCTACGGTTTCAGTTCTATTTCACTCCCCTCCCGGGGTTCTTTTCACCTTTCCCTCACGGTACTCTTCTCTATCGGTAGCTTTTTAGTATTTAGCCTTGGAGAGTGGTCTCCCCAGCTTCAAACAAGGTTTCTCGTGCCTCGTCCTACTCAGGAACATTTTAAAAAGATATTTACATTTAAATTACAGGACTATCACCTTCTTTGGTTAAACTTTCCAGATTATTCTTCTATATAAATATTTTGTAACTTTTTTGCTTATCACAGACTAAGCTTAAACGTCCTACAACCCCATAAATGCAACGTTCTGCAACTTGACACATTTAAAGTTTGGGCTACTCCCCTTTCGCTCGCCACTACTAAGGGAATCTCTTTGATTTCTTTTCCTCAGGGTACTTAGATGGTTCACTTCCCCTGGTATCGCCTCTATTATTAAAATAATAGATAACTAGCATCTTGCTAGTTGGATTACTCCATTCGGTAATCTTGGGATCAATAAATGTTTGCTTCTCCCCCAAGCTTTTCGCAGCTTACCACGACCTTCTTCGCCTTAAAGCTCCTAGGCATTCACCATAGACTCTTATTACTTTGACCATATTTTTATCTTCCATCTCTATTTTGCCAATTTGTTTATGCAACATAAACTACTATATATCTTTGTTTAATCCATGTCAATACTTATGCCAACATTTTAATAAATAAATTTACAAATATATAATTGCTATTAAAAATACACTAAACATATTAAACAATAGAATGCAAATTACTTATATTTAATATTAAGATCAAAAAAATCAATTAAAAACTTAGCAACACCATCCTCATTATTACTAAATCTTGTTATTTCATTATTTACTAAATTAACTTTAAGAAATTCATTAGCATTTTCCATCAAAACTCCTTTGCCAAGATTTTTAAGCATCTCATAATCATTATTATTATCTCCAAAGGCTAAAACATCACATAATGAAATGTTTTCAAGAAAAGCAATATCTCTAATAGCATTATATTTATTAGCATTAATATTGGTAACCTCTAATAAATCTTTAGAAGAAAAAAATACTCTTATATCTTGAAAATCTCTACTCTTAATCTCATTTTCAAGTTTATTAAGAGTTGCCAAATCGTAACAATAATAAACAATCTTGGAAACAGAATCAACACTTAATTTGGTCAAATCTCTAATAACAACATTTAAACCTAAATCCTTAATAAAATGTTTCATAATAGGGCTTTTGACATCTGAATTAGAATACCAAGTATCAAAAGTATAAAGATTTACATCAACATTGTCTGTATGTATATTGAGGATTTCTCTTGCCAAAGAATAACTCATTGCATGTCTAAAAATTAAATTTTCTTGCAAAAAAACTTCAGCGCCATTCGCTGTTATAAGATAATTCTCGTTAATATTCATTTCTTTTATTTTATTCTTAACATTTCTAACTTCACTCAACATTCTACCGGTTGCAATAATTATTTTAAAATCTTTCTCTAGGGTCAAAAGAACCTTAAAAGTTAAAGGAGTAATTTCATGATTATTGTTCAACAAAGTACCATCAAGATCAAAAACCAACATTTTATATTTTTTATAATTAGAATTCATATACAAATCTCTCTTGTAAAATATACTATCATAAATAAATTTATTCTCAATAAATTGCTCTTAAAGTAGAAGATAATTAAATTTAATAACAATATATGTTTCGAAATTTTTTAAAAAATTTCTTTAAACGTAAATTACCACTTTGAAACAAATTTATTATCTTCAATATAAAACCTCCAAAGTTTGTTTATATCGCACTCTTGAGCATAATCAATATTTATTCTTTTTGAACAAACTACATTAAAATCTAGATTTAAACCTCTTTGTAAAAAAAGCTCATTATTCCCAATAAGATCAATCTTATTAAAGGTTAAATCAATGTTTAAAAATTTTGTAAGTTTGCCAGGACCATTAGTAAGAATGCTTTTCTCCTCCAATAATGGAGAAATGGGTTCTACACTTCTAACTAAAACAGCTTGGGGATTATTTTTATCTGCGGTCACAATATTAAACATAAAATGCATACCATATATTATATACACATAAGAATATCCTCCTATGCAATACATAGCATCTGTACGATTCGTTCTTTTGCCCCTATAAGAATGACAAGCACTATCTGTTATTCCCATATAAGCTTCTGTTTCAACAATTCTGGCAACTATTTCCTTTCCATCGATCCTTCTGATCAACAGATTACCTAGCAATAATTTTGCTACTACTTCAGCATTTTGCAAAAAAAAATATCGATCCATATACTCAATTTTAAAACAAGATAATAATAATATAATATTATCAAAACACACATGCAAAATACGAAAACATATTATCCTGCAATAAAAATAAAAACTACTTAAAATCATATATTTTAGATCTATTTACATGAAAAACTTTCGGTAATAAATTCTTTAAAACCCTCAATTGATAATGCAAAATTGGCAAAAATATTCGAACAATATAACATCTATTGATAAAGATTAATTCTTGGGGTGAATATTTACGGATTTTTCTAATTATAAATAACCAGTAATAAAATGTCATGGATTTTTTAAAAAATCACAAGTTGAAAAACATATTAAAAATTATAAACTATATGAAAAATCTCTTGACTCTTTTCAAGATCAAAGATATATTGACAAAGTCAAAAGATTAAAATAAAATTTGTAAAGAATTAATATGCTTAAGGGATCATAGCTCAGGTGGTTAGAGCGCAGGTCTGATAAACCTGAGGTCGGATGTTCAACTCATCCTGGTCCCAATGTAGTTTATTGTTATAAGTTTTAACGTACTGATTTAAACTATAAATAATAAAAATATCAAAACAGCCGATTAATTTAGAAATTAAGGAAAATTTATGATCCCTTATAATTGGGATTCAATTCTAAACAGAATCAATTACCATAAAATTATAATTACCAACAATGATGAATTTAGTATAAAAATGCGTATCATCAAACACTTGCTAAAGGTTTATTTTTTATAATTTTTAGTTTAAAAATTTACTTTGACTTTAAAAATTTTCAATCAAAATAAAAATATTAAGAAGAATCAATAAAATTGACCTTAATTAATCTCTCTTTTTTAAAAAAAAAGCGATCCAACCACGATTTCCAATGCTACTATATTGTTGTACGATACAATTTCAAACCCACTCAATATACCCTAAAACTTCTTCTACTCCATACTATATTCTAGTTTAAAGCCTCACACATCAACTAAGATTAGCACAAATCTTTAGGGCGCATTAATTGCATCATCATTTTACACAATTGTTAATGATTATAATTTCACAAAGTCTAATTTTAGATCTTCAATTCAAACTGCAATAATTATTAGCTTATAATCACATTACCATAAACCATTGGCTTGCATGTTTATATAATTAACACAGTTATCTTTCGGTCTATATAAAAGTTTTTAGTAGTCCTTATCTTTATTCAAAATTCAACAAATCTCATTGATTCTTTTGTTTAAATTTTTAACCTTATTTAACTCGTCTTCTATCAAGAATTTAACTTTTAATAAACTTTTCTAATAACACACTTAATCTAAATTTAAACAGTATGTACAATGGAGGTTAAGGGACTCGAACCCTTGACCCTCGGCTTGCAAAGCCGATGCTCTAGCCAACTGAGCTAAACCCCCAATCAATCCAAATTAAAATTAAAGATTAATAAAACCCTTAACATTGCTAATATAAACTTAAATATGAAAATCCTTTTAAGATTATAAACACAACCCTGGTTTCAAAAACTCTTTCATCAAAAGAAAAGAGCAGAGAAGAGTTAATGGAGTTAGCCTTAATTTATCTTTCTCTTAGAAAGGAGGTGATCCAGCCGCACTTTCCAGTACGGCTACCTTGTTACGACTTCACCCCCCTCACTAAACATACCTTAAATACCTTCCTCCCTTACGGGTTAGAATAATAGCTTCGGGTATCCTCAACTCGGGTGGTGTGACGGGCGGTGTGTACAAGGCCCGAGAACGTATTCACCGTATCATTCTGATATACGATTACTAGCGATTCCAACTTCATGAAGTCGAGTTTCAGACTTCAATCCGGACTGAGACCTGCTTTATGCGTTTTGCTTCACATCACTGCTTCGCTTCGCTTTGTACAGGCCATTGTAGCACGTGTGTAGCCCAGGACATAAGGGCCATGATGATTTGACGTCATCCTCACCTTCCTCCGACTTATCACCGGCAGTCTTATCTGAGTCCCCACCATTACATGCTGGTAACAGATAACAAGGGTTGCGCTCGTTGCGGGACTTAACCCAACACCTCACAGCACGAGCTGACGACAACCATGCAGCACCTGTATATAGACCCCAAACGGGGAATAATTATCTCTAACTATATCCTATATATGTCAAGCCCTGGTAAGGTTCCTCGCGTATCATCGAATTAAACCACATGCTCCACCGCTTGTGCGGGCCCCCGTCAATTCCTTTGAGTTTCACTCTTGCGAGCATACTCCCCAGGCGGCACACTTAACGCGTTAGCTTCGGTACTAACTTTTAGTTAACACCAAGTGTGCATCGTTTACAGCGTAGACTACCAGGGTATCTAATCCTGTTTGCTCCCTACGCTTTCGTGACTCAGCGTCAGTCTTGACCCAGAAGTTCGCCTTCGCCTCCGGTATTCTTTCTGATATCAACAGATTCCACCCTTACACCAGAAATTCTAACTTCCTCTATCAGACTCTAGATATATAGTTTCCAACATAGTTCCACAGTTGAGCTGTGGTATTTTATGCATAGACTTACATATCCGCCTACTCACCCTTTACGCCCAATAATCCCGAACAACGCTCGCCCCTTACGTATTACCGCGGCTGCTGGCACGTAATTAGCCGGGGCTTATTCATAAATTAACGTCATCGCTTTATCATTTCCTACAAAGCTTATTCCTCATTTATAAAAGAATTTTACAATCTTTCGACCTTCTTCATTCACGCAGTGTCGCTCCGTCAGGCTTTCGCCCATTGCGGAAGATTCTTAGCTGCTGCCTCCCGTAGGAGTCTGGACCGTATCTCAGTTCCAGTGTGACCGTTCACCCTCTCAGGCCGGTTACTTATCATTGCCTTGGTAGGCATTTACCCTACCAACTAACTAATAAGACGCAGACTCATCTACAAGCGAAGCTTTAAAGGCTTCCTTTCATCAATTAACAAATTAATTGACCTTATTCGGTATTAGCTACTATTTCTAATAGTTATCCCCATCTCATAGGTAGATCATCCACGCGTTACTCACCCGTTCGCCACTGAATGTATTGCTACATCCCGTTTGACTTGCATGCTTAAGACGCACTGCCAGCGTTAGTTCTAAGCCAGGATCAAACTCTTCATTATTCTTATTTTTTATTTAAAAAATTAACAAGTTTCGTTTATTCTTTTGCTTGGCTTTCAACCTTACTTAACTCTTCCCTTCTCTCATCTTCCAATATTCATTTCAACATTTAATACTTTAACAAAAGAAGAATAATATTGTCAATACTTTTTGCATTATTTTATTACCACAAAACATAAAAAAATAAATTTTATTAATAACCATCAACAAAAGCATTAACAACCACATTTTTCATTAACAGGCAAAGTTGTAAGAATTTTTATCAATCTATTCCCCAATTTAGCTTTTAAATAATCAAAGAAAGTTCTAAAATTTTCATTATCTCCTTTAAACTTAATCCACAACTCTTTAAAAGTTAAAATTCCCTCCCTAAGATCTTTGTAATTGGAAAAAGACGCAGTACAATCACTATACATTAAATTGTAAAAATCAGAATCTTGTTTATCCTTAAAAAAATCTATACTTGGTATTTTTTTAGCAAAAGCAAAACCTCTCTCATAAGCTGTACCCGCGTCAACATAATTAAGCAAAGATAAAACAATATCGCTACTAACTAGTTCTTTTAAATCTATTTCTCTTATTTTCTCTCTTATGTCTTTATTTGCGAACTTATAATCAATTTTTTCAAGTAATCCCATCTTTTTGACAGCATGATGCTCTGGAGAAAATACATCTAAATTGAATTCTTCAAGAAATTTCAATACCTCATCTCTTAATTTAACTTGCTCTTCGTTAAAAAATGGAGAAGCCAAATAAATTTTCATAAAAACCCCTATTTTAAATTCAAGTATAACACAATAAATCAATAGGGTAAAACCGGCAAAAAATAAAATTTTGAAATCCAAATAGAAAATATTTATTATAAACGACTTCTGCTGACTAAAATAGTAAATTCTCCTTTAACCTTCTCCTTGCTCGATTCAAAATAATTTTTTAATTCCAAAGGTTTTCCAATTTGATATTCTTCATAAATTTTTGTCATCTCACGACCGATAAGAATCTTGGCATCTAAACTAACAAGAGAAATTTCAACAAGTAATTTCAAAAGTCTATGCCCAGATTCAAGCAACACAAATGCATCGCCCCTTTTATATAACTCAGCAATTCTTTTAAATCTTTTTAGACCCTTATTGGGCAAAAATCCCTCAAAAAGCACCGACTTATCTCTAAAAGGATTAACACTTACAATCGCATTAAAAGAGCTTACTCCAGGAATTGGGCAAACTTTGTATCCCTCTTTAAAAACAGAGTCAACTAACAGGCTACCGGGATCACTAAGCCCTGGGGTACCAGCGTCACTAACAAAAGCAACGGAATCTCCTTTTGCCAAATATTTCAATAACAAGCTTATTTTTTTACTTTCTGTTGCAGCATTACAAGAGATCATTTTTTTATTAATTTTATATCGCGACAAAAGTTTGCTAGTAACTCTTGTATCTTCTGCAAAGATAACATCTACCGACTTTAAAACATCAACTGCCCTATAGGTAATATCTCCCAAATTACCTATTGGCGTACCAACAATATATAACATAGTTCCTTTTAATTCCTCCAAAAACTAAAATAAATAATATTAAAAGCTTCCTTCTCAAGGATAAAAATCTAAAATTCTTTATTCACCAAATACAAAAATAAGCTATAAGTTATATTTTATATGTCTGCCAAAATACTTGCTTTTGCATTACATTTAGTTATATCATTAAGTATTAATGATTAAAAAGCTAAAAGAAAAAGGAAATTTATGTTTGCATTAATTAGAAAAATATTTGTAATTTATTTTCTATGCATTACTCTTGCAGGCTTTGCTATGATTTTTATTGATAGCAAATTTACCGGTCAGCCTGATTCTAAAGAAAATCAAAACAAAATTAATCAACATACAATCGAACCTAATTTAATAATGTTTACATCCTCTATAGGTGGATTTTTAGGCGTTTATGCTGGAATTTGGATCTTTAACTATGACAAGAAAAATTTTTACCTAAATTGGGGAAATTTAATAATATTGATATACAATGTAGCCCTAATTATCACTATATACTCGAAATCACATAGATAACTAAAAATATGGCTAATTATTTTACAATTTATAAATTGTTAACTATAATGCCTCTTTTAATCATATATTTATAAACTTCCTCGGGATTTTCCAAGCTTTCAATCAAACTTTCTGCCCTGTCATTTATTTTTTCCACCAATTTTTTATAAGCTACTTTTATTCCTCTACTTTCTAAAAAATCCTTTGCGGGTTGAGAAACAACCCCAGCCTGAACATTTTGAAGCCCTATATTATAAATAATAATAGCTGCTGCCTTGCCCACAACTTTATCATAAATCTCAAGTCCTTCTTTATTCTGAATATACTTATTGATAAAATTATCTACTTCTAAAAGGGGCTTCAATCCCCTTTCCATGTTAGAATAAAGTATTTTATGATCTTTAAACAACCTTAATGTTGGATTTAAGCCTGATATCATTTAAAACCCCTTTTTTTGATCATACTTTATAACAATCAATAATAAAAACAAACAATATTAATAATATACATAAACAATAAATACTGCAATATCTAAAAAGATAGTATACTTATGTCATATGATATTCGTGCCAAAAAACAACAATAATTCTAAAATTGAAATAAAAAAATCTATCTTTATTTCATATATTTTTAATATTGAAAAAAAAGAGGATATAAATAAAACTATTAAAAAATACAAACTAAAATTCAAAAATGCTACGCATGTGGTTTATGGATTCAGAATTGGAAACAAAAACTCATTCATAAACGGAATGAGTGATGACAGAGAACCTAATTTAACAGCTGGAAAACCCACACTAGACGCCATAATGCATAACAATTTAACTGATACCTTAATAATCACATTGCGATATTTTGGTGGCACTTTACTCGGTAGAGGGGGATTAATTAAAGCATATTACAAGTCCGCTAAAGAAGTTATTAAAAATACACCTATAATGGAAAAAGAAGAGCTTGAAATTTTCAACTTAAATTTAAACTACAACCAATATAATTTACTATTAAAAATTAAAAATAAACTTGAAATAGAAATAACAGACTCAAACTTTTCAAACAAAATAAACACTTCAATTAAATTTAAAACAAAAAATAAACATAAAATATTAGAATTTTTTTTAAAAAACGGCTTAATTCAAGAAATTCTCAAGTTTAGTAAAGAATAATATCTATGCAAAATAAAATAATTAAATTTTTAAAAACTACTTTAAAGTATTATTATTTTTACCATTTATGTTTTAAAATATAAAAATAAAACCAAGTAAAAAGAGTACATTTATATGAAAATAATATCTGTAATTAATCAAAAAGGGGGCGTAGGAAAAACTACAAGCGCCATTAACATTTCTTATTCAATGACCCTGCTTGACAAAAAAATTCTTCTAATAGATATTGATTCACAAGGAAACTCTACTAGTGGCACAAACACCTCAGAATATATAGCCAAAAACTCAAGTTATGAACTTATTAGCCAAAAAATAAAGGTCAGACCTTTAAATCATTTTAAATTAGACATAATTCCATCTAGCATTAAATTAGCTTTGCTAGAAAAAGAATTAATAAATGAACTTTCAAGAGAAAACTTTTTAAAAAATGCATTAACACTGTATGAAAAAGACAAATACAATTTTATTATTATCGACTGCCCTCCTACACTTTCAATATTGACTATAAATGCACTTATTGCAAGCAATTACTTGTTAATACCAATTGAAACAGAATTTTTTGCATTTGAAGGCATAAATCAACTAATAGATACGATAAATACCGTAAAGAAACTAAATAAAAATTTAGAAATCTCGGGTGTTTTTATAAACAAATACGACATGAGAAACAAAAGTAAAGAAAAATATGTAAGCTCATTAAAAAAAGTTTTCAAAGAAAAGCTTTTAAATACAAAAATAAGAAAAAACATAGCTATTTCAAAATCTCAAGAAGCAAAAATACCTGTATATGAATACGACAAAGAAAGCAACGCAGCAAAAGATTTCTTAGAACTCTCAAAAGAGATAATAAGCAAAATTAAGGAATAAATATGTCTGACAATCTAGAAACCTTAATGTTTCTAATGGGAAAAAAATTAGAAACGTCTTTAAACAATTCAGAAAATATAGAAAAGAAAGAAATTATTTCAATTGAAAGAAAAAACTTTGATTACAACAAGTTGGATAAAGATATTTCTGATTTTTTAAAAACAAAGCAATATGAAATTTTCAATATTTTTAATAATACTTACACAAAAATTGGAAAGATACTCAAAGACGCTCAAGACAAATTAAAAGGAAACAATCAATATAACGGACTTTTTTACCAGTGGTTCACAAGTATGGGATTCAAAAAGGATAAGGTTTATGCCTTAATATCAAGATATGAGCTGCTTGTCGAAAATTCCGACAAGCAGCTCACAATAGAAAAATTACCATTATCATTATCATATGAAATATCTAAAAAATCTTGCCCTTCTATTTTAAAAACCGAAGTTTTAAATGGCAAAATAAATTCTTTAAAAGAATTTAAAATTCTTTATCAAAAAAACTTCGATTCAAAAAATATACATAAATCACTACTTAAAAAAGATAAAAAATATGCAAGCGATATAAAAGAAGCATTGGATTTCATTTTAAAAAATATAAAAGAATTTAAAAACATTGAATTTAACAAATTGAACCAAGAAAATTTAAAATTATTTTTTCATTCTATTTTAGAAATAAAGAAAAAAATAAAATACATTAAAAATAATTCTATCAAAATTTGAAACTACATCAACGATCATAAATACAATACAGAAAATATAGATTCTTATTGTTGGTTTTGCAAGCATTGCATTGTTTTTCTTTTTGAAATTTAATTATAAATAACAAAATATAAATTTTTTACCCTTCATTTAAAGCTTACGATTTCTTTATGGAAATTAACCAATTTTAAAACAAGCTTAAAAAATTTAAGCATTGTAACAAATATTTGAAAAAGAAAAACTATCATAAAATTATGAAAAGATATTTACAATCTATAAATTATAAAAACAATCTAACTAATATGGCCAAAAAAGGAAACAATTCTTCTTAAATCACTTGCCGTAAAATACTGTATCTCTATTTTTCCTTTCTCTTGATTTCCTTTAATATCTATTTTTGTTTGGATTTTATCGAATAAAAACTCTTTTACATTGCTTAAAAAAGGATCTTGTTCTGGTTCTCTTTTTTTTACTATAGATTTATAAAAATTTTTAACATATTTTTCTGTATCTCTTACAGAAAATTTTTTCTTCAGTATCATTAAATAAAGGTTATACCTGTCTTGCTTGTCTTTTAATGCTAAAATAACTTTAGCATGTCCAAAAGAAATTTCTTTTCTATGCACTGCATTTAATATTTCTTGTTCAAGATCTAAAATCCTAATTAAATTTGAGATGTAAGTCCTACTTTTGCCAATTTTCTCAGACAAATCCTTTTGAGTTAAAGAATATTTATTTATTACATTTTTATAAGCATAGGCTTCCTCAACGGGTGTGAAATTTTCTCTTTGAATATTTTCAACCAAAGGCATAAAATCTTTATAGGATTCTTTTATATTAACCTCGATAACAGGGATGCTTGTTATTTGAACAAGTTTAGCGGCCCTAAACCTTCTCTCACCTACTATTATTTTATATCTTTCATTTGCTTTACAAACAATTAGAGGTTGCAAAATTCCATTCTCTTTTATGGAAATGCTTAACTCTTCTAATTCAACAAGACCAATGGATTTTCTTGGTTGATCATTATCAATATCTAAAAGTTGAATATCTATCATTTTAAAAACTCCATCCATATTGTAAGAACCTCCTACAAAACAAAATTTTACCAGGTTATAATATTGAATTACAATTTAAGAATAAAAAAAAGAATGTTCCACGTGGAACATTCTTAAATAAGAAAAACCAATTCTTTATTTAATAAATCTTGAAACAGAGATCAGGCTGTCATTATCAAGAAATAATACTTGAATTCCTCTAGCATCTTTGCCTTGTTCGGATACTTTTCCAGCTACTGTTCTTAAAGCTTTTGAACGCTTACTTACAAGCAAAATTTCATCATCTTCTGAAACTGCTATAGCATCAACAACACTACCCGCTTTTTTATCAGATTTTTTATAACTAGTATAACCAGTGGCTCCTCTTTTAAGCTCAGATATTTTAGACATGCTTAATCTTTTTCCATATCCATTTTCAGAAACAATTAAAAGATAAGGATTTTCTCTAACCGCTAAAACTTTAACAAACAAATCACCTTCTTTTAATTTCATCCCACAAACACCCTGGGTACCTCTATTAGTAAGCCTAACATCCTTTGAATTAAATATAAATGCACTACCCTTTTTAGAAATACAAATTACTTTTTCATCCCTATAAACAATTTCTGCACTTGTAACAAAATCTTTATCATTAAGTTTAACAACAATAACGCCTCTAGACTTTACTGTTTTAAAATCCATAGATTCAAATCTAGCTATCTTCCCACTTGCAGTTGTAAGCAATAAATAGGCATTATCAGCAAAATCCTTACTATTCTTAATAGTTAATATTTTTTCTTGATCTCCTAAATTAACAAGCTCACCAATATGTTGACCTTTTGAAGCTCTTGAAGAATCTTTTATTTCATAAGCATTGATCAAATAAAGCTTTCCTTCATTTGAAATCATAAATAAATAATCATGGGTATTGACACACAAAGCAATAACAACCTCATCTCCATCATGAAGATCAAAAGAACTAAGACCTTTCCCTCCCGTACCTTGCAATTTATACTCATTTTGCGAAAGCCTTTTAAGGTAACCTTTCTTTGTAAGCATAACAACAATATTTTCTTTTTGCATTAAATCCGACATACTAGTTTTTAAAACCTCCTCATCATAAATTATTTTAGTTCGACGTTCATCGCCAAATTTTAAACCTAAATTTATAGTTTCTTCTCTTATAATATTAATAATCCTTACTGGATTCAAGAGAATATCTTCATAATCTTTTATTAAGCTTAAAAGCATATTAAGTTCTTCTTCAAGCTTAAAAAGCTCAAGAGCTGTAAGTTTTTGTAACTTCATATCAAGGACTGAATTGGCTTGAATCTCTGAAAGGCCAAAATTTGAAACAAGACTTTCCTTTGCATCTTTTGCTAATTTAGATGATTTAATGATCTTAATAATCTCATCTATATTATTTAAAGCAATGCTCAATCCCCCAAGAACATGCGCTTTCTCTTTTGCCTTTCTCAAGTCAAACTCAATACGTCTTTTGATAATATTTTTCCTATGCTCAATAAATTCGAATAATAATTTTTCTAAATTCAACTGCTTGGGAATACCATCAACAAGAGCTAAATTATTTATGCTAAAATGTTTTTTAAATTCCGTATACTCATAAAGCAAATTCATGATAACATGAGGATCAAAACCTCTTTTAACTTCTAAAACTATTCTAATGCCTTCTCGATCAGATTCATCTCTTATATCTAAAAGTCCTTCCAGCTTTTCTTCTTTTGCTAAAAACGCAACTTTCATAAGAAGTGAGGATTTATTTACTGTATAAGGTATTTCTGTGACAATTATAGCATTTCTATCTTCCATTCTTTCTTCAATATGATATCTTGCCCGAATAACAACACTTCCCTTACCAGTTTTATATGCTTTAATTAAATTATCATTATAAACAATCTCTCCAAAAGTTGGAAAATCGGGCCCTTTAACTATCTTTAGCAAATCAAAAATAGAAACATTCTCATTGTCCAACATATACACAATAGCATCGCAAATTTCCCTTAAATTATGAGGCGCCATGTTAGTAGCCATTCCAACAGCAATTCCACTAGAACCATTTACCAAAAGAAATGGAAATGATGAAGGCATAATCTCGGGTTCACTTAAAGAATCGTCATAATTAGACTTAAAATTAACAGTCTCTTTGTCTATATCCTTAACAATATATTCGGTTATCTTTTCCATTTTAGCTTCAGTATATCGCATGGCAGCAGGAGGATCTCCGTCAATAGATCCAAAATTTCCCTGCCCTCGTATTACAGGGTATCTAAGCGAAAAATCTTGAGCAAGTCTTACAAGAGCATCATAAATTGATTGATCTCCATGAGGATGATATTTTCCAAGAACATCTCCTACTATTCTTCCAGCTTTTTTAAAAGCTTTATCAGAACGAAGTCCCATCTCGTACATAGAATAAAGTATTCTCCTGTGAACTGGTTTAAGACCATCTCTTACATCTGGGAGAGCTCTGGAAACAATCACTGACATTGCATAATTCAAATAAGAAGTTTTTATTTCATCTTCTATCTTAATATTTAATATTTGTTCTTTATTTTCCCCAACTGCCATTAACGCTCCAATTACACATCAAGATTAATTACATTAAGTGCATTCTGCTCAATAAATTCTTTTCTAGGCTCAACTAAATCTCCCATAAGAGTAACAAAAATTTTTTCAGCCTCGACAGCATCATCTATATTCATTAATCTCATTTTTCTTCTAGCAGGATCCATAGTAGTTTCCCAAAGTTGAGTTGGATTCATCTCCCCAAGCCCTTTATACCTTTGAAGGAAAATATTGCTGCGATTTTTAGATTCAATAGAATCTAAAAATTTTTCTTTTTCTTTCTCTTCATAAAAATAATAAATATGATTGTCATACTTTATTTTATAAAGAGGGGGCATTGCTATATATATACAACCATTTTCAATTAAATCTCTCATATATCTAAAGAAAAAAGCTAAAAGCAAAGTTCTAATATGAGATCCATCAACATCAGCATCGGCCATAATAATAACCTTGTGATAACGAAGTTTTGTAATATCAAAAGTTTTTCCAACTCCGGCACCAAGAGATGCGATTATAGGAATAAGCTTATCATTCGTAATTACCTTATCTTCTCTTGTTTTTTCAACATTAAGCATTTTTCCCCATAATGGCAAAATGGCCTGAAAAAATCTATTTCTACCCATTTTAGCACTTCCTCCAGCAGAATCGCCTTCTACAATATAGATCTCTCTTTCCAAGGGATTTTTAGAAGTACAATCAGCCAATTTTCCAGGCAATGCCAAGCTTTCAAATGCATTTTTTTTTCTTTCTGATTCTCTTGCTTTTCTTGCAGCCTCACGAGCACGAGCAGCTTTTATTGCTTTCCCAAGAATGGTGTCTATCTCTAAAGGATTTAAATTAATAATTTCCAACAAATGCTCATATACAATAATCTCAACTATTTTTTTTATCTCAGAATTACCAAGCTTGCTCTTTGTTTGACCTTCAAATTGAGGTTCGGGAACTTTTACAGAAATAACAGCTGTAAGGCCCTCTTTAAAATCATCTCCTGTAAGATTTGGAATATCTTTTTTGCTTATTTTTGAATTTTTAAAAGCTTCATTCATAGCCTTAGTAAGGCCACTTTTAAAACCCATAACATGGGTTCCCCCTTCTCTTGTATTAATATTATTAACAAAAGAAAGAATATTATCAGAATAGCTTTCAGTCCATTTAAGTCCTACATTAACAACAATATCATTAATTAAACCATCAATATAATAAGATTCTGATTGAAAAGCTTTACTGTTATTAGTTAAATAATCTACAAAAGACCTTATCCCACCTTCAAAATAAAATTTAGAAGATTTCTCCTTACCATATCTTTTATCTTCAATTGAGATATTTATTTTATCATTTAAAAAAGCAAGCTCTTTAAGCCTTTTTTCAAGAACATCAAAATTATAATCTAAAGTTTCAAAAATTTCAGAATCTGCTAAAAAAGTAACCTTAGTTCCTGTAATAGAAGATTCTCCTACAACCTCTACTTTAGAAGTTGGAATGCCTTTTGAAAAAGTTTGCCTAAAAATTTTTCCATCCCTATTGATACAAACTTCCAAAAACGAAGACAAAGCATTAACAACTGAAATTCCAACACCATGCAATCCTCCAGAAACTTTATAAGTGCCTTTATTAAACTTCCCACCAGAATGTAATTTTGTTAAAACAAGCTCAAGAGCGCTAATTCCCTCCTCCTCATGAATATCGGTGGGGATACCTCTCCCATTATCAATTACAGTTATAGTATTATCTAAATTGATAACAACATCTATTCTGTTACAAAAGCCAGCTAAAGCCTCATCAATACTATTGTCAACCACTTCATAAACCAAGTGGTGCAACCCACTAGCAGAAATAGAGCCTATATACATGCCAGGCCTTTTCCTAACAGCCTCAAGCCCCTTTAAGACCTGAATGTTACTAGCAACATAATTCATAAACCTTCCATTCATTTAATCAAAATCTAGATACAGATAAATTCTACATTAAAAAAAAAATAATATCCATTACATACAAAGCATGCAAAAACTTTTAAAAACTCACAAACAACTTAAATAGAATTTAAATCTAATATTATACTATATAATGTTAAAAGTATAGTACTAAAACCAACAAGGACAAAAAATGGAAAAATCAAAAAATATATGGAGCTTGATTTTAACAGAAATAAAAAAAGAACTATCAGAGGAAGAGTTTTACGTTTGGTTTGAAAATTTGTGCTTTTTAGAATCAATAGGTGATAATATTCAAATATCTACTCCAAATTTATTTCACAAAAATCAAATAGAAAAAAGATTTACAAAAAAAATTAAAGAAATCCTCACATACAATGGCTACAATAATGTAGCCATTGTATTTACAACAAATCAACCACCTAAAACCTATTCCAACAAACAAGAAATTGAAAAAACAACTTTTAACGAAACTTTTCCAAAGCTCAACAATCTAAAGGAAAACGCAATCTCTAAAGAGCCAGTTCAAAGCATTAAAGATCATATAAAAATGTATAATATAAAAAAAGAAGAAGAGTCAACAAATTTTAAAAATCCCTTTCTTAAAAAAAGATATACATTTGAAAATTTCATCATAGGACCAAACAATAAACTTGCATACAACGCCAGCTTGTCAATCTCAAAAAATCCTGGGAAAAAATATAATCCGTGTTTAATTTACGGTGGAGTTGGACTTGGAAAAACACATTTGCTTCAAAGCATAGGAAACAAAACAGAAGAGTTGCATCATAACCTCAAAATATTATACGTTACTGCTGAAAATTTTCTAAATGAGTTTGTAGAAAGCATAAAAACACACGAAACAAAAAAATTTAAAAAGAAATATAGATACTTAGACATGCTGCTTATAGACGACATACATGATTTACAAAAAAAAGAAGGCATACAGGAGGAACTTTTTCACACGTTTAATGCCCTTTATGAAGACAATAAACAATTAGTATTCACATGTGACCGACCTCCTTCTGAACTTACAAATTTTACAGATCGCCTAAAAAGTAGATTCACAAGGGGTTTAAATGTTGATATATCAAAACCCAATTTTGAACTCAGAGTAGCTATAATTGAAAAAAAAGCAGAAGAGGATGGTATAAAGGTACCTAAAAATATACTAAATCTGGTTGCCCAAAAAGTTACAACAAATGTAAGAGACCTTGAAGCTGCTGTAACAAAACTAAAAGCATATATAGACTTGGACAATATAGAAATTGACATTGATATTGTTGAAAAAATAATCAAAGAAATAATAATTTACGAAAAAGAAACTACCAATGAATCAAGCAATAAAATCAATATCGAAAATATAAAAAAAATACTCTTAAGAGAACTAAAAATTGCACATAAAGACATTGAGGGACATAGTAAAAAACCAGAGATAACAAAAGCTAGACATATTTATGCTTACCTTTTGAGAAATTTTACAGAGCTATCAACAGTTGAAATTGGAAAAATTATTGGGGGGAAAACCCATTCAACAGTGCTTTATTCGATAAATAAAATAGATAGGGACAGAAATAATGATAAAGAAATCAACAATTTAATCACAGAACTTATGAACAAAATAAAAAAAAATAAACATAATTAAAAAATCAAACATTCTTTTAAACAATTAAAACAAATAATTTATCAAAAATACAACAAAAATCAACCTATAATTAAACAATATATTCACTTGTGTTATATAACATTAAATGCAATTAAACAATTAAACAAAGATCTACTACTATTACTACTATATATATATCCAGAAAAAATAAAAGAAAAATAAAAATCTAAAAAAGATTACGCTAATAAAATGTATTAAAATATACTGGGAGGCATCATGCAAAATGACAAATTTTTTATCTGCGAAACAAATCAAATTACAAATGAAATAGAAAAAGCAAGGGGAATAATATTAAACAGGAATATGAATGATATTTGGAGTGCGTTGTTAATAGAAGTGGAAAGCTCTAGTCTTACAATTAAATCAACAGACAGAAATATATTTTTTGAAAGTAAAATTCCAATTGTTTCAGGAACAGATTTCAAGGTATTAATTAATGCCTCAAATTTTTATGATGCAGTAAAAGCATTTAGTTTTTACAAGAAAATCAAAATAGTTTTTGATGAAAATAACAGTAAATTAGAAATTATGGGAGAATCAGAAGATGGAAAAGAAGAAGAGCATGAAGATCATTTAAAAGAACCTACTTTTTTATATGAAGAAATAGAAAATTATAATTATGATATGGTTAATGAAAATTGTACTTTTGAAATCGAAGTAAAGCAAAATTTTTTTAAAAAAGTAATAAACAGAATAGCTTTTTCAGCTCATTTTGATGAAGCCAAGAATGTATTAAATGGAATCTATTTTACAAAAGCTGAAGATTCCAAATTATTGCTTGTTTCTACCAATGGACACAGAATGTCTATTTGTAAAACAGAAGTAATAGTTAAAGAAGATGTAAATTTTATAGTTCCTGTAAAAATATTTAATTTTTTAAAACATCTTATGTCTGGAGAAGGTATAGTTAAAATAAAGTTTTCAGATAAAAAATTTTATGTTGAATTTGACAATTATAAAATAGCTTGCAGTCTGATTAATGGTAATTATCCTGATTATAAGAGCATTATACCTAAGGAACAGGAAAATAAATCCTTGATTTCGTTAGGTATTTTAAAAGATAGACTTGCAAGGGTCAATTTATATGTTGACAAGTCAAGAAAGTTAGTTTTAACTTTCTCTGAGCTTCAATTAAAACTTCTTGGAGAAGATCTGATTACTGGGAGAAAAGGTGAATTTTTTATTAAAAATTCTAATTATTTGTATGAAGGATCTGATGAGGTTATGGCTATTAATATTTCATATTTTATTGAAGCTATTAGTGTTTTTGAAACTTCAAAAATAGAAATTCAATTTAATTCTGGAAATGTGTTGAAATTAAGTGAGCCCGAAAATTTTAATTTTACGCACTTGATAATGCCAATGTCTTTGGGTTAAATTAAATTATTAATACGATTTTGAATATTAAAATAAGCTTTTTTAAAGCCCATTCATCCAGTGTTGGTTTTTTTGTATTGTGGTATAAAAATTTCTATGAATGATTCTTCATTTAAAAAGATAGATAATCTTCTCAAAGATTATCTAGAATCTAATTTGTTTGTTAATAAAAAAATAAATTCAAAATTATTGATCGCTGATAAATGGAATCAAATCTTCAAGGCTTTATCTGATGATGTGAAATTTTTAGATTTAAAAAATGAGCAGATTCTTTTCCTTAAGGTAACCAATTCAAGCATTTTGTATGGTATATCAATAAATAAGTCAAAGATAATAAAGTCAATAAAAGAATTAACAGGGATTGAAATAATAGACATAAGAGTTTTAGTCGGGTGATTATTATTGACAATCACATTTATATGCTATACCATGGTAGTGTTCAATTTACAGCTTAGTAGTAGAAAATTGTTTTAATGGAGGAGTGTTTTGAAAAGAACTTATCAGCCTAGTCGTGTTAAAAGAAATAGAAAATTTGGGTTTAGAGCTAGAATGAAGACTAAAGGTGGAAGGCTTATTCTTGCAAGACGAAGGGCAAAGGGAAGGATAAAATTAACTGTTTCTGATGAAAAAAAGAAATATTAGCTTAAAATCAAGAATAGAAATTCAAAAAATTTTCAAAGAAGGTAATCTGATTAGATTTAGCGATTTTAATCTTAAAATGTTTTACAAATCAAATCATTTGGTTTATTCTAGGCTACTTGTTACTTTTTCTAAAGGCTTTAAGGGGTCTGTTAAGAGGAATCGTGTTAGAAGGCTCTTTAAAGAAGTTTTTAGAAAAAGTTTAGAGTTGCTAGAAAATAAAGCTGTAGATATTATTTGTGTAGTTTCGTATAACGGGTTAAATTTGACGTATTTTAGTATTGAATCTCTTATGAAAAGTTTAGTTTTAATGGTGCGAGGGGCATAAGTGAATCAAAGTAAAAGAGTTTTAAAAGCAGTTTATTTGTCTTTATTTTTAATAGGCCTTTTTATGCTTATTAATGATATTTTTTCTTCTAATATTTTAAGCCTTGGGTCTTCTGACAAGGAATTGCAGTTTGATTTAAACAAAAATTTTAATGATGATGAAACATTTTTAGGTAAAGGTAACAGTTTAAATTTAATTGATAAATCTCAAAATATTGTTGTAGAAACAGAAATATATTTTGCTACTTTTTCAACATTTAGAGGAAATTTAGTTTCATTAAAGCTTAAAAATCATTTAAACTTAGAGAAAGATCCTACAGATTTGATTAATGTTGATAACCAAAATGAAGTTTTTTTCGATGTTAGTTTAGATTATTTAGTAGAGGATTTGTTTTTGTATAAGAAAATAGATGATTTTAATCATGAATTTAAAGCTTATTTTAAGAATAATGGTAAAAATTATGAATATGTAAAGAAGTATTCATTTTCAAAAGAAAATGAATACTTGATGAAATTTGAAATTACTGTAAATGTTCTTGAGGACTATAACTTATTTGATATGGATTCTTATAGAATTATTTTTAGTTCTCAGGTTGAAAGGTTGAGCGATAAGGCTAAACTGCAATACAGTAATTATTTATCTCAAATAATTTATTATGACAATAAGCTTAAATATGGCAAAGATGGTCTAAGGATTGACAATCCTAAATGGATTGGTTCTAGTACTAAGTATTTTGAGGTGTTGGTTTCTAAAGAGAATATGGAAGTTGAGTTTAAGAGGGAAGGCGGAATTCTTAAGTCTTTTATTGTCAATAGTGTTAGAAATAAAAAAAATATTAGTGATGAGTTTTTTATTTATGCTGGACCTAAGGATAATAGATATCTAGACATTTTTGACAATAATAATACCAATACCTTTGGTTTATCTGGGGTTGCTTTTGGGATGTCAGTGGAAAAGAGTTTGTGGTATCTAATTCAAGTTCCTATGCAAATGGTAATGCAAGTTTTTTACGATGTTATACCTAATTGGGGACTTTCAATTATTTTTTTGACGATTGTTGTTAGGATACTTATATTCCCTTTGACATTTAAGGGATTTAGAGCTACTGCAGAGCTTTCCAAACTTCAACCTAAAATGAAGGAACTTCAATCAAAGTTTAAGCATGACCCTAAGAAGTTGAATGAAGAGATGAGCAAGCTTTATAGCGAAGAAGGAGTTAACCCTCTTGGTGGATGTCTTCCTGTAATTTTGCAGCTTCCTATATTTTTTGCTCTTTATTCACTTGTAAATAATTTGTTTTTATTAAGAGGGGCTAGTTTTATTCCAGGATGGATTGATGATTTATCTATTGGTGACAGCGTGTATCATTTTGGATATAAGCTTTATTTTGTTTCTTGGACTGATATTAGGATTTTACCTTTTATTATGATGTTTACCCAATTGGGATCTACAATTGTTAGTTCTAATATGGATTTAAAAAATCTTGGAGCGCAGCAGAGGTTTTTATACTTTGGAATGCCTATTATGTTTTTTTTCATACTTTACAATATGCCATCAGGACTTTTGATATATTGGATTACAACAAATATTTTTACTATTTTGCAGCAATACTATATAAAAATACATTTGTCTTAAAGGGGGAATAATATGAGCTATGAATTTTACGGAAAAACCGAACAAGAAGCAATAAAGAAAGCAATGAGAGATCTAGAATTGAAAGAAGGTGAGTTTGATGTAGAAATTTTAGATAAAGAAAAAGTTGGATTTTTATTTAAGAAAGAGATGATTAAAATAAGAGTTTCTCCTCACGTAAAGGATGTTAAAAAAGACGGCTTTGAAATTAAAATTGGAGATGAAGTTTGTGATAAAATTTTAGAATTTGTAAAAGAAATGCTAATTAAAATGGGATATTTTGTAAACTTAACAATAGAGGCTAAAGAAGGAGGGTATATTAAGATTTCCATTGAAACAGATAGTCCAAATATTTTGATTGGACGAGAGGGCAAAAATTTAGATTCTTTGCAGCTTTTAACAAATATTTATGCCTCTAAGCTTATTGGTGAAACTGGTGCTTTTAATAGGGTTATATTGGATATTGGGGATTATAGAGAACGATTTAAATCTAGGTTTATTAATTTAGCAATAAATTCTTTTCATAAAGTTAAAAGAACCAGACGCTCTATTTTGTTACCGTCAATGAATCCTTTTGAAAGAAGAATTGTTCATACAACTTTAAATCGCTATAGTGATATAAAAACTGAAAGCGAAGGCGATGGAAATATGAAAAGAATAAGAGTTTCTTATGTCAGAAATAATAGATTTAGTAGCAATAATTTCCGAAGTTATCAAAAAAGAGATCTTGGTTTTAAAAAATAGATTGATAGTGTTGGTTTGTATTAAATTTTAAAGAGGAATAATGATATGAAGATTTTTTTAACTGGAATTGCGGGGTTTATTGGATTTCATGTAGCTAAAAAGCTTGTAGAAGAAGGGTGTGAAGTTTTAGGTATAGACGTATTAAATGATTATTATGAGCTCAAATTTAAGTATGAAAGATTAGAGGCTTTAGGTTTTTCTTCTAAGGATGTCAAAACCCATAATACTATTAAGAGTGAAAAATATAAGAATCTATCTTTTGCTTATCTTGATATACTAAATAAAGAAAAACTACTAGAGCTTTTTAAAGAGTATAAGTTTACACATGTTTGCCATTTGGCTGCTCAAGCAGGTATTAGAGATAGCCTTGAAAATCCTGATAGCTATGTTTCAATAAATATTGTTGGGTTTTTTAATGTTTTAGATGTATGTAGAGTTTATAAAGAAAACATAAAGCATTTTGTTTATGCTTCTACGTCTTCGGTTTATGGGATAAATGAAAATATTCCGTCTAGTGAAGATTCTGTTACGGATCATCCTTTAAATTTATATGCAGCTAGTAAAAAATCCAATGAGATGATGGCTCATGCTTATAGTGCGTCTTTTAATATTCCCACAACAGGTCTTAGATTTTTTACAGTTTATGGAACCTATGGAAGACCCGATATGGCTTTATATTTATTTTCAGACGGAATTAAAAATGGCAAATCTATTAATATTTTTAATAATGGGAATATGGCTAGAGATTTTACATATGTGAGTGATATTGCAAATGGTGTTTATAAAGTGTTAAAAAATCCGGCTAAGAGCGATGGTAATTTTAACGTTAAAAATCCAAATTCGTCAACATCTTCTTTTCCTTACAGGATATATAATATAGGGACTGGTCATGCAACTAAATTGCTAGATTTTATCGAAGAACTTGAGGTTAATTTTGGTAAAAGGGCCTTAAAAAGTTATATGCCTATGCAAAAAGCAGATGTTGTGGAAAGTTGTTGTGATATTCTAAAACTTAAAAATGATGTGGGATATGAATCCAAAATTTCTATTAAAGAAGGAATAAAAGAATTTTCACAGTGGTATAAAATGTTAGAGCCTAGTGAGAAGATTTGATTTTAAATTTTTTATGCAAAATGATAGATTTTAATAAATTTTATGTTTGGTTTTGCTTCAATAATTATTTACTGATTTAAATTCAATTTCACTTCTTAGGTGTATAATTTAGTATAGTCATTTGACAAAAAGAAGAAAAAATAAAATAGAAAGGGGTGATATAAATGGGTGTTTTAGACAAGATAAAGCCGGGTGTAGTTTATGGAAAAGAGCTGCACTCTTTATATGAAATATGTAAAAAGGAAGGATTTGCTATTCCTTCTATTAATTGTATAGGGACAAATTCTATTAATGCGGTTTTGGAGGCAGCAAAAGAAATTAATTCTCCTATTATGATACAATTTTCCAACAGTGGTTCTGCTTTTGTTTGTGGAAAAGGATTGAAGATTGAAAAACCACAAGGAGTTTCAATAGTTGGAGCTATTTCTGGTGCTATGCATGTTCATTTGATGGCAGAGCATTATGGGATTCCCGTTGTTCTTCATACTGATCATTGTGCTAAAAATTTGCTTCCTTGGGTTGAAGGACTTTTAGAGTATGGTGAAAAATACTATAGTCAGCACAAAAAACCATTATTTTCTTCACATATGTTGGATTTATCAGAAGAGCCTATTAAAGAAAATATTGAAATTTCTAAAAAATTCTTAGAAAGAATGTCAAAAATTGAAATGTTTTTAGAAATAGAGCTTGGTATTACAGGTGGAGAAGAAGATGGAGTTGACAATTCAGACAGAGCTTTGCATGAACTATTTTCTACTCCTGAGGATATTTATTATGGATATTCAGAGCTTTTAAAGATTAGTCCAAATTTTCAGATTGCGGCAGCTTTTGGGAATGTTCATGGAGTATATAAACCTGGAAATGTTAAGCTTACTCCAAAGGTATTAAGGGATGGTCAAGATTATGTTAGATCAAAAACAGGAGTAAATATTACTAAGCCGGTTTCTTATGTTTTTCATGGAGGATCTGGATCTACAATTGAGGAGATTAATGAAGCACTGTCTTATGGGGTTGTAAAGATGAATATTGACACAGATACGCAGTGGGCTGCTTGGGAGGGTGTTTTAAATTATTACAAAAAAAATGAAAGTCGTTTGCAAAGTCAATTAGGAGATGGTAAGGATATTGATATTCCAAATAAAAAATTTTATGATCCAAGAGTTTGGTTAAGAGAAGCTGAAGTTTCCATGAAAGACCGTGTGAAGATTGCATGTAAAAATCTTAATAATATTAATAGAAATTAAATAAAAATTCATTAATTTTTATTTGCAAGCTGCTTTTTGAGCGGCTTTTTTTATATATTTTTTTATAACTTAAATTTAATATTAATTTATTTTTAAAATGATTTTTAGATGTTGTGTTTATGGTGAGACTTTTTATTTAAGAAGGAAACAGTCAAGATTGTTTTTAAGCTTTTAAAAAGTATTTTGTTTTGGATTAATTTTATTAAATTTTATAACTTTTGTTGTTTGTAGAAAATTAAACTTGAGCCTTAGATTTAATTTATCTATAGAATCCGATTCTTTGGAAAATCGTAAAGAATATGGATTAATTGATTTTTATAATTTTAAAGGTGCATTGTATAAACTATGCTATGAATTTAAGTCTCATCAGTAATAATATTGATTCCCAGTTCTTTGAGTTGTTCATTAGAAATTTTAGAAGGAGAGTTGTCAAGAGGACTTGCCGCAAAAGAATTTTTGGGAAATAGTATTACATCTTTTATTGAAGTTGATTTTGTCATAAGCATTATTAGTCTATCAATACCAATTGCAATGCCACCATGATTAGGAGCTCCATATTCTAATGCTTTTAAAAAAAATCCGAATCTATCTTCTGATTTTTCTTTTTTAAATCCTATTATGTTAAAAATTCTTTGTTGAAGTTCTTTATTGTGTATTCTAATTGAACCTGAACCAAGTTCTACACCATTTAAAACAAGGTCATAAATTTCGCCTATGATTTTATTGGGATTTTTTTCTAAATTGGCAATATATTGCTTTTTGGGAAGCGAAAACATGTGGTGAGCTGGTGTATAGGTTTTTGTATTTTCGTCGTATTCAAATAGTGGGAAGTCATAGACCCATAGAAATTCAAATTTATTTTCATCTATTAGTTTAAGATCGCTTGCAATTTTTATTCTAATTTGACCCATTGCTTTGCAAGCAATTTCCCATTTATTATTAGCCGTAAAGAAAATTATGTCATTATTTTCTAGGGAATAGGTTTTTATTAGTTGCTGTTCTTCTGTTTTTAAAAATTTTGCGATTCCCCCGGAGAATTTATTGTTTTCAATTTTTGTAAAATAAAGCTCTTGTGATTTGTAAAGCTTTGCAATTTCTTCTAAATTATTTATTTTTGTTCTTGAAAATTTATCAGCTTTATCTTTTACTATTAAAATTTTAATTGAACCTTTATTTTTTAGAGTATCTTTGAATACATTAAATTCTGAATTTTTTAGATTGCGACTTATATCTTGTAATTCAAGTTCAAATCTAGTATCTGGTTTGTCACTCCCATATTTGTTCATTGCCTTTTTATATGTTATTTTTTTGAATTTTTTGGGTAATTTAATATTAATGCATTTTTTAAATATTGAAAAAAGCATATTTTCTATTAATTTAAAAATGTTTTCTTTTTTGATAAAGCTCATTTCAAGATCAAGCTGCGTGAACTCCGGTTGTCTATCTCCTCTTGAATCTTCATCTCTATAGCAACGGGCTATTTGAAAGTATTTATCAAATCCCGCGATCATTACAAGCTGTTTGTAAAGTTGAGGAGATTGAGGTAAGGCATAAAAAGATCCTTTATGAATTCTTGATGGAATTACAAAGTCTCTTGCACCTTCTGGCGTTGATTTTACAAAAGTTGGAGTTTCTAGTTCTAAAAATTTTCTTTTTACTAAAAAATTTCTAATAATATGAGTGGCTTGGCATCTTAAAATGATTTTATTTTTTAATGAATCTCTTCTTAGATCTAAGTATCTATATTCAAGTTTTGAGTTTTCACTTGCATTATTTTTATCTTCTATCATAAATGGCAATTCATTACACTTTGAGATAATTTCAATGTTTTTTGCCAATATTTCAAAATATCCTGTTTTCATATTTGCGTTTATCATGTCGAGAGGTCTTTTGACCAGTAATCCTTGAATTTTAATACAATATTCAAGTTTTATTTTTTCTGCGATCTTTAAAAGGTGTTCTTCAGTTACCAAAACTTGAGCTTTTTCATATCTGTCTCTTATATTTAGAAATGTAAATTTACCGTGATGTCTAATTTTTTTTACCCAAGCATTTATTTCAACTTTTTTATTTATTAATTTTTCATTCAATTCATTGCATTTAATAACTTTAAACATAATTTAGCTCACTATTATATTATAAATTTCTTTGTCTGTTTTTGCATTTAAAATTTCTTTTTTATACAGATCAACTTTGCCTACAACAGATGCTAAAATTCTAGGGTAACTAACATAATCTTTTGCTGGGCACAATATTAATATAAAAACATGGCTTAAATTCTTGTCAAGAGTATTAAAGTCAATCCCCTCATGGCTTATTCCTATTGCAATATGTATTTTTGAGATTAAATTTGTTTTTAAATGAGGAATAGCAAAACCTTCTTTTAGTGCCGTAGTGATTAATTTTTCTCTTTCCATTAAGTCTTGGAATATTCTTTCTTTATCGATTTCAATGTTTATTACGCTTAGAAGTTCTCTAAGTACATCAGCCTTATTGTTTGCTTTTAATTCTAGAATAATGTTTTCCTTTTTTATTCTTTTGTTTAGTTTAATATTACGAAGTATTTTATCATAATTTATTGAGTAATCTAATTTTTTTGCTCTTAAAGAGACCGTTTCTACTTCTTTGGTTATTTTTTCTAGGTTTAAGATTGTTTCTCTAAAGAAGTCTTGTATTATAATTAAGTGATTATTTGGACATTCGAATGTGATTTTACTACCTTCTCGCTTTATTGAGAAGGATATATTGTTTTTTCTAGCATTGATATATTGCGAAGAATCATTTTTAATTTGTTGTGTAAAAAATCCTTCTTTTCTTAATTCATTTTTCAAGTCCCATATAAGAATTTTGGCTAGATTATCATATTCAAATGATACGCATATTTGCGTATTTTGATCTATCGGTAGCTCTTTTTTAAGCCCGCTTTTGTTTATTTTAAATAAAAAGTTTATTATGGGCGTTGCAATTATTGTTGGCAAAAATACCATTATTATTATGATTCCAAATATTTTTTGACTAATAAATCCTGAAGATAATGCTACATTTGCCATAATAAGCGAAACTTCTCCTCTTGGAATCATTCCGGTTGCAATTTTCAAGGCTCCAAGTTTATTAAATCCCAAAAAGAGTGCTGGAATGAAGCAAAATGTACTTTTAGTAATTATTGCAATTGCGCTAATTGCTGCTCCTAAAATAAGAACCTCTTTTGATAGTATTTCATTAATATCTGACATAAGCCCAATTGATGTAAAAAAAATTGGGATGAAAAATCTTTCAAAAATTGTTAGTTTGTCTTGAATTACGTATACAATGTCTGTTTTTGACATAGCAAGTCCAAATACATAAGCTCCTACAACAAAAGACATTCCTAGATTTTGAAAAATACTTGCAATAGTAAATGCTAGAGAGAGTGTAATTACAGTTGCTAAAGTGACGCTGTTTAATTTTTTAAGCAGTCTTGAGAGGGTTTCTGATACATATATTAAAGAAAAAGTTAAGCATAACCAAATTATTATGTTCTGAATTATGGTTTTTATTGAGCTTGCTATATCAAGATCTGATATAGATCTTGATATAGTTATTACACTTGTAAGCATAAGCATTGAAAGCACATCATCAATAATTGAAGTTGAAATTATTGTTACTCCTTCTGAGGTGCTCATTTTTTTCTTTGCCGAGAGTATGCTAGCTGCAATTCCCGCTGATGTTGGGGTTCCAATTATTCCAATAAAAAGCGAAGTTGGACTTATCAGGGGAACATTGAATATTATGCTTGCCATTAGCACAAAACTTGTGAAGGTGCCAATAACCTCCGTTATTCCAATAATTCCTCCGCGTGGCAAAAATTTGATAAACAATTTTAAGTCAGTCTCAAGTCCTGCTGTGAAGAGCAATATTATTGAAGCTATGGTAGAGATTGCAAATATTTTTTCATCTATTAAATAATTTTCTCCAACTTGAGTTATCCCCAATGGAAATAATAAGGGTATTTGAATTTTTCCTAAGGAATTGGGACTTAGAATTATTCCTGCTGTTATTTGCCCTATTACCTTTGGAATCCCTATTTTAGCTACTAAATTTCCTAGTGAAATAGATGAGATTACAATGATTGCTAGACTCATTACAAAATATGACATTTTTGCCTCAATGTCATATTTTGTTGAGTATGAAAATAAAAGATTAGGTAAATGCAGTAATATTGTTATGTAAATTTTTTTTTTGTTCATTTTTCAATCTCTTTTGAAAAATTATATTTTAGCAAGTTTAACAAATTGTTAATTGTCTGTTTTTCGTTTTTTCCCATGACTGTTATTTTTACTTTTTCTTTGTATATTATTCCTAATATGATAATTTCGATTATAGACTTTGCGTTAGCTTTCCTGCCATCTTTTGTTATTATTTTTATATCGTAGGAAGAGTGTTTATTTGCGAATTCAGCAATGATGTTTGCTGATCTTGAATGTATTCCATCTTTATTTATTATCTCAATTTCTGCTTCTTGCATTTTTTACTTATCTTATTTGCTGTTTTTTTTCTCTTTTTCTTTAGTTGCTGTTTTGTAAAGTTTTTCTATTGTGCTATCAATAAGATTGAAAAGTATTTTTCCACTTTCTTTTATATGTATTATTTTCCCCCAATTAAAGTGAACATGTGCGTCGAATTCAAAAACCTCATGTTCTTTTTTGATTGTAATTTTTAAATTTTCTATGTGTTTTTTGATATAAGTATCAAATTTTTCTAGTTTTTTAAGAATGAAATTTTTTTCACTCTCATTTAAGTTATAGTTAACCGATTGAATTTCAGGTTCCATAATATTTTCTTCCTTTCTCAGATTTCAATTCATTTCTATACTTGTTTACTGTTCTTCTAGAAATAGAGATTCCTTTGGATTTCAGTATAGCAGAAATTGCTGCATCTGACATCTTTTTATTTACTTCTAACAATTTTTTTACTGTTATTTTAATGCTTAATTTTGAAAATTCATTTGTTTTTGCTCCACCAGCAGAGTTAAAGAGCTCTTTGATCAATATGGTGCCCCATTCGCATTTTAAATATTTGTTTTTTATTGCTCTTGATATTGTTGATTTTGATACATTAATCTTTTCTGACAAAATGCTCAAGTTCATTGGCCTTAAGCTTTTAAAACCTCTTCTTAGAAATTCTTTTTGCAATGTGTATATAGCTATTCCTATTTTTGCAAGTATTTCATCTCTATAGCACAAGGATTCGATTAGCCATTTTGCTTTTTTTTGTTTTTGAGGATTATCTGGGGTCCTTTTAAGTTCTTTTTTAAAAATGTTAACCTCTTTGATTTTAATTTCAAATTTGTTATTGTGGTTTATTATTAATATATCTGGATCAACGTAAAAATTTATGTCGTTTGGATCTTTAAATTCAAGCGTTGGATTTGGGTTAAGTTTTTGTCTGATAATTTCCAAAGCTTTGTTAAATTCTTTGCTTCTTATTTTAAGCTCTTCTTTTATCTTTTCTTGAGTTTTTTCAAAAAGTTCTGCTTTTTCTAGAATTTTAATAATATTGGTTTCTAGTTTTTGATGTTTTGCTTGTAAAATTAATGATTCTATTATATTGGGGACACAAATTCCAATTGGATCGAATTTTTGAATAAGTTCAATTATTTTTTTTACTTTTTCTTTTTCTTCCTTTTTAAAAAGATCGTAAGGGTTTATTATATGAAAACCTTTGTTATTTAGATTATTTATTAATATTTCACCTATTTTAAGTTCATCTTCATTTATTCTTTGGATTCTTAGTTGCAGTAAAAGGTGTTCTTTTAAAGAAGTATTTGTTTGCGTTTTTTCAAGAGCTATATCGTGTTGATTTTTTATCATAGTATCTTCTTTATAAAAGATTTTTTTAAACTTATATGTTTTCAATGTTTCAAAAAATATTTTATTTGCGTCTATTTCTAGGCATTCGTTATTTTCACTTTCTTCTAGTATAAGCTGTGTTAATTCATTTTTATTAAGACCCAGTATTTTTATTGTTTGTATTTGAATTGAGTTTAAATTTTGTGATAATTTTAATTTTTGTTTAATCATATTTATATTAGTGTATAAAAAAATCCGCTAAGTATAATTACTAATGCTGGGCTTATTTTGTTATAAAAAAATAAAATAAATAAATTAATTCCCACAATAGCCATGGTTCTTAAAAGCTCTGTGTTGTTGTTTGCTATTTTTAAATATGTATTTTCGAATAAAATGATTATTGTAATTATCCACAGTGCAACAATAATGGGCTTTAGATTTTCTAGACAATAATTTAAGAAGCCGATTTTATGCAGCATTGAGAGGATTATAATCATTATTATTATTGGAGCTGTTATTAATGCTATTGTAGCAATTATTGCTCCCAAAATTCCGGCAGTTTTCATTCCAACATATGTTGCTATGTTTGTGGCAATGGGTCCGGGGGTTATTCTTGATATTGTAATCATATTGACGAATTCTTCTTTTGTTATCCACTGTTTATTATTAATTAATTCATTGTTTATTATTGCTGCAATTCCATTGCCGCCCCCAAAATTTAATAATCCTATTTTTAAAAATGTAATGAATAAATTTATTAAAATCAACCGACTTCCTTTTTCTATTTAGTTAATATTTTATTTATTGTTATATATTTTAATGCGTATATTGAAAAGAAAATTAGTAGTATATATGATATTCTTATTTTTAGTTTAAAAATTGCAAAAATTACAAGAAAACATATTATCCACTTTATTATGGAATCATTCAACATTTTTTTTGAAAATTTTAAAACAACTGTTAGCATTATGATAATTGAAGAGATTTTTGCGCCTGCAAGAAATTTTTCAACATGTATGTTGCCCGGAATTAATTTTAGATAAAGGAAAACTATTATTATTGCAATTATGGAAGGTAGAATTCCGGCAACAACGAGTAAAAATGCGCAGGAGAAACCCCCAAATTTTCTTCCTACTAGGAACACAAAGTTAATTGCTGTAACTCCAGGAATGACGTTTGATGTTGCTAATATCTTGTTAAAATCGTCTTCTGATATTATTTTTCTTTTTTTAACAAGTATTTTTTTAAGCTCAGATATAATTATCAATCCTCCGCCAATTGTAAGCGTTGCTGTTTTAAAGACAAGTAAAAATAAGCCTAGAGCTTCATATATTTTTTTTTGTTTCTTTTTATGCATTTGCTTTGTCAAATTTAGTAAAAACTTTCGGCACACTAAATTTTATCACAAATATTATTGTAATGTACATTTTGTTATTGAACAATGGCGATTAAAACATGCGTTATTATTGTTTAAAACATTGTCCCGTTTGTTTTTACCTAAAGTTTTTTATTAAAAGGCTTTTTTGGTTTTTGTGCTATAATTCAATTGATTTATGTGAAGCTTAAAAGGAAAGTTTAGCTTGTTTAAGAAATTTTTTATGTTTCAATTTCAAGATTATATTAATCATATTTTTGAGAGCGTTCTAAGTTATGGCTTGAAAGTTTCGATTGCTGTAGTGTTATGGTATTTTTTAAAGCTAGTAGTTAAAAAAATGGGTAAAATTTTATTTAAGACTTTGGAAAAATCTAGATTAGATAATAAGGTAGAGGTTACAGTTTTTAACTTTTTAAAGTCCTTTTTTAAGATATTAACAGATTTTGTTATTATTTTAATAATATTGTCGTATCTTGGGGTGCCTACAGCATCTATTATTGCTGTATTTGGATCATTAGGACTTGCTATTGGACTTGCTGCTCAAGGCATTTTATCTAATTTTGTTAGCGGATTTATTGTCTTGAATTCTAAATTTTTTAAGTGCGGAGATCATATTAAATGTGGTGATGTTGAAGGTTTGGTTGAGAATGTTCAAATTTTTTTTACCACACTTAAAGCATTTAATGAAGAAATCATTAAAATTCCAAACAGCAAGCTTACATCTAATTTTGTTGTTAATTTTTCGGCAAATCCTAGAAGAAGAGTTGTGTTTTCTTTTCAAGTTCCCCATGATACTGATATTAATTTATTAAAATATAAAATAGAAGATTTAATGATTTTCAATAATAAGGAATTTAATGTTGAGATTTGTTCTCCCACTCTTGTTGTCAAAAAATACACCCCCTATTATATGGTTTTGCAGGCTCGATTTTTTGTTAATACAGAGGCTTTTTGGGATTTTCAATATTTTATTGGTGAGTCTCTTAAAAGTGTTTTATCGGATATGAAAATTAAGTTTCCAATTTGTTTTATACCCTTTGATAAGCTACATTAACGGTTTTTTTTTGCAATAATCTCTGAGTAATAATTTTCAATTTTTTTTGTAAAAAAATGACTTGAAAATTTAGTAGAGTATTTTTTTGCATTTTGTTTAAATGTTTTTAATATTTTGTCATCTTTTATTACTTTATCTACATAATGAGATAAGTTTTCATACTTTGTTATTAAGAATCCGTTTATCC
The DNA here is from genome assembly GCF_033969665.2 of Borreliella sinica. Taxonomy (GTDB): domain Bacteria; phylum Spirochaetota; class Spirochaetia; order Borreliales; family Borreliaceae; genus Borreliella; species Borreliella sinica. The sequence goes on along the minus strand of NZ_CP135180.1, from coordinate 429,511 downwards.
CCTCTTTTATTACGTCCTTATATATATAATCATTTATTAAAATAGCAGGTATTCCTGCAGTTAATGCTTCTATTACTGTCATTGGATAAACTTCGCTTCTTGATAGACTAGCAAAGATATCGGCAATTTTATAGTAATAACATATTTCTTCCCACGCAATTGTTCCTATTAGCAATATTTGTTTTTCAAGTCCATGTTTGATACTAAAATTTTTTATTTCCTTTTCTTCGCTTCCTTTGCCAATAATTATAAGCTTATAATTATTGTTTTGTATTAAAAGGTCTTTTAAATGTATTACTAATAAATTTATGTTTTTTTCTTTATTTATTCTTCCAACAAATATGATTATTTTGTCTGTTTGCTTTATATTGTGCTTTTTCAAAATTTCATCTTTTTTTTCTTTGCTTAGATTTTTTATAAAAAGATTTCTATCAACCCCATTTGGAATTATTTTATAGTTAGAATTATTTGAAAGTTGAAAATATCTTTCTTTTGCTTTGCTTGATGGGTAAATAAAATGTTTTATTTTGCTGTAATGTTTTTGCATCATTTTATCGGGTTTGATAAAATATTTAAGAATTCCTAAGTAATGTAAATAATAATCCCACATTGTGTGGCTTGTATGAACTATTGGTATGTTTTGTTTTAACGCAATTTGTTTTCCAATTTTTCCCATAGAAAACTCAGAATGAGTATGGATTATGTCTGGTTTATAATTTTGTATTATTTTAGATATTTTCCTTTTGTTAGGAAAAGCTATTACGGCATCAAGTTTTTTACTTATTTGAATAGATGAGCACCTATAAACGTTTTTTTCGTTTAAGGATTTTTTTGATTTTGGGCAAAATATGTAAACTTCATAGCCATTTTTTTCAAATCCTTCTTTAATTTGTTTTATTGATGTTGCCACTCCATTTTTTTCTGGGATATATGTATCTGTAAATATTGCAACTTTCATATTCTCCTCCTAGATTAAGTATAATATATTTGGTACTTGGAGTATAATTTACTTTGATGCAAGTGGTTTATTTGTTGTTGGGCAGTGAACAAGGTTTAAAAGAAGCTTATTTAAAAGAGCTGTTAATCAAGATGAATGCTTTTAAGTCAAAAGTTTCAGTTACTAAAATTTTTTTGTCAGAACTCTCAGTTTCAGAATTTGCCGAGAAACTGCTTTCCAATTCTTTTTTTTCAGAAAAAGAAATTTTTATTGTTTATGAGGCGGAACTTTTAAAAGCAGGAAAAGATTTAGAGCTAGTATGTAATGCAATTCTAAAGGTTAGCAATAAAACCGTTGTTTTTGTTTCTAATAGTAATTCATGTAACATTGATTTTAAGAATAAGCTTAAATTTATAAAAAAAATTTTTTATGAAATTTCCGATGATGACAAATTTACATTTGTAAAAAGAAATTTTTTCAACCTCAATATTAGAATCACAGATTCCGCAATAAACTTAATGCTTTTAATGCTAAATTCAGATACAAAAATTTTGAAATTCTATATAGATTCTTTTGCTCTTTTCGCCAAGAATAATACTATTGATGAAGAAGATATAACTTCTTGGATTAGTTTTATTCGTTTTGAAAACACTTTTTCTTTATTTAATTCAATTTTAAAAAAAGACATGACTCATTCTTTGATAAAGGTTAAGTCTATTTTGGATCAGGGAGAAGATTTACTCAATATTTTAATGAGTCTTATTTGGCAATTTAAACGATTATTAAAAGTGCAAATAGATTATGATGCATGTGGAAGCCTGCAGAGTGCATTGAATAAAAATAAAATCTTTTTTTCATTAAATAAAATTTATAGAATAGGAGTTAAAAATTATTCAATTGCAGAAATAAAAATTGTTTTGAAAATTTTATATAAGTTTGATTTATACCTAAGGATTTATTCTAAAAATATTTATCAAAGTTTGGCATATTTTTTAATATTTTCAATCTTGAGGCTTGATAATAATTTTTTAGTGCATTGCTCTGTAGAACCAAAATTTAATTTTTAATGCATTAAGCCAAAATCAAGTTGGATTGTATTGTTTTGGTTTTTATCTTTTAGATCTAAATTTAGATTGGTGGGGTTGTTTTAATAAAGTTTCTTAATTATTTTAATTATATTAAAAATTTGTAAAGCAGTTTAGAGACATTTTATAAATATTTGAATATTTCAATTGTTGATGATCTGATAGCAAAAATTTTGCCAAATTAAATAAAATTAAAATAAGATCTTAAAAGATTAAAAATTTATAAAAAAGAGCATAAAAAAATGATAATTTAATAAGTAAGTTATTAGAAAGTTAGATGATTGTGATTATCCAGAAATTGTTTCTCTTGTTAGAGATTAAGCAAGAATCCTTTTGGAAGCTATAAAGTAGAGCTGTTTTTGAGAAATGTTTTGGATATACAAATTATAAACAAGCTTATTAATTTTAATGTTTTTTAGTTTTATCGTACGGAATTTTAAATAGGTATTTTAATTTTAAAAATATTGATAAATAATAATTCAGTTTACAATTTAAAATTTTGTAATTTTATTGTTAATTTGTGGATTATATAAAATTTTAATTGAATTTAAAGTTTATTTATCGAGATAATAATTTTTTATTAAGTTTTCTTTTATTGCAAATTCTTTTATTTTTTTTGCAAGTTGCATATTTACTTTAATTTTTTCTGAAATTTCATTTTCACTTAAAAGTAATACATCTTTATAGGTTCCAATTGATTTTAATATTTTTTGGGCTGTTTTTTCTCCAATTCCACGTATTTTTGTATACAATAGGGTTATTTTTTCCCTTCTTTTTTTGTTAAATTCGTTAGCTTTTCTATGTGCTTCATCTCTTACATTTTGCAATATCCTAAGAGCAGGATGTCCTTGGGGTAGATTTATTCCTTTTTTGTTTGTTGTTAGGAATATTGTTTCTTGTTTTTTTGCCAATGAACAGAGTTTAACTTTGTTTTCTATTTTTAAGCCTTTTAGGATAGAAGAAGCAGCATTTAATTGTCCTTTGCCTCCGTCAATTAAAATTAAATTTGGCAGTTCTAAGTTTTTATTGATTATTTCTGAATATCTTCTCAAAACCACTTCTTTTATTGCCTTAAAGTCATCAATTTCTCCTTTTAATAGTGAGTTTAGCTTGTAAAGTTTGTAGCTTTCTTTAAAGGGTGCTCCCATTTTAAAAGCAACCATAGAGGCTACTGTTTCTTGACCTTTAAGATGGGCTATGTCAAATCCTTCAATTATTTTGGGAAGTTTGTCCATTTCTAGTAAAATTTTTAAGCTTTCAAGTGCTTTATTATTTTTATTTTCATATTCTCTTAAAGATAATTCGGCATTAGATATGGCCATTTCCATTATTTTTAAAATTTCTTCTGTTTCTTTGTAAAGAATTTCTGTTTTTGTATTTTTAATTTCATTTATTAATTTTTCAACATTTTTGGTGTCTACATCTTTAATAAAAATATGAATTTTGTCGGGTACTATCATATTAATTGCTGTGTAGTATTGAACCAAAAATTGTAAAATCAGTTCATTTTTTTTACATATACTCTCATCAAAGTTTGCATCTCTTTCTACTAATTTCCCATTTCTGTATTTTAATACTATTATGGTATTTATATTTTCTCCCGGGTGAACGTGTACATAGTCTATGCTTAAAGTATTGGCTTTTGTGATGATTTGGATTTGATTAATTTCTATTAAAGAACTTTTAATTTCTTTCAATTTAATAGCAGTTTCAAAATCTTCTTTTTGTATGGCAAGTTTTAATTTTATGTCAATTTGGCTTAATGTTTCGGCTATATCTCCTTTTAGTATGGATTTTGCCTTATCTAGTTCTTTTTGATATTCTTTTTCAAGATTTTCCTTATAGCATACCCCAAGGCATTGTCCCATATGGTAATATAGACAAGGAACATTGGATTTTTTTTTACACTTTCTAATTTTAAATGTTTTGTTTATAAAATCTAATACTTGGTCTAGTTTTTTTACATTAGTAAATGGTCCAAAATATTCGCTTTGGTCATTAATTATTTTTCTGGTTTTGAAAATTCTTGGGTATTTTTCGTAAGTTATTCTTATCATGGGGTAGCCTTTCCCATCCTTTAGTTTTACATTGTAATCAGGCTTGTGAGTTTTGATTAGATTGGATTCTAGCAGTAACGCCTCGTATTCACTGTTTGTTGTAATAATTTCTATGGATTTTACATTTTTCATTAATATTTTGATTTTGTGGCTTTTTTTTTCTAAAAAGTAACTTTTTATTCTTAATCTTAGATTTTTTGCTTTTCCAATATAGAGTATTTTTTTATTTTCATTTAGCATTTTATAGCAACCACTTTTAGTGGGTAATTTTATTACTTTTTCGAATAGGCTTGTTAGATTCTCTTCCATAATATCAGGTAATTTTTAGGTTTTAAAAATCATCTTATGATATAATATTGTATCATAAGATGATTTGTTTTATGTTTTTAAGTATTTAAAAATATGAATAATAACAAATAAAAGGTCAAAAATGAGATTAATTTTAATGTTCTTGCTATTTTTTTTGTGCTTTTTCATTCTTTTATCTCAAGAATTGAAGTTAATACTTGATTCAAAAAAAAATTTTAAATTTATTCAAGATTCTAGCAATATTGCTTTTGAAAGAGATATGAGAGGTTTGCTTGGTATTTATTTGGATAGATATAAAGCTGTTTTAGATTTAAAAAATATTGATTTACGCTTAGAAATAGGAAGGGATAATAAATTAAAAGACACATCTTCAAATTATTTGGTTAGTGCAAAAAGCTTAAGAATTTCAAATGAATTTCGCAATGTTTCTAACGGCTCTTTAATTTTTTATTCAAATCAAAATCCCGTTAAGTTTAAGCCATTGACAAAAAAGGCTTTCTTTTTTTCAGGCAATGCCGTTTCTGATTTTACTATTAAGTTTTGGGTATATCGAACAACTTCTGTTACAGGAGAAGTTATTTTTAGTTGGGATGGCTATAAAAATATTAATAATTTGTGGGTAGATCAGTCGATTAGATTAGAAAGTGATGAGGGAAATTTTGTTTGGGTTTTAAACAATGTATTTTTAAAAGATAATAAAAGTCCTATCAAAATTAGAATGAAAAGTAATGATGATTTTATTCCAAAAAAATGGCATTTACATACTTTAAGATATAGACAAAGGGACGGCATACTTGAATATTTGATAGATTCTAAACCTCAGGCAATAGAATATGTAACGGATGATAAAAAGGAAGGACCAGGTTATTTGTTAAATATTGGCAATTTTATTGATTTTACCCTAGGGACTTATTTTACTGGTGCAGTTGAGAATTTGGAAATACATAAAAGCTTTGAAGAGGTTAGCAATGCTTTTTTTTCAAAAAATATGGGATATATTATTACAGAGCCTATTAAGCTTTCTAAATATTATTCTCAAGTATTGTCTTTTGATGTTGATTCTAATGTTCCTAAAGATACGGATATTGTTTATTATTATAGATTAGACAATAAGGTATTTTATGATACAGATAGTTATGGGAATATTAGGAAAAATTTAACTGGAGCTTGGATTCATTTTGATCCTAAAAAAGATTTTCCGGATTCAAAGATATCAAAATATATTCAAATAAAAGTTGAATTTTATCCCAGTGGAGATTCTGTAAGCAGTCCTTCTCTTTATAGTATGGCAATCACTTATGTTCCCGAGGCTGCTCCATTTCCTCCTGTGATAACGAAGGTTATTCCGGGTTCCAGAGAGATTTTTATTGAGTGGATTCCCGTTATTAATAGCAGTGTTGAAGGATATTATATTTATATTGGTGTTGCCTCTGGCAATTATCATGGAAAAACTGGTGGTATTTTAGCTTCTCCTATTGATGTTGGAAATCAAACTTCTTTTAAAATTACAGGGCTTGAAGATGGAAGACTTTATTATATTAGTATTGCTGCTTACAATTTAGATAAAAGTGTTAATAAAACTTCTTTTTCAAAGGAAATTTCTGTAAGGCCTATGGAGCTTTTTAAAAAATATGAATAACTTTAGTTTTGAAAAAGCTTTAAATTTTTATAAAAATGGTGATTTTAAAAATTCTCTTGACAATTTAGATGTTTTTGACGAAAGTTTTGATTCTCTTGCGCTTAAAGCACTTATTTATTTCAAAAAAAAGGATTATAAGGCTCTTTTATATGTGCTAAATACTTATCCTGTTGTTTTGAGAGAATACAATTTTTTAGTTAAGCTTATAGATTATGGTAAAGTTGAAGAAAATAAAGATGATTTAGGGCCTTTTGAAAATTATAATTTAGGTGTTTTTTATTTTAATTTAAGAGAATATGAACTTGCATTAAATTGTTTTTTAAAAGCTAAAGAGCAGAAATCCGATTTTATACAAGCTTTAAATAATAGTGCTGTTTTATTTGAAATGATGGGCAATAAGGAAGAAGCTTTGAAATTATTTTTTGAGGCTAAAGATTTGGATCAAAACAATTCTCTTGTTAAGCTTAATATTTGGATTTTAAAAAATAGAGAATCTCTTAAAACAGCAAGCTTTTTGAAAGTAGACGAAATTTTTTTTAATGCCAATCTTGCTCTTGTTGTTAATTATTTAATGTATTATTTTTATTCTATTGGAGAAATAAGCAGAGCAATTAAGCTTTCTGAAAAATTTTTAACCGATTCTCATTATTCTAAGTATATTTGGCACAATAGGGCAACTATTTTTCATAAAATGGGGAGTATGACTCAAGCTACAACATCTTATGTTAAGGCTATTTTGAATTTTTCAAATATTTATACAATTTATAATATGCATATTGCAACAATTGAGCTTTTAAAATTTTCTCCCAAAAAGTCTATTGAAAGAATGGCCAATGATTACTCTAGCTTAGATTTGATATATTTGTATGCAACTTTATTTTTTCTTAGAAATCGTGATCTTGAGGATGCCTATTTTTATATGAAAAAACTTTGTGAGCTTAATCCAGAGCCGTATTTAAAATTTTTAAAATTACTTGAGTCTAGTGAGGATATGTTAATCGAAAATCTGCTTGAAGAATTTGCAACATCTTTAAGGGCGAATTGGTATTTGGAGTATTTGTTTTTTATTGACAATTCTTTAAATTTAAGAGATCCTGTTTTTATTTTTGATCATAATATAAGAGTAAATACGTATATTTGGAGAATTAAGGATGAGTGTATTGAATTAAAATTTAGCAATAATGAGGAGAAAATGGTTCAAGAGATTTTGCATGAAGAATATATTTGTTCTGAAATTAACGTTTCTATTGGAGATTTTCAAAATTTAATAGAAGCTTATAAAGAGTTTAGAATAAATTACAAATATTTGTAATTTATTAGGTTGACAATAATAATCCCTCTAATATAATATGTATTAATATTGTAGGAGAGATGCCAGAGTGGCCGAATGGGGCTTCCTGCTAAGAAGTTGTCCTTTTAAAAAGGGGACCATGGGTTCGAATCCCATTCTCTCCGTAATTATTTAAATCTTGACAGTACTTGCTTTATTTATTAAAATTTGTTTTAGCTCTGGAGAGGTGGCAGAGTGGTTTAATGCTACGGTCTTGAAAACCGTTGTAGGTTTAAACCTACCGTGAGTTCGAATCTCACCCTCTCCGTAATTATTATATTTGATTTTGAGTTAAGGTTAATGGTGCAGAGCTTTATTGGGATGATGTCCATTTTCTGTGTTTTCATGTATAGGAAATTGAAATTCGATTTTATCGCATTCATTACAATCAATTAAGAATGGATTGTAATATATTATAATTTGGTTATTTTTAAAGTAATATTTGTATGTTGGAAAGATTTTTGTGAATTTTTTCTCTAATTCGCTTGGATTCTGTTTTTCTTTGACGCTAAGATATTTAATCTTATTTTTCATCTGTTCTTTTAATACATTTATTAGAGAGTCTAGCTGGTCTTTTGATATTATTTCTGAAATTTCTATTGTTTTGTTTCCTTTCAAGTTTAAAGAGTGATATTTTAAAAGAGAGCTTGAGGGTTTTTCTTTGAAGGATTCTTTATACAAAATAGATGTAATGCCGATATTTTCATTTTTAAATATTTCAAAGCTGGAAAAATAAAAATATTCATTTTTTGAATTTTCGTTTTTTGATATTTTATTTTCAATATCTTTTTTCCATTTGTTTATAAAATTTTCAAATTCAAAGTTTGCATTTTCCATAAAAGGAATTTTTGCATCTATGTAAAGAATATTATTGTTTTCTAATATTTCTTCTTCTTTGATATTTTTAGTTTTAATTACTAATTTGGAATTAACCCCATTTGATACTGATTTATAGCATGATAAAATAAATAATATTAAAATTAAAAGAAAGATGATTGTTTTAGTTTTCACAACTTCTCCATTTTCTGTTGAATATTTTTATTGTAATAAATAGTAATTTTTATTACAATAAAAACTAATTGTTTGTGTCCATAGCTCAGTTGGATAGAGCGTTAGATTGCGATTCTTAAGGTCGGAGGTTCAAGTCCTCTTGGACACGAAAAGTTTGTTAGTTGTTTGGAGAGATGGCCGAGTGGCTTAAGGCGCACGCTTGGAAAGCGTGTATATAATAAAATGTATCATGGGTTCGAATCCCATTCTCTCCGATACCTAGGACCCGTACTATTAAGTGTTGCCAAATCCCGTCAGGACTGGAAGGTAGCAGCGGTAAGCAATTTTTTTAATGAGTACGTAAGTCTTAGGTTTAGTTTTGATCTAAAATGTGATGCTTTGTTTTAGATTGAGATATGGGTTTATTTTTTTAAACTTTTAATCTTATTGTGTTTTTTGAAAAGCTTTTTTTGATATTTTTTATGTTTTATAAAATTTTTTGGCACTTCTTTTAAAGTAATAGTTCTGAGATATAAGTATATTGTATAGTATATATTTTTAGCATTTTGCTATTAAAGTATTGGGAGGTAAAAAGTTAATGGCGTCTTCAAGAGGTACTGCTCTTAAGAAACGCCCCAGAGATTTCAACTCTCTTGAAGGGCAAGATTTTGTTGTTGAGACTCTAAAACATTCTATAGAGAAAAATAAAATAGCAAATGCTTATATCTTTTCAGGGCCAAGGGGTGTTGGTAAGACCTCATCAGCTAGAGCTTTTGCTAGATGCTTAAATTGTAAAAATGGTCCTACAGTTATGCCTTGTGGTGAGTGTAGCAATTGTAAATCCATTGAAAATGACAGTAGTCTTGATGTTGTTGAAATTGATGGTGCTTCAAATACTTCAGTTCAGGATATTAGACAAATTAAAGAAGAGATAATGTTTCCTCCTGCAATTTCTAAATATAGAATATATATTATTGATGAGGTCCATATGCTTTCCAATTCCGCTTTTAATGCTCTTTTAAAGACAATTGAAGAGCCTCCAAATTATATTGTTTTTATCTTTGCCACTACGGAATCACATAGGCTTCCAGAGACAATAAAAAGTAGGTGTCAGCATTTTAGTTTTAAACTTTTATCCTTAGAAAAGATTTATAATATGCTTAAAAAGGTTTGTTTTGACGATCATATTAAATATGAAGATGAGGCTTTAAAATGGATTGCATATAAAAGTAGTGGTAGTGTAAGAGATGCTTATACTCTTTTTGATCAGATAGTTTCGTTTACCAATTCTGACATTAAATTAGATCAAATAAGGTCTAAAATGGGCTTAACCAATGATGAATTTTTAGAGAAGTTGTCAGTTAGCATTCTTGGTGAGGATGTGAAAGAGTTAATTAGTGTCCTCGATTCTGTTTTTTTGTCGGGAGTGTCTTATGAACAATTTTTGTTAGATTCAATCGAATTTTTTAGAGAAGCTTTATTTTTAAAGATAGGCATAGAAAATTTTGAGTTTATTGGAATTAAATCTGAGAATTTAAGAAAAAAATTATTTGAGTTTGATTTAAACTATCTTGAGAGAATTATTATTGTTTTGCTTGAAACTTATAGAGATTTACAGTTTTCGGTTAATCCAAGATATGAGCTTGAGATTAATTTTATTAAAATTTTAAGACTTAAAAATTACATTCCAAATCATGTTTTAATAAAGCAAATTCAAAATCTTGAAGACAATTTGATAGAAAATGTAGCTTTAGATTCAAGCAATTTTGATGTTTTAGCAAATAAAAAGAGTAAAGACGATTTGGCTTTTATTTTGGAAAAACCTAATTTAGAATGTGAATTTCTAGAAGCCAAATCTTTAGATAAAGAGACGACTAATTGTGATGAAAATTTGTCAACAAAAATTGATGAAAATCTTTTGAATTCCAATATTATTGAGGAGATTGATGAGATTTTTATTGAGGATGATGATTCAAATAAATCAAGTGATTCCATTGATATAAGAGATAAATTTATTTATATTGTCTCAAGATACATTCAAACTTTAGTTCATTCGGGAGAAGTTATTATTGATGACAATGTTCTTTATTATAAAGTATTTAGTGAATTTGAATATAATGAGATTCAAAATTATAAAGTTGAAATAAGGTCTGAATTTTATAAAGAATTTCCCAATTTAAGCATTGTGTTTCAAAAAAATTTCAAAAGCCTTGAAAAGGATTTTGAAAAATTAGAGACCGTAAAAAATATTTTTGGAGCAAGTGAGGTTTTGGAGAGATAAAAATATGGCAGTAAATCCGTTAGATTTTTTAAAAAACATGTCAAGTGTTAAGAGTAATATTGACAATATTAAAAAGGAGTTGTCTAAAATTACGGTTTGTGGTAAAGCAGGTAGCAATATTGTTGTTATTGAGATGGATGGCGAATTTAATATTAAAAAAGTTTCAATTAATAAGGAATTTTTTAATGATTTAGACAATAATGCTTTTGAGCAGATGGTTAAATCTGCTTTAAATGATGCTGTTTCCAAGGTTAAAGAAGAGATAAAGTTAAAAACCATGGGAGTTCTTCCTTTCGGAATGTAGTTGTTAATTTTGTAAAAATTATATTTTGATTTTTCAATATAATGTTAAACTTTTTATAATTTGCAGTATTCCGTATAAATTTAATTAATCAAATATAATTTTGGTATTAGGTAAATATTTTGATTTATTTAATTATTTTTTAAATAAATACCCCAGATTTTAGGAGGATTTTATGTCAATGTTATTGCAAAAAACTTTATGTATTATTAAGCCCGATGGTGTTAGGAGGGGTTTAATTGGCGATGTAGTTGCTAGATTTGAAAAGGTGGGTTTGAAAATTGTGGCTGCTAAAATGCTTGTTGTTGATGAAAATATGGCAAAAAAACATTATTTGTATGATGATATTGTCTTTAGGCATAGTGAGGCGGTTTGGGAGTCTTTAATTAAATTTATTTCAAATTCTCCTGTTTTTGCATTTGTTGTTGAAGGAATTGAGAGCGTTGAGGTTGTTAGGAAGCTTTGTGGCGCTACTGAGCCAAAATTAGCCATTCCTGGAACAATACGAGGAGATTTTTCTTATCATAGTTTTAGATATTCAAATGAAAAAGGTTTTTCAATTTATAATGTAATTCATGCATCTGCTAATGAAGTAGATGCAATTCGTGAAATACCAATTTGGTTTAAAGAGAATGAAATTTTAAACTATAAAAGAGATGATGAATGTGAGCATTATTATTGCTAATTTTTATAATCTATTTCTTTAAAAGGGTAAGCATTAAGTTGTCAATTTAACATTTAAATAAAATGAGAACAATTTTTGTATTTTTGTTTTAATTTTTATGCAAAAAAACTATTCTTAAGAGTGGTATTTTTATCTTGATTTTATTTTTTAGATTATAATTGATTATGTAAGTGGGTTTTGTTTGGCAAAGTTTTTAATGCTGTGTTGTTATGTTTAATAGATTGTCAATTGAGATAGAAAATTTCTAGTCTTGTGAAAAATGTTTATGAGAATGCTTAAGTTTTATTTATTATTTTTATTTTTTGCTTGTACTTTTGATTATGATGAATATTCTAATAGGTCTGATGAAGTTAAGAAGTTTCCCTCAATAGAAATATTGGGAATTAAGTATTATGATGTTGTATACAATAAAGAACAAACCGTTTTAGAGTCTTTAAATTTTAGTTATTTTAATGACTATAAAATTTATAAGGCAGAAAATGGAAGATTTTTATATTATTCGCTAGATAATGAAATTTCAGGGAAGTTTAATAGTTTGGAAGGTTCTTATATTACAAAAGATTTGGATATGAGAGATTCTGTAGAATTTAAAATAGAGGATAAAGATAATTATTATTTGCTTAATTCAAATAGGATTTTATGGAAGGATAAAGATAAGAAGTTGCAATCTCCCCCAAATGAGCTAGTATTAATTAGATTTAATGATAGCAAAATAAAAGGAAAAGGATTTTCTTATTTTTTAAAGAGCAATGTTTTTTATTTTGATTCTGGAGTTGAAGGAATCATGAATTGAGGGATTTGATTTTAATATGGATTTTTATTGCTTTTGTTAACAATATTCAGGCAACACAAGGAGAATCTGAGCCTAAATTTGAAGAAGGTAAGGAAAATGAAGAGAGAAGTGCTAATTTTACCTTTAAGTCAGATTTTGCACAAGGTATAGTGTCTTCTTTTTATAAAAAAATTGTTTTAAAGGGAAATTCAGAGGTTATTTCGTCAGATTTTAAACTTAGGGCAGATGAAATTGAAATTTATGGGGAAAATGGGACATATCTCGAAGCTCGAGGTAATGTTTTTTATGAAGATTATAAAAATAAGATGAATGTTAAGGCTCAGTTTTTATTTTTTAATAGAAAGTTGGATAATTTTTATCTTCAAAAAGAGGTTGAGCTTGAAGATTCAGAAAACGATATGCTTATTAAAGCAGAAAGAATTGAGGGCAGTAATAAAGCCAATATTTACATTATGCAATATTCTGTTAAAATATACAAGGATGATATTTTTGCGAGAGCTGAGAGCGGGACTTATAATAAAGAAGAAAAAGAAATGATTCTTGAAGGAGTTCCAGTAATTTATCAGAAAGATAACTATTATTCTGCTTCAAGAATAATTTTCAATACAAAAACTAATAGGTATAAACTTGAGGGAAGTGTTGAGGGAGAGTTTACTCAAGTTGAAAATGATGTTTCTTAAGAAAAAAAATAAAATAAAAGAGATTAAAGAAAGCCTTAATCTTAATTCCTTTAATAATGTTGTCTTAAGAGCAGATAACATTATTAAAAAGTACGGTGAAAAATTTGCTGTTAATGGTATTACGATTAACATTCATAAAGGTGAAGTTGTGGGGCTTCTTGGTCCAAATGGGGCTGGTAAAACAACGACATTTTATACAATTGTAGGCTTTATTAGGCCTAATGCAGGCAAAGTTTTAATAAATGACTATAACATTTCATCTCTTAATATGTATGAGCGTGCACGGATAGGAATTGTGTATCTTCCCCAAGATGCTTCAATTTTTAGGGAACTTACAGTTGAGGAGAATATTATGGTTGCTTTGGAGAGAAGAGAGGATTTATCTAAGACTGAGCGTAAGATAGAACTTGTTAATCTGCTTAAAGAATTTGAGATAAAAAGAATACAAAGCCAAAAAGCTTATACTCTTTCTGGCGGAGAGAGAAGGCGTGCAGAGATAGCAAGAGCTTTGGCCGTAAACCCCTATTTTTTGCTTTTAGACGAACCTTTTGCCGGTATAGATCCTATTGCGATCGGGGACATTAAGAATATAATAAAAATTTTAAAAGAAAGAAATATTGGAGTTCTTATTACCGATCATAACGTAAGAGATGCTTTTGATATAATTGATAGAGCTTATATTGTCTATCAAGGCCAGGTGCTTGATGAGGGTGATGTTGATTATATAATAAGTAGTGAAAAAGCCAAAAAGCTTTATTTGGGAGAAGAATTTAGATTATGAAAACAATAGATCATGAACTTTATTATGAGTTTAGAGTAGATGATGATGTTAGAATGATTTATACTAAAAAACCTTTTAATCTAAATTTAAGAGAACTTAGTAATGAGAATTTAAATTTTGTTCCTAAATCGAAGAAAATAAAATATTTAAAGCAATTACACACAGATATTATTTATAAAGTTGAAGATGATTTTATAAATTTTCAAGAAGGGGATGGTCTTATATCTGACTCTTTAGATGTAGCTCTTGTTACTTATTTTGCAGATTGTCTTCCGATATACTTTTATGATTCAGTGAAAAAATTTATAGGACTTGCTCACAGCGGGTATAAAGGAAGCTTTAAGATGATTATTTTAAAAATGTTATTTATGTTTGAAAAAATGGGTTCCTCTTTTGAGGATTTAAAAATTGTTTTTGGACCTTATAACAGATCTTGTTGTTATGAAGTTTCTGAAGTTTTCTTAAAAGAAGCAAGTAATAAATTTAGCAAAGGTTTATTAAATACTGCGGTTTTTATAAGAGATGGTAAAATATACTTTGATAACGCCAGTTTTAATTTAAATTTGCTTTCTAGTTTTAATTTAAATATTTATAATTCAAAACTTTGTACGTATTGTTTGAAAAATCTTTATTCTTATAGAAGATTAAGAGAAAACCAAAGTTATGCTTTAATTTGGAGAATTTAATTTGAACGTAAGAGATTTGTCCAATAAGCTTGATTCAATTTTTGATATAAAGAAGTATGAACATGTTGATAAAAATTTAAATGGCCTTCAAGTAGGGAATCTTAATACTAAGGTCAACAAAATTGCCTTTGCGGTTGATGCTAGTTATTCAACTTTAAAAGAAGCAAAAGGAAATGATTTTTTAATCACCCATCACGGTATTTTTTGGTCAAAAAAAGAGCGAATTATTTCCAATATATATGATAAAATTAAGTTTTTGATTGAAAATAATTTAGCTCTTTATTCGGTTCACTTACCTATGGATGCCCATTCTGTTTATTCACACAGCAAAGTTTTTTCAGATTTTTTAGATTTTAAAAATCCTTTTGCTTTTGCAAATTACGGAGGGTTTAATTTAGGAATTATTGCTGATTCTGATTTTAACTTTTCTGAAATTTTAGAAAAAATTAGAAAGGAAAATAAACATATTCTTTTTTCAAAAAAGTTTAAAGAACCGGTGAATAAGGTTGCTATTGTTAGCGGCTCTGGATATTCTTTTTTTGAAGAGGCTTTATATCATGGTATAGATTTGTTTATAACTGGAGATACTTCCCATCAGATATATTCTTTAGCAGAAGAATACGGTGTGAGCTTGATTTTTGCGGGCCATTATTTCACTGAAACTTTTGGTTTAATTAAATTAATGAAAGATTTAAAAATTCAAGAAGATTTAGAAGTTAAATTTATTCGTAGAGATACTAATTTATAAGGATTTTATATGAGCGCAAAAAGTAAACAATATTTCAATATTTTTGTATTTATTATTAGTTTAATTTTTTTTGATCAGCTTTCTAAATATTTGGTTGTAAAATATGTTAAATTGGGTTCAATATATTTTTCCTTTTTTGAGGATTTTTTTAGAATAATACATGTAAGAAACACGGGAATTTTATTCTCTATGGGCTCTAATATTCATTATAGTTTGAAAAAGATTTTTTTCCTCGCAATGCCTATTTTTATTTTAATATTTGTTCTTTCTCTTTCTTTGAAAGAGAAAGATTGTATTACCAGAATTTCACTTTTGTTGATTTTTTCAGGAGGAGTTGGAAATGTTATTGATAGGTTGTTTAGGCCTTCTGGAGTTGTAGATTTTTTAGATTTTAAATTTTATGGAATTTTTGGACTTGATAGATGGCCTACTTTTAATTTTGCGGATAGTTATGTTGTTGTGGGAATGATTTTATTTTTGGTTAATGATTTTTTTATAAAAAGAAAAACAATTAATACATGAAGATTTTGGGTTTTATTTTATGCATGCTAATGAACTTATTTTTAATGTTTTTGTTTTTCTTTTTGGAGTTTCTTTTAGTTGTTAAATTTAGCATTATCGAAAAGCCCAATTTGCAATTTATATTGATTTTCATAATGATTGTTGTTGCTGTTTTGGCGGGGCATTTTGTGTCAATTTTTATTGTAAGAAGTTTACTTGCTAAGTTTTTTAAATCAGATCAATAGAAAAGAGAGGCTTTGTGTCTTTAAGGGTTTTAATTACTGGAGAGGTTGTTGGTAAAGCTGGGATTATTGTAATAAAATCTTTTTTGTCATCTTTTAAGGCTGAAAGAAGAATTGATTTTGTAATATCTGGTAATAATTTTACTACAGGCTTAAGGGGCCTTGGCAAAAAGCATGCTTTTTTATTGAAAAAGTATGGCATTGATGTTTTAACCTTAGGTGAGAATACTTTTGCAAGATCTGATTTGTCCGATGATCTTGATAAGTATAATTTTATTTTAAAGCCTTTAAATTGTCCTGCGAAATTAAAAGGATATTCTTATTTTATTTATAATGTTGGTGGCAAAAAATTGGCTGTGATGAGAATTGTAGGTCAAACAGGAATAACCAAACATAAATTTAATCATCCCTTTTATAGTTTTGATTTTTTTTATGAAAGAATAAAAATGCAAACAAACAATATTATTGTTCTTTTTGATTCAAATACTACTGCTGAAGTTAATGCTTTGTTTTTTTATCTAAAATCAAGAGTTAGTGCTTGTCTTGGAACTGGGAAAAGGATTTTAACAGCTGATTTGAGAATTTTAGATAATACTGCTATTATAACTGATTTGGGTAGAGTTGGAAGTTTGGATAGTGTTATTGGATATGATTCTAATTTAGAGGTGGATAAATTTTTGAAAGGATTTTTAAATCAGAAATTTAATGAATCTTGGGAGGGTCTTGGTTTTAATGGTGTTGTAATTGATATCGATGATAATGGGCATTCTTTTTCTGTAGAGTCTGTTAGAGAATATATAGACTATAAATCAAATTTAAAAGATATGGGTATTGTTTAATGAGCATATCTTTTAAGTATTTTTAAAATTTAATTGATTTTATTCGCGAGATTTAATTTTATTATTTTTCTTATGTATAGTGTGTATATACAGGAGGATGAATTTTGCACAGTTATATTGTAGAAGGTGGATTTAAGATAGGCGGTCAAATTACAGCTAGCGGCAATAAGAATTCTGCTTTACCTTGTATTTTAGCTGCCTTACTTACTGATGAAGATGTTATTTTGGAAAATATTCCTAATATTAATGATGTAAAAGTTGTTTTAGACATTTTAAGTGATGTAGGAGCAAATATTGTAAGAGAGGGTAATACTTTAAAAATAAAAGTTTTAAATATTGTAAAAACAGAAATAGATTCTTCTCTCACGGATTTAATTAGAGCCTCTATTCTTTTATTAGGACCTTTTGTTTCTAGATTGGGGGAAATAGATATGGCGCTTCCAGGAGGAGATGTGATTGGGAAGAGGCGGCTTGATACTCATTTTTATGGTCTTTGTAAGCTTGGAGCTAAGTTGAGCAATAAAGATGGAAGGATTATTTTAAAGGCCAATAAGCTTGTTGGAACTGAAATGTTTTTAGATGAAGCTTCTGTTACAGCTACAGAAAATATCATTATGGCTTCAGTTCTTGCCGAAGGTAATACCGTTGTTATGAATGCTGCTTGTGAGCCGCATGTTCAAGATTTATGTAATATGCTAAATTCAATGGGCGCTAATATTTCAGGAATTGGTTCAAATGTTTTAGAGATAAAGGGTGTGAAAAAATTAAGTGGAACCGTATTCAGGATAGGAGCTGATTTTATGCAAGTTGGTTCTTTGATCAGTCTTGCCGCATTAACAGGGGGTGAGTTAGAAATTAAAAAGGCAGATCCTCAGCATTTCAGATTAATTAGGCATATATATTCAAAGCTTGGTATTCATTTTGAATATGACAGGGAGAATGTGTATGTAAAGGATAAGCAAGAATTAAAAGTTAAGCTAGATTTTGGTGGGTGCATTCCAAAAATTGATGACGGTCCGTGGCCAGCTTTTCCAACAGATCTTATGAGTATTATTATAGTCACTGCAACTCAAGCAGAAGGCACAGTTCTTGTTTTTGAGAAGATGTTTGAATCTAGGATGTTTTTTGTGGACAAGTTAATAAAAATGGGGGCTAGAATTGTACTTTGCGATCCACATCGTGTGGTAGTTACAGGTAAATCTACTCTTAAGGGCAGTATTTTGTCTTCCCCAGATGTGCGGGCGGGGATGTCTCTTCTTATTGCTGCTTTTGTTGCTGAAGGTCGCAGCGAGATTCAAAATGTTTATCAAATTGAAAGAGGATATGAAGATGTGGTTGGTAAATTAATTAATTTGGGGGCAAAAATCAAAAAAGTTAAAAGTCAATAGCTTGGTATTTGGCTTTATTGTATTACATGTGATTTATGAGAAAATATTCTTAAGAGATAATAAAGTCAGGTACTAATAGGTTGAATTATGAATTAAAATATATTAAATTAATTTTTATTGTCGAGATTTTTTGTTATTGTATTTAGATAGGCTTTAATTTGAAGTATTATTAGGGGTTTGGAATTTTTTATCTAGTATTATTTAATTTTGTTTTATTTTTTAGTTTAAATAGCCTAATATAAAAAAATAATATTGAAAGATTAAAAAAAGTTTGCAAGGGTAGTCCTAATTTTTAATTTTATTAATTGCTGCTCGGGCTATAGGTATCATTGGATTTTTGTTATATTTGGTTTTAATTTTTCTGGTTTTGGGTATGATTTTTTGGCGCTGCAGTTTAATGAATTTTATTTGCATTTCGATCATTGTAATGCGTAACATTTTAATTAACAATTGTTTTGACGTTACATTTTAATTTTTAATTTCTAAAATTAAAAATTAAATACTTTTTTATTAATGATGAATAAATTTGAGTTTAGATTTTTATAAAAAAATATTTTAAATAAGGATAAAATTTTATGTCTACAAATAAGAGTAAGACTAGAGAATTAATATTAAATGGCAATTTATACAAGGTTCTTTTTTTAATAAGTTTTCCTATTGTTATAACCAATATTATTCAAGCCCTTTATGAGCTTACTGATATGTTTTATGTTGGAAAACTTGGAGCCATGCCTTTGTCAGCGCTTTCACTTGCTGGTCCTATAAATTTTTTTATTATGGCTATTGCTATGGGTATGTCCACAGGAAGCATTTCTTTGATTTCAAAATGTATAGGGGAAGGGAATTTTTCTCGTTTTTCAAGGTATGCAGGGCAACTTATTGTTTTAAACTTTATTTTATCCTTATTCGTTGCTATTTGTGCCTTTTTTTTAATTGAGCATCTTTTAGATTTATTGGGCGTAAAAGGTGAACTTAAAGAACTTTCAAGGGCTTATTTTTACGTGACAATTTTTGGAATACCCATTATGTTTTTAAGCATTTCAATTACGTATATTTTAAATGCTCAAGGAGAAACTATCCTTTCAATGATAATAGTTTTATTTGCTAATATTGTTAATTTTATTCTTGATCCAATTTTAATATTTAGTTTTAATATGGGTATTACTGGTGCTGCTTGGGCTACTTTATTTTCAAAATCGCTAACCGTTGTTTTTTATTTATTTTTGACTTACAAATTAAATCGTGGATTAAAAATTTATCCTAAGGACTTAGCGATAGATATAAGATCTATTAAAGAAATTGTTAATTTGGGATTACCTTCAACTTTTGGGCAAATAATGGTTTCGGTGTCTTTTTTTATTTTCAATTATATCGTTATTGAGATTAGTCCGAAATTTTTGGCGGCGTATGGACTTACAAATACCATTATTTCCTTTTTGTTTCTTCCTGCTATGGGAATTGGTACTGGAATTATTTCAATTGTTGGTCAAAATCTTGGTGCTAAGAAAATTAATAGGGTGGGAGAAGTTTTGAAAAAAGGATTTTTTATTTCTTTAGTAGTTTTATTAATAATAAATTCGATTGTTATTATTAATAAACAGTTTATACTGAGGCTGTTTACAGATGATTTGGAAGTTTTAAATTATGCTAATAATTATTTATTGTTGACAACCATTGGTACTTTTGGATATGGATTACAACAAGTATTTTTCGGAGGACTTATTGGGTCTGGTAGGACAAAAATCGCAATGATTATTATTTTTATTAGATTATGGATTATTCGTCTTCCAGTAATTTTTATTTTTCAATATTTTGGCATAATTGAAAATTCTTTAGGTTACGCTTTTATAATTTCAAATTATTTAGCAATTATAATTTTAGTTGCTTTTGCTTGTACTCGTTATTGGGCCAAACCTATTTTAATTAAAAAATATAAATAGTAATTAAGATTTATTTATATTTATATTTTACTAAAGAAAATGGTTGATTTGTTTTAATAGTTTAATTTTTAATTATTTTTTCTTCTTATTGTTTTTCAAAAATATATAATATGTTTTTTCTTTTAGTGTTGATTTTAGTTTTTAAGTGAAAAGTTTTTGTCTCAAGTCCATTAAGTTTTTCTCTAATTAATTCACCCGTTTTGTTGCCTTCTTTAAAAATTGCTAATGAATTTGCATTTATATTTTCTTCACTTTTATTTTTAAGAGTAATTATTAGATTATTTTTGCTGTCAGATTTATAGTTTACTATTTCTACTTTTTTATTAGTTTTTATAATGCTAGTAATGTAGGTAATTTCTTGTGCATGTTCTTTTGATTTTATTGTGCTTGTTTTAATACAAGACATAAAAACAATTGGAATGCTAGAAATTGTAAGCATCGGTAGTAATTTAATCTTAAAATTTTGAGTTTTCATTATTTTTATTATATTTGCTTATTAAGCCAGTGTTAACCGTTTTGATAAAATAAATATGTTAAGCTTATTTTTAATGGCGACTAGATTTCATAAATTTTGAATTTCATGTTAAATTTTAGCACTGTTATATGGGTAATTAATGAATCTTTAAGGTTTAATTATATTGACTATAATTTATAAAATGTGTAAAATTTTAAAGCTATTAAAGTTTTTTAGAAAAACACGCAGCGCGGGTCAATTTCTAAAAATTGATTTTTTATTTTTTTTGATTATTTGTAGCTATTTTCTTATTTTGATAAGAATTAATTTGTGAAAAATTTTTTAAAGAGATTAAATGTAAATAGCTATTTAGAATGTGAAATTTAGGAGGTTAATCATGGCAAAAGAAGTTTTTCAAAGAACAAAACCACATATGAATGTTGGAACAATAGGTCATGTTGATCATGGTAAGACAACATTAACAGCGGCTATCAGTATTTATTGTTCAAAATTAAATAAAGATGCAAAAGCATTAAAGTATGAAGATATTGATAATGCACCCGAAGAGAAAGCAAGGGGAATAACAATTAATGCTAGGCATATCGAATATGAAACAGCTAATAGGCATTATGCCCATGTGGATTGTCCAGGCCATGCTGATTATATAAAAAATATGATTACAGGAGCAGCTCAAATGGATGCAGCAATTCTTTTAGTTGCAGCTGATAGTGGTGCTGAGCCTCAAACAAAAGAGCATTTGCTTCTTGCTCAAAGAATGGGAATAAAGAAAATAATAGTTTTTTTGAATAAATTAGACTTAGCAGATCCCGAGCTTGTTGAGCTTGTTGAAGTTGAAGTTTTAGAGCTTGTTGAAAAATATGGTTTTTCAGCTGATACTCCAATAATCAAGGGTTCGGCTTTTGGGGCTATGTCAAATCCAGAGGATCCTGAATCTACAAAATGTGTTAAGGAGCTTCTGGAATCTATGGATAATTATTTTGATCTTCCAGAAAGAGATATTGACAAACCATTTTTGCTTGCTGTTGAAGATGTATTTTCTATTTCAGGAAGAGGTACTGTTGCTACTGGACGTATTGAAAGGGGTGTTATTAAGGTTGGTCAAGAAGTTGAAATAGTTGGCATTAAAGAGACCAGAAAAACCACCGTTACGGGTGTTGAAATGTTCCAAAAAATTCTTGAACAGGGTCAAGCAGGGGATAATGTTGGACTTCTTTTAAGAGGGGTTGATAAAAAAGATATTGAGAGAGGACAAGTTTTGTCAGCTCCAGGCACAATCACTCCGCACAAGAAGTTTAAAGCTTCAATTTACTGTTTGACCAAAGAAGAAGGCGGTAGGCACAAGCCATTTTTTCCAGGTTATAGACCACAATTCTTTTTTAGAACAACCGATGTTACTGGTGTTGTAGCCTTAGAAGGCAAAGAAATGGTTATGCCCGGTGATAATGTTGATATTATTGTTGAGCTTATATCTTCAATAGCTATGGATAAAAATGTAGAATTTGCTGTTCGAGAAGGTGGGAGAACTGTTGCTTCAGGAAGAATTCTTGAGATATTGGAATAGTTTAAGACTTTAGAGATGTATTTAATATTCTTTAAAGCTTAGGAGAATAAATTGATTGCTAAAGATAAGATACGCGTAAGATTATTTAGTTTTGATGTTAAAATATTAGATCAGAGTGCCGAATCTATTGTTAAAGCCGTTCAGAAGGCCAAGGCTCAGATTAAGGGTCCAATCCCTTTGCCTACAAAAATAAAAAAATATACTGTTTTACGTTCTCCTCATGTCAATAAAAAATCAAGAGAGCAATTTGAGATGAGAACTCATAAAAGGCTTATTGATATCTTAGAGCCCACTTCTGCCTTAATGGATTCTTTAATGAAATTAGAGCTTCCAGCAGGTGTTGAGGTAGATATTAAACAGTAAAGCGATATTTTAAGTATATGAATTTGAGGTGTTTTAATGTTGGGATTGATTGGAAAAAAAGTTGGCATGACTCAGATATTTCAGAAAAATGGCATTGTTGTTCCCGTTACTGTTATAGAGTTTCAGCCCAATTATATTATAGGGAAGAAAACAGTTGATAGAGATGGTTATAGTGCCCTTATAGCAGGTTCTGTTGATCTTAAGGGTTCTAAAG
Source organism: Borreliella sinica (assembly GCF_033969665.2). GTDB lineage: Bacteria > Spirochaetota > Spirochaetia > Borreliales > Borreliaceae > Borreliella > Borreliella sinica. The sequence continues at coordinate 406,686 of NZ_CP135180.1, read as the reverse complement.
TTTCAAAGCCTATAAAAGGTCAATATAAAAATTTAAAAGATATTGAGCCTAAAAAATATGTAATAGAGCTTAAAGGGCTTGACGGATATGATGCTGGTGATGAGATCAAGGTTGATGTTTTTAAGTCAGTTAAGTATGTAGATGTTACCGGTACTACTAAGGGTAAGGGTTTTCAAGGGGCCATGAAAAGGCATAATTTTAGTGGTGGGCCATCTTCTCATGGATCGAAATTCCATAGACATCTTGGTGGGACAGGGCAAGCTACTACTCCCGCAAGAACATTTAAAGGAACCAAAATGGCTGGTAGAATGGGTGGAAATCAACAAACCATTCAAAATCTTGAAGTTGTTTTAGTTGACGAGGAGAAGAGAGCTCTTCTTGTAAAAGGAGCTGTGCCTGGTGCTAAGGGTTCTTTTGTTATTGTTAAGAAATCTAAAAAGTAGGTATTTAGTATGGAAAGAAAAGTTTTTTCTAAAGATGGGAAAGAGATTGGGGCTATAAATTTAGATGATAGGGTTTTTAATATAGAAATTAGTCATGGTTCCATTTATAATGCTATAAAAAATGAATTGTCTAATCTTAGAGTTGGAACAGCCTCAACTAAAACTAGATCAGAAGTTAGGGGTAGTTCTAAAAAGCCTTGGAAACAAAAAGGAACTGGTAGAGCTAGAGTGGGTACAAAGCGAAATCCAATTTGGATCGGCGGGGGCATAGCATTAGGTCCAAAACCTAGAGATTATAGCTATAAATTGCCTAAAAAGGTAAAAAGGCTTGCATTTAAGTCAGTATTGAGTTTGCGTGCTGCTGATGAAAATAGTTTTAAAGTTATTGAGAATTTTAATATTGAATCTGGAAAAACTAGAGATCTTTCTGCTATAATAAAGAATTTTGTAAGTTTTAATGGTAAGGTAGTTATTCTTTTGGGTAGTGATGACCAGATGATTAAAAGGGCCGGTAAAAATATAAGAGATTTAAAGATTTTGTCTTTTGATAAACTTAGAGTTGTTGATTTATTTTATGCTAAAAATTTAATAGCTCTAGAATCTGCTGTTAACAAGCTCAATGAGTTTTATGTTAAATAAAAAAGATGTTGAGGATAAGTATGAAAGCTTATGATATAATAGTTTCACCTATGCTTACTGAAAAAACCAATACACAAAGAGAAAATATTAATGTTTATGTTTTTAAGGTTAATAAAAGAGCAAATAAAAAAGAGGTTGGTGCGGCAATAAAAGAACTTTTCAATGTTACTCCAGTGTCGTGTAATTTGCTTAATATTAAAAGTAAAGCCAAGGTTGTGGTGTCTCGAAAAGGATATCCTATAGGTAAGGGGAAAACTTCTTCATGGAAGAAGGCATATGTTTATCTCAAAAAGGAAGATAAAATAGATATTTTTTAGTGGTTCTGGAGAAAAATAAATATGGGTATTAAAGTATATAAGCCAAAAACTTCTTCTTTGCGCTATAAGACAACTTTATCTTTTGATGATTTAAGCAAAGGTAATGATCCTTTGAAATCTTTAACAAAAGGTAAAAAAAGTAAATCGGGCAGAGATTCTTCCGGTAGGATTAGTGTTAGGAGAAGAGGTGGTGGGCATAAGAGGAAATATAGGGTGATTGATTTTAATAGGAGAGATAAATTTAGTATTCCTGCTCGAGTTGTTTCTATTGAATATGATCCTAATAGAAGTGCTAATATAGCTTTGCTTGTTTATAGAGATGGAGAAAAAAGGTATATTATTTCTCCCAAAGGTATTAAGGTTGGAGATGTTTTGGAAAGTGGTCCAAATGCTCCAATTAAAATTGGGAATGCTTTGCCTCTTGAAAATATTCCTATTGGGAGAACTGTTCATAATATTGAACTTAATGTAGGAAAAGGTGGGCAGCTTGTAAGAAGTGCGGGGGGGTATGCCATGATACTTGCTTCTGATGGAAATTATGTCACTGTAAAATTGTCGTCTGGTGAGATGAGATTGATTTTCAAGAAATGTATTGCAACGATTGGTGAAATTGGAAATGAAGATTATGTCAATGTTTCTATAGGGAAAGCTGGTAAAAGTAGGTGGCTTGGCAGAAGACCCAAGGTAAGAGGTGTTGCTATGAATCCTGTTGACCATCCACATGGTGGTGGTGAAGGAAAAACTTCTGGGGGGCGTCATCCTGTGTCTCCTTGGGGTCAGCCTACCAAAGGTTATAAAACTCGCAAGAAGAAGAGATATTCAGATAAATTCATTATCAAAAGAAGAAATAAATAGGAGAGTGTAGTGGCGAGATCTATTAAAAAAGGGCCTTTTATAGAAAAGAGTCTTTATCAAAAAATTTTATCATCTTTTGGAAGTGAGAAAAGAGTTGTTATTAAAACCTATTCCAGATCTTCAACGATAATTCCCGAAATGGTAAGTCTTACTATATCTGTTTACAATGGTAAAACTTTTATACCCGTTTATATTACTGAAGATCTTGTAGGTCATAAGCTTGGAGAGTTTGCACCTACAAGGATTTTTAGAGGGCATGCTAAGTCAGATAAAAAGGGAAGGAAGTAAAGTAGTTATGTTAATAAATAGAAGATATACAGCAAAGGGCAAAAATTTACCCTCTTCTCCCAAAAAAGTTAGGCCAATAGCTGATAATATACGAGGAAAATCTTATATTAAAGCTATTGCGGTGCTTGGTTCTATGCCCAATAAGGGAGCTAAGCTTTTAGAAAAAGTTGTTAAATCAGCAGCATCAAATGCGATGTATCACAATAAGAATCTTTCCGAGGATATGATATTTGTTAAAATAGTTATGGTTGATGATGGGCGTCGTCGTAAAAAGATTTGGCCTAGAGCTAGAGGTAGAGCTGATAGGCTTGTTAATAGGAATTGTCATATTTTTGTTGAAGTTGACGAAAAAAAAGATATTAAAGGATAAAGCATGGGCCAAAAAGTACATCCATATAGTTTAAGGTTAAAAATTAATAAGGATTGGAAATCAAAATGGTATTTTGATAAAAAATTGTATTCCTTAATTCTTCATGAAGATTTTTTAATAAGACTAGAAATTATGAAGTTTCTCAAAGGGATTAAATTTGATATTTCTGATATAGAAATAATTAGAAATAATCCCCAAAAAGTAACAGTAGTAATTGTTACTCCAAGGCCTGGTTCTGTGATAGGGCTTAAAGGTTCTAATCTTGAAAAGATTGGTCAATTGTTAACTAAAAAAATTTCTAAAAAGATTAGCATTAAGATTAAAGAAGTCAAAAGGCCAGAGCTTGATGCTCAGATTATTGCTAATGGTATTGCAAGGCAAGTAGAAAATAGAGTGTCTTACAGAAAAGTTTTAAAATCTTCTCTTTCTACTTCTATGTTAAAAGGTGCTCAAGGTCTAAAAATTAAGATTGCTGGAAGACTTGGTGGGGCTGAGATTGCAAGAAGCTTTGAAGTTAAGGAAGGTCGAGTTCCTTTGCATACTCTTAGAGCTAATATAGATTATGGATTTTCTGAAGCCCAAACTACTTATGGCATTATTGGGGTTAAGGTTTGGTTATTTAAAGGTGAAGTTTTAGGCAGACAAACCAATTCTGATGCTGGTCAGGTAATAAATAAAAAACCTTTTAGAGAAAGAGGTGAGGGTTCTAAAAATTTTGATAAAATTTTAAATAATAAAGAGAAGACTAATGAAAAGCAAACTAGGTCTTTAAGTAAAAAAGATAGATTTTTTAAAGACGGAGCAAGTCCTTTAGATAAACTTAGTTCTCCTTCTAAAGAAAGAGTCGATTCTAATGAGCAGAATATTGGAGGATAGTTAGATGTTAAGTCCAAAAAAGGTTAAATATAGGAAAAAGCAAAGAGGAAGATTGTCTGGAGAAGCACAGAAAGGCAATAAAATTTCTTTTGGTGAATATGGACTTGTTTCTTTGGAAACAGATTTTATTACTGCTCGTCAAATTGAAGCTGCTCGTATTGCAATGACCCGTAAAATAAAAAGAGGCGGTAGAGTTTGGATAAGAATATTTCCTGATATTCCTTATACTAAAAAACCGGCTGAAACTAGAATGGGTAAAGGCAAAGGAGGTGTTGATCATTGGAATGCTCCTGTTAAGCTTGGTACTGTTATGTTTGAAATGGCTGGAGTTGTGGAGGAGCTTGCTCAAGAAGCTATGGCACTTGCTAGTTCTAAACTTCCAGTAAAAACCATGTTTGTTGTAAGGCGAGATTTGAGGTAATTATGTTAAAAAATTTTAAGAATTTTGCTCTTGAGGACATGAAAGCCAAAAGGCTAGAATTAAAAAAAGAATATTTAGATTTAAGATTTAAATCCGTTGTTGGGCATGTTGAAAATCCTTTGAAAAAAAGAGAGATTAGGCGTGATATAGCAAGGCTTAATACAATGATTTATGAATATGAATTAGGTATTAGAAAGGTTTAAATATGGCAAGAGAAAATAAAAAAGAATTAATTGGTAAAGTTGTTAGTGACAAAATGTCTAAGACTATAGTAGTAGAAATAGTTCAGAGAAAGATGCATCCAATTTATCGCAAGTATTTAAAGGTTATTAAGAAAGTTAAGGCACATGATGGCAAAGAAGTTTCAAAGATTGGCGATAAGGTAAAAATTATTGAGGTTCGACCTATTAGTAAAGATAAAAGATGGTCTCTTGTTGAGGTTTTAGAAAAATTAAAATAGTTTTGATTTTTCTAAAGGAGGTTGATTATGATTCAGATGCAAACTTATTTAACAATTGCTGATAACACTGGTGGCAAGGTAGCTCAATGTATTAAAGTGCTTGGTGGTAGTAAAAGGCGTTATGCCAAAATTGGGGATATAATAACTATTGTGGTAAAACAAGCAATTCCTAATTCTTCTGTTAAAAAGGGAGATGTTTGTAAAGCTGTAATTGTTAGAACCTCTAAAGAAGTAAGACGCAAGAACGGAACTTATGTTAGGTTCGATGATAATGCTTGCGTTATACTTGATTCTAATTTAAGCCCTAGGGGTAAAAGAGTATTTGGGCCTGTTGCAAGAGAACTAAGAGATGCTAATTTTATGAAGGTAGTATCATTGGCTTCAGAAGTTATATAGCAAAAGGGGGTTTTGTGAAGACAAAGTTGAAGATAGGTGATAGTGTAAAAATTCTTTCTGGAAAAGATAAGGGAAAGATAGGTAAAATTGCTAGTATAAATAGAAAAAAAAATAAAGTTATTGTTGAATCTTGCAATATGGTCAAAAAAGTTATTAAAGCTAGAACACCCCAAGAAAAAGGTAAAATAATAGATAGGGAGGCTGCTATAGATATTTCAAATGTGATGATATTTATTAAAGGAACTTCTTCAAGATTGGGCATTAGATTTGAAAATAATGAAAAAATAAGATACCTTAAAAAAAATGGGCAGAGGGTTTAGAATTTATGAATTATATTCCTGAATTGAAGAAATATTATAAAGACAGTGTTATAAAAGAGCTTATTAAGGAATTTGAATATAAATCTATAATGCAAGTTCCCAAGCTTGAAAAAATAGTAATCTCTGTAGGTGTTGGTGAGGCTGTTAAGAATAAAAAGTTGTTAGATTCTGCAATTTTAGAGCTTGCTCAGATTACCGGGCAGAAAGCTGTAAAAACAAAAGCAAAAAAAGCAATAGCCGGGTTTAAAATTAGACAAGGGCAAGAAATAGGTGCTAAAGTTACTCTTAGAGGCAATGTAATGTATGAATTTTTATACAAGCTTATTCATTTGGCATTGCCAAGAGTTAAGGATTTTAGGGGAATTAATGGGGATGCTTTTGATGGTAATGGAAATTATTCTTTTGGAATAACAGAGCAAATAATATTTTCTGAGATAGACTATGATAAAATAGAGAAGATATCTGGTTTAAATGTTACAATTGTGACAACAGCTTCAAATGATAAAGAAGGCAAAGCCTTGCTTTTGAAATTTGGAATGCCGTTTAGTAATTGAAGGGATTTGTAAAGTATATGGCTAAAAAATCAATGATTGTTAGGGCTTCAAGAAAGCCCAAGTATAAAACAAGGCAGAATAATAGATGTAAGTTGTGTGGTCGTCCAAGAGGATATTTGAGAGATTTTTGTATGTGTCGTATATGTTTTAGGAAGTATGCGTCTGAAGGATTAATTCCTGGCGTTTCAAAATCAAGTTGGTAAGGGGATTTTATGGCGATTACTCATTCAGTAGGGGATATGCTAACCAAATTGAGGAATGCAAGTAGAGTTAAGCATGAATCTGTAGATTTAAAGATGTCTAATATGAACAAATCAATATTAAATATTCTTAAGGAAGAAGGCTATATTAAGGATTTTAATTTTTTAGAAAAAGAAGGAATTGCTTTTATTAAAGTTTTGTTAAAGTATGACAATAAGAGAAATCCTATTATAAACAAAATAGATGCTATTTCTACTCCTGGTAGAAAAATTTATTCTTCATATAAAAATATGCCAAGAATAAAGAATGGATATGGAATATTAATCGTATCTTCTTCTCAAGGTGTTATTACTGGTAAGGAAGCTAAAGATAAAAAAATAGGTGGTGAATTGATTTGCTCAGTTTGGTAGTTTAATAGGAGGAATGTATGTCACGTATTGGAAGACTTCCGATAAAGATTCCAGATGCTGTTAAAATTGACATTAAAGACAATTTAGTAATAGTTGAAGGTATTAGGGGAAGATTAGTTCAAGATATAAAAGACAGTATTAATGTTAAGGTTGAGAATGGCAGCATTGTTATTAGTCGAGTTTTTAATGATAAAAAATCAAAAGCCTATCACGGTCTTTACAGAAGTTTAATTTTTAACATGATAAAGGGAGTAACTGAAGGATTTTCCAAATCTCTTACTATAAATGGTATAGGGTATAGGGCAGAACAACAAGGCAATAGCCTTTTTTTAACTCTTGGTTATTCAACACAGTTTGAATATGTTATTCCAGATGATATTACTGTAAAGCTAGATGGTAATACTAAAATTTCTGTTGAAGGAATAGACAAGTTTAAGGTTGGTCAGGTTGCTGCTGAGATTAGAAGTTTAAAAAAACCAGAGCCGTATAAAGGAAAGGGCATTAAGTATGATAATGAAGTTATTAGAAGAAAAGTTGGAAAATCTGGTGTAAAAAAATAAATTTTGGGTTAATTTTTATGAAAAAAATAAAAGAAGCAGAACAGAGAAAGCTTAGGCGTAAAAAAAGAATAAAGGATAGGATAGGGCGTGGGGTAATTAGCAGACCACGAATTACTGTATTTAAATCCAATAGATATTTTTATGCACAAGTCATAGATGATAGTAAGGGACATACTGTTGCGAGTGTTTCTACGATTGAAAAAAGTCTTAATTTAAGTAAAAATATTGATGATGTAAAAAAACTTGGAGAAGTTCTTGCCAAGAGGCTTAAAGAGAAAAATATAAATAATCTTATTTTTGATAGAAATGGTTATAAGTATCATGGGCTTATTGCAAGTTTTGCAACTTCTTTGAGAGAGTTTGGTATTAATATTTAAGGGAGTGTATTTATGGTAGATGTTCAGACGCAAAAAAAGCAGGTAGAAAAATTAATATCACTCAATAGAGTTACTAAAGTAGTTAAAGGGGGAAGAAGGTTCTCTTTTGCTGCTTTCATGGTTGTTGGAGATGGAGAAGGACATGTTGGTTGGGGTTTTGGCAAAGCAAATGACGCTAGTGATGCAATAAAAAAAAGTTTAACAAGTGCTAGAAAAAATTTGAGATTTGTTCCGATTCGAAAAGGAACATTGCCTCATGAGGTTATTGGTTGTTTTAAAAAAGCTAAAGTTTTAATTAAGCCAGCTACGCATGGTACCGGTGTTATTGCAGGAGGTCCTGTTCGTGCTGTAATGGAAGCTTTAGGAGTACACGATATTTTAAGTAAATCCCTTGGTTCTAATAATTCTATGAATGTAGTAAAGGCAACCTTTAAGGCATTTGATTTAGTTTTAGATGCTAAAAAAGTAGCAGAGATGCGAGGGAAAACTTTAAAAACTTTATGGGGTTAATATATGATTAAAAGGAAACTTAGATTACAATTAAAGAAAGCTAGGTTTAATGCTTCAAGGTCTAGATCTAAAAATAAATATTTTATTAGAAGAATGGAAAAAAATAGGGAAGTTATTTCTAAAAACAATATTAATGTGCAAGTTTTTCTTGTAAGAAGTCTTATTGGAAAATTAAATAAAAAGGTCAAAATTTTAAAAGCATTGGGTTTAAAAAAAATAGGCGATAAAAAGGTTCATTTTCTAAATGAATCGATTAAAGGCATGCTTAACGAGACTATTAATATGATTTTATTAAGCGAGGTAAGTAATGTTTAGTCTATTAAAGCCTAAGGGGGCAAGCAAGCGACGTAAAATTGTTGGCAGAGGTCCAGGTTCAGGGCTCGGTAAAACTTCTGGGAGAGGGCAAAAGGGGCAAAAAGCAAGAAATACTTCGCCAAGACTTGGATTTGAAGGCGGTCAGACTCCTCTTTATAGAAGATTGCCAAGAAGAGGTTTCTCTAATAATAATTATAAATTAGAATATGCAGTTGTTAATCTTGGAGATATCGATAAAAGATTTAAGGATGGACAGGTGGTCAACTATGATACTTTACTTGAGAATAAACTTATAAGAAAAAAAGATAAAAAAATTAAGATTTTATCTAATGGCAGGCTTACAAAAAAAGTTTCCTTGGAGGTTTCTAAAATTTCTAAATCGGCCGAAAGCCTCGCAATAGAAGTTGGTTGTAGTATTAAATTGGTTTAGAGTGGAATAAAAATGAAAGAATTGTTTTTAAGTTTATTTACTGTTAAGGATTTGAGGAATAAATTCTTATTTACTCTATTTATTCTTGTTCTTTTTAGAGTTGGTTCGTATTTGCCAATACCAGGAATAGATTCTGTAGCGCTTAAAAGTTATTTCAGATCACAATCAGATTTTTCAATTGCCAATTATTTTGACTTTTTTTCGGGCGGAGCTTTTAGTAATTTTTCTATATTTATGCTTAGTATAGGGCCTTATATTTCAGCATCTATTATTGTTCAGCTTCTTGTTTATTCTTTTCCTTCTTTGAAAAAAATGCAAGAAGGTGATGGTGGGAGGCAAAAGACTAAAAAATATACAAAATATTTAACAATAGTTGCAGCTGTAGTTCAAGGATATGCGACAAGTCTTTATGCAAGAGGAATCCCGGGTGCTGTTACTATTCCTTTTTATAGATATATATTTATTGCTATTTTAACAGTTACTACAGGAACATTTATTCTTTTGTGGTTTGGGGAGCAGATTAATCAAAGAGGTGTCGGGAATGGAACATCTTTGATAATTTTTTCCGGTATAGTAGTTAGACTTCAAGCAGCTTTGTTTAATTTATTTCAAAGTATGCAAGATCCTTCTCAAAACGTTAACCCTGTTTTTGTGATTCTTGTTATAAGTATATTTATTTTAGTTGTTATCTTGATTATATATGAATATAAAGCTCAAATGCGAATTGCTATTCATTATGCTAGAGCAAATTCTAATAGTACTGTTAGTTCATATTTGCCGATTAAATTGAATCCATCAGGCGTTTTACCTGTTATTTTTGCATCTGTTTTAATAACTTTGCCTTTACAAATTTTAAGTGGTTTTGCAGAAACTTCTTCTATAGCCAGACAAATTTTATCTTATTTAAGGCCTAATGGATTTTATTATACTTTTTTGAATGTAGTTTTGATTATCGGATTTACTTATTTTTATTCCAAGATTCAGTTGAGTCCTAAAGATATAAGTAATAATATTCGTAAGAATGGGGGGGCTATTCCTGGAATAAAGTCTGACGAGATGGAAAAATATTTAGATGAAATTATGAATAAAACTTTATTTTCAGGGTCTATTTTTTTGTCCATTATTGCAATTATTCCTTTTTTAGTGCAAAATATTTTTAGATTTCCACATGATGTTTCTAGGATAATGGGAGGGTCTTCTTTACTTATTATGGTAGGAGTTGCGCTTGATACATTAATTCATATTGATGCTTATTTAAAGACCCAAGGATTTTCTCATAGAAATAAAAAAAATTATGCATTTTTGCAAAAAATTTAGGAGTGTTTGACTATGAAAGTTAGGGCAAGTGTAAAGCCAATTTGTGAAAAATGTAAAGTTATAAAAAGAAAAGGTGTATTAAGAATCATTTGTGATAATTTAAAGCACAAACAAAGACAAAAGTAAGAATTAGAGGATAATATGGCTAGAATATCGGGAATAGATTTACCAAGCAATAAGCAGTTAAAAATAGCGCTTACTTCTATTTATGGTATAGGTAGAACAAGAGCTTTAGAAGTTTGTAATAGGTCAAATATTTCTCCAAGCAAAATTGCTAAAGATCTAGATAATGATGAGGTTAATCGACTTAGAAAGGTAATTGAAAGTGATTACGTTGTAGAAGGAAAACTTAGAAGTGAAGTTGCTATGTCTATTAAAAGGCTTATGGATATAGCATGTTATAGGGGTGTTAGACATAGGAAAGGATTGCCCTTGAGGGGACAGAGAACTAAAACTAATGCAAGAACTAGAAAAGGGAAGAGAAAGACTGTAGCTAACAAAAAGATAGCTAGCAAATAAAATAGTTTTTAAGATTTGGAGGGTAAGTTGAGCGCAAGATTATCAACTAATAGTAAAAAAAAAATTAAAAGAAATATCGGAGAGGGAAACGTTTATATACAAGCTACTTTTAATAATACCATAGTTACTGTATCTGATATAAAGGGGAATGCTTTAGCTTGGGCGAGTGCTGGTGGGATGGGTTTTAAAGGAGCTAAAAAGTCGACCCCATATGCTGCTCAAATAACAACAGAATCTGCTCTAAATAAAGTGAGGGATTTTGGAATTAATCATGTTCATGTTTATATAAAAGGTCCAGGTATTGGCAGAGAATCTGCAATAAGAGCTATCGGTTCGACTGGAATGGCTGTAAAATCAATTTCAGATGTTACCCCAATTCCTCATAATGGGTGTAGACCTAAAAAAACCAGACGAGTTTAGCTAGAAGGAGTTATGATGCCTGTGGAAAAATTTTTGAAAGATTTCACTATACCTGAAAAAATTGAATTTTTGAAAAGCCAAGATGATGGATCTTATGGTAAATTTACTATATATCCTTTTGAAAGAGGTTTTGGGGTTACTATAGGTAATACTTTAAGGCGCGTGTTGCTTTCTTCTATTGAAGGTTATGCTATTACTGCTATGAGAGTTCAGTCTAACAATAAAGACTCGTTGTCAAAGGTTGTTTCAAGTGAATTTGATTCGATTCCTGGAGTTTCTGAAGATACTCTTGAGGTCATTGCTAATATTAAAAATATTCATTTGAAGCTTGGAGAAGGAGAGCAAAGAAAAACAATAAGTTTTAGTGTTAGCGGTAAAGATACCAATGTTTTGAAAGCTTCTCATTTTGAAAGAGATGGAGTTGAGGTTTTTAATAAGGATTTAGTTATAGCTACTTTATCACATGATGTAAATTTAGATCTTGAATTTCAAATTAATTATGGTAGAGGTTATGTTTCTTCTGAACAAAATTCCAAGTATTTAGAAGAAGTCAATGTTATTGCTTTAGATTCTATATTTTCGCCTATAGAGAAAGTTTCATATTCTGTAGAAGATACTAGGGTTGGTCAAAGATCAGATTATGACAAGCTTGTAATGGAAATTTGGACTACAGGAGTTATTTCTGCCAAAGACGCAATAAAAAAGGCTGCGTCAATAGTAAGAGATTTTTTGTTTCCCCTTGTAGATTTTGAAGATAATGATGCTAATACATCTTTTGAAAAATCAAAATCAGAAAGTTCTAATTTACTTGATATGAGTATTGAGAAATTGGATTTGTCAGTCAGATCTTTAAATTGTTTGGCCAAGGAAAATGTTAGAACTTTAGGGGAGCTTATTAGTAAAAATGCAGAAGAGCTTTCTAAGGCAAGGAATTTTGGAAAAAAAAGTTTAGAAGAGATAATTGAAAAACTAGGTTCTTATCGATTGTTTTTAGGAATGTCTAAAGAAGATGCTTTGTCTGTATTGAGCAAGAATGTTAAAATATCTGAATAAAAGGAGAGTTTAGGTTGTTTCATGAAAACAAAATTGGGTTTTAATAGATTAAGTAGGAAGTCTAGTCACAGGAGAGCACTTTTAAGAAATATGGTAATTTCTTTTTTAAGACATGAAAAAATTTCTTCTACCAAGGCAAAATTGTTTGAAGTTAAAAGATTCTCTGAAAGATTGATTACAAAAGCAAAAGTTGATACTGTGCATAATAGACGAGAATTATCAAAATTTATACATGATAAGTATATTTTAAATAAGCTGTTTACCAAAATTTCTCCTGTTTTCAAACAAAGAAGTGGCGGGTATACTCGTATGATTAAATTAGGTAAAAGATATGGAGATGCGGCTGAGATGGCTATCCTAGAATTAGTTGAAAAGTCTTTAAAAGTTGAATAATTAATATAGCATACTGTTTAAAGATTAAATTTGAATTGCTTTTAAACAGCATAGGAGTTAAATGATATGATATATATTATTTTTTCTTCTATTTTTGCTGGCTTTATATTAGGATTTTTATTAAGAGTTTTTTTAGGTAGATTGTCTTTATTAGATTTAGAAAAAAATCTGAAAAAAGTAAGAGTAGAATCACAATTAGAGATAGAGAATGAAAGAAGGCAAGTTATTGCTAATGCAAAATCTCAAATGCTTAAAGAAAAAAACCAGCAAGATAGGGATATAAGAGATCGAAAAAATGAGATTGTTAATCTAGAGAAAAGATTATTACAAAGAGAAGAGACTTTAGATAAGAGAATATCTGCTCTTGATAAACAGCAGTCTAGAGTTGATTTTAAAATTAAAGAATTTGAACAAAAAGAAAAAGTAATAAGAGAAAAAGAAGCCGATCTTGTTAAAAGGTTAGAGAATATTTCTGGTCTTACAAGAGAAGATGCAAGGAAAATTGTAATTGAAAAAGTTGAGCATGAGTCTAGAAGGGATGCTCAAGTTATTATCAATAAAAGCGAACAGGAAGCGCAATTATTAGCAGATAAAGTTGCAAAAGATATTCTAGTATCTACTATGCAGCGTATTGTTACAGAAGTAAGTTCGGAGTTTACAGTAGCTTCTGTTGAATTACCTAATGATGAGATGAAAGGAAGAATTATAGGTAAAGAGGGGCGCAATATTAGGGCTCTCGAGACTTTAATAGGAGCCGATATTATTATTGATGATACTCCTGAAGCTGTTGTTATCTCTTGCTTTGATCCAATAAGAAAAGAGCTTGCCAAGAGGACTTTAGAAAGACTTGTTACAGATGGCAGAATTCATCCTGCTAGGATCGAAGAAGTTGTATATAATGTTACCAATGAAATAAATAGCATTATTCAAGAAGAGGGTGAAAAAGTAGTTTTTGATCTTAATATACATGGGCTTGATAAGAGACTTATTAGAGGGTTGGGAAGGCTTTATTTTAGAAGTAGTTATGGTCAAAATGTTTTAAGTCATTCTAAGGAAACGGCTATAATAGGAGAAATTTTAGCTAAGGAGATGAAATTAGATCCTATTATAGTAAAAAGAGCGTGTCTTTTGCATGATATTGGAAAAGGAATGGAAAGTATTTCTGAGAATAGCGAAGGACATGCTATTACTGGCGCTGAGCTTGCTCAAAGTTGCGGAGAGAGCGAAATTGTTGTCAATGCTATTGCTGCTCATCATAATGAAGTGAAGCCCGAGAGCCTTGAGGCTATTGTTGTTCAAATAGCAGATGCCATCTCGGCATCTCGTCCTGGAGCAAGGCGAGAAAGTTTAAATAACTATATTAATAGACTCAAAAGACTTGAAGACATTGCCTATAGTTTTGAAGGTGTTCAAAAATGTTACGCGATTCAAGCTGGTCGCGAAGTTAGGATTATTGTTGACAATGTTTTGGTTAATGATGAAAAGTCAATTTTACTTGCAAGAGATATTGCTAAGAAGATAGAAACTGAAATGAGATATCCTGGAAAAATTAAAGTTACAATTATTCGTGAAACCAGAGTTATTGAATATGCAAGATAGCATTATTAAAACCTTAGTAATTGGGGATATAATAGGTGAGAGTGGATTAAAAAAAGTTTTTTTTAATCTTAAAAATATTAAGAACAAATATAGAATAGATTTAGTAATTGCTAATGGAGAAAATTCTTTTAATGGTTTTGGAATAACCCCAGAAATAGCAAATAATCTTTTTAGAGCGGGTGTTAATGTTATCACTACTGGGAATCATGTGTATTCTAATTGTAAAATAAATGATTATCTGAATAAGCAAATGTATATCTTAAGACCGAATAATTTTTCAGATTTGTTAGATGGACATGGTTATTGTTTTTTAACCGTTAAAAATGAAAAGGTTGCTGTGATTAATGTTCAAGGTGTTTTAAATATGAATTTTATCGTTAAGAATCCCTTTGATAATACAAAAAAATTGGTTAATATGCTCAATAATAAGGCTAGGACCATTTTTGTAGATTTTCATTCTGAGAGTAATTATGAAAAAGAAAGTTTTGGATATTTTTTAAATGGCTTTGTAACAGGTGTTGTTGGCACTCATACTCACGTTATGACTAAAGATGAGAGAATATTATCAAAAGGGACTGCTTATATTAGTGATGTTGGAATGACAGGTGGGTTAAATTCTGTAATAGGATTTAACCCCAATATTTCTCTTAAAGGTTTACTTGAATATACTCTCTTAAGAGCCGAAGTTGTGGAAGATGACATAATTTTACAAGGAGTTATTATTACTTCTAATTTAAAGACAGGCCGTGCTTTAAAAATTGAAAGGATTCAAAAATAATTTATTAAATATACTTTGTAAAAAGTATCCAGAAAAAACACGAAAAGAATTAACAGTTTTGATTTTAACAGGAAATGTATATGTAAATTCTCATAAAGAAAAAAATCCTAAAATGTTAATAAACAAAACAAGTAAAATAGATTTGGTTACGAATGCTTGTCAAATGTTTGTATCAAGGGGAGGTTATAAGCTTTTAGAAGCCCTTAAAGGTTTTAAAATTGAAGTTAAAAATAAAATTTGTGTTGATGTTGGCTCTTCAACTGGAGGTTTTACCGATTGTCTTTTGCAGTTTGGTGCCAATTTTGTTTATTCAGTTGATGTGGGTATTAATCAACTTTCTTATAAATTGAGAATTGATCCAAGAGTTAAAGTTTTAGAGAGAACTAATATTTTTGATATTACAGAATTTAAAATTGTGCCTAATTTTGCCGTTGTAGATGTTTCTTTTAGATCGTCAATAAGTATATGTGTGAATTTAATAAATAAACTTTCTGATAATTTTATCATAGTTTTGATCAAACCCCAATTTGAGGTCAAGAGTTTGAATTTAGATATAAAAGATTTTAATGGTGTTGTGAATGGTAAGTATTTGAAAATAATTTTACAAAGTGTAATTGAAAAATTTTATAAAAATAAATTACAAGTTAAAAATATATTAAAGTTAAAAACCAAAGGTAAAAAAGGTAATCAAGAGTTTATGTTTTTAGTTGTTAGGTCTAGTGTTTTAAACATTGCAAGCTCTATGCAATTGCTTAGTAATATTGAATTTTAATATTTATCCAAAGTCTTTTTATTTAATATTCCTGAGAAGTTTAAATTTAATTCTTCAAGTATTATTGGATTATTTTCTATTGTTAGAATTATTCCTTCAATTCCTTTAATTTCAAGACATGTTAAGATTATTTGAGCGATTTGATTAATTATTCCTTCAATTCCGAAACTATTTTCATAAAATTCTTTAGATAAGTTTATTTTAGCAATTCCTTCGCTTAAACTTAAGTTTAAAAGCTTAGTTTTTATAGGGATTAAACTTAAAAAATTATTTTTTAACTCGTATTCATTTGGCCCTTTGATTAAAGATTTTATTGCTTCTTCAAGAATATTTTTGTCGTAATAAATAGCTCTTTTTACAGTTTGTCTTAAAAAATAGCCTTCTGAGGTGACCTTTATAAAATAAAGTTTGATGAATTTTTTGTTTTTAAGGTTATTATTTCTTTGGCTTTGCTTAAGTTCTTCTTCAAGTTTTTTTATTTCAGGTGGTTGGATTAAAAAACTTTCATTTTTAAGTATTTTTATATTTGTTGTTTTATTAGCATCTTTTTTGGCTTCAATCAACTTATTATTTTGTATTTGACTTGATTCAAATAAATTATTTTCGTAATTTTTTTCTTTAAAGATATGCATAATGAGTGAATTTTTGATTATTAATAGTACGCTAATTATTGTTAAAATAACAGCAACTAAAATTAAAAGTATGTCTGATTTGGTTGATCTTGAACTTTTTTTTCTTTTCAATATAAACACTCATGTGCAATTGGCATAAATACTAATATTTGATATTATAATGGAAATATCAGAATAAATAAAGAGGTGTATTTTCTTTGCTTAGTTACAAAAAGGTTCTTATTGTTGGTAGACCAAATGTTGGAAAATCTGCTTTATTTAATCGAATTTTAGATACAAAAAGAAGTATCACTGAGAGTGCTTACGGTGTTACTAGAGATTTGATTGAAGAGGTTTGTAAGGTTGGTTCTTTTAATTTTAAATTAATTGATACTGGAGGATTTACAATCTTAAAGGATGAGATTAGCAAAATTGTTGTTCGAAAGGTTTTAAGTTCTTTAAAAGAAGTTGATTTAATTTTATTAGTTTTAGATATTAATGAAATTTTACTTGAAGATTATGAGATTATTGAAAGACTGAGAAAATATAGTAATAAGGTAATTTTGGTTTTAAACAAAGTGGATACTAAAGATAAGGAATTTTTGGCTCACAAATTTCATAATTTGGGGTTCAAACGCTATTTTTTAGTTAGTGCAGCTCATTGTCGAGGCATTACTAAGCTTAGAGATTTTTTAAAAGTAGAAGTTGGCGAAGCTAATATTGAAGATGAAATTGATATTAAGATTGGGATTATAGGTAAGCCCAATTCAGGAAAATCTACTCTTATTAATTATTTATCTGGAAGTGAAATTTCAATTGTTTCAGATCGACCCGGCACTACTAGAGATTTTATTAAAACTAAACTAACTAGAAATGGGAAAGTTTTTGAGATTATTGATACAGCCGGGATAAGGCGTAGGGCAAGAGTAAATGAAATTGTTGAATATTATTCTGTTAATAGGGCATTAAAAGTAGTAGACGTGGTGGATATTGTGTTTTTATTGATTGATGTTAAAGAAGAGTTAACCTCTCAGGATAAAAAGATTGCTCATTATGCTACTAAAAAGGGGAAGGGAATTATTATTGTGTTTAGTAAATGGGATCTTGTGGGAGAATCTAAAGGCTATTTTGAAGCCTTAAAGAGTCGTGTGAAATTTTTTTTCCCTGTTTTAAATTTTGCTCCTGTATTTAGAATTTCTGTTCATGAAAAGATAGGTTTAGATTCTCTTTTTAAAGAAGCCTTGAAGTTAAAAAATCAGCTTGAGCTTAAAACTAGCACCCCAGATCTAAATAAAATGTTAAATTTATGGATCAAAGATTATCATTTAAGTATTTCTCATAAAATAAAATACATTACACAAGTTAGTTCTAATCCCGTCAAGTTTATTCTTTTTGCAAATAAAATAAAGAATTTTCCAAATTCTTACTATAATTATTTAGTAAATAATTTGCGTAAAATTGGATATAAAAATATTCCAATTTTAGTAGAATTGAGGGAAAAAATAAGAGATTTAAAGTGAAATATATATTTTTATTCTTAATAATTAGGAGTCTAAATCTTTTTGCTTTTGAGAGTTTTTTTTATGATTTTGATGTAAGGACTAAGTATTCAAAATATTTCAATTCAAGCCATGTGCAAAAAAAAATAACCCCAATAAAGCATTTTATTACTGAAAATTATTACATTGAAGTTTCAAGTGCAGTTTCTTCTGAACATGTTTACTATTCTTTTTTTAATAAAAAGAAGAATGTGGATTATATTTTCCCAGGGTCTTATGTGATTAAAGTGGGCAAAGAGGGTATTGAACAAATAAAAATATTTTTTATAAACAGGGGAGATACCTTTATCAGAATAAAGTCTGCAAAATTTTCCTCTAGTGCTGATTTTTATTTAGTAAATACTTTGATTTATAAGGATATTAAATTGCCTTTTAAGATTGAAGACATTGCAGTAATTTCTCTTAGAAATATAATAAATTATATTTCTAGAGTTATTGATTTTAGGTATTTTATTCCTGAATATTTTGATATTTATAAAAATGTTTCTAATATGGCAATTAATTTAAGAAATGCTCTTTCAGCTTTTTCTATTGCTGAGGTTGTTGACGGTGCAATGGATGAGTATGGCAAAATGGTCTACATAGAAACTGGCTTTTTACAGAAAGATCCCGTAGGGTTTAATTGTTCAGGATTTGTTAAATGGGTGGCGGATTCAATTTATAAATCAATGACGGGACGACTTTTGAAAATTGATGACCTTAAGATTAGGCATATTGGTGTTAGAGGTGGTGTTTTTACCAAAAACCATGAATTTAGTAAGGATCCTTTTTTTGGTCTTGATTGGATTCGTAATATTGCTTATAGAATAAATAATATTAATATAGATTTAAATTTATCTAAAATTAAGGAAAATGATGTCAATAATATTAAGTTTTTTGATTATATTGACAATCGAGGCTATAAAATTGAAAATTTAGAATTTTTATTATATAGTTTGGCTTTAGATGAGCCTGGATACATTTATTTTGGATCTATTAGTACTGGTGTTAACAATTTATCGAGTATAATGCTTCATAAACATGTTGTTTTGTTTCTTCCATTTCTTGATGAAAATAGGATTTTTAAAGTTTCTATTAATGAGGTTAATGCCGAGACTTCAATCAAGTCTCTTCAAAAAAGATATCCAAGATCTTATATTCATTTAGTTAGAGTTAAAGTTCCTGAAAATTTACCTATAGTATTTATACCTATAAAGGCAAATAATCAATCATCATGATTAAAGCTGTAGTATTCGATTTAGACGGCACCTTGTATCCCGAGGTGGATAGAAATAAATTAATGTTTTTTGAATTTTTAACCAATATTAAGTTTTTTTTAGCTTTTAAACAGATTCGAAAAAAAATACGAATTTTACAAAACAATCAATTTTCACCTTCAAATAGGGATGAATTATTTTTCCTTCAAGTTGAAATGCTTTCTAGGTATTTAAATCTTGATGAGAATCAATGTGCTTTTTTATTAAATAAAATATATTATAGTCAGACTTTTAGCGATAGGTTTAAAAAACTCAAACCATATCTTGGGGTTCAAGATTTAATCTATTGGCTTAAATTTAAAGGAATAAAATTAGGCGTAATGTCAGACTTTCCTATTTTAGGGCGTGTCAAAAATTTATTAGGCATTCAAGACAGTTTTTGGGACATTCTTCATTCCTCAGAAGATACCGGATATTTAAAGCCACATAAAGCACCCTTTTTAAAAGTTATTGAGGATTTGAATTTAAATAGTAATAATATTTTGTATGTGGGAAATTCTTATGAATATGACATTTTGGGTGCGAAAAATGTTTCAATGAAAGCAGCTTTTTTTTCTAAAAAGAATATAAATTGCAAGGAGATGATTGATTTTATTTTTCATGATTATAAGTACTTGAAAGAATATATACGTTTGAATATATAGAACATGGGTAAAATATTTTATGATAGATTTTGCAACTATTTTAGTTAATCTTTTTTTAGTTTCAATAGTTTTGTTTGTTTACAGGCAATATGATAAACGTTCTAGAGCTTTAGATAAAATTAAAAAATTTATTGATCTTGCAAAGGTTAATCTTGAAGATTTTATTGAAGATAAGACAAAAGAGATTAATGATCTTGCTGTTGATATGGAAGCTTATCAAAGGTCTAGCATAGAAATAATAAAAAAGATTGACGAAGTTCAGCAAAAGATTAAAAACAAAAGTAACGATTTTGCAGAGGTTGAAAAAAAGATAGCTTATCATGATTCTATGCTTAAGGAACTTGATGAGATGACCTTTAAAGTCCAAGAGAATATACAAAGATTGCAAGTTGATGGAAAAATAGTAGACAAACTTTCAAAAACTTTGAAAGGATTTAATACTCAGATTGATTCGGTTGAATCAAATTTGAATTCAGTGTTAGAAAAATTTGATAAGACCAATAAAGAAAATCTTGAATCTATTAAAATTGCTAGTTGGGAAAAGTTTGATATTAATATTAAAGATCTTGTTTTTAAAATGGATAATTTAAATAAAGAGATTGATCTTTATGAAAAAGATTTGGCAAATATTGAAGAGAGAAGAAGGGATATTTTAGTTAAGGGTAATGATAAATTAGATTTAGAATTTAACGATTTTCTTGAAAAAGTTGAGTTTAATATTGGCAAATATAACAAAGAAATAGAGAGTTCTTTTGTTTTTTATGAAAACAAATATAAGTTAATCGAAGATTCTATAGAGCTTATTATGGAGAACGTAAAGAATAAAATTAATGAGAAAGAAGATTTTATTCTAAATAGACTTAATGAAGAATTGCAAAATAAATTTAAGGATATCTTTGTATACGTTGATGATCGTTCTAAGGAAATTCAAGATAAACTTGAAGATAGGTTGATTTTAGTGGACAATGAAATTTCTTCTACGAGCTCTTCTTTTAAGGACAATGTTTATTCAAGAATTAATTCACTTGAAGAATCAGTACGAATGGAGATGGTAAAGTATGAAGAGCAGGTTGATGATGTTTTTGATAAATTTAGATCTCAAGTTGAGCTGAATCTTAAAAATATTTATGAGGATTATGAAGATAAAATAAGTCAAGTTGATAATAATATTAGGGAGAAGGTAGAGCTTAGCTTGTTAGATTTGAATTCTAAAATGGAAAGTGTTCAGGTAGGTGCTATTGATTTGATGAAGAGGCTTGAAGATGATTCTAATGGAATATATCTTGAATTTAAAAATAAGTTTGGAGCAGATATTAAAGTATTTAGTGAAAGTTTTAAAGATGATATTAATCAACTTAAAGTACAATTAGAATCTAAACTTTTGGATGTTGATTCAGATATTCAAGATAAGCTTATTAAGCTTAGTGATAATTTGATTTCTAATTTTGAAGAAATTGATGGCAGATTCAATAATAATTATTCAAATTTAAGTGATAATATAAATGCCAAGTATACCACTCTTTTTGGATCTTTGGAGTCTAGCAGTTCTAAATTTAACGATCAAATGGAGTCTAGATATAAAGACCTTGCAGATAAATTAGCGTCAGAAATTGGTGAATTTTCTTTAATTTATGGTGAAAAATTTGACAAACTTTCTCAAGAAGCAACTAATAATTATCAAGAATTTCAAGATTTAAACAAAAAATTAAAAAATGAAATTGGATCTTTGTGTAGTTTTTTTGAAAAAAACCAAGAGACTTTAAAGCAAGATTTTGATACTAGCTTAATTGGCATTAAAGATGAAATTGGTAAAAATATATTAGAGTTTAAGAATCGTTATTATGATGAGGTAAATATTTTCGTTAGTCAGCTAGAAGAGAGTAAACTTCAGTATTCAAAGTGGCAAAGCGAGATGGATTCTAATTTAAAAAATATTGAATCTCAAATAAATAAAACAAATGAAGAATTTTTAAGTTCAATGCAGATTCAAAAAGACAAAGGAATAGAGCTTAGTGAGAGTGTTTTTAATGATCTTTCAGATCATATTCAAAAAAAAGCTATTGATATGCATTGTAATTGGAAAGATGAGCTTATTGCTTTAAATAAATCACTGCTTGATATTAAGATTTCTAGTGAAGAGTTACTTTCATCTACTACTTTAAAAATAGAAAATCTAGAAAGAGATGTTAACGATAGAATGGAATATGTTTTATTAAAAGCAGGTGATATTGAGAGTTTGGTAATAGAAAAATATAAAGAATTAAAGGATATATCATATTCGCGAAGTGATGAGGCTATATTAGAAATTAAAGAATTTATTGATAGGCAAACAGAAATAGTTAAAGATAAAAGTATATTTATGCTTGAGGATTTGAATAAAAAATTTGATGATAAGAATAATTTTGTTATAAGCAAGATTGAAGAATGTGATTATAAATTAAAGGATTTCAAGTTTGAATCCGAAGATATTTTAAATAATTTTAAATCTGATCTTAATGAATTTGTTGAATCAAATCTGCAAATTGTCTCTAATATAAAATCGGAGTCTCAAAATCAAATCGATGATTTTTTAGATAAGATTTCTAAGGATGTTTTAAACAGAAAAGATTTAATTAACAATGAAGTAGACAGCAAGCTTAGTGATTGGCAAAGCAAATTAAATGAAATAACTGCTAAAATTGAAAATTTATTGTCTTCAGGCAAGGTAGATCTAGATTTAATAGACTCTGAGGTAACTACAAAAATTAAAGAGCTTAAATTTTCTATAGGAAGTCTTGAGAGTTATTATCTTGAAAAAATAGATGAGTTTAGAAATCAGGGTACTATATATTCTGATGAGCTTTTACAAGATATAATGAACCATTTCAATAAAGAAACTAGAGAGCTTGAGGAAAATTTGTCAAAAAAGTTTGCTGTAGTTTTAAATAATTCAGAGGAATTTGTCAAAGAGGTTGATAGTTTATTGCAAGATAAAAGAACCGACATTACTTCTTTTCAGGCTAATATAGATATTACTCTTGATTCTCTTAGTGTAAAGTTTAATGATATAAATAAAGAAATTAATGGGAAATACAATGAGGTGATATCTAATTATAGAGGTTATTCAGAAAATATTTCTAGCAAACTTGAAAATGAAATAATGAATGAGATTGAAAATCTAAATAGGAGATTAACAGATAAAATAGATGGTCTTAGTAAGGGTATGGATGAGAATCTTCAAAAACTTAAAGAATCTTTTGATGTATCTAAATATCAAGTTGAAAAATTTGAATTAAAAGTTAAAGATCTAACAGATGATGGAGAGGCGAAAATTACTGAGTTTATTAAAGAGATTGAGCAGTATTATAAATCTAGATTGGAAGAAGCAATTGATTATAGGAGGACGATTGACAGTGATATTATGCAAGCAAAAGAGAGATTCGGAGAGATAACAAATGATCTTAAAAATAATATTGAGAGTAAATCTGAGTTTTTAAACGACCTTTATAAGGAAAGATTTAAACTTATTGAGAGTAATTTTGAAGAGAGATATTCTACTTTTTTAATTGAAAGCGAGGGGGCTATTTCAAAAATTAGAGATGAAATCTATAAAACACTTACAATCAATGATGAAAATTTGCAGATTAAGATTTCTGAAATGGATCATAATTTCGAGATAATAGAGCAAAGATCAAAAGATATTCTAGAGTTTGAAAAAGAATTGCGAGATAAAATTAAAAGTTGTTACGGTGTTGTAGATTCTCAATTTGGAGAGATTAAGGCAAATGTTGAAGAGAATATAAAAAATCATTTTGAAGTTTGTATAAAAAAGGTAAATACTTTAATTGATGACGACATTGTAAAGTATGAAAATGAAATTCATAAAAGAATTGATTCTTTAAGATCGATTGAAAATACTTTTGATAGCATAGAGAAAGATTTGAATGACAAAGTGAGCGGATGTATTGATAAAATATCTAATAATTTTAATCTTAAGTATATTGAACTTGAAGAAAGATGCAATGAAGGGCAAGTGAATTTGGAGAATAAAATTGACAACAAAATTAAAGCCATTGATAATTTAGCTTTAAGTCAATATGATAGTCTTGAGAAAAAGTATGCTGATATGTACGATGAGTTTTCAGAGAGATTAACCTCTTATATTGCAACTTTAAGTGAAGAGTTTAAGCATTCAAATAAAGAGATGATTTTTGAACTTGAATCTCAGCTGAAAAATCTTAAAAATCTTGAATCTGATTTAAATAATGTTGAAAAAGATGTTGTTAGGTTGAAGGAAGAGTCTTATCATAATGTTTCATCACATCTTAAGCTACTAGAAGAAGATTTTTTCAAAGATTTGAAAATTAGAGGTGAAGAGCTTAAATATTCTTTGGAAAGTTTTATTGCTTCGCATAATGATAAAATTAAAAATTTAGAATATGATTTGTCTAAAAATTTGGAAAACAAAACAGAGCTTATTCAAAATTTCCGCTTAGATATTGAACAAAAAATGAAAGACGATAAAGAGAATTTTTATTTGGATTTTACTAAAGAATTTTCCTCTAAAAAAAAAGATATGGAGAGTGAAATAGCTTTAATAGAGACCAATATTACTGGAAGAATGGATGAATTTATTGATTTTGTAAATAGTAAACAAAATATTATTGATTCTTGGTTTTTAAATATTAAAGATGATGTAAAAAATTGGCAAGAGCAATCTTATAGTACAATAGAAAAGAGAATAAATATTGCTGAACTTGGAATTAAATCCTTTGAGAATGATATTCTTAATGTTAAGGTTGGTTTAGAATCTTTTAAAGGTAATTTTGAAGTTAGAGCTGAGGAAATTTTTGACAATTTGCAAAGCGAGGCTAAAAAAATTGAGCAATCAGTTCATCTTGATTTTAAAAATATTGGTGATTCATTAAATCTTAAAGTTTTAGATCTTGAAAAATTTGTTGACTTTAAGGTGGAAAAGATAGATGAAAGGGTTAATAAGAAAACCGAAGATATCTTAATTCAAGCAGAAGTTAAATTTTTAACTCATCAAAAGAATCTTGAAGATAGGATTTTTGAGCTTAATCAAAAATTGGAGCATGAGTTTACAACTTTGTCTTCTAATCTTGATAAGGTAAGGCGGGAAATGGTTGATGTAATTTCTAGTGATAAAGAAAGCTTTGAAAGTCAAATTGAATTAATGCATAAAGATATTTCAGAATTTTCTGAAAAGATTAGTTTATATAGAAATAATATTGAGGTATCGATTGAGAATGAATATAATTCTTTTTCAAAATCTATAAAATCAGAGTTAGTTTTGCTTGAGGATGAACTTAAGAAAAATTTAAAACATTCAACAATAGAGATTGAAACTCTAAAGAATAACTTACAAGAGCAAATTGATGAATTTGAGGTTGAATTCAAGAAAAGTCATAAAAAATTATTAAAAGAAGTTGATACTAACGTTCTAGAGCTTGAATCTAAAGTATTAAATTGTGATAATAAATTTAATAAATTTATTAGTGAAATTAAAGATAATTTGGTTGAATATAAGTCTGATTTGAGAAAAGAATTTGAAGACAGTTACGATAAAATAAATTTCCAAATTGAAAATTTTAAAAAACTAGATGCTGAGCTTGAAAAAAATAATTCAATATTTTTAGAGGCTTATTCTCTTAAGGACAAGCTAGAAGAATTATGGAAAACTTTGAAAAATGAGATAGATCTTGCGCAGGAGTATAAAAATAATTTTGAAAATGTTAACGAAGAATTTCATAATATTCAAAAAGAAACATTAGATATTATTGCAACTTTTAATGAGTTAAAGTTAGAACAGAAATCTATTAAAGCTATTAAGGATGATTTTAATAAATTTTTTGAATTTTACTCTTCATTTGATAGTAGGTATAAAAGTTTAATTGAATCTTATGATGAAATGCAAATTTATAAAGCTAAAATAAAAGAGATAGCTGATGAGCAGAGAACTATTCTTGATAATTACGAAAGAATCAGTAACAAAGATAGTATATTAAAAAGTACCATAGAGTCTGTTGATAAAAACTTTGATTTAATAAATGAAGTGGAAAAAAGATTTAATGCTTTAAGTAAGGAGAGTATCAAGTTTCATGATAATCTCAAAGACATGGAGAATGTTATTTCAACTCTTTTATTGAATAAAGGGCTTTCAGAAGAAGTGCTGGTTAATGCTCAGAATTTAAAGGAAATGCTCTTAGATATTGAAAATAGGTTGAAAAATACTTTAACTATGAGAGAGAAGGTAGTTAAATCTGAGACAAGGCTAGAGAATTTAAATATTGCAGCAGAAGAGAGAATAAAAACCCTTGGTATTCTTGTCAAAACAGATTCTAAATATCAAGATAATGTTGGTCTTAATAATGAAACTGTTAGAAATTCTGTAATAAAATTAATGAGACAGGGCTGGAGTGCTGAAGAAATTTCTAGGGCTACTAAATTATCTATTGGAGAAGTTGAACTTATTTTAGAGCTTGGTATAAGCAATAAGGGTGATTAAAGGTTACATATATGAAAGCAGATTTAAATTTAATAAAAACGTTACATCCTCTTGAGGCGAAAGTAATTTTAAATAATGAAGAGGAGGATAATATTTCTGCTTCAATTATTATTGAAAAATTAGGATTTAACGAAGGTCAGGCAAATAAAACAATTGAATGGTTAAATTCCAAAGGGATTATTGAAGAGATTTATAGGAAATTAAATGTATTTTATAAACCAACAGAAAAGGGTCTTAGCGTTTTAAGATCTGGGTTTGTTGAAGAAAAAATAATAAATCTAGTATCTCAAAAGACAGTTTTGGCTTCAAATCTAGCTTTAGAGCTTGATCTTGATATTAAAGAAGTAGGAAAGGCGTTTGGCAATTTATTAAAAGAGGGTATTCTTTTCCTTGATTTAAATAAACAGATTGTTATGAAGCCTTTAGAAGCCAGGAAAGCTAATTATCAAAAAATACGCGTTTTGTTAGAAAGATCAAAAAGTAGTGATCTTCTTAGAGAAAGTTTGACAACCGAAGAACTTTTATTAATAGCAAATTTTGCTAAGAAAAAAGGAGCAGATTCTGTATTTTTTAAAATAGTAGAAAAACTTGATTTAACGTTTAGATTGTCTTGTTTTGGATTGGAAGTGAAAAATTTTTTAATGAAAAATAAATTAACAGGAAATGAGATTACTAAGCTTACTCATGAAATTTTAAAAAATAAAACGTATGAGAATAAAAAATTTAGAGCTTACAATATTCATATTCCATCGGCTAAAACTTTTATTGGACGCTTTAATTCTTATTTAGACTATATTTCTAAAATTAAAGATAAATTAGTAGGGCTTGGTTTTGAAGAGTTTGATGGTCCTTTAGTAGAGACAGAATTTTTCAACAACGACGCGCTTTTTATGCCTCAGTTTCATCCTTCCCGAGACATTAAGGACGTTTATTATATTTCAGATCCCAGTATTCGGGAATCTTTACCCGAACCTTATTTTTCTAATGTAAAATTAGCGCATGAAACGGGATATTCAACAGGCTCAAGAGGCTGGAGATATAGTTTTAGCGAAGATCTTTCTAAGAGATTAGTTTTAAGAACCCAAGGTACCGTTCTTTCTGCAAAACAATTAATTACTGCTAAAAATCCAAGTAGATATTTTGGGGTTATTAGGTGTTTTAGATATGATCAAGTAGATGCAACTCACGGAGTCGATTTTTATCAAACCGAAGGTATTGTTATTGAGGATGGTGTTAGCATTAAAACTTTACTAGGTCTTCTTGAAATTTTTGCCAAAGAGCTTGCAGGTGCTACAGAAGTTAAATATGTTCCCGCATATTTTCCCTTTACTGAACCTTCTATTGAAATGCACGTAAAACATCCTGTTCTTGGTTGGTTTGAACTTGGAGGAAGTGGAATTTTTAGGCCGGAAGTTACAAAGCCTTTGGGTATTGATTTTCCTGTTATTGCTTGGGGGATTGGAATAGATAGAATGGCTTTAATGCACTTAGGTCTAAATGATTTGAGAGATCTATTTACTTATGATATTGGTGATGTTATTTTAAGGCGAGGAAAGATAAGATGCCAAAGGTAGAAATTTACAAAGATCTTCTTTTAGATAAAATAGGAAAAAATTTTTCAAATTTAGAGATTTCAGAGTTACTTGAGCCATTTAAAGCAGAATTTGATGGGTTTGACGAAAGTTCGGGGAAAATCAAAATAGAATTTAATGATACAAATAGGCCGGATTTGTGGTCTTATATCGGACTTGCTCGTCAAATAAAAACTTATCTTTTTGGAGAAATGCCTTATTACAATTTTTTTTCAAAAAAAGGGGATTTTAAAAAAAGCTATGGTGAAATTTTAGTGGATAGTAAGGTTTCTAGAATCAGACCGTTTGTTTTTGGATTTTTAGCAAAAGGATTGATTTTCAATAATAGAATGCTTGAGGCACTAATTCAATTTCAAGAAAAACTTTGTCAAAGTTATGGACAAAAGAGAAAAAGAGTTGCAATGGGAATGTATAATTCTAGTTGTATTGAATTTCCAATAAATTATGTTGCTTCATCTCCTAATCGTAAATTTGTTCCCTTGGGAATGGATTGTGAACTTTCTCTTTCGGAAATAAATGAAAAGCACCCCAAAGGGCTGGAATACTCTCATATTATTAAAAATTTTGATAAGTATCCTTTATTATTAGATAATAATAATAAAGTAGTCTCTTATCCTCCAATAATTAATTCTGATAATATCGGATCTT
Source organism: Borreliella sinica (assembly GCF_033969665.2). Classification (GTDB taxonomy): domain Bacteria; phylum Spirochaetota; class Spirochaetia; order Borreliales; family Borreliaceae; genus Borreliella; species Borreliella sinica. The sequence continues at coordinate 378,275 of NZ_CP135180.1, read as the reverse complement.
TAAAGGTTGGTGATACTGATTTGTTTATTGAGGTTACAGGTATCGACTTTGAAGCAACTTTATTTGCGCTATCTGTAGTAGCTTGTGACTTTTATGATATGGGTTTTGAAATTTTGCCCGTAAAAACTGTGTTTAGAGAGCCTTTTAGTTTAGATTTTAAAGAATTAGTATGCCCCTATTATTTCCAAGAAGAAGTAGAGTTTGATGTAAAAAATGTTAATAAACTGCTTGGAAGCAATTTAACATTAGAACGTATTTGCCTTAGTTTAAAAAAGATGGGAGTAAATTCTTATTCTAGAAATTTGAAAAATTATATTATTCCCCCTTTTTATAGAAATGATTTTCTTCACGAGGTTGATGTAATTGAAGATGTAATGATAGGAGAAGGTCTTGCAAGTTTTTATCCAGAACTTCCCAAGGCCTTTACGATGGGAAGGCTTACTACTTTAGAGGAGTTTTCAAGGAATGTTAGGAATTTAATGGTGGGTATGGGATTCCAAGAGATGATTTATAATTATATGGGTTCTAGGAAAGATTTTATTGATAAAATGAATGTTGATGATCAAAATTTTTTAAAAGTATCCAATCCAATGACAGAGAATTATGAATATATTAGGGCATCAATAATTCCTAATTTATTAAAATCAGAAAGTGTTAGTGCTAATTTTCCTTATCCACATAAAATTTTTGAAGTTGGTAAAGTGGCTTTAAAGAATTTAGATGCCATTGAAGGAACAAGCACTTTCACCAATTTAGCTTTTTTAATGTCCGGTAAAGAAATTTCTTTTAATGAGATTAATTCAATTGTTTCAACGCTTTTTTATTATTTAAATATTGAGATTAATTTAAGAGAATCAAAAGCCCCTTTCTATATTAATGGTAGGGGGGCAGATATTTTGATCGAAGACTTTAATATAGGTAGTTTTGGTGAAATTTCACCTTATGTTTTAAATAATTTTGGTATTTTTATTCCATGTTCTGTTTTTGAGGTTAATATCAATAAACTTATGAGTCGATCTTAAGCATTTAATATTAATTTTAGCAATACTAAGATTTGTATTAAAATTTTTAAGAGAGGTTTGAAGTTTGGATATGTTAGAATTTGAAACCATTGATGTAAATCTGACCAAAAAGGAAAATTTATCCCAAAAAGAGGTGGAATGTATTGAAGATGTAATAATTGTGGGGTCTGGTCCTGCCGGGTTAACAGCTGGAATTTATTCTGTTATGAGCAATTATAAAGCTGCTATTTTAGAAGGTCCTGAACCCGGAGGACAACTCACTACAACCACAGAAGTTTACAATTATCCTGGTTTTAAAAATGGAATAAGCGGTAGAGATTTGATGTTAAGTATGAGAGAGCAAGTAGTAAATCTTGGAGCCAAATCTTTTCCCGAAACTGTTTTTTCTATAAAAAGGGAGAATAGTATTTTTTATCTTTATACAGAAAATTATATTTATAAAAGCAAAGCTGTTGTTATTGCTGTGGGATCAAAACCTAAAAAACTTGAAACCCTTAAAAATTCGGATTTATTTTGGAATAAGGGTATTTCTGTTTGCGCTATTTGCGATGGACATCTTTTTAAAGGGAAAAGGGTTGCAGTAATTGGTGGAGGTAATACTGCTCTTTCAGAAGCAATTTATTTAAGCAAATTAGTGGATAAAGTTTATATCATTGTAAGAAAAGATTATCTTAGAGCTATTGCTATGTTAAGAGATAGTGTTGCAAAGTTGTCAAATATTGAAATTTTGTATAATTCAGAAGCCATAAAAGTGGATGGCAAAGTTTCTGTTTCTTTGGTTAAGATTTTTAATAAAAAAGATAATATTGTCTATGAATTAGAAGTGAATGCTGTATTTATGGCTGTTGGCTATAAGCCGAATACGGAATTTTTAAAAGGATTTTTGGATTTGGATGAAGAAGGGTTTATTATAACCAAAGATGTCGTCAAAACAAGTGTTGATGGTGTTTTTTCGTGTGGAGATGTAAGTAACAAACTTTATGCTCAAGCCATTACTGCTGCTGCTGAGGGGTTTATTGCTTCTGTTGAGTTGGGAAATTTTTTAAATAGATTTTATTAAGATTTTTTTGGTTTTAAATGAAGTTTTTATGTAGTTGAATATTTTAGAGTAGGTTTAATTGTCTTTTGATTTCAAAGATTAAAATGCCTGTGGACACAGAAACATTAAGTGAATCTATTTTGCCACTAGTTGGAATCTTTATTAAAAAATCAGAATTTTCTTTTATTAGCTTGTGTACACCTTTTCCTTCATTTCCCAGAATAAGTGCAATTTTTTTATCGTTTATTTTGATTTTGTTTATATCTTTTCCTTTAACATCACCAGTGTATATCCAAAAGTTATGTTTTTTTAAAAAATTTATTGTGTTGTTTATATTTGCTACTGTTATTTTTTTTACGTATTGACTTGCGCCAGAGCTAGTGCGCAAAACCGTTAAATTATCTTTTGCACTATGTTTTTGAGTTGTAATTACAAGATCTATGCCAAACTGTTCTGCTGTTCTAAGGATTGCTCCGAAATTTTGGGGATCTTCTATTTGGTCTAAAATTAAAATGAAAGCATGTTCTTTTTTTTTAAATGTTTCTAGTAAATTTTCAAAATCTTTGGTTTGTATTTTTGCGTTTTTATTTTTTTCAAGTTTTAATTTTAATGCAAATCCCCTATGGTCTTTGTTTTTAAGAATTTTGTCAAGTTCATTTATGCTTATTCTTATTATTTTTATATTTTGTGTTTTAGCCAGTCTTTCAATTTCTATAGTTTTTGAACTTTTTTTTGATATATAAAGTTCAAATCCTTTATTATTTTTTATGCTTTCAATTATTGAATTGGCATGAGTGATATACATATTATGCTTTGAATAAATTTATTTCATCACCATCATTTAATTCTTTGCTTAAGTTTTCAAAAAGTTTAATAGCATTTGAATTTAAATTTTTAGGTGTTTTGATTTTGGTGATTAATATTAAATTTCCAAATTTTTCAGTTTGAAGAATTGGCATTCCTGCGTTTTTGATTAAAATTTGTTCTTCATTATCTATTCCTTTTGGAATTTGTATTTTAATCTCTTTTGAAGCGATTGTTATTATTCTCACTTCTTTTCCAAGGGCTGCTTGAGTAAAGCTTATTGGAAGCATTGCGTAGAGATCTTTACCATTTCTTTTAAATACTTTATGAGGTCTTATCAATATTTTTACATAAAGGTCACCATATTCTTGACTGTCTGGATTAACATTCCCCTTGCCTTTCATTTTTATTTGTTGGTTATTGTCAATGCCTGAAGGAATGTTTAATTGAATAGTTTCTTGATTTGTAAGGCTGCCTTTTCCCTTACAAGATTTACAAGGGTTTGATATTATTTTACCTTCACCGTAGCATTTAGAACATGTTGTCGTAACCCTGAAAAATCCTCCACCTTGTACTACTCTTCCGCTACCGTTACACATGCTACATATTGAGGGACTTGTGCCTTTTTCAGATTTTTTTCCAAAACAAGAATGACAGAGTATTTGTCTTGTTATGTTTATGTTATTTTTGTAACCAAAATATGCGTTTTCAAGAGATATTTCTATGTTGTATCCTAAGTCTTCACCTTTTGCATGTTTTCTATTTTTTTCTTGTCCTTTATTTCCAGTGAAAAATGAATCAAAAATATCGCCAAAGTCTTCAAAGATGTCTGAAAACCCGCTAAATCCACCCGAAAATCCTTCAAATCCTCCTCCTTCAAAAGCAGAATGTCCAAATCTGTCGTATTTGGCTTTTTTATTATCATCTATTAAAATTTCGTAAGCCTGAGTAGCTTCTTTAAAGATAGAAGCGGCTTCTTCATTGCCTTGATTTCTGTCGGGATGATATTTGATGGCTATTTTTCTATAAGCTTTTTTTATTTCATCTTTTGAGGCTCCTTTTGAGAGCCCCAAAATTTCATAATAATCTTTTTTCACTATTTTTTATCCTCGTCAACAACTTCGTAATCAGCTTCTTTGCCTTCTTCGCTTGTATTGCTTTGAGCACCATTTTCTTGTTGATTGCCTTCATTTTGTTGGGAAGAATCTTTATACATCATTTCGGCTATCTTGTAAGAAGCTTTTTGAAGTTCTTCTGTTCTAGATTTTATAAGTGAAATGTCTTCTTTTTCAAGACTTTCTTTTAATTCTTTTATTTTATTTTCAATAGCTTCTTTGTCTGTGCTTGGAATTTTTTCAGAATATTCTTTTAATGATTTTTCTGTTTGATAAATTAAAGAATTAGCCGTATTTTTTGTTTCAATATTTTCCTTTAATTTTTTATCTTCTTCTGCATGAGCTTCTGCATCTTTTACCATGCGATCTATTTCTGATTCGGATAGACCCGATGATGATTCAATTCTAATTTTTTGTTCTTTGCCCGTTCCCATATCTTTTGCAGACACATGAACTATTCCATTAGCGTCAATGTCAAAACTAACTTCAATTTGAGGCACTCCCCTTGGTGCTGCTGGTATTCCATCAAGTATAAAATTACCAAGTATTCTATTTTGTGATGCCATCTCACGTTCACCTTGAAGAACTTTAATATCAACAGAGGTTTGATTGTCTGCAGCTGTTGAGAATACTTGACTTTTTTTTGTAGGAATTGTAGTGTTTCGTTCAATAAGTTTGGTCATTACACCGCCTAGCGTTTCTATTCCCAGTGAGAGTGGAGTAACGTCAAGGAGTACCATGTCTTTGGTTTCTCCGGTTAATATACCGCCTTGAATTGCAGCTCCTATTGCTACAGCTTCATCTGGATTTACTCCTTTGTTAGGATCTTGTCCAAATATATCTTTTACGATTTTTTGAATAGCGGGAATTCTTGTTGATCCACCTACAAGTATTACTTCATCGATGTCAGAAGCCTTAAGTCCTGCATCTTTAATAGCTTTAAGGCATGGCTCTTTTGTTTTTTGAACCAAATTGTCCACCATTTGTTCGAATTTTGCTCTTGTTAGAGTATATTGTAAGTGTTTTGGGCCGTTTGCATCGGCTGTAATAAACGGAAGATTTATTGAAGCTTCTTGAGCCCCCGAAAGTTCTATTTTAGCTTTTTCGGCTGCCTCTTTAAGTCTTTGAAGGGCCATTTTGTCGTTTGACAAATCAATAGCGCTTTCTTTTTTAAATTCTAAGATTAGATGCTTTATTATTTCGTCGTCGAAATTGTCTCCCCCAAGATGTGTATCTCCATTGGTTGACTTTACTTCAAAAACACCATCTCCAAGCTCCAATATTGAAATATCAAATGTTCCCCCACCAAGATCATAAACAGCAACAATCTCTTCGTGTTTTTTTTCAATTCCATAAGCAAGCGCAGCGGCAGTTGGTTCGTTAACAATTCTTTTTACCTCAAGACCCGCTATTTTGCCAGCATCTTTTGTAGCTTGTCTTTGAGCATCGTTAAAGTAAGCAGGAACTGTAATGACAGCTTCTGTAACTTTTTCACCTAAGTAAGCCTCTGCTGTTTCTTTCATTTTTGTAAGAGTTGCTGCTGAGATTTCAGGTGGTGACATTTGCTTTTTTATATTGGAAATGTTTACCCTTGCATCACCATTTAGTCCCTTTTCTATTTTATAAGGAACCATTTTTATTTCGCTTGCAACTTCTTCGAATCTTCTTCCCATAAATCTTTTGATAGAATAAATTGTGTTTTCAGGGTTTGTAACCATTTGATTTTTTGCGACTTGCCCCACAAGTCTTTCGCCTTTATTTGTGTATGCAACAATAGATGGAGTAGTTCTTCCTCCTTCTGAATTTTGTATTACAACGGGTTTTCCATGCTCCATTATAGCTACGCATGAGTTTGTTGTACCTAGATCAATACCTATTATTTTGCCCATATTATAAACCTCCTAATTTCTAATTAATTTTTGCTTTGAGCAACTTTAACTTTAGCTGTTCTCAATATTCTGTCGTTGTAGCAATATCCTTTTTGATATACTTCTACTATTTCTGGATTTTTAAGATCTTCTTTCTCTTCAATACTTATTGCTTCATGACGACTTGGATCAAAATTTTCACCATTTTCTCCAAATTTTTTTAAATTATATTTTTTATCAAAGATTGATAGTATTTCATTTTCAATCATACTGATTCCTGTTAATAGGTTGTCAAAATCTTTAGATTTTTTTGAAGAAGTAATAGCTCGTTCTAGGTTGTCAAGGAAATTAACGACATCTTTCATTATGGTTTCATTTGCAAATTTAACAAAATTGTCTTTTTCTTTTTCTAATCTTTTTCTAAAATTTTCAAATTCTGCTTGTTTTCTTAAATATAAATCTTTAAGATTGGAGATTTCATTTTCAAGTTCGGTAATTTTTTTATCAGAATTTGCCAGATCCAAGGTTTCTTTTTTTTGAGATTTTGTATTTTTGTTATCTTGTTTGGTGGGTTTTTCGTTTTCATTTTTAGTTTCTTTTTTTTCCATTTTTCCTCCTTTGATAAAGCATTTTATCTTTAAAAAAAATATTTTACAAATTTTTTTCTTTCTTAAATTTTTTTAAAATTGATTCGTTTTGATCATTTGAAAGATATATATTTTTCTGAAGCTTTCAATAGTAGTGTTGAATTGATACATATTATTGTTTATCAAAATTTTGGTGTGTATTTTTTTGTCAAAATAAAAAATTTTATTTTTTATTTATAAATATTTTTGATATTGTTTTTGGATTTTGTTTGTTTTTATTGTGTTTATAGATCTCTTAATTTTAGAATATTGTAATATATGTAAGAGTGTCGGTTTTGAGGCGCTATTAAATTTTTTTTATTGTAATTTAATACATTATTGCTTATTATTTACCTATGAAAATAAGTATTGCTCAAACGAAATACAGATTTTTAGATTTTGACGAATGTATTGCTGATTTTAAAATTAATTATGATGAGGCCCTGTTAAGGGGTTCAGACGTTTTAGTTTTTCCCTCTATGTTTTTAGGTAAGACTAAGTATAGTGAGTTGTGTGGGCGCTCTAAATATTCTCAAAATATATGTAAATGCGTTGAATTCATGAGAGAGCAAGTTAGTGATAACACTTTAATTGTTTTTGGGTATAGTGTTTGTCAGAATGGTGAATTTGTAGATATTGTTTCTGTTATTAGCAATTATAAAGTTATTTTAACTGTATCGCAATGCAATATACCCAGTTTTTTTACTTATAAGGACAATATATTTGCCGTATTAAATTTTGATGATGCTTTGTTGTTTGAAGAATTGAATCCCAAATTTGTTGAGGGTTTAAAGGATGCTCAATACTTAATAGTACCATCCAAATCTCATTTCACTAAGGATAAAAATAATTTTAGGTTAAAATTTTTTGAAAGAGTTGCTGTTGAGAATAATCTAAATATTGTTTATTCAAATTTTTATGGAGCTGAAGATTCTGCAGTTTATGATGGATGTAGCTTTTTTATTAATAGTTTTGGCAAGATAAAGCAAGCAAAAGGATTTGAATTTGATTTTATATCTAATGATGAATTTCAAGATTTAAAATTTGATACACGCAATGAGCTTTTTGAAAAAATTATTTTAGCAATATCTCTTGTTTTGAGAGAGTATTTTTGTTTTTCAGGATTTTCTAAGGTTCATTTGGGTTTATCTGGAGGCATTGATTCTGCTCTTGTTGCTTATCTTGCATGTTTTGCTTTGGGAGCTAAGAATGTTGTTGGAATTTCTATGCCTAGTAAATTTTCATCAGCAGATTCTATTTCTGATGCTAAAGCGCTTTCTAGGAAATTAGGTTTTAAATTGATTGAAATGCCAATAAAGGACTTATTTGAAGTAAGTAGTAGATTTTTTGAAGGATATTTTGATGTTAAAGGTGTTACTGAAGAAAATTTGCAAGCTCGCTTAAGAGGACTTTTATTAATGTCTTATAGTAACTCTCAAAATTCTTTACTTTTAAACACTGGCAATAAAAGCGAGATTGCAGTTGGTTATTGTACTCTTTATGGGGATACTTGTGGGGGGCTTTCTTTGATTGGAGATCTTTTTAAGACGGAAGTTTATGATCTTGTTAATTATATTAATGCAAAATTTGATCAACGTATTATTCCGGATAATATTATTTTAAAGGAACCTTCGGCTGAATTAAGGTTTAACCAAAAAGATAGTGATTGTCTTCCAAAATATGAAGTTCTTGATGCTATTTTAAATAGATATTTGATTAACCTTGAGCCTGTAGATTCAATTTATCTTAATTTCGAAAAAGGTGTGGTTGATAAGGTTTTAAATCTTTATTTTAAAAATGAATACAAAAGAAGGCAAGGGGCTCCTATAGTTAAAGTTTCTAAAAAAACTTTTGGGTTTGAACTCTTAATTCCCATTTTAAATAATATAATTTGAGATTATTAGCAAGGAAAGGGAGACTTGAATTTTTTATTTTATTAATGATATTTTTATAGGCAAATTTGTAGATTTAATATTATTTAATGTGTTTTTATTTAATGTGTTTGCGAATAAAAAAATTTATTTATTAAAGAATTTAAGGATAGCTTTTTAGGTTCAAATTAAATTTTTACACCTTTAAACAAAGTAGAGGATAATTTTTAATTATTGTTTTATAAAAAATAATTAATTTCAAATCCATTTAATAACTATATTCGGCATGGTTTAGATTTGTTTTTTTATTGTTGGTGTATTAATATTGTTAATCTTTATGTTACGAATAGTAGGTAATAATATAACTCCTTTTGAGATATTAAATTATGTTAATAGTTTATGTATTTAATTTGGAAGTGATATGCACATTGTATTGTGGTGTGGATTTTGAAATTTAAATCATAAGATATTGCTTTTGAAATTGACAATACTTTGTATGCCTGGGTAAAAGATTTAATGCTTGATAAATTTTTTAGGCTTTTACTATTTAGTGGAGTTTATTAAATTGAGAATAAAAAAAATGTGGATATGGATATTAATGTTTTTTATACTACCTTTAGTAAAGGTTGTTACAGCTTAGAGTAAATTTTTTAGAGGTGCTTTGTGAAAAATATTAAATTTGTCGAAATATGGTGCTTTTATAAATGGGTTTTCAATTTTTGTAATTTTTTATTAATAAAAGAATAGATATAAAAATGGATTGGGATTTTGAAAAAATTATATTTTTGTTAAATGAGTCGACTAGGCTTGCATTAAGTGGTGGTGCTAAATTAAGTCTAGATTTTAAATCTGATGGATCTATTGTAACTCAAGTTGATAAACAGATTGAGCAATTTTTATCTAAAGAAATAAAAAAGCCTGGTAATTTTATTCTTGGGGAAGAGACAATATTTAATTGTGAAGAAGAATATATCAAAGATGCGTTAATCTCAGAGAATACTTTTATTATCGATCCTATCGATGGAACTTCTTCTTTTGTAGCCGGCCTTCCTTCATATGGAATATCACTAGCGTGTGCTCGTGGCGGCAAAATTATAGAAGGAGCTATTGCTCTTCCTTTAAGTGGAGAGTTTTTTATCACCTCTGAAGATAGTGTATTTTATGCTAAAGAAAATATTGGCAGTTTTCCTTTAAGAAAAGATTTTAATAAATTTATTTTTACTAATTTTGAATGCTACAATGCCCACAGTTTGCTTGCACTTTCAAAGTCTATTATAAGGGTATTTAATATTGATGTTTCTTCTCACATTCATATTAATGGCTCTTGTGTCTATTCTTTTGCCAAACTTTTTACAGGTTCTTATAAGGCCTATTTTTCTTTTGTAGGACTTTGGGATATTGCGGCGTGTTTAGCGATTGGAAATAAATTGGGCATGTTTGGTGAATTTTACTGTGGCGATAAAATGACACTAGATATTTCAGATTCAATGTACATTTTAAAGTCTAATAATCATAAAAGATGGTCCTTGAAAGATTTTTTTATTTATTCTGATAATAAATCAACAATAGATATTGTAAGAAAAGTTGCGAATAAAAAATTTAATAAGTAAGATATTTAAAAATAACTTTAAAATTGTTATTTAATGTTTTGCTTTATTGTTATTAGGCTCAACATAGAGTGTTTTAATTAGCTTGTTTAAGGTCCAGCTTGAAAATTTTATGTAAAGCATTTTAATTGGATTTTTTGTATTTTTTTTTAGTACTTTTAAAGATTCTATATTCATTAAGGCTATTATTTCTTTTAGTGTTTTGGGCAAATTGTTAAAAATTTTGGAACCAATCTTATGTCCTTCTAGAATAAAATTTTGAAGAGTTATTTGATCTTTTTTTTGCAGACGTCTCATATATAACTTCAAAATACGCTCTTGTGATTTCATAATTTCTGAATTAATTTGTTCTTGTTTTTTGGTAATTTTTTTCTTGCTTTCAATAACAGGTTTTTTAGGTAGAGACTTGTAAGGATTTGTTCCTGGAATATAATTTTTAGGAATTTTCATATGCTTTACTCCCATTCAACTAGCTAACCTATAATGTTATTATGTTTTTTGTTTTTATGCAATCAATATTGATATTTTGATTTTTTATGATTAAAATCATCATATGAAAGGGTTTTTAAGGGCAGGAGCTTTTAATTTATTTCTTGGTGTTTTGATATTATTTAGTGTTATTTTTTTGCAATTTAGAAATTTAAACTTAAGTGTATTTTTTTTAAAAGATATAAAATTAGAAGTAAATAATAAGGTTGAAAATAGTGAATATATTTTAAATGATATTATGGTTAATGTTAGAGGACTTAAGATACTTTTGTCCAAACTTAATCCACTTGTTGTTTTAGAAACAGGGTTGAATCTTTTACCTGTTTCTTATAAAGTGCAAGACTTGGGTATTTATGTCTATTTTGAAAAAAATATTTTTTTAGGATTTTTGGTTGATTCAGAAAATAATTTTAGCATTGAATCAAATCTCTCTAAGAGCTTTTTGTTAAGCTATGAAATTGAAAATAATTATGAAATTTTATTAAATGAGCCTACTATTTCAATAAGACAAGGAGAGGGGGATTCGGAATACAAAGTCTTTTTAGGAGAAAATGTAAAGATAAGAGAAAAAGATATTTTAATTTCTCCTCAATCAATATTTAGAATTGGTGATGCTACTTATATCGATTCCTCAAAGAAAAGTATTTCAAATTCTACTATAGAAGATAATAAAAGAGATATATCAGATTATTCTGTTATGTATTCAAAAATTAAAGAAGTGAATAATAAAATTTTTAATGATACTTTAAATAATTTTAGACAAAGTGCTTATAATTATTGGAACAGTCCTGTTAATTTTAATGCTTCAAAAGGGGGATGGCTTAAATACGGTGTTTACGACTTTGATGAAAATTTAATGGTTTGTTTTTTGGCAGAATCTTTAATCAGAGGGAACCACAAATCAATATTTTTAAAATTAGATTCTTTATTGGTTAAAAATGAACATAAACTTACTTATTTAAGTTTATGTTATTATGCTAATTCAGATCAAATTGACAAATTTTTTGCTTATTTATCAAGAAATAAAACTTTTATTGATTCTCTTGAGAAAGACAGACTTGTAGTTTATTTGAAGGAGGACCCCCTTCTTTTAGAAAAAATTTTTTTATCAGAAAACGGCTCTAAATTAAATGATGCTTTAAATCTTCTCAAAAATCCTGGAAAAATATTGAGTTCTAATTTTAATTTTAGCCAAACTTACAATATTCTCTCTAATTATCTTACTTTTCTTAAGATTAGCAATGATGATTCTGTTTATTTAAGTTTTAAAAAGGAGCTTTATAAATTTGTATTCACACTATTTGGAATTACAGATGAAGGAATAGTGCATATTTTAAATGATAATATTAATCCGGCAGATACTGTTGAGCATGCACTAAAGATTTCTGGAGTTCTTAAAAGAATAGCATCTTATTTGAGAGATGATTTGATATTAAAGCTTTCATTTAATATGATTTATTATTCCCTAGTAAGTGATTATGCAAAAGGGATTCCTTATGAAAGCTATTATTCTGATATTATTGATAATCAATACATGCCCCAATTTATATTCATTTCTGATCATAGATCTAGGAGGTGGATATATGCTGCATCTAGGGTTTTAAATCGTGAAATTACTGATACCAAGCTTATGGTTAATTTTGATCAAGAGATTAATTATTCAAGCTATATGTTTTTTGGGAATATTTTAAATCCATCTTTAGTTAGATTTAGAGAAATTGATTGGTTTACAGATTATAAATTTTACATATATTCTGATGGTTGGAAGTATTATCCTTTGAGTAAAGTTTTAGTTATTAAAGCAACACCTAAGCAAAAGAAAACCTTTAATCTTTTATTAAGATTTGACAATAATGCAGAAAAAGTAAATATTTATGAATAAGCCTTTATTATCAGAATTGATAATTGATATTGGAAATACTAGCATTGCTTTTGCCTTATTTAAGGATAATAAAGTTAATTTATTTATTAAAATGAAAACAAGTCTTATGTTAAGGTATGACGAGGTTTATAGTTTTTTTGAAGAAAATTTTGATTTTAATGTAAATAAAGTTTTTATAAGTAGTGTTGTTCCCGTTCTTGATGGAATATTTGAAAATGCTATTTTTTCTTTTTTTAAGATAAAATCTTTGTTTATTAGTTTTGATTTAAATTATAATTTAACATTCAATCCTTATAAAAGTGGTAAATTTTTGTTAGGCTCAGACGTTTTTGCTAATCTTGTTGCGTCCATTGAAAATTATTCACTAGAAAATGCTTTGGTAGTAGATCTTGGAACAGCTTGTACTATTTTTGCTGTTAGTAGGCAAGATGGAATACTAGGTGGACTTATTAATTCTGGTCCTTTAATAAATTTTAATTCTTTAGTAGACAATGCCTATCTTTTGCAAAAATTTCCCATTAGTACTCCAAGTAATCTTTTAGAGAGAACTACATCTGGGAGTGTAAACAGTGGTTTATTTTATCAATATAAATATTTAATAGAAGGTGTTTATTGCGATATTAAAAAGATATATAAAAAAGAATTTAATTTAATAATTACTGGAGGTAATGCGAGTCTACTTTTACCATTAATTGAGATAGAGTTTATTTTTAATATTCATTTAACTGTAGAAGGTATCAAAATTTTAGGAAATTCCAATACCCCCGAGTTTGTTAATTAAAATATTTATTTTTTTTCAAGTTTTAAATTTTTTTGTTAAACAGATTTGGGAAATTTTTTGTTAGATGATTAAAATCATCTAAAATTAATGTAATCTCTTTATATACTTCGTCATTAATTTCTGCTTTAAATGAATTTGAGTTTGATTCTACATAATTTTCCTTACTGAAGCCCACTATAAATCCACTTAATTTTGTTTTTTTAAGCCACGAATATGTTAATTCTAAAATTGTTAAGTTGTTTCTCTTTGCTATTTCTTCAAGTTTATTTATGGTTTTTAAAGTATAAGGCCAAATTTCTTTTTTAAAAAGTATCAATTTTCCCGTTATGTTATCATTAAATTTGCTTTTGTCTTTTATATTAGCTTTAGATAAAAGACCTTGGGCAATTGTTGAATATGAGATAGTGGCAATATTATTGTTTTCACAGTAAGGAATTACATCTTTTTCTTTATTCCTAAATAAGAGATTGTATCCTATTTGATTTACGTCAATTTTGCAAACTTTTTTTATGCTTTCCATGTGTGATATTTCAAAATTACTTACACCCACATATTTTATTTTTTCTTTTGATCTCATTTCTTCAAGAAATGATGCGATTGGTTTTAGATCATAATCGTTTTTAGGCCAATGTATATAGTAAATATCTATATAATCGGTTTTTAAATTTTTAAGACTTTCATTAAAGTTCTTTGTATATTCTGAAATTTCCATTGGGTAACATTTACTTGCAATCAAAATATTTTCTCGTATTATTGGTTCTTTTGATATTATTTCGCCAATTATTTTTTCTGAAATTCCATTTCCATAAGCTCTTGCGGTATCTATATTTCTAATTCCGTGGTCATATGCTTTTTTCACTATTTTTTTGGCGGTTTCTTGTTCAACTTGTTTAAAATATCCTCCCCCAAATTGCCAAGATCCCAAAATTAGTTTGCCATAAGTATTTATTTTTTCTTTAAGATTATTCATAGATTCTCCTTTTTTATGATAAATAGGTGTTTTTGATTTAATGATTAAAGTATTTCTTATTTTAAAGGTTTTGTAGATAAAATTTTATAGTTTGTCAATATTTTTTAGCAATTTTTCTTTATTAAAATCTCTATTTATTCCGAATCTGGTTAAAGAGAAATCGTATTTCACAGGATCCTCGTTGTTTTCTTTTGAAAAGTAGTTTGTAATTTCTATTGCTTTTTTAAGATTTACGTTTTTTATTTTTTTGATTTTAAATAGTTTTGAGGCAATATTTGTCATATGAGTATCCATTGGTACTATCAGCTTATTAGGATTGAATTTATTCCAAATACCTAAATCGACATCATCTTTGCGTATCATCCATCTTAAGAATAAAAAAAGCCTTTTACAAGAACTTCCCTTTGAAGGTTTGGGAAGTAGCATTCCAAATTCTCTTCCGTTTATTTTTTCCATATGCTTTATTAATTCATCTATACTTAGTATAAAATTTTGGTTTTTATGATAAATACTATAGAGAAGATTCTCAAGCGTATGATGCTGCTTTTTTATTATTTTAAGGGTGTATAGTAGCCTTACAATGTCTTCTTCTTTAAAAAATCTATAAACAAATCCTTTAAATATGTCTTTTAAGTCTTTTTCATTTATTAATTTAAGGCTTTCAGAAGGGGATTTGCCAAGAGGTTTGAGTATTTTCTCTATTGCTTCTAAAATTTTTTCTACCCTTCCAAGTGACAATGAAGAGCTAATTAGGCCTACAAGCTCAATATCTTCTTTTTCTTTATACCTGTACAAAAATTCTAAAGGATCAGGATGTATAAATTTTTTCTTATTGTATTTTGAATATATTTTTTCTAGAAAATCATATAGTGAGCTTTTAGCTTTTGTTTGCATTATTATATTCTAATAATTCTAATAATATTTTTTTAAGCTTTTTATCGTAAAATTCGTCTTTTGCCCATTTACCAGTCAAATCATATATTGTTGGAGCAGACCCTCTTTTAACAAGGTAAAATCTAGGATCAACCATGCTTGAGTTGATGTTTTGTTTTGACGCGTAAGCTTTTAAATGTTGAATATGAGCTTTAATTCCTTCTTTAATATTGGGAAAAGAATTTCCTTTTGTAAGATTATTAGTAGCGCCTATTCCTGAAAAATTGTGTTGCTCTTTTGAGACTATTCCATTAAATTTTAGAGCTCCTGTTTCTAGTAGCATTTGAGCATAAGCAATGTCGTAATTAATCCCCTCAATCAAAGATTCATCTATATAGGTTTTAGCAATAGTGTTTACATAGTTTTTGTCAAGATCTGGATTCATTTCTAGAGTATATTGTACAAGATCTTCCAGCTGAGTTTTTCCTCTACTTATTAAAAAGGGAATATATTTTTCTTTTTGTATTTCGGTACTTATTTCGATTACCTCTTCATTGGCGTAAGTTTTATTTATTAGAAAAATATTTATTATTGCCAATAGCAAGAATTTTTTTATCATTATTATTTCTCCTCTTCAATAAATTTATTAATCTCAGCAACTATAGAATTGAATCTGGATAACATTGATTTTTTATTTTTTAAAAAATTAAAACTTTTTAAATAACTTCTGCTAAAAATAAGATCAGAAATTTCTGCAATGTTACCTATGTTTATTGGTTTTATAGAATCTATATTGACAGTTTTTGTATGGAGACCCTTTTCATTTTCTTTTAGAATTAGTTGTAAGTTTTTTAAATTTCTTATTGCTTGTGGTTTTCCCCCTATATTAACATATTTTGCTATGTTTGTGTTTTTTTCGAGAATAAAATTAGCAATATTTGCTTGATTTCCTAGTGTAATTAACGTTAGTTTATTAAGATTCATTTTTGAGTTTAAAAATTTTAAATTTTGGCTTGATTTTACTAGCTCAATAATACTTTGGATGTCATTTTCAGTAGATGCTATATCAGCTTTTTCATTAAAAATATTTACTGGTTCAATTAAATAGCTGATACTTTTATTGATTGCATAGCTAAATATACTTTTATGGCTATTTTTAATAAAATCGTGGCTTTTCATGTGATTATATTTTGGTGAGTATAAATAAACAATTTTTCCCTTTTTGACAAGGCTGTTGATTAGGGATTTGAACATTGAATCGTGAGAATAATAAGGAAGTATAAGCAAAATTGAATCATATAGTTTTTGATTGTCGCTAATTAAGGCTTGTTTATATATATTATTCTGTTTTGGTAAATAATTCATTTCGTTTATGAAAAAAGGATTAAATTCATATAAAAGAAATGGATTTTGTTTTTTTAGGCCCAATGTGGAGCTTACAGGATACCAAATCGATAAGTTTAAACCATTTTTATGGTCTTTAATTCTTGTAAATCCAATTTGATAGCCATTATCTTCGTCTTTGGGATAATTTACGAAAAGTGCTAAGTATGAAAAAATTGTTGCAATAATAACAGTTAAAATAGAAGGCATTACAAGTATTGTTTTTAGCAAAATTGGGAAAAATATTCCTTTTTGTTTGAGAAATTTAATGTTATTTCTTCTTCTTCTGTTTACTATTGTTTTTATGTTCTTAAAGAATATGATTATCATGAAGATTAAGAATATTCCGCCAATATATAACATTAATGGGCTAATTTCTTTAAAATATAAAGTTATTACAAAAAACATACCTGGAAATATTATGAAGCAGTCTTCGTAAGTGAATTCTTTTTTAAAATTAAATAAATTTACTATTAAAAATATACTAAAGCTGGTTAAAAAAATCAGTTCATAAATTTGCGTATCCATAAAAATAATTTTTCCTTAAATAATTATAAGCATAAAAGCGGTTTTTCCAAAATAGTTTACAGAATTGCTATTTTATTAAATAGTCTTAATTTAATTTTAGATTTAAGGAAAAATACTTTGATTAAAAGATTTTATTTTTGTTTAATATAAAATGTTGTGTTAAAATAGATCATGTTTACAGGCGAAAGGTAGTAATATATGGTCGGAACCTTTTTAGGAACCGGTGCTTCAAGTGGTGTTCCTATGTTAAATTGTGACTGTAGAGTCTGTACTTCGAGTTTTAGCAAAAATAAAAGATTGAGAAGTTCTTTTTTTCTTAGGTTATCTTCTGGTATCAAATTGTTGATTGATACAGGTCCTGATATTAGACAACAACTTTTAAGAGAGAATGTAGATAAGCTTGATTTGGTGCTTTACACTCATGAACATTATGATCATATTATGGGTTTTGATGATATAAAGTTTTATACACGAAGTGCTCCTTTAAATATTTATGCTAGAGATACTACTATGACTCATATAATGAATGCTTTTCCGCATAATTTTTCATCCAAACCCTCTGTAAGTGGAAAGGCAAATATTGTTCCAAATGTGGTTAGAGATTTTGAGCCTATTTTTTTTAAAGGTTTAAAAATAATGCCAATTCCTTTGATTCATGGAGAGATAGTTAGTCTAGGTTATAGGGTAGACAATTTAGCGTATCTTACTGATGTTAAATTTATTCCCGAAGCGTCTTATGATTATTTAAAAAATTTGGATTTACTTATAATAGATGCTATTAGGATTAAGCCCCATCCGGCTCATTTAAATTTTTCAGAGGCTGTTTGTGAGGTTAAAAAAATTAATCCCAAAATTGCGTACTTTACGCATATTGCACACGATATAATGCATGAAGAATTTGATTATTTAGAAAAAGACAATATTTATTTAGCTTATGATGGATTAAAAATTTATGTTTGATTTAAATTTAAAGAGGGTTTATGAAATTAATTTCATGGAATGTGAATGGAATTAGAGCTGTTTTAAATAAAGGTTTTCTTGATTTTATAAGAGAATATACCCCAGATATTTTATGTGTTCAAGAAACTAAAGCTTTAAAAGACCAGTTGCCAAAGGATTTAATTCTTGAAAATTATTACTCTTATTTTTCAAAGTCAAAGATTAAAGGCTATAGTGGTGTTTGTATTTATTCAAAAGTTAAGCCTATTGCTGTAGATTTGCTTGGAAAAGAAATTTTTGACAATGAAGGTAGGGGCCTTATAGCACACTACGATGATTTTGTATTGATTAACGGTTATTTTCCTAATTCTCAAGCTTTAAGAAGAAGACTTGTTTATAAACTTGATTTTTTATCTTATGTTGAGAATCTTTTAGATTCTCTTGTAGATGGTGGAAAAAATGTAGTAATTTGTGGCGATTTTAATATTGCTCATACTGAGATTGACCTTGTAAACCCTGATTCTAGTAGAGATTCTCCTGGATATTATATTGAAGAAACAACTTGGCTAGATAGATTTTTAAACAAAGGGTATGTGGATACATTTAGGATATTCAACAAAGAGCCTGGTTATTATACTTGGTGGAGCTATAGGACAAGAGCTAGGGAGAGAAATATGGGGTGGAGAATTGATTATTTTGTTGTTAATGAATTTTTTAAGAGAAATGTTAAAAAATCTCTAATTTTAGACAAGGTAATGGGGAGCGACCATTGCCCTGTTTTTTTAGAATTGACTGATGTAGTTAGTTGAAAGGAGAAAGCCAGATTGAAAAAAAACATTGCAATTTTTTATTTAGTATTTAGTTTTGCCTTTGGTTTCGGTATTGATTTAAATGATTTTAATTTTTACCGTAGTCTTGAAAAAGAAGAATTGATGTTTCTTATTAATTTGCTAAAAAGAGAGCAACTTATTTTGGCAAATAGTTGTGCTTTAGAATATATTGAATTAGCTTATAAGGCGTTAAAAGAAAAAAATGTAAATTTATTATTAAAAAATGACAAAGAATTAGCGGTAGACAGTAGTATTAAGCATATAAGACAATCTAGGTCCTATAACAATGTAAGACTTATCTTTAATGCTACAAAGGATTTAAATACTTTGGTTCATATTAGTAAGGATGGATTTTTAAGAACTTTAGATGGAAGAAATGTGGGCTTTAAGGATAATAAATTTGTTATTTTAGATTCTTTTTTAAATGGCAATTTTTATTCTGATGTACCAAGAGAATATACTACTATTGAAATCTATAATAAAAGCATTTTAATGCCTAATTTAAATAAATTTCTTCTAGATAGGCGCTTAAATCCTTTTGTTTATCTTGAGGATTTTAATAAAAATATTTACTTAAGCGATATTCCAAAATTAAGCAAAGAAGAGTTGTTATTTTTATTTTATGAACTATTTCCAGTTTCTAAGCTAAAGAGTTTAAAAGATTGGAATGATTTTGGATTTTCATCTATTTTAAAAACACTGAATAAAATTTATTCTGAAAAAATAAATTCTGTAAGAGGGCGTGCAAATGAATTATCAAAGAATTAAAAATTATTGTAAATTCGCAAATGTTTTTCTATTTTTTTTGTTTTCTTGTGTTTCTAATGAATTGAAGTTAGATAAAAATTTGGTAAAGGGGAAACTTGCCAATGGGCTTAATTATTTTATATATAAAAATCAAACTCCAAAGAATGCTGTTAATATGGGGATTGTCTTTAATGTAGGCTCTCTTAATGAAGAAGATAATGAGATGGGCATAGCTCATTATCTTGAACATATGGCTTTTAATGGTACAAAAGATTATCCAGGAAATTCTATTATTGATGTTCTTAGAAAATTTGGAATGCAATTTGGTGCTGATATTAATGCTGCCACTAGTTTTGATTTCACTTATTATAGACTTGATTTGTCAAATGGTAATAATAAAGATGAGATTGATGAATCTATGAATATTTTGAGGAATTGGGCTTCTCAAATCAGCTTCATGAAAGAAGAGGTAGATCTGGAGCGCAATATTATTATTGAGGAAAAAAAACTTGGTGAAACTTATCCTAGAAGGATTTATGAAAAAATGTATAAGTTTTTGGCAAGTGGAAGTATTTATGAATTTAGAGATCCTATTGGACTTGAAGAGCAGATTTTATCTTTTCAACCAGAAGATTTTAAAAAATTTTATCGAAAGTGGTATAGGCCAGAACTCGCAAGTGTTATTGTGGTAGGAGATATTGATCCTATAGAAATTGAAGAGAAAATAAGGAAACAATTTATTTCTTGGGAAAATCCAACCGATAAAATTGAAAAGATAAAATCAGGTTTAGATTTAGGATTTAAAGATAAGTTTTTACTTTTAGAAGATTTGGAAGTAGGAGAGCCTTGTTTAATGTTTTTTAAAAAGGAAATTGTTAGGTTTTTTCAAACTAAAAATGACATTTTAGACGACGTTAAGAGGTCTTTATTGGTTGATCTTTTTGAAAATAGATTTTCTGAATTAAATACTGTTGGGGTGAGGCATTTTAAAAATGTTTCAAATAAAGATTTTTTTCCGTTTAAATCAAATAACGATACTATTATTGCAAGATCAATTTCCTTTAATTTTAATCCAGATTATTTGAAGGAAGGAATAGAAGACTTTTTTTATGAGCTTGAGAGAATAAGAAAATTTGGATTTACTCAAGGTGAGTTTGAAAAAGTTAGATCCCAATTTTTAAAATCCTTAGTATTTAGGAGGAAAAATATAGATAAAACAAATTCAAGTACTATCTTCCAAGATTTAATAGAAATTGCTGTTGATGGTTTTAATAAATTTGATATGAATGAATATTTTGATCTTTATGGACAATATTTAGAAAAAATTGATTTAAATACAATAAACAATCTTGTAGAAAGAGAGTTTGATGTGAAAAATCGTGCAATTTTTTATTCTTATTCTGGAAGGTCACATCCCACTTTGGCTTTTGAAGATGTTGATAATTTTCAAAAGCTAGCTTTAACAAGAGAGTTTAAGCCTTATGAGAATTCTTTAATTGAAGGTAAGTTTTTTAAGGAGTCTTTAGATAATAAAGATATTATTAGAGAAAATAACTTTGAGAATGAAATTTCATCATTTGTTCTTGAAAATGGTGTTGAAGTTTATTTTAAATATAATGATCAAAAGAAAGATTTAATTGATTTTAGAGCAACTTCTTGGGGCGGTTTGATTAATGAGGATTTAGAACTTATTCCCGTTTTGACTTTTGTTCCTGAGGTAGTATCTGGTTCAGGGTATGGTGATTATTCTGCATTACAGGTTGAAAATTATTTATCAGATAAAGCTGTTTCTTTAGTTGTTGATGTTGGAGTTCAAGAATCATATATTGTTGGAAGTTCAGATAAAAATCATCTTGAAACTCTTTTTGAGCTTATATATTTTACTTTTAAGGAGCCCAAAGTAGATGAGGTTTTTTTGCAAAATTCTATTAATAATATAAAAGCATCAATAAAAAGCAATGAAAATAGTTCTAATTATCAGTTTAAGAAAGCTATTAATAAATTTTTAAATAATAATGATCCTAGATTTGAAGATGTAAAAGATAGTGATTTAAAGCATTTTACAAAAGAAAATATTTTATCGTTTTATAAGAAAAGATTTACTTATGCGAATAATTTTAAGTTTGTTTTTGTTGGAGACTCAGATATTCAGACAATAAAAGATTATTCAAAGAAATATTTGGGTAATCTTGACTTTAGAGAAATAGACGAGTATAAAGATTTGGATTATTCTTACAGTAAAAATTTTAATAAAGTAATTGTAAGAAAAGGAAAAAATTCAGCTAGCTTTGCTTATGTAGTTTATCCTTTTAAATTTAATTATTTGGCAGAGACCTCATTAAATTTAAATGCTTTAGCGGATCTTTTAACAGATGGCCTTATAAAAAATATTAGAGAAAAAATGTCTAGTGTTTATGCAATTCAAGCTTATTTTGACTCTAATATAAGGAAAAATGTAGATTCCGATGGCATTTTGTCTATTTTCTTTACTACTGAGCCTAGGGAATTGGATAATGTTTTAAATTCTATTAATAGCTATATGATTGAAAGGCAAAAAATAGATTTTAATGATGATGATTTTTCTTATGTTAAGAAAAATTATATTAAAAATACAATGATAAATTCAGAGAATAATAGTTATTGGATTTCAAATATAATGGCATCATTATCTTGGCACGGAGTATTTAAAAATAATTTTGGTGTTAAGTTTGTAGAGACCAATTTAAACAAAGATTTAATAAATGAATTTTTTAAGAAAATCAATCTTAATGAAAGAGCAGAGATATTATTGATACCCGAATAGATTATGCTTATTGGAACAACGTCATTGACTCTTAAGACTTATAATAAGTCTTAAGAGTCAAGCAGATTTTAAATATAATTTTTCTTTAATAAGACATCCTCTAGGGGAATCGAACCCCTCTTGCCAGGATGAAAACCTGGAGTCCTGACCGATAGACGAAGAGGACAAAAATGAGCTCAGTAGGACTCGAACCTACGACAAACGCCTTAAAAGGGCGCTGCTCTACCACCTGAGCTATGAGCCCGAAAATCATTTTGTGACCATCGAGAGTAATAATATATTCAATTTCCAATAATGTCAAGTTAAATTGATATAAAATTGACAATTTATACCAAAAAGGTACTTAACAATTTGAGCTGCACAGGACTTGAACCTGTAACCAACGGATTAAGAGTCCGATGCTCTACCACTTGAGCTAGCAGCCCGGTTTATTAAATTTACTAACAATAAGAATAAGTTTTTATAAATTGAATGTCAAGGCTTGCTAGTGCTTTTTTTCAATTCTTCTAGTAAATTTTTTGCTTCTACATTATTAGGAGAGATTGTAAGAAGCTTAATTAGTGCTTCTTCTGCTAATATTTTATTATTTGCATTTATTCTTGATTTTGCTAATTTTATTAATAGATTTTGGTTGTTAGGAGCATATCGTAATGCGTTTTCGTACGCAAAATCAGCTTCATTATATCTTTTTAGCTCATAGAAAGAATCTGCAATCAAATTATAAACTTTTATTATCCTTGCTCCATTAGAATCAAGGCTAACATATTCTTGAAAGTATTTTAATGCATTTTCATAATTTTTTTGGAAAAAATAAGCTTCTCCTAGTGCTTGAATAATTCTTATATCATATTTTTTAATACCAAGTCCTATAATAGCTTCTTTTTCAGCTCTTTTGTATTCCCCTATAGCTATTAAACTCCATATCAATATTGTCCTAGCATCTAGGTTATTAGGGTTTAATCTGATTTCTTCTAGCGTGTTTGAAATGGCCTCTTTAAATTTTCTTTCTTTATAAAGAAGAAAAGAGTCTTCTTTACCTTTAAGCTGTGATTGTCCTAGTAATAAGCTTGAATTGGATAGCAGAATTAAAGTTACTTGTAATAGAAAAGAAAAATTCATTCTTCAAAATCCTCCATTTCGCAATTCCCTTTAAATATTGCTCCAGAATCAATGAAAAGCTCTTTGGTTTTGATGTTTCCTATTAATGTTCCGGTTTTATAGATTTTAATTGTTTTTAAAGCTTCAATATTTCCTTTTATTTTGCCATGATTGAGCAAATGTTGACATTTTATTTCAGCTTCAACATCGGCTTTTTCTCTTAGATATATTGAGTTTGATGAGTTTATTAGGCCTTTAAGCTTTCCTTCTATTATTATTGGCTTATTACTTTCAATATATCCTTCAAATTCAAAATTTTTTTTAATTACATTTTGAGTACTACTTTCTTCAAATTCTAAGCTATCTATGCTCATTGAAACCTCTAAAAATGAATGCTTTAATTTAAAGCATTCATTTTTGATAGAATTTTTTATAAAAATGTTTTTATAATTATATTAGTCGTTTCTTCTTTGGCCCAAAAATCTTAGAAGATATAGGAATAAATTTATAAAATCTAAATAAAGCTTAAGTGACGCTACAACCGCCATTCTATTTTTTATTTCAGTATCGTCTTGTAGCATTTTATCCATTTTAGCAATATTTTGAACGTCATAAGCTGTTAGCCCTGTGAATATGATTACGCCCAAAATAGATATAAGGAAATTAAGCCCTGAGCTTCTAAAAAACATATTAACAAGAGATGCAATAATAAGGCCCCATAAGCCCATTATCAGATAGCTTCCTATTTTTGTGAGATCTGTTGTTGTAGTGTATCCATAAACAGACATTCCAAGAAATGTTCCAGCGGCAATTCCAAATGTGAATACTATTGATCCTTGTGTATAAATCATAAATATGGAAGATAATGTTACTCCTGTTAATGCTGAGTAGAGCAAAAAAAGAGCCGTTGCGGTATTGCTTGATATTTTATTAAGAGCACCACTTATTACATATACAAGTCCAAATTGTATAAGTATTATAGCCATAAATGACATTGGATTTGAGAATATTATTGCTCTGATTGTTTGATTTTCTGAGGTTGTATATGCAAACATTGCTGAGATTAAAAGTCCAATTGACATAAGTCCAAAAACTTTTGCTAAAAATTTGTTTTTTACTAATATCTCTTGTTTTTCTTGTGCTAAATCAATCATAATAAAGCCTCCTTATTATTTATTATTAAGATTTTTTTGATCATTAAATTTTTTGCGAAGTTCATCAAATATAGTGCTTGGAACTTTCCCATATTTTAAGAATTCCATTGAGAATTCTGCTTTTCCTTGGGTAGAGGATCTAAGGACTGTTGAAAATCCAAACATTTCGCTTAAAGGTACTTCAGCCTCAACTTTTGAAAAACTTCCGTCTTCTAATGAGCCCGTAATTATTCCTCTTCTTTGGTTTAAAAGTCCAAACATATTTCCTTGGAATTCAGTAGGTCCTTCAAGGGTAACTTTCATTATAGGCTCAAGGATTGTGGGTTTTGCTTTTTCGTAAGCCTCTCGGAAAGCGCCAATTGCTGCTAATTGAAATGCAATATCAGATGAGTCGACAATGTGGTATTGACCATCATTGATTGTGATTTTTATATCAACTATTGGAAAGCCAATTAATGTTCCTTTTTCCATTGCCTTTTGAAATCCTTTGTCACATGATGGGATGTATTCTGTAGGGATTACTCCTCCTTTTATCAGATTGACAAATTCATATGTTTCTCCTTCCTTATTAAGAGGCTCCATAAATCCTGCAACTCGCCCAAATTGACCAGCTCCTCCAGATTGCTTTTTGTGAGTATAGTTGAATTCAGCTTTTCCCGTAATCGTTTCTCTATAGGCTACTTGTGGCATTCCAGTTTCGACTTCTGCTTTAAACTCTCTTTTCATTCTTTCAATGTAAACTTCTAAGTGTAGTTCTCCCATACCTTGAATTATTGTTTCGTTTGATTCAATGTCAACGTAAGTTTTAAATGTTGGATCTTCTTTTGTAAATCTTCCAAGAGCTTTAGCCATATTATCAGCGGATTTTTTGTCTTTTGGTTTTACAGAAAGAGAAATTACTGGGTCTGGAATAAACATTGATGTCATTGAATAGTTGATCGATGGATCACAAAATGTATCTCCTGATGCACATTCTATTCCAAATAGAGCGACAATGTCACCGCTTCCTCCAAATTCAATATCTTCTGTATTATTAGCGTGCATTCTGATAAGTCTTCCTACTTTGAATTTTTTAGAAGTTCTTGAGTTGACAAGTTCTTGTCCTTTTTTCAGAGTTCCTTGATAAATTCTGACATAGGTTAATTGACCGTATTGCCCGTCTTCAAGTTTAAATGCAAGAGCAACAGTTGGAAGGTTGTTGTCAATTTTAAGATCGATCTCCTTCTCGTTATTATTGAGGTCAAGAGCAGTGTTTTTTATATCATGGGGGGATGGTAAAAATCTGGTTACAGCATCTAAGAGTAATTGTACCCCTTTGTTTTTATAAGCAGATCCCATAAATACAGGGCATAATTTTAAAGCCAATGTTCCTGTTCTAATTGCATTGTATACTATTTCAATAGGGACATCTTTTCCCTCCATGTGCAATTCCATAAGCTCATCATTAAAATCAGAAAGAGCATCAAGCATTATTTCGCGTTTATTTTTTGATTCTTCTAGAAGATCTAAGGGGACCTCCTTTTCTATTATTTCTGTTCCATCTTTTCCTTCAAAATAGTAAGCTTTCATTAATACAAGATCTACAACTCCAATATGCTTATCTTCCAATCCAATTGGGATTTGCATTAAAACGGAGTTTAAGTCAAGTTTTGACTTAAGTTGATCTTTTACATTGTAGGGATTTGCTCCGGTTTTATCGCATTTGTTTACAAATGCAAGGCGTGGTACGCTGTATCTTTTAAGTTGTCGATCAACAGTTATTGATTGGGATTGAACTCCTGCAACAGAATCAAGAACTAATATTGCTCCGTCAAGCACCCTGAGAGATCTTTCAACTTCAATTGTAAAATCTACGTGACCTGGTGTATCAATAATATTTATTGGAAAATCTTTCCATTCAACATGAGTTGCAGCTGATGCTATTGTGATTCCTCTTTCTCTTTCAAGCTCCATTGAGTCCATTGTCGCGCCAACTCCATCTTTGCCTTTTACTTCGTGAATTGCATGAATTTTATTGCAATAAAAAAGAATGCGTTCCGTAAGAGTAGTTTTTCCTGAGTCGATGTGAGCGCTAATACCTATGTTTCGTAAGTTATTGTAGTCCATTAGACATTGTTCCTCCTGATGATATTGAATAGAAGATTAACTATCTTAATAATTCTACAAAATTTTTTTTTAAAAATCTATCTCATATCATTTTATGATATTAAATATTTTGGAGTTTAAACTATTTAATATAGTGTTTGCAGTCTACTTGATTAAAGTTGTATTAATGTATATTCTTATATTAGGAATATATCATTTAGTAGATTTTGATTTTATTGATTAAAACTTTTTATTTAGTGAATTAACTCTTACTTTATTATTATACTCCTAAGATGATTATTTGGAGGAATTTGAGTTGGAAACTTTAACAATATCTAATGAATTGAGCAAAATATCACAAGTAGGTTATGATCCTTCTGTGTCTGAGCTTTCTGTATTTTTCAAGGATGGAAGAGCTTATAAGTATTTTAAGATTGAACCAAGACATTTTAGTGTAATATCTAAACTTGTTGAGGACAAAAGATCGGTTGGTAAATATTTAACAGAAAATATATTTAACAAGTATGACCAAGAAAAGCTTTAATTTGGTTTTTTAGATAGTAAATATTAAAAGCCCTTTTGTTTTCAAACAGGAGGGCTTGTTTATGGTTGGACTTTGGGTGTGATAAATTTTATTTTATAATCATCAATGTGGTTTGTTTAAGTTTAAAAGTTAATAGTTTTAATATTGTTAAAATTTTATATTTTAATTGTTGTTAGATTCAGTGCTATTTTTCTACTTTGAATGATTGAAATGGTATTAAGGATTCAAGTAAATTTTTTATGTATAGATTGTTATTTATTCTTGTTTTTGTTTTGTCTTGCAGCTCTATTTCTAAGGAATATCAAAACATATCGAGTGAATATTACAAACTAGCTAAATTAAATGAAGAGCTTGGCAATAATGAGACTTCTGTTTCGCTTTATGAGAAATCTATTCAATTTAATATTAATGCTGGAGATGATTCGAGTTATAATTTTATTTTAGCTTCCATTAATTTGAAAAAATATACAGAAGCTGAGTTGAAACTTGATTCCATTATAAAAAAAGATCCAGAAAATATTTTGCTAATTAATTTGAAAGGGTATTTGTTCTTTAAAAAAAATGATTTAGATAATGCTTTGACGTACTATTTGAAAACTATAGAATTTGCACCTGCAAATAAAGAGGCTCTATTTAATGTTTTTTACATTTATCATTTAAAGAGTGACAAAGAAAATGCTAAAAAATATATTTTAAGATATAAAGAGCTAAATCATCCTATACCAAGCGGTGCAGAAGAAATAGTTTCTTCTGTTGTTAATAGTTAACGTAGTTAATTTTAGTTTTGTGTTTACTTTTTACTTTATGGTTATTATTATATAATAAGATATGCAATATAAACCCTGTTTTATTTTTCATAAATTTTTGTAGGAGAGTTTGTATATGATGAGGCTTAAAGTTTTAACCTTGTGTTTGCTTGGGATTTTAGCAGTCAATGGTTTTACAGATACTAATTTTGAATTTAATTTTGGTGGTGGAGTTTCGCTTCCCTTTAGTCCCTTTTCAAGCTTTTATAACGAGGCTTTAGAAATTAATGCAAAACTTAAGCAGAATTTGCCTTCAAATTTATCCCCAATGGAAAAAGAAGATATAGTTCAAAGTTTTTCCGATTTGGCCAATATTGCTAAATCTGGAGTAAGATATGGGACTTATGGTCAATTTGGTGCTAAATTTGATGATTTTATTTCTGTTGGATTTGAGCTTTTGCTTGACATGAACCTTGTTAAATTAATAAAGCGTTCAGATGGAACTGCAAATGAAAATTTCTCATTTATTATGGGGATAACACCCAGATTTTATACAAAATTAGATTTTTTTGTTTTGGCTTTAGCGTTTTTCACAGGTCCTAAGATTAATGTAGCTACTTCTGCTGCAGATTCTGTTTTAGCAGAATTGGGAACAATGGGTTGGGATATTGGCGCTAGGCTTTCATTTTCTTTTTTAATTCTTGAGGGTTATTATGTTTGGAATATTAAAAACTCTAAATTTTCTGATTTCAAGTTTGGGATAGGTTTTGAATTTGGAATTGTATAGGTTGGCTAATTTTGTTTTTATGATTATGCATAATATTTGTTTTTGCTATTAATAGAATTTTCAGATTTTTTTATTATTAAAAACATTAAAACCAAAATATTTTGTGAGCCGTGGAGAAAGCCTCGGCTTTAAAATTTTTTAGCTATGTTTATTCGTATAAGAAGCCATAGTAATCATCAAGTTAAGATTATTAGAATGTTTTAAAAGAAAGAATGAGGAGCCAGGTGAATTTGTTTCAAAGAAAATCAATAGGAATTATTGCTTGTCCCGGGGGTAAAGTTTTCGCCAATAAAATAATAGAAGAGCTTGAAAGAATATTTATAAATGTTGGTAATGATGTTGTAGATAATATATATCAAGATTCTAATATCTTAGAGGAAGATTTTTTAAAGATCGAAAAAATTTTATCCCCTTTTTTAGAAGGTCTTAGTTTATCTACCCTTAAAAGTGAAGAGTCTTTAGAAATTCCTGTAAAATTTGTTAAATTTGCTAATGGTGAATTTAAAACTGAAATTTTAAAGACAATTAGGAATAAGGATATCTTTATTGTTCAAGATGTTGCCAATACTTATGAAGTTGAGATAAATAGTAATGATAAAATAATTATGACAGTTAATGATCATATAATGAATTTAATGACAACAATAGATGCTTGTATGCAGGCCAAAGCTAACTCTGTTAGTATTATTATTCCATCTTATCCTTATTCAAGACAAGATAAAAAACATTCAAGAGAATGTTTAACAGCTAGTCTTATTGGTAGATTTTTAGAAGAGTTGGGGATTAGGCATATTTTAACCCTAGACATTCACTCAAAGGCTATTGAGAATGTATTTAGAAAAGTTTATTTTGAAAATTTAAATGTTTCTTATGAAATTTTTAAATCCCTTAATGATTTGATCGATATTAGAGATTCTAATTTAGTTATTGTTTCACCTGATACAGGTGCTGTAAGTAGGAATAAATTTTTTGCGTCAAGTCTTAAGAGTCCTCTTGCTTTGCTTTATAAGGAAAGAGATTATTCAAGGGTTTCAAAAGATGTTGCTGATTCAAATATTTCTGTAACCAAACTTTTAGGAGATGTTGAAGGTAAGAATGTTTTTATGAGCGATGATATGTTAGCTACTGGGGGCACTCTGATTAAGGCAATGAAATTACTTAAAAGTATGGGCGCTAAAAAGATTATATGTGGGATTAGTTTACCATTTTTTAATGGAGATGCTATTAAATATTTTGACAAAGCTTATGAGGAAGGGTATTTTTATAAAATAATTGGAACGAACGCTGTTTATCATAATGATGAATTGATAAATAAGCCTTGGTATCGCGAAGCTAATGTTGCGCATCTTTTTGCGAATGCAATATTTGCAATTTATAATAAAGTTGGTTTACAAAAAATTCTTGATAGAAGGGATGATATTCAGAAATTGATTACCAAGGGTTAGTTTATGAATGCTCTTAGTATCGATATTGGCACTAGTGTTTTAAAGGCAGCATTAATTAGCTCTAAAAATGGAGTTTTAAATTATATTGATGTTAGTTATTCAGATTATTTTGATGTCGATTTTGAAAATTTTGACTTTAATATATGGCTTTTTTCTTTTAAAAAAGCCATATCTAATTTTCAAGCTAACAAAATAGATTGCATTTCTGTTGGCGGTATTTCACCATGTTTAATTGCTTTAAATTCAAACTTAGTTCCTTTGGAAGTATTACATTGGAATTCCTCTAAAATTAAGCTTGATTTTAAGGGAAAATCTGTATTTTTACCCTATGTACTTAGTACGGTTGAAAGAGGAATATATTCTAAAATAAGCTATTTTGTTTCTTGTTTTGAGTATTTTATTTATTTACTTACAGGAAAGCTTTTTACAAGCTTTCCAAGTATAGAGTATATTCCTTTTATTTGGGATGATTTAGAGATAAAAAAATATGAACTTGATAAGAACAAATTTCCTCCGTTTATAAAAATGGGGGAAAATGTTGGTGCTGTAACTTATAAAGCAGGAATTGAATTTGGACTAAACAGCGGAATAAGTGTAATTAATGCAGGATCAGATTATTTAAGTGTTTTAGTGGGAAGTGGTGCTTTTCAAGAGGGAATTGTGTCAAATAGAATGGGCACAAGTGAAGGGTTTAATTTTGTTTCAAGTACATATTTACCAGGATTTTCTTTGGAATATCCTTATTTTTTAGAAGGATATTTTATTATTGGCAGAATTGTTCCCTTTGGATATTTGATTCAATTATTAAAAGATAGTTTTTATAAAAAAAGTTTAACTTTCGAGTTACTCTTAAAAAAGATTGTTGAGAGTGTCGCTTTAGATAATGTATTCTTTTATCCAAGCAAAATTAAGCTTTTTAATGATTTGTTTATTTTAGATCCTTATCTTTACAAAGATTTAAGTAAAGGAATTTTTGGTAGTATTAAAAATCCGCTAGAGATTGGTTTGGCAATACTTGAGTTTGTATGTTTTGCTTTTTACAACAGATTGTTAGAGTTAAAAGCCTGTAAAAAAGAAATTTTAAGCATTTTTGTTAGTGGATCTAATTCTGATAATTTGCTTTTAAATCAAGTAAAAGCAAATATTCTTGGCAAAGATTTAAAGATTTTTGATTTTAAGCACTCAGAGATTATGGGGGGAGCAATTCAAGCATTCTATTCTTTAAAAGAATTTGGTAGTTTAAATGATTCTTTTTTGAAGCTTGCAAAGATTAAACACGTTGTTTCGCCTATTATTGAGGTCCATGAAAAATATTTAGAAAAATATCAAAAATATATTAATAATTATAGTCTATTTGTTAACGGGTAATATATAGGTCTCTTTAAATTCGTTTATTCCTGTTATTTTTTTAAAATCCGCTTTCGCTTCTGATTTTGTTTTATAAGGTCCAGATCTTACTCTGTAAATATCTTTATTATCTACTGTTGCAGAATATATTCTAGCAACTATATTATATTTTAGTAATTTTTGAATATAGTTGTCAGCATTGATTGGATCTGAGAGTGATACAAATTGTATGTAATATTCTGTATTAGGGTCATATATGTTGTCAATATTTAAAACTTTTTGGGCTATGGGCTGAGGTTTTTCAATAATTTTTGATTTTTGAGAAGTATTAGATATTTTTTGAGTTGTAGGTCGAGGTTTTTCAATAATTTTTGATTTTTGAGAAGTATTAGATATTTTTTGAGTTGTAGGTCGAGGTTTTTCAATAATTTTTGATTTTTGAGAAGTATTGGGTATTTTTTGAGTTGTAGGTCTTTTTTCTTCCTTTAAATCGTGTGTTAAATCTATGATTATTTCATTTGTAGTTTCAGATACTTTTAAAGATTTTTCATTTTGGTCTACGTTTTCTAAAGTGTTTTGTTCTTTGGTTTCTTCTAAGACAATATTTTTTTCTGCAATATCTGAGGCCAAATTTTTGTT
The DNA here is from genome assembly GCF_033969665.2 of Borreliella sinica. GTDB lineage: Bacteria > Spirochaetota > Spirochaetia > Borreliales > Borreliaceae > Borreliella > Borreliella sinica. Next base: position 346,253 of record NZ_CP135180.1, on the reverse strand, counting down.
TGGAAAGAAAATAATTGTACCAAGAAATATTATGATACAAACCGTTGCAATCGAGGTTAATGCTACAAAAAATCCTTTGTTATTGTCATTGTTTTCATTCAAATCTTTCATAGTTAATTATCTCCTGCATTTTTTTTTCAATTTCTTTCTCTAGATATGCATAATTCTTGTTATTAATTATATTGATTATTTTTAAGTTTATAATATTTTTTTCAAAAAAAATATCTTTTTGAATTTTGAGTATTTTATTGATTATATTTGAGTTGATGCTTGGAGTAGAATATGATAATCTATTTTTTATTATAGGGGTCTTTGCTTTGACTACAATAATATAGTCGCAGAGTTTTTCTAAGTTTATTTTAAAAAGTAAGGCAGCATTGATTATTATTTTTGTAGATTGAGTTTTAATTAGGATTTTTTTTATTTTATTAAGTATGATCGGATGCGATATGCTTTCAAGTTTTTTTAATTCTTTATTGTTATTAAATACAAGATTTCTTACCAAAAGTTTGTCTATTTCATTTTTAGTATTTAATATTTTTTGACCGAATATTTTAACTATTTCCCCTTTTTTTTCATGTAAGACCAAATGTCCAAGTCTGTCTGCATTTATTTCGTAAAATCCATATTTATTGCTAATTATTTTAGAAACAGTGTCTTTGCCAGATGCAATTCTTCCTGTTATTCCAATGATTAATGGATTTCTCCCCATGATTTACCCGTTTCAATATTCGCTCTTAAAGGTAGATTTAATGTATAAGCGGTTTCCATCATAATTTTTAATATTTTTTTTACCTCATTTTCTTCGTTAATAGGAGATTCAATTAGCATTTCATCGTGAACTTGTAATAATATTTTTGATTCCATTTTTTTACTTTTAAATTCATTAAATACTTTGACCATTGCAAGTTTCATGATATCAGCTGCACTTCCTTGGATTATACTATTTATTGCTATTCTTTCCGCGGCAGACCTTTCTAAATAATTATTACTATTAATTTCTTTTATATATCTTCTTCGTTTTAAGATGGTTTCGCTATATCCAGTATTTCTTACAAAGTTTATTTGATTTATTATAAACTCTTTGATTTTTGGATAAGAGTCAAAGTAAGAATTTATAAATCCTTTTGCCTCTTCTTTTGTAATTCCCAGTTCTTTTGCAAGCCTAAAGTCCGACATTCTATAAATTATTCCGAAATTAATAGATTTTGCTATTCTTCTCAAGTTAGGGGTAATTTCTTTTTCTTCTATTTTGAAAAGCTTAGAAGCGGTTTCCGCATGAATGTCTTTATTGTTTTCAAAAGCGTTAATAAGGACCTCATCTTGTGATAAATGAGCAAGTATAGCAAGTTCAATCTGAGAATAATCAGCTGAAATAAAAATATTTCCTTTTTCCGGTTTAAATGCTTTTCTTATTTTCCGACCTTTCTCTTCTTTTATTGGTATATTTTGTAAGTTGGGATTTATGCTGGTGATTCTACCAGTTGCTGTTTTTGTTTGTATGAAGCTTGTATGTAATCTGTTTGTTTTATAGTTTATTAGTTCTGCCAAATTATCCGTGTAAGTGCTTCGCAATTTTGCAAGTTGTCTGTGTTTTATTAGGTTTTCAATTGATTCATGTTGTCCTCTGAGAGATTCAAGCACTTTTATATCAGTTGAATCTTTTTTCATTTTCTCTGGTAATTTTAGATTTAGTTTTTCAAATAAAATTTCATGCAGTTGTTTTGGTGAATTTAAATTAAAGTTAATTCCTATGCTTTTTATTATTTCGTTTTCGATTAGTTCTAATTCTTTTCCAAGTTCTTTTCCATATTCTTTTAAATATTCTTTATCAAGGTAAATGCCATTTTCTTCCATTTCTATAATTACTTTGTTAAAAGGCATTTCTATTTCATGCATTAAGTTATCGAGACCGTCTTCTTTTAGTTTTTTGCTAAATATATTGAATAATCTGAATGTAATATCAGCATCTTCAGTTGAATAACTTGTTGCCATTTCTAGAGATATATTTGCGAAGTTATCATTTTTTTGTATTATATCTTCATATTTAATGTTTTTATGCATTAAATATTTTTCTGCAAGAAAATCAAGCGATACCTTTGAGTTTGTGTCAATAAGGTATGCTGCAATCATTGTATCAAAATAGGGTGGAATAGGGTTAAATCCATTATTTTTTAGTATTCTATAGTCAAACTTATAATTTTGACCAATTATTTTGGGGTTTAATTCAAAGAGACTGTTAAATTTTTGTATTATATAATGTTTTTCTATGTAAATTTTTCCTTTGGCTTCGATTGGAATATAGTAGCCTTCAAATTCTTTAAATGAAATGGAAATTCCAATTAATTTTGCTGTGTAAATGTCAAGCGAAGATGTCTCTGTGTCTAATGAGATATATTTAGCTTTTTTAAGGCTTTCTATTAAATTATCAAGCTCTTTTTTTGTTGTTATTGGGTAGTATTTAACATTTTCTGTGTCAATTGTATTTAGGCTATCTAAGCTGTTAGTAGTGGTGAGTTCTTGCTCAAATAAGCTTTTTTGGTCTGCATTGTCTTTTTCTTGTTTTAAGATATCCTTTTTATAAGTTTTTATTAGAGCAATTGCTGAATGCTTTTCGAGCAAAGAGATTAGCTCTTCGCTAAAATTTTTTAAGGCGAAGTTTTCAATTTCTGGAATTTTTAAATTTTCTTCAAGACTTACAAGGTCATAGCTTAAAAAAGCATTTTCTTTTTCTCTGATTAAAATTTCTTGATGTTTTTTATTTATTAATTCTAAATTTGAATATATTCCTTTTAAGGTTATAAACTCTTTTAATAAATTTGCTGCTCCTTTTGGCCCAATACCTTTTATTCCGGGTATATTGTCAGACCTGTCTCCAACAATAGCCAAATAATCTTTTATTTGAAAGCTATTTATTCCAAATTTTCTTATTACGTATTCATTGTCCATTTCAACAAAGTTGTTGTTTTCGATTTTAAGTATCTTTATGTATTCTGACATTGTTTGCAGCAAGTCTTTGTCAGGAGAAATAATGTAAGTTAAATAGTTATTCTTTGTAGCTTTTTTTGCAAAACTAGCCAAAAGATCATCAGCTTCGTATCCTTCGATCTCGAAGATTGGTATTTTTGCCTTTAAAAGGCCTTCTTTTATCCATCCGATTTGAGGTATTAAATCATCAGGAGGCGCGTCTCTTGTTGCTTTGTAGTTTGGATATTTTTGCTTTCTAAAAGTTGGTATTTCTGAGTCAAAGGTAATAATCAAATGTGTAGGATTTTTTTCTTTTATTATGAAAAATAATGTTTTAAAAAAACCAATAAATGCGTTTACATTTTCTCCTTGTGTGTTTAAAAGTGGATAATTTTTCATTACGTGATAATTTCTAAATATTATGTTTAATGCGTCAATTAGGTAAAGCTCTTTCATATTTTAATATCTAACATTATAGGCAAATTGTTTGTTACAATGCGGTTTTGATTTTTTTTAATTTTTGGGATTTTTCTTTTTGCATTTATAGTTTGCTGTAAGATTTCACAGCAAACTTGATATTTAATGTATATTTCTTCTTTCGCTAGATTAATTTCTTTAATCAAATAGTCTAAATTATCTAATTTTTGGTTTTTAGATTTCAACCATGCATTGATTGTTTTATAATAACTTTTTATTGATTCCAGGATTAAATCCTTTTTAGGATTGGTTATATTTAGTATTCTTATTTCTTTTCGTTGCAGTTCAGCACTTTCTATTGCTAATACTAACTTTAATTCTTTTAATTCTAATAATAAACCGTTAAAATATTTTTTTAAAATTTCATTAGCCGACAATATTAATTCCTAATTTATTATGATTAACATTATTTTCTTTTTTTTGTAATTCTTTCCAAGTAAAGCTTAATATTTGTAATTGTTTTATAACATTATCAATTTTGTGTAGTTCTTTTTTTAAAAGAACATTTTCTAACTCTTTATTTAGAAATAAGTATATTGAGAGAAGGTTTGTAGAGATGTTTCCACCCTGTTCAAAATTTAAGGTTGACATTAATTCGGTAATGATTTCTTGTGCATGAAAGATTTTTTCATTAGCTTTAATTGCATTTTGCCAATTTCCATCTTGTATAAGTTCTTTAGCAATTTTTAAATCTTGTATTGCTTTGTCATAAAGCATTATTAATATTGATAGTGGGCTTGATGTTTTTATTTGTGTTTGTTTATATACTTTTTCTTTTGCTATCAAAATTTCCTCTAATTTAAAAGTTTAACTTGTTCTATTATTTGTTCTTTTTTAAAAGGTTTTGTAATGTATCCCCTAGCTCCAAGAGATAAAGCTTTTTGTATTAATTCTTGCTTTCCAATGGCTGTAACCATTAATACATTAACTTTTTTAAGCAATTTCTTATTAATTTCATATATTCTCTCAAGGGCTGTAATTCCATCCATTCCCATCATTGTTATATCAAGTGTTATTAGATCAATATTATTTTGTTTCTCAAATTCTTTAACAGCTTGAATCCCATCCTCTGCTTCTAAAAATTCTTTAAATCCCAATTCCTCTAAAATTTTTATCAAGTTTTTTCTCATAAAAAGTGAGTCATCAACTATTAAAGCTTTTTTGCTTTTTTCCAAACGAGTACTCCTTCATTCATTTTAGCATATTAAATATCTTTAACGACAATTAAAATATAATTCACATTTTTATAATGTTGGCTTTTTGATTAACATTTTTATTTAAAGATTATTTTAATTTAAATATAATTGAGAAGAATGTGTGCTTTTTCGATTTCTTTTATGTTTAGTATTAATAAAAAGGTTATTTTTTTTATTAATTTAGATTATTTGATAAAATAATAAAGAGTATGTTAAATTTTGCCCTATGAGTAGTAAAATACAGCAAGAAATTACAGATTTGAAGAAGTTGATTAGAAAGTGGGATAAAGAGTACTATGTTGATTCTTTGCCTAGTGTTGAAGATTTTGTATATGATAGGCATATTTTAAGGCTTAAGGAATTAGAAAGTAAGTATCCCGAATATAAGGCCTTAGATTCTCCTACTCTTAAATTTGGTAGTGATCTTTTAAATGACTTTAAGGAGCTTGAACATTCTGTTCCAATATTAAGTCTTGACAAAGTTTATGATCTTAATTTGCTAAAATCATGGATAAATAAGATTGATTTTAACAATTCTTTTAATATTTCTGTTGAGCCAAAGATTGATGGATGTTCTATTGTTCTTTATTATAAAGATGGCATTCTTGAAAAAGCTCTTACTAGGGGTAATGGAAAATTTGGTAATGACGTTACTAAAAACATTAAAACCATTAGACATATCCCTTTATCTCTTAATGAAAAGGTTGATTTAGTATTAAGAGGGGAAGTTTATATTACTAAAGAAAATTTTTTTGAAATAAATAAATCTTTGGAAAAGCCTTATACTAATTCTAGAAATTTAGCTTCGGGAATACTTAGAAGGGTTGATAGCAGAGAGGTTGCTGGTTTTCCTTTAAATATTTTCATTTATGATTTTTTGAATGCTGGATTAGAGTTTAAAACCAATAATTTGGCTATTGAAAGACTTAAGAAATTAGGCTTTAAGGTTGATCCTTTGATTAAATTTTTTGATCAAAAAAGTTCAATTAGAGAAGTTTTGAATTACATATCAAATATAACGGAAGAAAGAAATTCTTTTGAGTATGAGATAGATGGCGTTGTTCTTAAGGTTAGTGATTTTGTTTTAAGAGAAAAATTGGGATATACTACGCATCATCCCAAATGGGCAATTGCTTACAAATTCGAAGCTCTTTCGGGTTATAGCAGGGTAAATAGCATTGTTGTTCAAGTTGGTCGTAGTGGTAAAATTACCCCAGTTGCTAATATTGATAAGGTTTTTGTTTCAGGAGCTTTTATTACTAATGCAACGTTGCACAATCAAGATTATATAATGTCTATTGATTTAAATGTTGGTGATGTTGTTAAAGTTTCAAGAAGAGGAGATGTAATTCCTGCTGTTGAAATGGTGATAAATAAATTTTCAACAGGATTTTTCAAGGTTCCTGATAACTGTCCGGCTTGTAAGATGGTTTTATTAAAAGAGGGAGCACATTTTTTTTGTGCAAATAATAATTGTCCCGCAATAGCGGTCGAGAGAATAAAATATTTTTGTAGTAAAAATTGTATGGATATTGAAGGGTTTTCTAATAAGACTATTTCTTTTCTTTTTGAGAATAAATTTATTTCTTCAGAAATTGACCTTTATAGATTTGATTATTATAAACTTCTTAAATTTAAAGGGTTTAAAGATAGAAAGGTCAATAATCTAATAAGTTCAATTGAAGCTAGCAAAAAAAAACCATTTAGTAAATTACTTCTTAGCATAGGAATTAAAGAGTTAGGAGAAAACACAATAAGACTGTTATTTTTCAATGATTTAAATTCATTTTCAAAGCTTGTTAGACTTTGTCAAGATAGAGATTTTGCTTTTTCAACATTGTTGAAAATTAAAGGCATAGGAGAGAAAATTGCTTTAAACATTATTGTAGCTTTTAATGATTCAATAATACTTAATAAGTTTAAATTTTTTGAAAATTTAAACTTTAAAATGGAAGAATGCGTTGTGCCTGATGATAAGAATAAGTTATTAATTGGTAAAAAGTTTTGTATTACTGGAACCTTTAATGGGTATTCTAGACCTATTGTTATTGACAAGTTGAAAAATAAAGGTGCAATTTTTAAAACTTGTGTTACTAGGGATTTAGATTTCCTTGTTGTAGGAGAAAAAGCTGGATCAAAGCTTCAAAAAGCTTTGAATTTGAATATAAAAATTATGTCTTTTAAAGATATCAATGGTTATTTAAATTAAATTAGATTTAAAGGGTTTAATTTTTATTTAATTATTTTGATTTGCTTAAATTCAGGTTTTAGACTTTTATACATTATTCCTAGTTCATGGATATTTTTGACTTCTATTAAGTTTCTAAAAAATTCTTCTTTATTTTTTAAAGTAGGGTTAATAAAATATTTTTCAAAGTTATATTTTGAGATTATTTCATGATTTTTTAGAGCCTCATTTAAATTATTGGTTGGGCCTATTTCAATATAGTATGTGTTTTCTTTTTTAAATGCAAATTGATCCCCTTTTTCTTTAAATTTATAGTTATTAAGGTATGTGTCAGGGTAGATTTGGAAATCTGCTGTTTTGATAATAGTTGCCTTTGGAGTGCTTTTATCATTTTCTTTTAAATTTTGACTCACAATTTTTTCTGCAGGCTTTAAATATTCCTTTTCTAATGTGCTATTTTCCTCTAAGTTTTCATTTTTGTTTGTAATGCTTGGAATTAAAATTTCTTCATTTAAAGATTTTTTAGAAATTTCTTTTTTTTTAAAATTGTTTAATTCTTTTTGAAGTTTTAAAATAGTCTCTTCATTCTCTTTTATTTTATCTTCTAATTCTTCGAGTTTTTGTTTGTCGGTTCTTAATTTTTTTTGATTTTCTTTATTTATTGCTTCATTTTCGCTAATTTTTTCCTTTAAGGCATTGATTATTTTTCCTATTGAGGATAAGTTTTTTTCGATTTCTTCTAAGTTTTTATCCGAATCATCCTTTTTTTTGAAATTTCTTAATTCTTTTTGCAAATCTAGAATAGTGTTTTCATTATCCGTAATCCTATCTTCAAGTACATCAAATTTTTTTTCATTAATAGCATAATATTTTTCGTTCTCATAAAGAAGGTTTTCTTTTAGATTATTTATTACTCCTTCATTAGAAGGGTAGTTATCCTCATTTGTTTCTTCAACTTCATCATTATATCCATAATTTTCTTCAAACTCTTCATTTTCTTCTTCTTCTTCTTCTCCTCCCTCTTCTTCAATGTCTTCAATGTCTTTAATATTTATTTTTTCATAATTTTCATCTTCTTTAGGGCTGGATTTTTTGTTAAGGAGCTTTTTTATTTCTGCTATCTCTTTTTTTAATTTACTTGTTAAAATTTCATATTTTTTTGCTTTTTTTTCGATTGATTCTATTTTTTTATTGTCATTTGCCGATGCTTTTTGATTTTTGGTTTTTAGAAGCTTTTCTATATTTTTAATTTTATTTTCATAATTCTCAATTACAGATTTTAGATCATTTTCGTCCATTCTTTTTTTAAGCACTTTTCTATCTTTTATATTTTCCGGCAACTTCAGGTCTTTACCCCTTTTGGGGTCTTCATAAGAAGCTATGTTTTTATTTAAATTTTGCGAAGTATTTATGGGATCTTTTTTGTTTTCACTATCTTTAAATTCTTCACTTAAGTCTTCCAAGGGAATTTTAATACTAGAATAGCTTATTTTATTATTACTAGCTCCAAATAATAATATACATAAAAGTATTATAAACTGCTTAAAGTTTCGATTTTTTGTTTTATTCATAAGATCCTTGTTTTTATTTAGAAAACATCTATAATTTATAATGTTATCATAGTTTGTCTATTTATCAAAAGTGATAAAAAATCACTAGGGGTGCTGCTTTATTATCAAGTAGTGCTAATTTCAAATTAGTTTTAAGTGAATTTCTTGTTAATTTGCTTTGAAATTGTTGTATATGTTGGTAGGATCGCTGTTTTTGAAGTTTTAGTTTTCAGTTCTTTTTATTTATGTAGTTATTGATTTTTACCAATTATTTTTTCATTTAGTGGGAGTTTTCAAGCTTGACAAATGTGGATTCATATGAATTTTGGGCTTTGCCGGTTTGTTGTAATGTTAAAGATTCTTTTATTGAAGATTTTAGTTTTGTAGATGAGCATTTAAGTTCAATTTTTAGTATCAGTTATAAAGATAATATAACTTTAAAGTTTAGAGATTTTGTTGATTCTAATGAATTTAATTTAAAGCTTTTTGACAATAAAGTGACTTTTGAAGGTCAAATTCCCTTAGTTTTGTATTCAGATAATTTGGATTATTTGTTAAAAGCAGAAAAAAGTGTTCTTTTTAATCTAAGAATTGATGATGGGAGCAATAATTACTCTTCTGGATTTGAAAATAAAGATGGATTTGAAAATAAAGAATCTGGAGCTTGTAATGTTTTGAATGCTTGTTATAAATTTGGTGATTACAATAGTTTTCCAGACGATTTTATTTTGGTTAAAATATTTTTTGATTCTGAAAATTTAATTATTGATGCTAATGTAGACAATATTTCTTTTTTGAAATTTTTTATTAGTGAAAATTTTGGTGTAAATAAAGACAAAATAAAAATTAATTCTCTTGATAATTACTGGTCTAGCTCTATTTTTCCCATTTCTTTTAATGCAATTTTGCAAGGCATTGTAATTTCAAAAAAAATTAATAAAAGAGTTAATGTTGTTTACTATAAGAGGCATTTTGGAATTTTAGATAATTTAAGTTTAACTTTTTCAGTTTCTAATTGTTTATTAGCAGATAACAAGCTTTCAAAGATTATTTTAGAAATTATAATAAATAGACCTTTAAATTTTTTGTATAAGTTTTATTTTAAATTTATTAATAAAATTTTTAAAAATTTGTTTTTTGATGGGTTTTTAGAAATTTTTTTTATTGAGAATAAAAATGATTTCATATTTTTTTATGATAATCTTTTGGCATTTGAAACCTCAGTTTATAATTTTATTTATTCTAATTTCTATAATCTTTCTTTGGCGGTGTCTTGTGAGCCAATAGGCTATTTGCTCACGCAGATTAAAGGTGACTATAGCAGTTTTTTTAAAATTTTTAAAAAATTAGATTTAAAGAATTCTTTAATAAAGAAATCTTCTGTTTTGAGTGTTAACAAGAATTATAGTATTTTTGATACCAGTCGCAGGGGAGTTGGTTTTGCTTATTTTAATTCAAACACTTATTTTTTAAGTGGGGAGCAATATGTCATTGCTCTCTTATATAAGGATGAATTAAATGTATTTTTGCCATACAGTATTATTGATAACAATTTAAGTAACTATTTGAAAAATAGTTTAGCTAAAACATTAGGCTTGGCTTATAGTAGCATAAATTTTTTAATAGATGAGAGTATATTAGATTTTGATAATTTTTATAGTCTTCTTTTTAAAGACCCTTATTTGATTGAAAAAGCAATTTTAACTATTAGAGATAATTTTTCTTCTTTGATAAGCACAGGCTTTATAAATGAATATCCGGTTCTTTTTAAAGAGAAAATAATCCCCGATTATGTTAATGATTGCATGCTTGGGTGTTCTGTTGAGCTTAAATTTGAATTTTACTCTCTTAGTGCTATTTTTAGCAATGTGAGCTTTTTTATAGAGCAAGGCAAATTTGCCAAGCTTAAGTTAAACAACAAAAGAATTCTTACAATATTTGGGTTAGCGGTTGATTACGTATTTTGTAGCGCTAATGTAAATTACGACGTTAAAGATTGTTTAAGCTTGGAGTTTATTGAAGATGGCGAATTTGTTTTTTCTTTTAGAAGTTTTTTTATAGTTTCTGTTTCTGCAATTCGAACCGCTTTGATTCAAATATTTGATTTTAATACAAGCAGTACGCCCCTTGATTTTGAAGAAATTTTAAATAGTTGGAGTGTAAAAATTGATATTAATTAATTTTAATCTAAATGGAGAGAGTATTTCAAAAAAGATTAGTCTTTCTTTGGCTACTAGAAGTCTTTTGGATTCTATTTTTTTTTCTAAGAGCAATGGTTTTGAGTACATTGTTAATAACAGATTTTTTTTAATTTTATTGGATTTTAAACTTGTTTATTCTAATTTAATTCCCGCTTTTATTTTAAATGGTCGCAGCGTAATTACCCTTGAAGGACTCAAGAAAAAAAGTTTTTATCAACACATGCAAAAAATTTTATTAGAAGACGATTTTAATTTTTGTGATAATTGTTTTGAATCCAATGTTTTACTGTTTTATTACTTCCTGGAAAACAAAATTGTAAGTAAATCAGATATTTTAAGCTATAGGAATTCATTAAAATGTAATTGTATGGATGTTAATACTTTTTTATCTCTTTACTTGAAAGCTGAAGAGTTGTATAGAAAAAATGGTTAATGTTAAGGTTTATTATCCTGAAAATTTCAATATACTATCTAATTTATTTAACAAAAATTTAAATAATTACATAATTTATAATGAGTTAGATTTTAAAAAAAATCTTAATTTATTTAACAGAGAAACGTCCATTGATAATTTTTTTCTTGTTGGCAATTTTGAGAAGTTTAATAAGGTATCTTTGAGGGGTAATTTTCTTGAAATGGGGCCGTGTGTTACTTACAACGAGATACTTAAGATTGGTAAGAAAAATATTCCAAGTTTGTTTTATGAGTTCATTTTAAAATTTAATGATAAAATCTATTTAAATAGCATTAATCTTGCAAATGGATTTTATTATAAAAATACTATTTTTGATATTTATCCTTTATTGCTAAGTCTTGATGCGCAAATTGAGTTTAAAAATGTTTTAACAAAAAAAACTTATGTTTTTAGTGCTTATAATTTGAATAGAGCAGAGTATATTGCAAATCGAAGTACTGTTCTTGTTACTAAATTTAAATTTCCAATGATGAATTTATGGAATAGAAGCTTTTATCATAAAGTGTTTTTCAATACATTGTCTTTTGACATTTTAGAAGAAACAGACGTTATCTTCATATGTATTCTTTTAAATATAAAAAGAGATGTTATAAATGATTTTTTGTTAAAAATATTTTATGACGATAAGGTGATTGCTATGAAGGATTTTCAGATTTTACTTTTAAATAAGTCTTTGCCGCTTTCATTTTCTGAGATAGAAAGTTCTCTTAAAATGTTGGATAAAAATATAAGAGAATCTAAAAATTTTGATGTAGGAGAAAAAAATTTAAAGCTAATAAAGAATTTTTATTTAGACGTATTAATGAATTTTTAATTTTTAATTAACCGAATAAGTTTAATTACTATCTTTATTATGTTATATTTCTTATGTAAAGGGAATATATAATTTATTTTATGTATTATAATGTAAAAAGTTAATCAAAAAAAAATAATATTTATAATGAGGGGTTTCTGTACTTATGGTAAAAAAAGAAGCAATTATTAAGGCTGTAAACGGTTTACATGTTAGACCTGCATCAACTTTTGTAAAAAAAGCCAAAGAATATTCTAGTGAGATAACAATAGAGTCTGATGGAAAGTCTGTTAGCGGAAAAAGTTTATTCAGGCTTCAGACTTTAGAATTGTCATCAGGTAAAAAGCTTTTGATATGTGCTGAGGGTGAGGATGAGGAGGTTGCTGCTTCAGAGCTTGCAGAGCTTATCGAATCTTTTAAGGAATGAATTTTAGAAGGATTTAAGTTATGACTTTATCGGGCAAAAGAATATCCAAAGGAATAGGCATTGGAGAAGTTCTTTGTATTAGAAAGAATTTTGATAAAATTGTAAGTAAAGAAAAAATCGACTTTTCTCAAGTTGATATTGAGATATCAAAATTCAATAAAGCTAAATCGAAAGCAATTGAAACACTCAAGGATCTTGAGCGAAAAGCGGTGCTTCAATTTGGAGATGATAAGAAAGGTATTTTTGAAGGTCAAGTGTTGATCGTTGAAGACGATGAGCTTTCTGAGCTTGTTATTGAGTTTATTACAAAAGAAAATTATAGCGCTGCTTATTCTGTTTATTTAGCGTTTGAAAATTTGGTTAAAAGTGTGGAAGAGTATAAAGATCCTTATTTAAAAGAAAGAGCGTCTGACTATAAGGACATTAGAAATAGATTGATTTCTATTATTTTAGGCCAAGTAACCGATTTTTCTGAGATTAATAAGGATATTATTCTTGTTACCGAGGAATTAACCCCATCTGATACCATGCAATTTGACTTAAATTATGTTAAAGGGTTTTTAACTGCAGTTGGAGGAGAAACTTCCCATGCTGCTATCTTGGCAAGAACAATGGAGCTTCCAGCGCTTGTTATTACCTTGCTAGATATTGATGCGTTAAATGATGGTGATAAAGTAGTTATTGATGCAATATCTTCTATTGTTATTAAAAATCCTTCTTCTGATGAGCTTAGTCTTTATGAAAGTAAGATTTTGCGTCAAGCAGAGATGGAGAAAGAGCTTTTTTCTTTAAAAGATAAAGATGCTGAAACAAAAGACGGAGTAAAGGTGTTTTTAAAGGCAAATATTGGAACACCTGTTGATATTGCCTATGTTAATAAATATGGCGTTGATGGAATAGGTCTTTTTAGAACAGAATTTTTATATATGAAATCTTTACAGCCTCCAACAGAAGATGAACAGTTTGAAACCTATAAGAGAGTTATAGATACAATGGAAAAAAAAGGGATTGTTACAATTCGTACTCTTGATGTTGGTGGGGATAAGGAAATTCCTTATCTTAATTTTAAGAAAGAGGAAAATCCCTTTTTAGGTTTTAGGGCGCTTAGGATGTATAAGGAATATGAAGAATTGATCCAAGCACAGTTTAATGCTATTCTTAGGGCCAGTTATTATGGGAAGATAAGAGTAATGGTGCCTATGCTTACCATATATGAGGAGATTGAAACGATTGAATATTTTGTGAATAATGCAAAGGTCAATTTGAAGTCCAGAGGTTTGCCTTTTGATGAAAATTTGGAAGTAGGCTGTATGATAGAAGTTCCTTCTGCGGCTTTAATTTCTTCAAAGCTTGCCAATAAATTGAATTTTTTTAGTATAGGGACTAACGATTTAACTCAGTATGTTTTAGCTGTTGATCGTGGTAATCAAAAAATATCAAATTTATATGATAAGTATAATCCCGCTGTGTTGAAATTAATCAAAAAGGTTCTTGATGATGGAGTTAGTTCTGGAATTGATGTTTCTGTTTGTGGTGAGCTTGGAGGAGATGATGCTGGAGCGCTACTTCTTGTAGGTCTTGGATTTAGATCTTTGAGCATGATTCCTAGTGCTACACTTAGAATTAAATATTTACTTAAGAAGTATACAATAGTGGAATTGGAAGAATTAGCAAATAAAGCTTTAAATAGTGATTCTGAACGAGAAACTTTAAGTTATTTTGATAAATTTATAGGAGATTAGTTATGGGGTTTTTAGATTTTTTTAAAAAAACCGCTACATTGGAGTTGATTGCTCCGATTAGTGGAAAAGTTATGTCAATTGATAAGGTTCCCGATGAAGCGTTTGCTGAAAAGATAGTTGGCGATGGAATTGCAATTCTTCCAACAAGTAATGAGCTATTAGCGCCTTGTGATGGCAAAATAGGTAAAATTTTTAAAACCAATCATGCCTTTAGCCTTGAGACTAAAGAGGGTGTTGAAATTTTTGTTCATTTTGGAATTAATACTCTTAATTTAAATGGTAAGGGTTTTACAAGAGTTGCTGAAGAAGGCGCCAATGTTAAGCAGGGCGAAGTCATTATTAGGCTTGATCTTGAATATTTAAAAGAGCATTCAGAATCCGTTATTACCCCAGTTGTTATTGCAAATTCTGATGAAGTTTCAAGCATAGAATATTCTTTTGGAAGGCTTGAAAATGAGACCGAATATATTTTGGCGTCGTCAACTATTTTGACTGAAGAAATTAGACATAAAATATCTCAAACAAAGCCTGTTACTGCGGGCAAAGATTTAGTTTTACGAGTTAAAAAATAAAAAAAGAGAGCTTTTAAGCTCTCTTTTTTTATTTTTTAACTATAGCAAATCTTTTTCTAGAAATTCGTTTATTATACTTATGAATTTTCCTGGATTTTTGCTAGGCATACCTGAAGTTAGCAAAGCTTCTTCAAAAAGGAGGATGCTTATTTTTTCTAATTTTTCAGGCTCTAGGCTTTTTAAATTTTTAATTATTTTATTATTGGGGTTTAATTCAAGTATTGGTTTAATCTCTTTTACTTCTTGCCCCATTGATAGCATTATTTTTTGCATTTGGTAAGTTGGATCATTGCTATCAACTATTATTGCTGAAGGCTCTTTTACCAATGTTGCAGAGAGATTTACTTCTTTTGTGTGGTCCTTAAGGATTTCTTTTACCTTTGTAAGTACATCTTTGAATTCTTCTTCAATTTTTTTGAAATTTTCATCTTTTAGTTCGTTGCTAGTTTCATTTTTGTTTATTGCTTTTAGTTTTAATCCTTCGTATTCTGGAATTAGATTTAAAATAGCCTCATCAAGTTCATCATCCATGATTAGGATTTCAAATCCTTTTTCTTTGTAAGCGCTTACTATTGGATTTTCTTTTAATATGTTTTCTTTACCCCCTGTTATATAGTAAATGCTTTTTTGATTTTCATTCATTCTTTCTTTGTACTCTTTGAAAGAGACAAAGCCATCTGCATTTGAAGATTTGAATCTTATTAATGATATAAGTTTTTCTCTGTTTTCAAAGTCCGAATAAACACCTTCTTTAATACATCTTCCAAATTCCTTAGAAAACTCTGAAAATTTTTCAGGATTTTTTTTGCTTAGCTTTTCAAGCTCGCTTAGTATTTTTTTTACGGAAGATGATTTTATTTTAGATAAAATTTTATTTTGCTGTAAAATCTCTCTACTTACATTGAGCGGCAAATCTTGGCAGTCTATAATTCCTTTTATAAATCTTAGATAGTTTGGAAGCAAACTGCCTTCAGAATCTGTAATAAAGATTCTATTTATAAATAGCTTTACTCCGGGTTTAGTGTTTGGATAATATAAATCATAAGGAGCTTTGCTTGGAATATAAAATAAATTGGTATATTCTAAATTGCCTTCAGCTTTTGTATGAATATGTAGTAATGGATTTTCATAATCAAAGGTTGTATTTTTATAAAATTCGTTGTATTCTTCTGTCTTAATTTCGCTTTTATTTTTTGTCCAAAGAGCAGTGGTTTCGTTTAATTTTTCTTCTTTTTCTTCTATTCCTTCTTGCTTTCCATCCTTCATTATAGGTTCGCTGTATTTTATATAAATGGGATAATTTATATGATTTGAATATTTTTTGATAATTTCTTGAATTTTCCATTTATTAGCATATTCAAGTCCTTCTTTGTTAAGATAAAGCTTTATTTCTGTACCCCAATCTTCTTTTTGTGCTTTTTCTATTTCGTATCCTGTTTTACCATCGCTAGACCAAATATAAGCCTCGTTTTCCAGTGCTTTTTTTGATGTAACTTCTACTTTTTCTGATACTATGAATGCGCTGTAAAATCCAACTCCAAATTGGCCAATTAGACTTGCAGATTTTTTTTCGTCTTGTTTTAAATTGTTAATAAATTCTTTAGTTCCCGATTTTGCAATTACGCCAAGATGATTAGTTAAATCTTGTTCATTCATTCCGATTCCATTATCTTTAATCAGGATGCTTTTATCGTCAAATGTTATTTCTATTTTAGGGTCTAGAGCAATGTTTTTGAATTTTTCATTTGTCAAGCTTAAAAACTTGAGTTTATCAATCGCGTCAGATGCATTTGATATCAATTCTCTTAAAAATATTTCTTTATGTGAGTAAAGAGAGTGTATGATTAAATAAAGTAAATCATTCACTTCTGTATCAAATTGTTTTTTCATACAAATTTTCCTTTTCATTCCTTTTCAATTTAATCTTTACTTTTTTTATAATATAACATAATCTAAAATAATAAATAAAGCAATTTATTTAGAATAGAAAATTAGAATCGAGGAGAATGCAATGGATGTAGGAATTTATGGTCTTGGTGTTATGGGGGGCAATTTAGCTCTAAATATTGCTGATAATGGTTTTAATGTTTCTGTTTACAATAGAGATAATGAAAAAACTGAAATTTTTGTTAAACAAAATTCTCATAAAAAGATAAATGGCTTTAAGGATATTGAATCTTTTGTTAAAAGCTTGAAAAGCCCAAAAAAAATCATTTTAATGGTGGCAAGTTCAGCTGTAGAAAAAGTTGTTGAGCAAATTTTACCCTTTTTAAATAAGTCGGACATAATTGTTGACGGTGGAAACTCTCATTATAAGAGTACGATGAAATTGGAAAAGGAATTGTTTGCTAAGGATATTTATTTTGTAGGACTTGGAATTTCTGGAGGAGAAAGAGGAGCAAGATTTGGTCCTGCGCTAATGTATGGAGGAAGTAAATCAGCTTATGAAATTCTTGAACCTATGTTGAATAAAATTGCGGCTAAAACCAAAAATAATGATATTTGTTCGACTTATATTGGAGAGAATGGTTCTGGGCATTATGTTAAAATGGTACATAATGGGGTGGAATACGCTGATATGCAACTTATCAGTGAGGTTTATTTTTTCATGAAAAAAGCTTTCAATTTAGACAATTCAAAAATTTCTGAAGTTTTTGAAAAGTGGAATGAAAGCGATCTTTCAGGTTATTTGCTAGAAATAACTTCTAAAATTCTTAAATATAAAGAAAATAATGAATATTTGGTTGATAAGATTTTAGATGTTGCAAATCAAAAAGGTACTGGTGTTTGGACATCCATTGATGCTCTAGAATTTGGTATGCCCGTGAATTTAATTATTGAATCTGTTTTTTCAAGATTTATGTCGGGGTTAAAACACGAAAGGATTATTGCTAGCGATTTGCTTAAGATGGATACCGTTTCTTTTGAGTTTGAACTTAGTGATTGGATTTTGGATCTTTATTATGCTCTTTTAGTTTCAAAAATAGTAGCTTATGCTCAAGGTTTTATGATGCTTAAGATCGCATCTGTGAATTATGGTTGGGATTTAAATTTGGGTAAAATTTCTTTAGTTTGGAGAGAGGGTTGTATTATTCGCAGCAGTTTTTTAGATAAAATTAAATTAGCTTATGATAAAAATCCCCATCTTATTAATTTGCTTTTTGATGATTATTTCTTAGATTTATTAAAAAATAATCACAGATCTTTGAGAAGAATAATTTCAAAAGCCAGTGAAATTGGAATTCCAATGCCGGCGTTTTATGCCAGTCTTTCTTTTTTAGATTCTTATTCCACTAATTATTTGCCTTCTAACCTAATTCAAGCACAAAGAGACTTTTTTGGTGCCCACTCTTTTGAAAGATTAGACTCAAAACGAGGTGAATTTTTTCATAGTGCTTGGCAATAAATTTAATGGTCATTGTGTTGATTAAATATAGTACTTAGCAAATATTCCTGCAGCAAAGTTTGATTTTATGCCTGAGTAAGTTCTGTGTTGTGCAAGAGATCTTGTATTTGAGATGAATTCTATTGAGGGTGCTATTTTTATACCTATTTCTAAATTTTCTGTAATGTCGTAAAAAATAACCAATGGAATTCTCATTCCAAAGCCCAATTCTATATTTATTAATTTAGATGTGTGAGATGATAAGCTTAGATTTCCCCCTATTCCAACTCCTAAATTTAAATTTTTTATCAAAGATATTGTAAAAATAAAATCAAGTGCTGCTATTAGTAATAAATTAAAATCATAAAATTTTGATTCAAGCTTCAGTCCCGATAAATTTATTCCATTACTACCACCATAGCCTATTTCAAAGTCAATAAAAGGAAATGACATTATTAAGTTAATAATTGGATTTCCAATGCCTGCTCCAAAGCCAATGCCTCTAGTTAAATATGAGTCTTTTGCGAAACTATTTGTAGATATATTTGTAATCATGATGAATAATATGAAGGTTTTTTTCACTATTGTCTCCCAAATTTTGTCTTATTATTATAATATTTTATCTTTGAATTTTAAAACTACGAAAAAGGTTTTTGATTATTTAAGTTTCATGCTTAATCTTTTTAGAGTGAACTAACCTTAAACAATTATTCTTTTTTAAAAAAAGAATAATTGTTTAAGTAAACCAGAATCTTAGCCCTAATCCCGCAAATATTTCCCATCCAAGTCCAACGCCACCGTTCCAAATATTCATTCCAAGCCCCGGTGCTATTCGTAAGAATATGTCGAATTTTTTTCTAAATACGGCAAGATTTAAAGCCAAAGGCAGTCTTGCTCCAATGCTTACTAATCCGGAGCCCGATTGACCGCTACCAAATCTTGAAAACCATATTGTTCCATACCCCCCAGCTCCAACTGAAAAATCCAAAATATTAGCAGCTCCTGGGAATGTATGTATGTAGAAAATATAGTCCAATGCTATAAACAGGGTTTTCCAATCTGAAAATAAATTATGTACTCCGCTGTAAAGACCAATGTCAAGATCAAAGTTACCCATATTAATTTGTAAGGCAATCGGTAGTGGCAGTATGATTCCTGCTCCAAATTTACCCCTTGCAGATTCTTTTGAATTGGTAAATCCCGAGATTGGGGCTAGTAAAATAATAATTAACATAATAATTTTTTTTCTCATTATTTTGTTATCTCCTAAGTTTAAAACTTACCTTTTAAAATGAATTTTAGTTCAAAAATTTCTTTTATCTAAAAAGTAAAAACTATATCTTAAAAGAACCTTTTATTCCGATAGAGAAGTTGCCCTTTATTGGGAACATTAAATTTCCGTTAGGTAATTGACCAATAAAAATCGACGGCGTTGTTTTTATTATAATTTCAATAACATCATAATAAGCTTCATATATTATTCCTATGGGCAAACCTACCCCGATTTTATAGGTAATTCCAGTAAAAAAATTTTTTGAATTTGGGTTTATGATTTTGCCTATTTCAAAAAATAGGCCGGATCCTAAGAAAAAGATAAAATTCGAATTTTTAATTCTTAAATTTAAAAACATATAGTCAAAGTATGTTTTAAATAGCAATATTATTGGTGATTTTGGAAGAAATTCTGAGACACTCAGTATTGTTACTCCCATTCCAATATCAAAGTTATTAATGCTGAATTCTATTGCAGTAGGGTAAGGCAGAATAAGGCCAAATTTTATTTTAGTTTTTGGTTTTAGACTATCTTCTTTTAGCCCAGTTGTATTGTTTTTAGATTTTTCATTTGTGAAAATATCCTCAATATTGAAAAATAATACAATTATTATTAATAATCTGATTAGTTTGTTTTTTCTTTGCATTGTTAACTTTTTTCTGCTTGGTGTATTAATATAAATTAAACTTCGACTTTATATTTAAATTATAAGATAGAATTCTGCTAAAATTATGTCTTTTTTGTTTATTAGAAATTAAATTT
Organism: Borreliella sinica; assembly: GCF_033969665.2. Classification (GTDB taxonomy): domain Bacteria; phylum Spirochaetota; class Spirochaetia; order Borreliales; family Borreliaceae; genus Borreliella; species Borreliella sinica. Next base: position 326,245 of record NZ_CP135180.1, on the reverse strand, counting down.
TATTAATTTCTAATTTGTATTTATAAATATATGAGGTAATATTAATCTTGATATTAATATTTTTATTTGCTATTTAAATTGCATTTAAAGGGGTGTTTATGGGAATGGATTCAGATATGCAAAATTCCTTAAGTCAGTATCTTTTATTTAGTTTGGACGAACTTTATGCTATTGAGATTAAGTATGTTGTTGAGGTTTTGGAATATACTAAGATATCAAAAATCCCAAGGACTCCCAGTTACATGGCAGGAATAATAAATAATAGGGGTAAAATTGTTCCAATAATTGATATTCGAAAACAATTCGGAATGAGCGATCGCTTTGTTGACGAGGATGATAAAAAAAAGAATAAGGGAGTTAATGTTTCAAATATTATTATATTAACTTTAGTTCATGAGGGAGATGAGTTTAATCTTGGAATTTTAGTAGATTATGTCAATGAAGTTCTTGAATTAGATCCATTTAGTATTGATGATGCTCCTAAGATTGGGTCAGGGTTTAATTCAAAATTTATTTCAGGAATTGGTAAGAGTAATAATAAATTTATTATTATCTTAGATGTAGAAAATTTATTTGACGTTAGAGAGCTTTCTAAATTTAGAAATACAACAATATATGACCCTGAATATCAGCAGCAATAGGAGTTTAAGCTATGATTTATAAGCCGGAAGGGGAGCTTGTAGTAAATAGTATTTTTAAGGTAAAAGAAGATTTGTTGCATATTTTTAAAGAAATGAAAGAAGGAGATACTCTTACTATTGATCTTTCAAATGTTGAAAAAATAGATATCACTTTTATACAAATTTTGTATGCTTCTAATAAATATGCTAAGAATAGAAATTTATTTGTAAAGATTGAGTATCCATCCGACGAGGTTTTAAGTTCATTAATATATGGGGGTTTTTTGATAGACATTGAAGATGTTGATAGTTTCGATTTGGGACTTAATTTAGTCGGATTTTAGATTTAAGGAAAGCTTATGGATAGTAGTGATGTGATTGATAAATTTAAGAATTCCTTTAAGGAAGAATCAATAGAGAATATTTCGGATATTGAACAAGCACTTCTTAATCTTGAGGCAAGCTCGGATCAAGATGTTATTAATTCTATTTTTAGAAATTTACATACTATAAAGGGAAGTTCTGGCATGTTTGGCTTTAATTTTACAGCATCTCTTGTTCATGAAATAGAAACAGTTCTTGATGTTGTAAAAGATGGTAGGGCTATTTTTAATCAAGCCGCTATTGATGCTACTTTAATGTCTGTGGATTTTATTAGGGAGCTTATTGAGGGTGATGAGGTAATTTCTGAAGATGACTTTAATAGGCGCAAGCAGTTTTTAGTAAATGAAATTAGAAATGTTCTTGAAGCTTCTAATGTTAAGGGTGCTTTTCAAGAAACTTTAGAAAATAATTTTTCAGGGTCTAACAACAGTCCTGTTTTAGAAGAGTTTGCTAAAGTAGATTCAGATAATAAAGTAGATTCAGACAATAAGTTTGATGATGAGGCTTTGCGATCTGAATTTAAGAGTTACAAAATTCTTTTTTCTCCTGCTAAGGGTATTTTATTTCATGGGCACAAACCTATAAATTTGTTGAACAAGTTGCTTGATTTGGGCAGTGGTTATGTTAGAGCTAAGGTAGATAATATTCCTGATTTAGAGCTTATTTCTCCTGATAATGTTTATGTTGATTGGGAGATAAGATTGGATACAGAAGAGAGTAAAGAGGGTATTGAGGATATTTTTATATTTTTGGATTCTCAATCAAAAATAGATATTCAAGAGCTGGATAAATGCTTTGAAGCAGATAAAGGCGATAATGTTGAGCTTAAAAATTTTAATTTATTAAGCTTGAATAGAAACGCTAAAGATTCTGTAAATTCTTCATTTAAAAAATCGGAATTTGTTGGGAAATCCTTTATTACTGGAGATAAAAATAAATCCAATGTCCAAGATGATACTGCTAGAAGCAAAGTTAATATTGCTAGTATTAAGGTAGACTCTAAAAAGCTTGACCATTTGGTAAATCTTGTTGGGGAGCTTGTTACAATACAATCGAAACTTTCAAAAGAGGCTGAAAATAAGAATAGTAATGTTTTAAATTCAATATCAGCAGAATTCTCTTTACTTATTAATGAACTTAGAGATTATACAACAGGTCTTAGAACAGTTCCTATTGAGATTTTGTTTGTAAAATTTCAAAGGATAGTAAAAGATTTATCCGCTAGTCTTGGTAAGTCAATTCTTTATCATGCTTCTGGAGGCGATACTGTTCTTGATAAAAGTATTATTGAAAAGCTTAATGAACCTTTGGTTCATTTAATTCGCAATTCAATAGATCATGGAATTGAATCGTCTGAAGAAAGAGAAAGGTTGGGAAAGGATCCCAAAGGTATTATTAAGCTGTCAGCTTGTCAAGCTGGAGATTCTGTGATTGTTGTTATTGAGGATGATGGAAGAGGGCTTGATAAGAATAAAATACTTGAAAAGGCCATAGAGCGCAATATAATTTCTGACGCAGTTGCTAAAAGCTTATCAGATATTGATGTTTATAATTTAATTTTTGAACCTGGATTCTCAACTGCAAGTTCTGTCACCGATATGTCAGGTCGTGGAGTTGGCATGGATGTTGTTAAGAAGCAGGTTGAATCCTTAAGGGGACATGTTGTACTTGAAAGCGAACTTGGCAAATATACTAGAACTAAATTAATTTTTCCATTGACCTTGGCTATTATTGAGGGCTGGCTTGTTAGAGTAAAAGATGAGTATTTTATTATTCCTCTATCTAATGTTGAGTCTTGTTTAGAATCCAATAAGTTAATTTCTCAAATAGATGGGGTTGAAACTAAAGGCAATGTAATGAATTATAGGGGTAGTATGATTAGTTATATTCGTCTTAGAGAGTTTTTTAAGGTTTCTAACAAGAAGAGCTTGAGTGAGCAAGTTGTTGTTGTCAACACAAATAGTGGAAAAATGGGCATTGTGGTTGACGAGGTTTTGGGCCAACATCAAACTGTTATAAAAGCTTTGGGTAAGATTTATTCTAGAGTGGAAGGGGTCTCTGGAGCTACTATACTTGGTGATGGAAGTTTGGCTTTAGTTGTTGATATAGATGCAATAACTAAGCTTATAAGATAAAAAATCTAAAAAGCAGATTTTTGGTTTTAAAGGTTAAAAATATTAAAATATAATAATGAAGATATTAGTAATTGATATTCAAGGTCTTATAAAGCAGGTTTTTGTTAGGGCTTTTTCTAAAGATAATGATGTTGAGATATTAAATGCTGGTTTTAATTCTTTGAATCTTATTAATGTATTTTTACAAAAGTTTCCAGATTTAGTTATTATTGATGAGAATACGGCAAAGTCTAATTTTGGAAGTTCTTTGAACAATGTTCTTAATAATATATCGCTTCCGGTTGTATTTATTGCACAAAATGAAATGTTTCCAAATTTTGGATTTCTTGAGCAAAGTAAAGAAAAGGTTAAATTAATAATAAATAAGCTTAATTTCAAACTTACAGTTGATTTATTTCGTAGCAATTATTTAGCTTTAATAAAGTTGGAGTTAAAAAATTTAGGTAAAAATAAATTAATATCTTCTTATGAAGTTAAAAGGATTCATGCACCTGATTTTTCTAATCATTCTAAAGTGGGGTTGTTGAGAGGGAATGCTTTAGATGATTCGAGCATAAGAAAAAGCTATAGAGTTACTGATGTTATTAATTTTGCTCCCAAAAATGATCCAGATGTTATTATTAAATATCAGGGTCTTCTTAATAAACACAAAACTGGCAAAATTATTGTTGTAGGCTCTTCAACAGGTGGTACAGAGGCGTTAAGAATTTTTTTAAGTTCTTTTAAAAAAGATTCTCCCCCAATTATTATTGTTCAACATATGCCGGGAGGATTTACAAGATCTTTTGCAAAAAACTTAAACAATGAGTTTAATATTGATATTAAAGAGGCCGAAGATGGAGACATTCTTCGGCCAGGCCTTGTAATAATTGCTAATGGAAGTTATCATTTGATTGTAAAATATGGTGGTGGAAATTATTTTGTAAACTTATTAGATGGACCTCTTGTTAGTAGACATAAGCCTTCTGTAAATGTGCTTTTTAGATCTGCTGCAATGTATGCGGGCGCTAATGCTATTGGCGTTATCCTTACTGGTATGGGAGATGATGGTGCTATTTGTATGCTTGAAATGAAAAAAAATGGGGCTTATACTATTGCTCAGAATCAAGAAACTTCTGTTGTTTTCGGTATGCCCATGGAAGCTATAAAAATAGGAGCTGTAGATAAAATCCTTCCTTTAAATAAAATAGCAGATCATATTCTGAGGAGATCTTAGCAATGGGTAATGATAATAATGATTTTTTTGTCAATGATTATTTGGCGACCTTATTTTATAAACTTGAAGTTTTTGATGAGAGTGCAAGGCATATTTATTCAAATTTGAGCAAATCAATTCCTAAATTAATAGAAAAAATTTCTAAAGATTCCAAGGATTTATCTTTTAGTATTGATTTAATTTCTAATCTCGATCTTGATAATGATACTTCTTTGAATAATTTCATAGCTAAGATTATAGGAGCATTGGATGATTTTGTTGCTTACTTTAATTCTTCAACAACTTCTCTTGAATCTCAGTTTAGTATAATACGGAGTAAGGTTAAGGATATAGAAATTCTTGAAGATGTGATTGAAAGAATGAAAAAAAGCTCTCTTGATATGGAAATAATGTCTATTAATACGTTAACAGTTGCTATGAGAGCTGGTAAGGCTGGGGGAGCTTTTTCTTATATTACTAGTGAAATTAAGGTTTTAACCCAATCTATGATTAAACAGGCAGATCAACTTACTAGCAAGGGTCGTGAAGTTAAAATTGGTCTAGATAGGGCTAAAAATCAAGTATATGAAAGCAATACGGCTGAAAATAAAATTCTTGAAGAATTTAGAGATAATTTAATGAAAAAAATTGATGCCTTTTCAGATGGAATAGGAAGCGTTATTGCTCTTTACGATGATATTTTAAAAGTTTTATTCGAATTTAAGTTTAAACTTGTAAATTCTATTTCTTATCTTCAGTTCCAAGACAGGCTAACTCAGTCTTTGCAACATTTAAATATTATGTATTCTAATATTGATGTTTTTAAATTTAGGGATATAAGCGAGATTCAAAAATTAAAAATTTTATCAATTTTTACTGATACGTCAAAAGTTATAGTAAGGGATGTTCTTGAAAAGCTTGAAAAAAATTATACTATTTTTGAAAAATTTATTGATGCTTCTCTTAGTTCTATTCAAACTATTAACGATTTAAGATCTGATAATTCTTTATACATAGATATTCCCAAAATAATAGAACAATTTTCTAACATTTTGTCTGATCTGCTTAGAAGAATTGATGATGTTGAGAAGAATAATTCTAATTTTTTAAATTTATATTATGAACAGGTTAAGCTTATAAAATCATTAGAGTTAATGTTTTCAAATATTTCAGCTATTTCTGCTAGATTCCAAAATATTAATATCGCATCGAAAATAGAAGTTGTAAAAAGATCGGAACTTAAGGCTATGGAAGGTAATATTTCGGAAATGTCAAAAATTATCAAAGAGATTGATTCTAATATTACCAAGGGAATAGAATTTTTAGATCAAATAATCTTTTTTCTTGAAAAAGTTGTTAAGGATTATGACAATAGATTTTATCTTGAAAGAAATTATTTTAATAAATTTAAGAAATTGTTTATGGAAATTAAAAATGATATTCTTGATATTAAAAGCATAGCTATTGATAATATTTTATCTTATGAGGTCTTTTCGATTGAGTTTATGGAAATATTTGAAGAAATGAAATTAGAAGTTTACAATGTTAGGAATTTAAAAAATTCTCTTTTAGATATAGACAATTTTTTAAGCAATATGGAAAGTAAAATAAATTTTAATCTTAATTTGGAATTATCTAAAGCCGGGATTCAATCTGTTGAAATTGAAGATAAAGAATTTGTTAATAGAATTGCTAATCGATTTACTTTATTTGTCCACAAAAAGCACTTATTATCTTTGATAGAAGAAGCTAAGGATGTTCATTCCTTTGATGAGGGTAGTGTAATTTTATTTTAATTTTTATATACTTTTTAGGAGGGTTTTAGGAGAAAATTAGATGAAAAAAAGAATATTGGTAATTGATGATAATAGGGCAATAAGGCAAAGCGTTGCTTATATTTTAGAGCAAAACGGGTTTGGGGTTTCAGAAGCAAAGGATGGTTTAGAAGGGGTTTTAAAGTTTAAAGAAGCAGTTGGTCAAGGAGACAAAGATTTTGATCTTGTTATTACAGATATCAATATGCCTAATTTAGACGGCATTGGTGTTATTAAGCAGATAAGAGAATTTGGCAGCTTTGTCCCTATACTAGTTCTTACCACTGAATCTGAGCAATCTAAGGTTGATGAGGGCCGTAAAGCTGGTGCTACTGGTTGGCTTGTTAAGCCTTTTAATCCTGAAGCTTTAATGAAAACAATTTCAAAGATATTTTAAGATTTTATTTGCAATTAATTTTTAGCTTTTAAAGCTTTATTATAAATATTTACGAAATTTAATTTTATTTAACTTAAGCTGCTGCTAGGCAGTAATAGCTAGTAATTCTGAGGCTTCTATAAAATAATTAGAATACCGGTAGTCGGAGTCGAACCGACACGAAGTTGCCTTCATCAGATTTTGAGTCTGACGCGTCTACCAATTCCGCCATACCGGCATTAATTTTTATTTTACTATAACAGTACCAAAAAAATCATTATTTTTATTGAAAACTTTTTCTAAATTTTCAATATTATTTCCATTTACTATGTAAAGGGTAAGTCCAAGTTTTGAGGAGAGTTTTGTTGCTATTGGATCAAAAGGCAAATTTAAGCCTGGGTTCCACTTTTGACCCACAATGTTTTGTAATTGCTTCCAATTTAATTTTTCAAAGGCCGTTGCGTTTTTAAATTTTTTCGGATCTTTATCATAAACTTGATTTACGTTTGTTATATTTATAATATCTTTTTTATTAAATTTTTCTGCGAATTTTACAGCAATGTAATCTGTTGAAAATCCCGATTTCCAGCCTGAAGCAATTAGTATTTTCCCTTTAAAGGAAAAATTTTTTAAAGGATTGGTGACAATTTTATCTTTACAATGGAGATTCATTACTTTAGACATAAATTCTGCGTTCAACTTTGTTGACATTATCCCGATCTCATCAAGCTCATTAACTTTAAAATCAGGATTGATTTTTCTATAGGCTTCTTGGTATTCCCTTGCAACTTTTCCCCCGCCAATTATTAAAATGATTTTTCTTTTTTCATTTTCTAATAACCATTTAAAAACAAAGTTTTTAAAATTTTTAATGAATTCTATGTTGATTTGATTTGAATTTATTACTCCTCCCCCAAGACTTATTATTTTAAGCATTCAAGCTCCTTATTTAGGTTAATGTTTTTTAAATTTTTTACTTTTAATAATATAGCAATTTCTGCTAAACTTTTCATTAAAAATCAGTTTAAAACAATACAAACTTGTTAATTATATATTACAATTTAATTGTTATGCAAAAAATTAAAAGAATTTGTTGTTAAGTGTTTTAGCTATGGTTTTACTTAGCAGTTTTTATTTTGGAGGATATTGTGCATAAGTATAAAGTTTCTGTTATTATTTGTTTTTTTAATTCGGCTGAAACTCTTGATGCAATGATAAAGGACGCTGTTAATCAAACATTAAAAGATAAAGAAATTATATTAATTAATGATGGTTCTTATGACAGTAGTTTAGAGATAGCAGAAAAATACGCCAATAAGTATAGTTTTATTAAAATTTTTAGTCAAAAAAATATGGGGCTTTCTGCTTCTAGAGACAAGGGACTTTTTGAGGCTCAAGGAGAATATGTTATTTATTGGGATAGTGATGATTCTGTAGAAAGCACTATGCTTGAAGTTTTATATAATAGAGCAAAGGCTGATAATTCTGATATTGTTTGTTCCCAATTTTATGTTTATTTTCTTGCAATAAATGTAAAAAGAAAATCCCTTCTTCCCTTTCCCAATTACCCTTTAACAGGTAAGGAGGCACTTAAAAATTTACTTTTTACCGTTTATGCTACTTTTGGAAGGAAAAATTTTGTTGTGGGAACTTTGTGGGATAAATTGATTAGACGAGAATTAATCTTAAAAAATAATATTCGCCAGCAAAATGTAGTATTTGAAGATATAGTTTTTGTTATGCAAATTTTTTTAAAAGCCTCTAAGGTTTCTTTTGTAAATAATTATTTTTATACTAACTTCCAAAGAATAGGAAGCATGAGTTCTTCTATTAGTGTTTTACATAAAGCCAAAGCATCTCTTACTGCAATAGAAACTTTATTAAAAAAAGAAGGTGTTTTTAACGAATATCAACATTTGTATAAAAGATTTTTCTTACAATTTTATTATTTTATTTCTTTTAAGCAAATTTATATTATTGGTTGGAATATTTCCGATAAACTTGTTTATAGGGCTTACAAAGAAAAACTTATTTCTGTTCTTGATGAGATTAAAGGGTTATCCGAATTTCAAGATTGCTATGAATATGTAAAAAATTTTGGATTTAACGAAATTCAAATTTTACCTAGGATTATGTTAAAAATTTGGAATTTTAGTTCAAGGCTTTATGTAAATTTTTCTATATTTATTTATAATTTGTTCATAAAAAATTGAATTTGTCTTTTTATCTTAATTAATTTTTTAAGATTTTGACCCTAATGTTAAGGAGTATTTATGGCTATTGAAGTTGTAGATGTAAAATTTTCCTATGGTAGAAAAGAAGTTTATTCGGATTTAAATTTAAACATTGAAACCCCCCAAACTTATTTGCTTCTTGGTAAAAATGGAGTTGGAAAAACAACTTTGCTTAAACTTGTAAGTGGACTTTTAGAGCCATTAAAAGGGAAGATTTTATTCAATTCTTTAGCAGCTTTTCCAAGAGACCCCTTAAATTTAGTGAATTTATTCTTTGTTCCCGAAGAATTTTCACTTCCTAGATTGTCTTTAGCCGAGTACAGTAAAGCTCTGTCTAGATTTTATCCAAATTTTAATAAGTCAGATTTTGAAAAATATTTATTGGATTTTAACCTCGATATTTCTCTTGATTTATCCTCAGCTTCTTTTGGGCAAAAGAAAAAAAGTATTATTGCATTTTCTCTAGCCACAAATGTTTCTTGTTTGTTGTTTGACGAGCCAACAAATAGTCTTGATATTGTTTCAAAAAATGTTTTTAGAAACATTTTTTATAATTTAAATGACAGGATCATTTTTATTACGGGTCACAATGTAAGGGATTTGACAGGGGTTGTAGATTATTTAATTATTGTTGGAGAAAAGTCAATTCTTTTTTCCAATTCAGTATCTTATATTAATAAAAATTATAAGATTAAAATTATGAGTGAACTTAATGGAAATGAATTGTATTATGAAAAAAATAAAGATGGGTTTAAGGCGCTTTATTTTGAGAGTAGCAGTGGAGATGAGGCTGTTGATATTGAATTTTTCTTTTTGTATGTTACTGAAAATAAAAAGGATAGGGTAATAAAAGATGTTTAGCTTAAGAAGATTTTTGAATTTATTTTATTTTGATTTTTTTTATAATAAAAAACTTTACATTTTATCAATAGTTCAAATTTTAGGAATGATATTTATATCTTATTTGCTCATTAGATTTTATTTTAATTTTTCAGCAATTGATTTTTTAAGATTTTTTGTTCCCAAAATTTTTGTTTTAACATTGATAATATCGATGTTTGCTATGTATGATTATTACAAAGTAATTCACGATCCGTTTAGAAATATTCTTTATTTTTCTTTGCCCGTTTCAACTTTTGAGCATTATTTTTTCAATTTAATTAAATATTTATTTATATTACCTTTGATTTTAATACTTTTTTATTATTTAGGGTTGAATATTATTTTGTTCTTAGATAATGCATTCTTTTTAAGAAGTGGAAATGCTGTATTTTTAGAGTTAGGGTATCTTTACGATTTTTTCTTTTTTCGCTACTTTAATTTTGTATCTATTTTTTCAATTTTCATGTTTTTTAGAATAACTTTTAAAACCCATCCTTTTGTTAAAGTTTTGATATTTTTTTTAGGGGCTATTGTTTTATTATTTTTTTTCACGTCTTTTCTTTATTTAGTTTTTAAGTATTCACCATGTTCTTCAGATTTAATTTTTTCTTTTGATAGATTTTTAGGTAACTTTTTTTTTAAAATGGTTTACAATTTGGGGGGTTTTTTATATTTAGCTTCATATTTTAAGATAGTAGAATTTGGAAGTGTTAGGAAAAAAAGCAATTTGTTTGTTATTGCAGGTGTTTTAGTTTCTTTGGCGATGTTTAATTATTATTATTTGACCAAAGGTTCATTATATTGCTTTGTTAATTATGATTAAAATAGTTTGTTTAAAAATTTAGAATAAGGGTTTAGAAATAGCTCTTCGACTAAGCATTAATATTTTCATTTTGGTTTAATACTTTTGTTTGTTTTAATGCGGGTGTATATGTTTTATATGTGGATTGTGTGTTCTTTTTAAGCGTAAGCTTAATTGGTTTTAAATTTAAAAGTTTGATTTTGGGGTGTACATGAAAAAAAAAATAAAGATTTTAGTAATAACAGGGGGTGTGATCTCTGGGATTGGTAAGGGAGTTACATCGGCAAGTATTGCGAGGTTATTTAGATATGATTTTAAGGTTACTCCAATTAAATGTGATGGATATTTAAATACTGATCCCGGGACCATTAATCCTGTTGAGCATGGAGAAGTTTTTGTCCTTGATGATGGGGGAGAGGTTGATATGGATTTTGGTCATTATGAGAGGTTTCTAAATCTTAATGCTAAGTCCAGTTGGAACATTACAATGGGCAAAATATATAAAAAAATACTTGAAAATGAGCGAAAAGGTAAATATTTGGGAAGAACAGTTCAACTTATTCCTCATGTTACTGATGAGATCAAATCTACAATTTTTCAGATTGCAAGTTCTGAGAATAGTGAGATGTTGATAATTGAAATCGGTGGAACTGTAGGAGATATGGAAAATATTTTATTTATTGAGACAGTAAGACAAATAAGGCATGAGATTGGAAGTGGTAATATTGCTTTTATTCATTTAACCTATGTACCAAGTCCGGCTGGAATTAATGAGCAGAAATCCAAACCTACTCAACAGAGCGTTAAAACTTTAAATAAAGCAGGTATTTTCCCTGATTTGATTATTGCTAGAAGCTCTCAAGTATTGACCGATCAAATCAGAAAAAAAGTGGCAATGTTTTGTAATGTTGAGAGTACTTCGATTATTGATAATGTTGATGTTTCTACTATTTATGAAATTCCCATATCTTTTTACAAACAAGGTGTACATAAAATTTTAAGTTCTAAGTTGAATATTAAGGTTGATCCAAAAATAGAAGAGCTTTCAAAGCTTGTAGGAGTCATAAAATCTAATTTTGTTGTACCTAAAAAAATTATTAATATTGCTATTTGTGGTAAGTATGCTGATCTTGACGATTCTTATGCATCAATTAGAGAGTCTTTGGTCCATGTTGCCGCTAATTTGGATTTACTTATTAACAGCACTCTAATTGATTCTAATGATTTAAATGAGAGTTGTTTAAAAGAGTTTGATGGTATTATTGTTCCTGGTGGCTTTGGAAGTAAGGGATATAAGGGTAAAATTATTGCTATTAAATATGCTCGCGAGAATAATATTCCCTTTCTTGGGATTTGTCTTGGTTTGCAGCTTGCTGTGATAGAATTTGCTCGTAATGTTTGTGGGATACTTGATGCTGATACTGAGGAGAATTTAGTAAAAGATAAACCTTTAAAAAGTCCTGTTATTCATTTACTTCCTGAACAAAAGGGAATTAAAGATAAGGGTGCTACAATGAGGCTTGGAGGATATCCTGTGATCCTTAAGAAAGGTACAATAGCTTTTAAGCTTTATGGGCAAGATAGGATAATTGAGAGGTTTAGGCATAGATATGAAGTTAATAATGAGTATATAGATTTATTTGAAAAAAATGGACTTATAGTCTCCGGATTTTCAAGTGATTTTAAAATAGCAAAATTGATAGAAATTCCTAAAAATAAATTTTTTGTAGCTTGTCAATTTCATCCAGAACTTATTACAAGGATAGAAAATCCGGCCAAGCTATTTTTAGGGCTGATTAAAGCTTGTATTTAAAGATTATTTATTTAGTGAGTAGGCAGGTTTTCAAAATTAATGTTTGTAGTGTTTTCAAATTGCAATATTTTATAGCTTAAAAATAATTTAGAGAATATGGTTAGCAATATTATTATTAAAAGGTCAAAAAAAGCATTAGCTATTGTTGAATTAAATGATTTTTTTTCATAAATGATATCGTTTATTACTTTAGGCAAACTAAATGCAAGCCAAATTGTGCTAGATATTGCTATTGCAGATAATACATTGTAATTTAAGCCCGTTAAGCTTCCAAGGGAGTTGTTAGTCAGAGTTATTAAATTGTTGAATAAATTGACAAGAGCGTTGATTAAAAAACTTTGTAATAAATGATTTAAAGCCAAAGCGATGATAACAATTATTTTATACTCTTGGTTTTGAGTATTTAATGTTTTGACATTAGCAATTATTTTTTTTAGTAATATTTTTCGGTATGCTATTTCCAATAATATTTTAAATAAAGTCATGCTGACTATTAATATTGGATTAATGTTTGAGAACATAAATTTAATTAACATGATTTTTCCTTTCGATTTATTCAATGATTTAGTTATAATTAGTATATTATAAAATATTTTGATTTTTTTAATAGATTCGGATTTTATTAATATTTGTATAATAGTTTTAATTTTTGGCAATTTTTATTAGGAGGATTAGATGAAAGAAGAAGACATTAGAAAAACTATTTTAATGAAAAGACTAGTTAAATATTTTTTTGATGAGCTTAAGTATAGAATGAAGATTCCTTGTCTTAGGATAAGCAATAAAGAAATGAGCACCAAGTACATACTACTTAATCTTTTCAGGAAAATTGCAAATCTTCCTTTTAATAAGCAATATGAAATAGAAGAGCAGTTTGCTCTTGAAATTGGTGAGAGAGTTGTACTTACGGATGCTGTTTTGATTAAAAGAATTGATCATGAAAAATGTGTCATTGTTGGGGTCATTGAGGCAAAGACAGATCAAGTTGATCTTGATTATGAATTTAATAGATTTTTTCTTCAGGATAAAAAAACCAACGTTCTTTTTTGGCAGCCCAAAAAAGTTATTCTTAAACAAGATGATAAATTGTTTACAACAGGCTCAGATGATATTTTTAATTTTGACAACGATTTTAACTTGCCAAAAGTTAAGGCTAAATTGGAGGAGTTTATTAATATTTTTTTATGTTTTTTTTCTTACAGAGATTCTCTTTTTGAGTATAATGAAGTTAGTGGGCGTTACTCTTGGATAAAAAGAAAGTAAATAAAATTTAATATTAGTTGTAAATATAATTAAGTAAGGAGAATAATTTGCATTTTTAGATGGTTTTATGGTTTAAGGTGGAAGCTTAAATTTATGTTAAAGTGTTAAGTTTTACCATTTATTATTTAATTATAAAAATATTTTTTTGTTTATCGATGTATTTGGTTTGATATTAAATTTGCAATAATGTGTCAGATTAAATACTTATAGTTCTATTCAAAAAAAAAAAAATATGTTAAAATCCCTTTATGAAAAAATTCTCGTTTTTTAAAAAAAAGAAAGAAAAAATTATTGATTCAAGTCTTTTAAATATTCCTGTCAATGACAAAAAAGATTTGAGTACGTATGAATACAAAGCTCCTGTTAAGGAAATGTTAAAGGGGTTTTATCATACTAAAGCGTCCATTGCTTCTTTAAAAGTAGGATTTGACTCATTACAAAGAATTTTGTTTTCTGGAATAGAAGATTTTGATCATATATTTTCTACGCTTGTTAAGATGACAAATACTGCTCGTGATCAGATAAACGTTATTTTTAGTGATATTGGCAAAAATAACAAGGAAAAGCTAAATCAAATATCTTCTGTTATTGTTGGGATTCAGGGAAGCTTAGAAACAATAAGTAATTTTCTGGGTGCTACCAATATGATTTCTCTTAATGCAAAGCTTGAGGCTGCAAGAGCTAAAGAATATGGTAAAGGATTTTCTGTTGTTGCAGATGAGATTAAGCGACTTTCTGATCAGGCAAAGGGTGTTATGAATATGATTTCTGTAAAGGAAATTGAGGAGGTTTCTAAAGATTTAATTTCGCATAACCTTAAAGATTTGCAGATTGATATTGATAAGTTTTTTGTTGAGATTCTTGAACAGCTTAATTATCTTGAGAGCATATTTAAACGCTTTTCAAAAAGTCAAGAAGAATTTTCATCTTTGATAGAAGCTCTTGAAGGCATAGATGCCAATATGGCTTATTATTCAAAGAATTGCGATTCTTTGATTAGTTCTGATACTTTTATGCTTTCTAATGATGAATTTTTAAAAGAGCTAGAATTTATTCTCTCAGAGCAATTTTCTTGGATTAATAATTTAAGATTAATTGTTGAAGGACAAAAGCTAGTATTTATTCAAACGGATGCTTCCAAGCATGGGTTTGGATTATTTTATAAAGGATTGTCTCCTAAGAATGATGTTGTTAAGCAGTTGTGGGAAGAGGTATATATTCCTCATTTAAATATTAATAAGCTTGCGACTGAAATTTTAATTATATTTAGAGTAGATAATCGCAATGATGTTGGTTTAAGACAGGCTAAAGATTTTTTGTCTCAAGCTGAGAGCTTATCTGAAGAAATTGTCAGAAAACTTGAGCACATAAAAAAAATGGTAATTGAATTAGACAATCAAGGAATTAGTATTTTTTCTTGATTTATTTGACAAGAATTGTTGTAGGTGATTTAAATTAGAGATTTAAAATTAATATGATTTTGCAGATTTTTATTTGACTAAGTTTTGTTAAAAATCAAGTTTTATTTTGATAAAATAATTTTAGGTATGAGTTTTAGGGCTAAGTTTATTCATCTTCATGTTCATTCAGATTATTCTCTTTTGGATGGAGCTGCAAAAATATCAGATATTATATCTAAAGCAAAAAAATGCAATATGTCACATATTGCATTAACAGATCATGGCAATCTTTTTGGAGCTATTAAATTTTATAAAGAAGCTAAAAAAGCAGGAATTAAGCCAATAATTGGCATTGAAGCCTATATGGCAAGAACTTCTAAGTTTCTAAAAAAGCATGATGACCTTGGAAAAATGTCTTATCATTTGATTTTGCTTGCCAAAAATGAGTTGGGTTATAAAAACTTATTAAAGTTAACAAGTATTTCTTATCTTGAAGGGTTTTATTATCGTCCAAGGATAGATAAAGAGGATCTTGAAAAATATTCAGAAGGTTTAATTTGTACTTCAGCTTGTATTGGAGGGCTCATTCCAAGGCTTATTTTGGCTAATAGGTTTGAAGATGCTAAGAATGAAATTCTTTGGTTTAAAAAAGTTTTTGGAAATGATTTTTATCTTGAGCTTCAAAGGCATGGTATTAAAGATCAAGATATTGTGAATGAAAAGCTGGTTGAGTATTCTAAGGAACTTGGTGTTCCGCTAACAGTAGCTAATGATTCTCATTATGTCAATAGAGAAGATGCGGTTGCTCAAGACATTATTGTTTGCATTGGTACTGGTGCTAAGAAAAGTGATGAGAATAGATTGAAAATGGAAACCAATGAATTTTATATTAAATCCCAAGAGGAAATGTGTGAACTTTTTAATGATTTACCTGAAGCTTTAGAAAATACTGTAAAGATTGCAGAGAAGTGTGATGATTTTAAAATAACTTTTCCTGGTCCTATTTTGCCCGATTATCAAATTCCTGTTGAATTTAATACCCTTGGTGAATATTTGGAATATCTTACTCTTGAAGGGTTAAAATTTAGATATAAAATTCTGACAAGCGAAATAAAAGATAGAGCTTTTTATGAATTGAGTGTGATAATTGGAATGAGTTTTGAAGGCTATTTTTTGATTGTTTGGGATTTTATTAAATTTGCTCATGATCACGATATTCCTGTTGGAGCCGGGCGTGGTTCTGGTGCCGGTTCAATTGTAGCTTATGCTCTAAGGATTACTGATATTGATCCTTTAAAGTATAATTTGCTTTTTGAGAGATTTTTGAATCCTGAGCGTATCTCTATGCCTGATTTTGATATTGATTTTTGCTTTGAAGGTAGAGATGAGATTATAAAATATGTTACTAATAAATATGGAGAAGATAAGGTAGCTCAAATAATTACTTTTGGAACCTTAAAGCCTAAGGCTGTAGTTAAAGACGTAGCTAGAGTTTTAGATATTCCATTTGCCGAATCGAATGAACTTACTAAATTTATTCCCGATGGTCCTAAAGTTTCTTTAAAAGAGGTTTTAGATGATAATTCTTTGAAAGAGTATTTCACTAGCAAGCCTGTTTATAAGGAATTAATGAATGCTGCGTTGGTTCTTGAAGGAATGAATAGGCATGCTTCAACTCATGCTGCAGGAATTGTAATTTCTAAAACCCCTTTAACCGATTATGTGCCTCTTTATAAGGATTATAAGCAAGGATCTGTTTCTACTCAATATACAATGGATTTGCTTGAGGAATGTGGACTTGTTAAGATGGATTTTCTTGGCTTGAAAACATTAACTCTAATAAAAAATGCAGAAAATCTTATTAGAAGTGTAAATTCAGATTTTAAAATAAAAAATATTCCAGATAATGATGTTAAGACTTTTAAGATGCTAGGAGAAGGAAAAAGTGCATCTGTTTTTCAGTTTGAATCTGAAGGGATGCAGCAAATTCTAAAAGACGCAAAGCCCGATAATATTGAAGATTTGATAGCTTTAAATGCTCTTTATAGGCCTGGTCCTATGCAATTTATTCCCCAATTTATTGCTGCTAAAAAAGGTGTCAAGAGAATTAAGTATCCCCATCCAGATTTAAAGGAAGTTTTAAGGCCAACTTATGGAGTTATTGTTTATCAAGAACAAGTAATGGAAGTGGCAAAAATAATTGGGGGTTTTTCTCTTGGCAAGGCTGATATTTTAAGGCGTGCTATGGGTAAAAAGAAAGAAGATGAGATGAATGAAATGAAGGTTGACTTTTTAAAAGGTGCTATTGAGAAAGGGTATAGTGAAGAAATTGCTAGTGAAATTTTTGAACTTTTAAAGCCTTTTTCAGGATATGGATTTAATAAGTCACATGCAGCAGCTTATTCTTTAATAGCGTATCAAACTGCTTATCTTAAGGCTAATTACCCTGAATATTTTATGGCTGCCAACTTGACAAATGAAATAAATAATAATGATAAGCTTTCTTATTACATTGAAGAGTCAAAAGCCATAGGTATAAATGTACTCAAGCCTGATATAAATCAATCATTTAAAGAATTTCGTGTAACTGACTTTGGAATTTCTTATGGGCTTAATGGGATTAAAAATCTTGGAGGAATTGTTGTTGATTTAATAATTGATGAGAGAGAAAAAAACGGCAAGTATAATTCTTTTGAAGATTTTATCAGACGTGTAGATGATAAGGTGATTAATAAGAAATTTTTAGAATCCGCAATAAAATCTGGACTTTTTGATAATTTAGATCAAAACAGAAAAACTTTATTTGAAAATCTTGATCGTTTGATTGAAGTTGTTTCAGAAGATAAAAATAATAAGAAACTTGGTCAAAATAGTTTGTTTGATTCCCTTAAAGATCAAAGCTCTATTCAGCAAAGTTTTAATTATCAGGTTTTTAAAGAGTATTCTTATTCTGAGCTTTTAGGATTTGAAAAAGAGCTTTTAGGATTTTATGTGTCAGGGCATCCGCTTGATCCTTATAAAAAGGCAATTAATAGCTTTTCCAGTTTAAATGTTTTAAAAGATCTTGCTGCCAAAAAAGATAGCATTGTTCAATTTTCTGGCATTTTAAATTCAGTAAAAGTTATTCAAACTAAAAGAAATAATGCGAAAATGGCTTTTGGTGTTATTGAAGACTTTAAAGGTGCAATAGACATTGTAGTTTTTACAGAAAGCTATGAAAGGTATAAAAGTCTTCTACTTGAAGGTAGCGTTATTGGAGTTATAGGTAGACTTACGTTTAACAGAGACAAATTTTCGATTGTAGTTGAAAAGGTTGTAAATATTGAAAAGCTTTCCGAAGATAAAGTAAATAATATTCATATTAAATTTTCAAATAATAAATTGAATGACTTGCAATTACTTAATTCTTTAAAGGAAAGTATAAGTAATTTTGAGGACAATTCTGGATTTTCAAATGTTTATTTTTATTTAAGGGAAAATGGTAAGAATTTAAAATTAAAAATGAATTCAATTTTAAATTTTGGTCCAGATGAAGAGAAGCTTGATAAGTTGAGAAAGTGTTTGATAGTTGAAGATGTTTGGGTTGATTAAGAAGGAGGTGTTGAGTTGGCTGTTTTAATAGAAACTTTAATTGTGTTTTTGCAGATTTATAGGATTTTAATTTTAATTAGGATCGTTCTTAGTTGGCTTGCGTCTTCTGGAATTAATACCAATGTGTTTTTCAGATTTATACATATTGTCACAGAGCCATTTTTATCTTTTTTTAGAAAAATTCCTTTTTTTACATTTGGTGTGTTTGATTTCTCTCCAATTGCAGCTTTAATAACTTTAACTATTTTTGAAAGAATGTTGGTTTATGGAAATTATAGGCTTTCTACATTTATTATTTTATTTATTGTTGAAATTTGGGGAATATTTAGAAGCATTTTTATTGTTATAGTTTTCTTTTTATTGTTGAGGTTGTTATTATTGCTTTTGAATTTGTTCCAAGGTTCAAGCTTTTTTAGAACAGTCGATTCATTTTTACTTCCTTTGTCTATTAGAATAAGTAGCGCAATTACTGATAAAAATATGTCTTATACTTTACGCTTGATTGTTGGGAGTGCTTTAATGATAGCATTGATAATTATTATTGAACAAATTGTATTTGCTATTAGAGTTTTAGGAACATATTTGCCTTTTTAGGAGATTAAAATGTTTTTACACGAGTTTGAATATGAACTTAAAAATATAGGTGGTCTTGGTGAGAAGGGGGTTGAAAGGTTAAAAAATCTACAAATTTTAAATGTTAAAGATCTTATTGAATTTTTTCCGATAAAATATGAGGATCGTCAAAATATACAAACTTTTCCGGATTTTACTAAGGTGAAAAGTTGTGATATGATGACGGTATTCACTGTTGTTGGGCATAAAAAATTTGGGAATAGTTCTAAAAAAAATTTAAAGTTAACAGTTAAAAGTGTAAATGATGAGCCTTTTGAAATTTTACTTTTCAATAGGGCTTTTTTAGAGAATGTTTATAGGATAGATAAAAAATTCTATATTTATTCCAAATTTACTTATAATGATTATAGTAGTTTATGGAGTTGTTCTAATTTTGACAGTGAAATTTTTAGCGAGAATCCTGAAAAGTTTAAAAAAATTCTTCCAGTCTATTCATTGACAGAGGGATTAACTTCAAAGAAAATTTCATTGTACGTAAGGGAAGCCCTTGAATATTTTTTTAAGTTTGGTCAAACAGATATTCCTAAATTCTTAATAGAAAAATATTCTTTGTTATCATTAAACGATGCTTTAAAAGAGATTCACTTTCCAAGTTCATTAGAAATGCTTGAAAAAGCAAAAAAAACTTTAATTTACAGAGAAATTTTCTTGCTTCAGTTTTTTTCAAGGTATAGATCTTCTAAAGTTCTTTTGCGAGAAAAAAAACATTTGTCAAGAGATTTGCTTGAAAGGGTTCTATCAAGTTTGCCCTTTGAGCTTACAGAAGATCAAAAGATTTCTGTTGATGAGATACTCTTAGATCTTAACTCTTCTAAGCCAATGAATAGATTGCTTCAAGGTGATGTTGGAAGTGGTAAAACCCTTGTTGCTTTGCTTTCAGGGCTTCCTTTAATTGAAGCTGGATATCAGGTGGCATTTATGGCTCCTACCGATCTTTTGGCTCGTCAGCATTATGATAATTTATCCAACATATTGTCGTCTTTTAACATTTCAGTGACTCTTTTGACTGGTAGTTTGAAAAAGAAAGATAAGGAACAAGCTTTGGAAAGCATTAAAAGTGGAACTTCTAGTTTAATAGTCGGCACACATGCTATTTTTTACGAAAGTACAGAATTTAAAAAATTAGCATATGTTATTATTGATGAACAGCATAAATTTGGAGTTTTTCAAAGAGAAGAGCTTAAAAATAAGGGGGAAGGGGTAGATATGCTTTTAATGTCCGCAACGCCTATTCCTAGAAGCTTTGCGCTTACACTTTTTGGTGATCTTGAGGTTTCTTTTATTAAGACTTTGCCTAAGGGGCGTTTGCCTATTATTACTTATTTAGCAAAGCATGGTAATGAAGATAAAGTTTACGAATTTTTAAGAAAAGAACTCTTAAAGGGACATCAGGTTTATTTTGTTTATCCATTAATTTCATCTTCGGAAAAATTTGAATTAAAAGACGTTAATAATATGTATTTAAAATTGAAGGAAGTGTTTGGCGAATATGTTGTTGAGATGCTTCACTCTAAGTTGCCTTCTGATTTAAAAGAAGAAATTATGAAAAATTTTTATTCTAAAAAAGTAGATATCTTAGTGGCTACTAGTGTTATTGAGGTTGGAATTGATTGTCCAAATGCGACTTGTATGGTGGTAGAGCATGCTGAGCGTTTTGGACTTTCTACTTTACACCAAATTAGAGGTCGTATTGGTAGAAGTAATTTACAATCTTTTTTCTTCTTGCTTTATAAAGAGCCTTTAACAGGTGCTGGAAAATTTCGATTGAAAACCATAAAAGAAAATTTGGATGGATTTAAAATAGCAGAGGAAGATTTAAGGTTAAGAGGGCCTGGTAATTTATTTGGGCTTGAGCAAGCAGGATATTTAAAATTAAAAATAGCTAATTTTGTTGACGATAGAGATATCATAGTCTTGATTCGAGAAGAATTAGATTTGTTTTTCGATGATAATTCTGCTTACGATAGACTTGATATTGATTTACTAGATAACCTTTTTTGTTCTTATTTGAATGCTGGAAGAAGTATTTAGTTTGCGTATTTTTCAATTAGGTTAATAAGATTTACTTTGTTGTGATTCCAGAATTCAAGAAGTTTGTATTGTAAATTATTAAAATATTTTTTTTGAATAGAACATGGTCCTGGTCCTATGTATAAGTAGTGCCAAGGCTCTGCTTTGTATCCAGTTTCTATTTCGTATCCGTTTGGGTATGAAAGAGAAAACCCATATTTTAGAGAATTTTCGTAAAGCCATTTTCCTTCTTTCGTGTTTAGTAAATTATCATCTAGATTTATAAAATCTATTGTTGTTCCCAGATGATGTTGGGAATGGTCTGGAATTGCCGATTGAGTTTCTGCAATTTTTCTGCCGTAAGTTTTTACATTGTAATCAAATAAAAATTTTTGGTATTCTTGTGTTCTGTAAGCAGATTTGATTTTAATTTCAATTCCATTTTTTTTTGCATCCTTTATTAGTTTAATTAAATCTTCGATTAAGATTCGTCTTACCTTAAGAGTCTTTACCCCAAGATTTTTGAGATCTTTAAAATCATTAATATATACCAGATCAGATACTTTATAATCCGTAGGAATTGGTGTTTTTTTATTTACTAAGGTTAAGAGGTTGTTTTTTTCTGCATCTACTAAGGGCTTCATTTCTTTTAAGAACTGTATAGGATTTTTTTCAATAAAGTTTTTACATTGTTGATTCATTGTTTTTGTAATCTTTAGTAATATGCTTAAATCTTTTTTTGAAATGTTGTTGGCTAATAAGGATATCTTAATAGATAGAAGTAATAAAACATAGGTGAGTTTCATATTATTTAATTATAATATATTTTAGTATAATTAATAGTTAATTCCAATTGCTTATATGTGTACATACATATATATATGTATGTACTAGATTGGGTTTAATTTAATTAAAAGCAATAAATAAAGGAGAGTGTGTATAGGGAATATGATCAAAAAGTTTAAAAATTATGATCAGATAATAAAAGAGTTGTTTATTATAGCTATTCCTACAGCTTTTGAATCGCTTCTATTTCAAATGGTAACTTTTTTTGATAATTTTATGATCTCCTATTTGGGTTCTTTTCATATTACAGGAGTTTCTTTAGCAAATAGGGTAACTTTTCTTTTTTTTATTATTGTGTTTGGGCTTGGTACAGCTTTAAGCGCTTATGTTTCTCAGGCAATTGCAAAAAAGAAGTTTCTCCAAGTAAGACAATCTTTTGCTTATATATTGTCAATTGGAACTACAATAGGAATAATTTTTTTTATATTTTCATTTTTTTTCCCAAAAAACATTATTAAGCTATTTACAAGCAATCAGGATTCTTTAAACTTTGGATCAGAGTACTTAAAAATTATTTCATGGTCTTATGTGTTAATGGCATATTCTTTTTTATCGGCTATGGGGTTTAAGAGTGCTAAAGAAGTAAAAATACCTTTATATGTTACTTCTATTGTTGTTTTAATAAATATTGTTTTTAATTATGTTTTTATTTTTTATTTTAGTATGGGAATAAAAGGTGCTGCATATGCCACCATGCTTGCTAGAATCGTTGAGTTTATTTTTTATTTTTCATATAGCTTTATAAGTAATAATTCATATTATCGGATTAATTTTAGCGATTTTTTTGCTTCAAAGATAGTTACTAGAGCCAATTTAAAATTGATTATACCCGTTTTATCCCATGAGATTTTTTGGGTTTTAAGTATCACTATTTTACATGCATTTTATGCTCGTGTTGGGAGCATTGAATATGCTTCGTTTGCAGTTGCATCAAATCTTTTTGACATTTGTTTTGTATTGCTTCATGGTATGGGACTTGCAACAGGTGTTGTTATTGGGCATTTGATGGTTTATGAGAAGAGACATGTCAGGTCGGTTGGATTTTTTTTATCTTTTTTAGGATTTTTTTTAGGTATTTTTGTAGCTATTTTGCTTATTGGGATCTCAAGCTTTGCGCCTTATATTTTTAGTAATTTAGATTCCCCCAAACTTGTTAGTGTGTTTATTTATGTTTTTGCAAGCATTGTAGTTTTTAAAGCTTTTACCGCACAAGTTCTTGTTGGAGTTTTTAGGGCAAGTGGCATACCAAATGTTTGCTTTTTTATTGAATCAGGTGTAATTGGTTTTTATACGCTTCCAGTTGCTTATTTGTTGGTGTTTTATACAAATTTAAGTTTGCCAATAGTGGTTTTTATTGTGAATGCAGAAGAAATTATTAAAAATGTGTTTATCATGATTGAATTTTTTCACGATGATTGGATACGAGAAATTAATTATGAAGAGCTTGATTGAATGTAAGGTGGCATGATATATTTGGTTTTAATAAAAATTTATGGTCTTAGTGGATCTAAAATTCATTCTTTTATTCTGCTTTTAAAAGCAATTCCTTTTGCTTTATTGTAGTTTTTTAGTATTTGTTTTTTGCAAGAATCTTGATTTTTTATTTGGAGAAGTTTATGTATTCATTAAGTGTGTTAAAAAAAGAAAAAATTTATAAAGATCTTTTAAAAATTGCAATTCCAACCGCTATTGAATTTTTTTTATTTAATTTTATTTCTCTTACAGATAATGCTATGGTTGCGTATCTTGGTGATTATCCTGTTGCAGGAGTTTCTCTTGCAAATAAATTTTTTGAACTTTTTGTTACTATTGGGTTTGCTATGGCGGGAGCTTACAATATAATAGCCACAAGGCAATATAATCAGGGCGATTTTAAGAGTTTTAGAAATACATTTTTTATTAGTATATTAACTATTATTTTATTTTCCTTCCCGTTTATATTGATTTCTAGGATAAATCCTTTTTTTTTACTTAGATTGATTTCTAATGATGTGCAGGCAGTTTATTATGGGGCGATTTATTTAAACATAGCTATTTATTCTTTTGTATTTGCAATCATAAAAGGCCTTGTTGCTAATGCTCTTAAAGTTGTTGAAATTGTTAAATTTCAAGTTTACATTTCTGTTTTTGCAGTGCTTTTAAATTTAATATTAAATTATATTTTTATTTTTGTTTTTAATATGGGGGTAGTTGGAGCTGCTATTGCTACAACAATTATTCGCACTTTAGAGCTTATTATTTACCTTATTTATACGGTTTTTAACAAGAATTCAATTTTACATCTTAAGTTTAATGATTTAAATATTAATATTAAGCTATTTGTTCAATTGATTAAATTTTTTATTCCAATCCTTTTAAATGATTTTATTTGGTTTTTTGGCTATCTTGTATTGACATCAATTTTTATAGGAATTGATACCCATAAATATGCTGCTTATAGCATATCTTTTTCTATTTATTTTATTATCTTTAATATAATTAATTCTTTTTGTATTTCTTTAAATATTATGATGGGTTATGAAATGCATAATAGTAAAAAAGAAATCATGAAAGTTGCAGTATATTTGGGTAAAATTGGCTTCAAACTTGCTTTTTTAACGTCTTTTGCATTATTTTTGTTTTCATTTTTTGCTCCCTACATTTTTTATGCATTAAAATATTCACACCTTACAGGAATTATTTTAAGGTATTCTTCTATTTCTGCTTTTTTTATGGCCCTTGCTTTTCAATATCTTTTTGGATTTTTTCGTGCAGGAGCATCTCCAAGTTTTGGCGCTATTATGGAAGGTTCTGTAACTTTTGTTTATACGATTCCTATTGCTTTTGTTTTGGCAAATTATACAAATTTACCCTTTGAGATTATTGTTTTTATTCCAGCTCTTGAGGATGCAATCAAGCTTGCTATTTCACTTCCTTATTTTTATAGTGAAAGGTGGATTAAATCTGTTAAAACAGGTTGGTAGGTTTGATATAATCTTATTGTGCGTTTAGACGAAATTAAAAATTTAAAATTTTTAGTCATGGGGTTAGGTCTTAATGGGGGAGGATTAACTCTTTCTAGATTTTTATTAAAGCATGGGGCAAAGTTAGTAATTACTGACCTTAAAAGTGAAGCAGAATTAGCTTCAAGTATTGATTCTTTAAGAGATTTTGATGGTCAAATTAAGTATGTTTTAGGTAAGCATGATATAAATGATTTTAAAAAAGCTGATATTGTTGTGAAAAATCCTAGTGTTAAGCCCAATAATAAATATTTAAGGTTTGCAAAACGAGTTGAAACAGATATTAGCTTGTTTTTGATGTTTAACAAGAATCCTATAATCGCAGTAACGGGTACTAAGGGTAAATCGACTCTTGTATCCCTTTTGTATCGGGTTTTGGAAAAAAAATATTCAAGTATAAAGCTTGGGGGGAATATTGGTGTATCCCCTTTAAGTTTTTTTGATCAACTTGATGGAAGATCCCCTTTGATTTTAGAACTTTCTTCTTGGCAGTTGCAATCTTTAGAGAATTTTAATCCTATTCTTAGCATTATTACAAATGTTTACAATGATCACCAAAACTATTATTCAAATTTTGATGACTATATTATTGATAAGTCAAAAATTTTTGTAAATCAAACTTCAGGAATTGTGATTATTCAAGATAAGGCTTATTATGAGCATTTTTCAAAATTTAAATCAAAAGCCAAAGTTATTTTATTTTCCGAAGTTAATCCCCGTGATTTTGATCAAGATGTTTTTTATTGGAATAAAGGCGAAGTTTATTTTAATGACAACTTGATTGGTAATTTTGCTGAATCCCGAGTTGTTTTTATGATTCCTAAGTTGATTGCTTTTTTTGTTTCGTATTATTTAAATATTGACCTTAATTATACGTTTCAGATTGTAAATAATTTTAAAGGCATTGAGCATAGACTAGAGTTTGTAAAATTAGTTCGAAATGTAATTTTTTATAATGATACAGCTTCAACTATTCCTGATTCCACTGTTTTATCTGTTAAAAGTTTGAAAACAAATGATAATTGTATCAACTTGATTGTTGGCGGAACTGACAAAGAGCTTGATTTTTCAAGTTTTCACCAGATATTAAATCTGGTGAAAACTTGGGTTTTAATAAAAGGTAGTGCAACTATAAAAATTATTAAAATTTTAGAAAAAAGTAGCATACAATACTTTGTATTTGATTCTTTAGGCTATGCAGTAAATTATGCACTCGAGATTTCAGATGCAGGCGACATTGTTTTATTTTCTCCTGCTAGTGCTTCTTTTGAGCTTTTTAATAATGAATTTGACAGAGGTTTACAATTCAAAAATTTAGTCAATATGATCGGTTAAATTTTTTTCCTTAATTTTTTGTAATAAAAGTATCTAAGTTTTTCAAGATTTGCAAAAATCTTATAAATAAAATTTTTATAAATAAAATCATAACAGCCAATTCTGTGAATAATATTTCCCCCAAATCCTGTTTTAAAAGCAAAAAGACCAGATAAGGGATGTTGTTTATTTGCAATTGGGGGAATTCCTAATAAATCATACTCTTTTATTCCCAATTGTTTTAAAATTTGTATTGCTTTAAATTGCACTGCGTAATTGGGCATTAAATTTCTATATTCTTTACTGGAAGCTCCGTAAAGATAGACTGCTTTTTCTTTGTAAATTCCTACTATTATGCCAGAAACAATTATGTTGTTGTAAAATGCAATTATCAATTTTATTTGAGCATTTTTGTCTTGTTTGTATATTTCAATGAGATTTTGTATATATTCTTTTGAGTGGATAGCAAATTTATCTCTTTTGCTAGTCTCTTTGTAGAGCTTGTAAAATGCATTTAAATGCATGAATTTATCGTCTATTATTATATCCAGATTTTTTTTTGTGCTAAGCTTTATATTATATCTTGTTTTTTTTTTCATGTTAAGCAAAATATTCTCAATCGAATTATTTAAGTTTAATATTGTTGTGTTTGAAGGCTGTATGTCATCAAATGATTTTTTTAAATATTTGATTTTAATTTTTAGTGGAGAGTATTTGTCATTCAATGTTCTTTGATAGTAATACATTAAATCAAATCTTAAAAAAATTGTATTTTTATGTAAGTAGGGTTTTATTTTTATGCTAAATTCTTTAATATTTTTGCTGATTTTATCAATATTAATGCTTTCAAGGGTTTTGTTTGAGAATTCTGGATGCGGGATGTATGCTAAGTAAAAAATTTTAAACAGCCTTCTTTGCATGACAACAATATTACCAAGAATATCACTTTTAAATGCTACGGCTTGCCAATTGCTGTTTTTTGTTGTTTTTATTAATGCCCACAGCTCGCTTTGAAGATAATTTTCTTCTATTTCTTTTGTTTCTATTTTTTTAATAGTCATTAATAGCTCTTAGCAAATTATTCCGTTTGGAATGTCTTTAGACAATATTTTGTTCTTAGAACGCTCTAATATTAAGTTTATTCCGTTTATTTTAAGTTCCCCGTTTTCTGTGACTATATTGGCTTTTGCAAATTTATTTATGTCAATCTTAGGTGGGCTGGCAAGATTTTTATTTTGATCTTTTTCAAGTATTATCCTTTCTCCAGCAATGGGATTTTTAATTGAATCTTCTACAATTAGAACTTTAAAATTTTTATTTTTATCCTCAGCAGCTATTAACATCCCTTCAGATTTTATTCCCCTGAACTTTGCAGGTTTTAAATTATCTACTATTATTATATGTTTTCCCAAAAGCTCTTCTTCTGTATAATGCCCCTCAAGACTGCTTACTATTTGTTTGTCATTACTAGTTCCGTCATCTAGTTTTAATATGAACAAATTTTTAGCCTCGGGATTTCTTTCTATTTGATTTATTTTTACAACTTTTAAGAGTACTTTTTCTCTAAATAAGTTTTCCGGTTGTTGTTGTTCTTCTTCTTCTTTCATATTTTTTTCTCCTGAATATTTTAGCTTTAAATTATTGATTTTTTTTTGCTCCAATTTATTGAATAATATTTCTGTAAATTCAATTTTTTTAATTCCCAATTTGGTTCCAAGAATTTTGGTAGAAAATTGATAACTGTTGCCAAAAAATTGTTGTATCTTTTTGCTTGTTTCAGGAATAAATGGCATCATTAAAATAGATAAGTCTCTTATTAGGTATATTAAGTTTGAAATTAGTTCTTTTGTTTCTTGGGGAGAGCTGTCTTTTTTTTTCCACGGTTCGTTATCTTGAAATATTTTGTTTCCAAGAGATGAAATTTTGAGTATTTCCTTGAGTGCAGATTTTAGTTCTGTCTTTTTAAAAAGATTTAGTATTTTGGTGTATTTTGGTGTTATTTGTTTCCAAAATTTATTTTTAATTTCGATTGTTTCTATTACATCTCCAAAGAATTTTTTTTGGAACGTTAATACTCTGTTAACAAGATTTGAAAAATTGTCAATAAGTTCTGTATTTACTCTTTCCATAAGATCTTGCCACATAAATTGAAAATCAGATTTCTCAGGCCTGTTATAATAGATATAAAATCTCCAGACATCAGAAGGGATTCCTGTGGTAATGGCATCACTTCCAAAAATTCCTGTTCCTTCTGATTTTGAAAATTTAAGATTTTCATAATTTAAGTACTCGCTTGATGAGAGCTGATTTAACATTGTCCAATTTTCTTTACTCCCAATTTCTATGCAAGGGAATATGATTGTATGAAACAATATATTATCTTTTCCAATAAATTGTACAAGATTCACTTGATCATTGTTTTTCCACCAATTTTTCCAATTTTTAATAATGTTTTTAGTAATTGAAATATATCCTATTGGTGCATCAAACCAAACATAAAATACTTTATTTTCATAACCTTTTTTAGGTACAGGAATTCCCCATTTTAGGTCTCTTGTAATTGCCCTTTCTTTAAGACCATCTCTTAAAAAAGCGCTTGTCATTTTAAGGGCGTTGGTATTCCAATTTTTATTATTGGTTGAATTTTTTATCCATTTTTCAAGTTTTGTTTTGATTTTGGGAAGATCTATATAAAGATGATTGGTTTTTTTCAAAATTGGTTTGGTTTTGCAAATTATGCATTTTGGATTTATTAGGTCTGTTGGATTTAAAAGCTTAGAACAGTTTTCGCACTGATCTCCTTTAGCCATGCTTTGGCATTCTGGGCATTCTCCTATTACATATCTATCAGCTAAGAACATTGAATCTTTGCTGCAAAAAAACTGCTCAGTTTCTCGCTCTTTTATATAACCATATTTTTCTAATTTTAGAAAAAAATTTTGTACAATGTCTTGATGGTGCTTGTTGGTTGTTCGACCGAAGATGTCAAATTCAATATTGAACCATTTGTAAATTGATTTATGTATCTCATAATATTTATTGCAAAGTTCTAAAGGGGTAGTTTTTTCAATCAATGCTTTTGTTTCTGTAGCTGTTCCATATTCATCTGTTCCGCAGATATAAAGAGTTTCAATCCCTGACATTTTCGAATATCTTGCAAAGGCGTCGGCTGATAATACTTGCACCAAATTTCCAAGATGAGGAATGTTATTAACATAGGGTAGAGCAGCCGTAACTAGATTCAATTTTTTCATTCAGTTTCCCCCTTTTTTTAAGCTATTAATATTGTAATATGGATAGGATAATTTTTCTCAATACCTTCTACAAAAATTTTTTAAAAGTAACCCGGTTTTAATTTTTTTCTGTAATATACTGATGAAGTGTTCTTTTATTATAAGGAGTGTAAGTTTATGAATTGTTTAATAAAATTTTTTCTTTTTTTGTTAGTTTTTTTAAACGGCTATGTTGTTTTTTCTAAAAACATTAATGTTTTAATAGTAACTGCTGAGGATTTTGAGTTTGAGCATATAAATAAGCTTATGTCTAATAAGGAAGAAATAGTGCTTAAGGAATATGGTCTTAATAAAAAGATTGTAAAGGGAAAATTATCCAATCGAAATGTTATGGCTATTGTTTGTGGAGTTGGCAAGGTTAATGCGGGTGTGTGGACTAGCTATATTTTGTCAAAATACAACATAAGCCATGTAATTAATTCTGGAATTGCTGGTGGTGTTGTTAGTGATAAGTATAAAGATATTAAAGTAGGAGATGTTGTAGTGTCTTCAGAAGTTGCATATCATGATGTTGATTTAACTAAATTTGGACGCAATCTGGGACAGCTTCCGGATTTGCCCCAAAAATTTAGCGCCAATAAAAATTTGATTGATAAAGCTTCAAGGGCTGTTAAATCAAAGGTTGAAGGTTCTAATGCATATTCAGGGTTAATAGTTTCAGGAGATCAGTTCATTGGCCCAACTTATGTGAATAAAATTATAAAAAATTTTAAAGATGTAATAGCTGTCGAGATGGAAGGTGCGGCAATAGGGCATGTTTCTCATATGTTTAGTGTACCTTTTATAGTTATTAGGTCCATATCTGACATTGTAAATAAAGAAGGAAATAAAGTTGAATATAGTAAATTTATGAAATTAGCCGCTTTTAATTCAGCTAAAGTTGTACAAGAAATTTTAAGAATTCTTTAAGAAAAGTTTAATTTTTATAATTGAAAATTATGCATGAGAAAAGATATTTTTATTAAAAAAATGTCTTTTTTTATGCATTTATAAATTTGTGATTTAATATTTTTATAAGGTGTTTTGTTTAAAAGATTATGTTTTCAATAAGGCAAAAATATTTGTAAAAGAGAATAAACTTAAGGCCAGTTTAGTTTTTCCTGAAAGTAGTGATTCTAGAGTTTTGAAAGCAGCTGTTATTGTTTTACAAAAAAATCTTGCAAATTCAGTTATTTTGATAGGCAAAAAAGATCTTGTTGTTAATTCTTTAAAAGAATTTTCTAATTGTAATAATATTTTTGAAAGAATAGAGGTTGTTGATCCTAACTCTTTTCCAGAGATTGAAATGTATTTGGATGAATATTGGAATTTGCTAAAGCTAAAAGGAATTACTAAGCAAAGTTTAAAGACCCAAGTTTTAGATGAAGTTACTTTTGCTATGCTTATGGTAAGATTTGGCTATGCAAAGTCTTGCGTTTGTGGAGCTATTTCAACTTCTGCTAAGGTGATATCTAATGCTTTGAGAATAATTCCCAAGTTAGATGATGCTAAGATTATATCATCTTTTATGATTATGGATACTTTGAATAATGCTCATAATGTTGATTGTTGTTTTGGACATAATGGAATCTTGTTTTTTGCAGATTGTTCTGTAGTAGTCAATCCTAATTCTTTAGAGCTTGCAGAAATTGCATTGCAAAGTGCGAAATCTTTTAAAGATATTTTAAATGCAAAGCCCAAGGTTGCTCTTTTAAGTTTTTCAACAAAAGGATCTTCTAATGCTAGGGAAACCGAAAAGATAAAGAATGCTTTAAATATTGTGAAGAATAAAGAGAGTGATCTACTTATTGATGGAGAGTTACAACTTGATTCAGCCATAATTAAAAATGTTGCAGAGAAAAAATGCAGTGAATCTTTGGTGGCAGGTTCTGCGAATGTTTTAATATTCCCTAATTTAGATGCTGGAAATATTGGTTATAAATTAGTAGAAAGATTTGCTTTTGCTAAGGCTTACGGCCCCTTTTTGCAAGGTTTTTCCAAACCTATTAGTGATCTTTCGAGGGGTTGTTCTGTTAATGAGATTGTATTTGCAAGTGCTTTAATGATGAGCATTTAAAGTGTTAGAAATTTGTATAAATTCTTCAACAGAAATGTTTTCAGGTCTTTTGTCTAAATATTCTTTTAAAAAATTTTCCCTTAGAATAGCTTTATTTGTTATGAAATTAATAATTGTGTTTTTTAATTTCTTTCTTCTACTTGAGAATACAGTTCTGACCAGTTTGTTGAACTCTTTGAAGTCTTTTATATTGGTTTTTTTAGGGATTAATTTTAATGTTGTAGATTTAACTTTAGGTGTGGGATAAAAATTATTTTCTCCTATATCTATTATTTTAATTGCTGTGAAGTGTGATTGTACTAAGACTGTAAATGAAGAATAGTTTTTACTATTTATTTTTGCAGTTATTCTGTCAGCTAGTTCTTTTTGTACTGTTAATACCATTTCTTTCAAAAAATTTTCTTCAATTAATTTAGATATTACTTTTGATGCAATATTGTATGGTAGGTTTGAAAATATTTTATCAATGTTTTTATTCTCGTTTATATATTTTTTTAAAAAATCTCCTTTTATTAATTTAAAGTTTTTTAATTTTCCAAATTTTTCGTTTAATATTTCTGAATATTTTAAGTCAATTTCAAATGCGGTTAAAAAATTAGTTTTTTTTAATAAAATATCAGTCATTGCTCCAAGGCCCGGACCAATTTCCCATATTTTTTCATTTTCTTTTATATTCAAGCTTTCTATGATTTTTTCTCTTATGCTTTCGTTTATTAGATAATTTTGTCCCCACAGTTTTCTTGGAGCTATTTTTCTTTCTTTTAATGTTTTTTTTATGCTAGTTATACTGTTATAGTTGATATTCATAGATAAAAAAGATATTAGCATATTATTCTTTATATTTGCAGCTATTTTTAAATTATTTTAGTTTTTTTAGTTTCGTTATTATAAATAATGTAAGTTATAAAAAAAATGCTTAATATTAAAAATATAGGTATTTGGTGGTTCTCGACTATAAAGAATTTGCTAAAAAATGCTGCTGTAATTTTTATTGTTTGGAATATGTAGGCATTTATAAGATCAAGAAGGAAAAATAAATTCAAATTTAAAAAGTAAGTGATTAAGCTTAATATTGTTATTGTTAAGAAAATCAATATTAATGGAATAATTATTAAGTTTGATAATATTGAGATCGGTGTTAAATCGAAACCGTTAACATAAATTATCGGCGAAGTGAATATTTGAATAAAAAATGTTGTAAGCATTGATGATGCTAGCCCGTTAAGTTCGTATCTATTTTTTAGATGAACTGATGCTGATATTCCTATTATTGCAAGATAGGAGAGTTGAAATCCTATTGAGTTTAGTGTTTCGGGGAATGCAATGGCATTTATTATAAAACTAATAGACATGCAGCTTATTAAATTGATCTTGCCGTAAATTAATTTATATATTATAAGAGATTCTGTCATTAGAAATGCTCTTAGTGCTGAGGGTGTAAATCCAGTTAATATTAAATAATTGAATAAAATTATACTTAATGCCAAGTATTTTAATTTTTCATTTGTTATTATTAAAAGAAAATAATAACTTATTAGACTTATTAGATAAAAATGTAGCCCAGACACTACCAAAATGTGGGAAATCCCCGCATTTTGAAATAATGTTTTTTCATATTTTGTTATTTCTGATTTGATGTTTAAAATTATTGTTTTTGAAAAGTGAGAATAACTAGGATTTAATGTGGTAAAAAAATTATTTAAAGCGTTTGTATATTTGTCTCTAAGATTGGCAAAAAAGGGTCTTTTAATCAATTGTATTTTTTGGTTTTCAATTTTAATGAAATCTCCAATTTTGTAAATATTTTCAATATTTTTGAAGTTGAATTTATGTGTATTTGCTTTATCGTCAATGACTTCAATAATAGTTTTTGAGTCTTTTTTAAAGTTTTTAATGTTTGCTATTTGATAAATATTTTTTTTTAATGTTTTAAAATTTAATCTAGCTTTAAAGCTTAATAGCAGTATTGTGCAAAAAATAAAACTAATTGCTAAATGTTTGTTATTTTTTATAATAAAAAATAACACTAACATTATGTTAAAATAGGTCAAGTCGAGTTTTAAATAGTATTGGATTGATAAATTAATTGAAATTAGGATAAATATTAAAATCATTTATAATATCCCTATTTTTTATTCATAAATAATTATATTTTGAATTTTAATTTGTTTTGATTAATCAATCAATAATCACATTCATTGACAATTAATAATTATTTAATTACAATGCGTTATGCAATTGTTAAAAAATAAATATCCATTCAAGCTTGCCTTGCTTGATCTTTTTTTGGTCTATGCTGTTGTTTATCTTGCATCTCCTTTTGAAAATGTTAATTCAGAATTTTGGAATGTTAATGAAAATCATTTTTATTTATGGATTTCAAGATTTTTTTTAATTATTTTTATAATTTATTTTTTTAAACTTACCAGTTCTTATGATGATTTTAGGGTAGAATTTTTTATTCCCAAATTTAAATTTATTTTTATTTGGGAATCTGTTTTAATTTTTATTAAAACAATATTGAATACAATGATATTCATTGTTTTAGCAGTTTTTTTGCTTGAATATTTATTGCCCGAGTCGGTGCTTGCTTATTTTTTTCAAAACAATATTGGGTTTAATTGGAAAATTAGCAGTAAAACAGCATTGTTTTTGATGACTTTTACCTCTTTTTTTACAGGAGCTTTTGAAGAGTTGTTTTACAGGGCTTTTGTTATTACCAAATTTAAACAAATGGGATTGCCTATTATATTTACCGTTTTTCTCAGCAGTATTTTTTTTGCTTATGGGCATTTGTATTACGGAATTTTAGGATTTTTAGTTGCATTTATATTGGGAACATTTTTTGCTTTTACTTATTTAAGGTATAAAAATGTATATTATGTGATTTTTATACATAGTTTTTATAATATTATTGTTAGCAGTCTATTGCTTTTTTTAAATTAATTTTAAATTGATTTGAGGGGGATTTATGAGGGATACTGTGCCTAAGCGTTTTAAAGAGGTCGTGGCTCTTTATAGTGAGCTTGATATTTTTATGTATAAGGAAGGGGAGTCTAAAAATTTTAAGAAACAAATATATGCTGATTTTTGGAATGAGGTAAAAAGAGTTGCTTCTGGGCTTTTGCATTATGGCATTAAAAGAGGAGAAAAGGTTGTAATTATTTCTGATTCGAGAAGAGAGTGGATAATAATTGACATTGCTACTTTGGGCTTAGGTTGTGTTGATGTTCCCAGGGGAAATGATTCTTCTGAGGATGAATTAATTTATATTATTAATCATTCTGAATCTACTTTTATTTTTGTTGAAAACAATAAACAACTTCAAAAGGTTTTATCCAAAAAACATGACTTTAGATTGGTGAGATATATTATTGTTATTGATGATGATAAATCTTATGAAGAAAAAATGGGAAATATTACCGTATTTTCTTATAAAAAATTATTAGAACTTGGAGCTGAATATTTAAGGACTAATCCAAAATCATTTGACATGGAGATTGAAAAGGGTTCTTCAAAAGATATTGCAACTATAATATATACTTCTGGCACAACAGGTATGCCAAAGGGAGTAATGTTGAGACATGAGTCTTTTATTTTTCAATTAGATAGGCTTTATGACTATCTTCCAGCACTTAAACCCGGCAAGATAATGATTTCTATTCTTCCCCTTTGGCATTCTTTCGAGAGGGCTTGTGAATATATAGTCGCTTTAAAGGGCATAGCAATTGCATATTCAAAGCCCATAGGTCCTGTTTTGTTAAAAGATTTTTTACTTTTAAATCCGCAAGTGATTATTTCTGTGCCTAGAATTTGGGAAGGTATAAGAATAGGTATTATTAAAAAGGTGTCAGAATCTTTTATTAAGAAACTTGTGTTTGGAGGATTTTTAAAGATAGGCATTGTTTATGCAAAACTTAAAGAAAAATTTTTAGGTTTTTCCCCTGTTTATAAAAAAACCAATTTGTTCATTTTGCTTTTTTCAAAATTATTTTTATTAGTTGGTCTTATTTTAATTTTTCCTGTTAAGTTATTGGGTGATATTTTAGTATTCAAAAAAATAAAAAGTGCTCTTGGGCAAAATTTTGAATTTGGAGTTTCTGGTGGTGGGGCGTTGGTCGATTATGTTGATTATTTTTTTAAGGCCGTAGGAATTAAAGTTCTTGAAGGTTACGGTCTTACCGAAACAGGTCCTATTTTGAGTGTTAGGCGCCTTAAGGGTCCCGTAGCAAGAACTGTAGGACCTATTTTGCCAGATGTTGAATACAAAGTAGTTGGAGTTGATGGGAAAGTTTTGCCCTATGGAGAAAAAGGTGAGCTTTGGGTAAAGTCACCACAAATAATGAGCGGTTACTTTAAGGATAAGGCTAAGACCAATGAGGTTTTAACAGAAGATGGCTGGTTTAATACTGGAGACTTAGTTAGATTGACAATTAACAATGAAATTTCAATTGTTGGTAGAAGCAAAGATACAATTGTTCTTAGAGGGGGAGAAAATATTGAGCCTGAACCCCTTGAGAGAGTTTTAGGTAAATCTTTATTTATTGAAAGCATTATGATTGTTGGTCAAGATCAAAAATTTTTGGGAGCTATTATTGTGCCTAATTTTGATAATCTTGAAAAGTGGGCAAATTCTAGTGGGGTATCTTTTTCTTCCAGAAGTGATTTATTGGTTAATGAGGATGTTAACAAACTTTATTCTAAGCATATCTCAGATACTATTAATACTAAATTAGGTTTTAAAAGTTATGAAAAAATAGTAGGTTTTGTTTTGCTCCAGGATTCTTTTTTAATTGGAGAAGAGCTTACCAATACTCTTAAGCTGAAAAGATATTATATATCTCAAAAGTATGAGGATAAAATAAAATTAATTTTTAGTAAAAGTGATCTAGATTTAAACGGATATTAGACAAGAAAATTTTGCAAAATTTTCTTGTCTACATTTTTAACATATAAGGAATATTAAGCAAGTACATGCAATTTTTTATTGTTTGTAGTATGGCTTTTAAAAATTCGATTCTTGTAGTTGTTAAATCGATATTATTTATATCTATTACTTTAACTTCTTGGTAGTATGCGCTAAAATTCTTTGCAAGTGAATATGAATAGCTGGTAAGTATTGAAGGGTTTAGATCTTTTGCTGCCCTGATTATATTTTCTTCTAATTCCGATATAATTTTAATAATTTCCCACTCTTTTTCATGTTTTAAAAGTTCAAAGTTAATTTTTCCCATTATGGGAATAGAATGCGCATTATATTTTTCAAGAATACTATTAATTCTTGCTCCAACGTATTGGATATATGGTCCAGAATTTCCAGTAAAAGATAAGCTCTCTTTTTTGTTAAATATAATATCTTTATGTATAGCTGATTTTAGTAGATAGTAGTGAATTGCTCCTAGTGAAATATTTAAAGCATTTTTTTTGGCATTCTCTTTTTTCTTAATTTTTTGTGTAATTTCAGGCATTATTGATTCCATTAGTTCTAGGATTAAATTATCTCCGTCAATTACATTGCCTTCTCTTGATTTCATTTTACCATCAGTAAGATTGACCATTCCGTGTGACAAATGGATAAGTTTTTTGTTTTCAGAAATTCCCAATTTTTCTGATACAAAAAACAAACTTTTGAAGTGCTGAATTTGTTCGCTCCCAACCACATAAATCATTTCTTCAAAATCAAATTCTTTTGTTCTAACAGCTATATTTCCTAGATCCTGGGTAAGATAAATAGATGTTCCGTTTGATCTTATGAGTACTTTTTGCTTTATTTTAGTGTCTGTTTTTTCATCCGAATCTAGGGGCAAATCAATGCATATTGCGCCATCTTCTCGTTTGTAACAAAATCCTTTTTCAAGTCCTTCTAGTACAACATTTTTACCAATTTTAAAAATTTCACTTTCAAGATAAATCTTGTCAAATGATGTGTTTGTGGTTTTGTATGTTTCTTTTATTCCTTCAATTGCCCATTTATTTAGCTTTTTCCAGAGTTCAATTGTGTTTTTATCTTTTTGTTCCCATTTTAAAAGTAAATCTTGAATTTCTTTTTCAGCATTTTCATTTTCTTGTGAGTATTTGTTATATTTAACATAAAAATCACCAATTAAATGATCTCCCTTTTTACAAGCTTTTTCGGGTGTGATTCCATTTCCAAATTTTTTGTATGCAAGCATTGACTTGCAGATATGAACTCCTCGGTCGTTTATTAAGTTTATTTTTGTAATTTTTGCACCAACAGCTTTTAATATTCTTGATAAACTTTCTCCTATTACGTCATTTCTAAGATGTCCTACATGTAGTGGTTTATTTGTATTTGGTGATGAGAATTCTAATAGTATTTTTTTATTGTCTAGATATTTACTCGTTCCATAAGCATCTTTTTGAGTATTTACTATTTGTATTGTATTTTGTATATATCCTTTTCTAGGAATTTTGATATTTAAATAAGGCCCCATGGCTTTAATTTCGTACTTATCTTTGAGAGTTTTTATTATTTCTTCAGAGATAGTTGCAATAGGAAGCTTTAAGGTCTTGCTAAGTTCAAATATTAATATGGAAATATCTCCCAAATCACTTTTGGGAGGTTTTTGAACATTTATATTGATTTTGTTTAGCTTTATATTTTTTGATGATGCTAAATTGGCAACTATAATGCTAATTTCGTCTTTAATGTTTTTTTTAATGCTTTTGTTCATCTTTTTTCTCTTTAACGCTTGTTAATATATTGATTAATAGTAAAATCAAAGACGCTACAATAAAAATGTTTGAACTATGGGCTGACATTTTTGTATTAATAAGCTCTTTTATTATGGATATTTCGTTGTTAAAAAGTTTTAAATTACCCGTGTTTAATATTTCTCTGATAAGCGAAATCGTTGAACTTAGGGTAATGAAAATTAAAATTGGAATTTTAGAATATTTAATTATCATTGATGAGTTTTTTAAGATTTTAAAAGGCTCGTTTTTATGGAATGATATTATTACTGCTATTAAAATGGGTATTGAAAATTTGTATTCTTTGTATAAAGTTGGCGTTAAATAAAACATGAATAAGTAAGTTATACTAGTAAAAATTCCTATTATTAAAAGGTATATTCCTAATATATGGCTTTTGTGTTTTTTCAGTTCTATTTGATTAATTATTAGGGCAGGAAGTATGATGCATAGTGAAATCCAAACAGATATGATGCTAGCATCCAAGAAGTTTTTTGTATAAGCAAAAATAGGAAATAACATTAAATGACTTTTAAGATATTTTTCAGTGTTATAAAATGTCTTTTTTTGCATATTATTCCCTTTTAATCTATTTTATTTGGTTTTAAATTGATTTATGCTTTCACTAATTCCAGAAATATGACTTGAGTTTGTAGTCCCTAGAACTTTAATGCGCTCAATTGCTTCTACTAGTTTATTAATCTCTTCTTTCAAACCTTTCATTGAGTTTGAGACTGTAATATTGATTTCCCCCAACAGTTTAACTGTGCTAATGATTTCTTTGTTGCCTTTAAACATATCATTTGAGCCAATTTTTACTTCATATGTTATTTCCCGCATTGTATTTAAAGCCTTTAAGATTTCTTGGCTACCTATTGATTGCTCTTGCATTGTATGGTTTATTTCTTCTATCACTTGAACAACTAGATTGATTGAATCAAATATTTGATTGAAGGCTTTATTTGTTAATTCTGAAGTGTTTACGGTTTTGGTTATTGAATCCATTATTTCGTTAATTGATGATGCAACAGATTCCGATTGCGATGTTACTTGTTCTGCCAGGTCTTTTATTTCTTCTGCAACAATAGCAAATCCTTTTCCAGCTTCACCAGCATGAGACGCTTCAATTGCAGCATTCATTGAAAGCAAATTGGTTTGACTAGCTATAGATGAAATTAGAGAATTTGCTTCTTGTAATCTTGTTGAGTTTTTGAAAATCTCTTTGATTTGAGCAATAACTTCTTCTTGTTTTTTTCTCCCATCATCAGAGAATCTTTTTAGTTCTTCTGTGCTTTTTGCAGCTTTTTGAGTTATTTCTGTTATTGATTGTATCCCCCCTATCATTTCTTCAATAGCTGATGAGGATTGTTCAACGCTTGCGGCTTGAGTTTCAATTGAGTTGTCAAGAGATGAAATATTTTTTGAGAGACTTTCAATTACGTTTGTTGTATTGGAGATGAATTCTACCTGTTTTTCTACTTCTTCTTGTGTTTTTTCTATGTATTGATTTGAATTTTTTATTGTATTGTGAGTTTTGTTTATTTCACTAAATAAATGGTCTCCGTTTTCTTTCAACAGCTTCACGCGTTCTTGTAGTGAATTGATTACGTTTTTTAGATTTTCAATAAAATGACCAAAAAGATTTATTGTTGAGCTTATTGAATCTTTACCTTTTGATTCGACTTTAAATGTTAAGTCGCCGTTTTTAACTTTTGGAATGACAACATTGAGCTTATCTATTTTTGATATTATTAAAGTTTTTATGGTTAATATCATTATTAATATAAAAATTATTACCAAAATAAATATAATGGTAAGTGAAACCAATCTCATATGTTTAAATTCTTTTGAAAATATGTTATTGTAGTCTATTTTTATTCCCAGATACCAATTGGATGTTGTGATTCTTGCTAAAGAAATTATTTCATTTGAATTACTTGTGTTGTAATTTGCTTTTCCTTGAGATAATGCGCCTAATATTTGAGTTAATGTTTTTGCGTTAAAGCTGAATATGTGCTTTATGTTTTTCAAAACTTC
Source organism: Borreliella sinica (assembly GCF_033969665.2). Taxonomy (GTDB): domain Bacteria; phylum Spirochaetota; class Spirochaetia; order Borreliales; family Borreliaceae; genus Borreliella; species Borreliella sinica. The sequence goes on along the minus strand of NZ_CP135180.1, from coordinate 285,831 downwards.
ATCTTTTCCCCCAAATGCATCTCCATTATTGTTTATTATGTATATATTGAAATATTTTGATGAGTTTTGACTGCTTGCATTTTGTTCTAGTAACGAGTTTTCTAAGAGCAGTAAAAGATATTCTTTTAGTTCAGCAATTTTTTCTGAAATGTCAGCATATAAAATAATATATCCGATATTAGATTTTTTTGAATCTGTTATTTTATATGCTATTGGAATATAAAAATTGTTATTTATTTTTGCTAAACTGTTATGAAGAATTGAAATTTGAAATGTAGTTACAGCTTTGCCCAAAAGCAATTCTTTTAAGCTCATATATTGACCGGTTCTTTTTTTTTCACTTGATGCGATTATGTATCCATCTTTGTTTACATATTCTATTATTCTAATAAAGGATGGGAGTGTGACTAAAATTTTATCAGATACTAGGTGTTCCTCATTTTTGTTATTTAGAATTGCAGATTTATAATCATATCTATTTGATAATACGCTTAAAGTTTTTATTATTTCTTTAGATTCATCAGAAAAACTTTTAATCATTGCTTGATTGATGAATTTTGTAAAGTCTTGAAGTTCTTTTGATATAATTTTTTTATAGCCTTGATCTAATAGCAAAAAGGTTGTTGCGATAATGATTATTGTATATGCCAAAATTATAAAATTGAATTTATAAAAAAGGTTAGAGTTAAGTTGCTTTTTTCTCACTAAGTTTCCTCAAAATTTTGATTTTTCATAAAATTTTAAAATATTAAATTTTTAGTATTCCACATGTTTTATTATATAATTATATATACATGTAGCTAAATAATAAAATAATTATTTGCAAATATTTAGGGATTTAATCTTTAAGATTCAGCAAGAAAAGTCCAATTTGCTAATTGTTATTGGTAATTGCTTACATTTGATTTATGAAGGCGAGATTTTTGTTTTAAGGATTTATCATGCTAATGTTATGTTTGGAGAGCTTTTATGACCGATGAAAATTTAATTGATGTTAATCTGAAAAGTACTAAGCGATTTCTTTATATACTTTTATTTGGGTTTCTTTTTTTAAATTTTTTATTCATAGGCTATGCTTATATGAACCATAAAAATGAATATTTGGATCGCTTTAAATTTGATGCTAAGTTGTTTTTAAACAGTGTGTCTGCTGTTATAAAGGCTAAGTATTCAGAATCCTCTAGGTTTCTTGAAGAGCTTATAAAAGATAGTTATAGATTTGGGATATTGGTGAATTCTTCAAAGAGCTTTCTGCTGTCTTCAGGTTTAAAATTGGGTGATAGTTTAGATGAAAATAGTGATTTGTTTTTAAAGTCGAGAGAATTTAGCTCTATAGATAAAATTTTTAAAACTATTCCTGTAGCAGAAAATTCACTCGAAGGTATATTTTATATTCCTATAGGGAAGAATGTTTTAATATCAAATTCAAATTTTTCATCTCTGGGTTTAAAAGATATTAGATTGGATCCAATTTATTCTGTTCCTGTAGAAAAAAATACTAAATACTATTCAAGATACATGAGGATAGATGGGAAAATTTACTCTGTGGTAAGTTTTCCCGTTAGAGATTCTGTTGCAACGTTGGGTGTGATAGGGATTTTAGTATGTTTTGATGATCCATTTGATATTATTGAAAATCAACTGTATTCTTCTCTTAAGTTTAGCAGTAAGGATTATAATTTTTTCATGTTTGACAGAAATTATATGCCCATTTTTTTGAACTTTAATAATCTTAAGCCCAAGTCTTTTTCTACAGTTTATAGTGAGAATGTTTTGAGCAAAGTTATAGCCTATACTAAAAAAGATTCTTCTTCTTTTCAGCATACTTTTAATTATGGAAGTGATTCTTATTCTTTAAGCTTTGTAAAAACTGATGATTTTTTGATTCAAGGATTGGTTTTCAATGTCAATTCCATTCCTATTATGTTTAAGTCAAATTGGATTGTATTTTTTATATTCTTATTATTATCTTTCGCAGTTATGTTTTATTTGTGCAATACTTTTATTTTTTCACTAATTAATGATTTTAACAAAATTGTTGATTATCAAAAATCAAAAAGCGATCCTTTCAGCCTTGAGTCTCCTTCAAATGTTAAGTATTCTTCGGCTATTATGTCTTACATTAGCTCAAAGCTAGACAGTTTGTCGTCTAAGAGTAATGAATCTTTTGAGAAAATAAAATTTTATTCTGAAGATTTAAATGATTATTTAGAACAAATAGAAACCGCTATATTAAATACTGAGAGCATAGATTCTAGCGTTTTAGCTTACGAACAACTAAGAGATACTTTTTCTAAATTTGAAAAGTCTATTGTTGATATTTTAAAAGGTTTTGAATCTGTTGCTGATCCGATTAATGATCACAATAAGCATATGTCAGAGATCTCCTCAAATTTTGAAGAAAATGTTAGTTTTTTTTATAACATAGATAAAAATTTGGAAATTTTTAATAAAGTTTCTACTACAAATTCTGCTGATATTGAAAACATTAAAAGCAAAGTTTTTGATTTAAATATTGTTTTTGAGAATGTGAATAAAAATTTTGCAGATCTTTTATCTCAGACTAATAGCTTGCAAAGTGCAAATAAACTTTTAGTTTCAATTTCAGCTCAAACCAATATGCTTGCTATGAATGCAGCAATTGAAGCAGCAAAAGCAGGTGATGCGGGCAAAAGTTTTGCAGTTGTTGCTGAAGAGATTAGGAGGCTTGCTATTAATTCTGGAAAATATTCTAAAACCATTAAAGATGAACTTAAGACGGTTGATGGTATTATTGCAGCAATTAATTCAGAGATTGATACGATTTATAAAAATTTTATAGATATTCAAGATAATGTAGACAGCAATTTTTCTAGACATGAGAAAGTAGATCTTACTCTTGCTAGGCATTTTAAAGAAATTGGTGAGTTTAAAGAAAGATATTTGTCTCATGATACTAAGATTAGAGATGCTAAGAATATGTATAAAGAAATATTTAATAACCATTTTTTTGTTAGCAGCAAGTTTAATAATTTTAGTCAGGATTTAAAAGAATTTAAAGCTTCTAATATGAATTTAGATGCAGTAAGTTCTCTTAAAGAATATTCATCTTTGGTTAAATCTTCTAAGGATAAGATATTAAAGACAAAAGAATTAATTCAAAAGATTAATAACGAAATTAAAGATGTTCTTTTTTAGTTTTTTGATTTTTAAATCCTATGTAAAGAACTTCTTCTTCTAATAAAAGCCCAGTTTTAGAGTAAACTTCAGTTTTTACTTTTTCAATTAAACTTTTTACGTCATTGGAAGTAGCTTTGTTAGTATTGATAATAAAGTTTCCATGATAGTTGGAAACTTCAGCACCCCCAATGCTCAGCCCCTTGAGCTTGCACTCTTCAATTATTTGTCCACTAGGTTTGAGAAATGCTTTATTGTTTTTAAAAGTGCTGCCACTACTTGGGAACAAATAGTGGCCTTTGTTTATTCTTGCTTGTTTGTTTTTATTCATCTTCTCTTCTATATTTTTTTTATTTTCTTTTTTTAAATTCAATTCGATTTTTAGCATAAAAAAGTTTTTATTTTGAAAAGGTGATTTTTTATATTTAAAGTCCTTTTTTTTAAATTCTTTGCAAATAGTTTTTCCTTTGTCATTTATAAATGTAATTTTTTTTAGTATTTCAGAGATTTCATTTCCAAAGCATCTAGCATTCATCCATACAGCGCCTCCCAGTGTTCCGGGTAGTCCATAAATAAATTCTAGTCCACCCAAGCTGTTATCAAGCGCAATTTTACATAAATTTTCAAAATTTGCACCACATTCAGCTACAATTTTATTGTCGTGAACTTCTATTCTGTTTAAATGTCCAGTGTATATTATTGGGAAATCAAGTTCTTTCTCATCATTGATTAAAATATTAGACCCCCCTCCAAGAATAAATATTTTAATATTTTCTTCTATTGCTGCTTTAAAAATATTTTCGGCTTCTTGAATATTTTTAGGAATGAGAAATAGTTTTGAAATGTTTCCAATTTTATATGTTGTATAGTCAATCAAATTTTTTGTTTGAGGCTTTATATTGATTTTTTTAAAAAAATTATTTAGGCTTTTAAGCATACTTACTTAATAATAAATTAGACTTTTTATTTTTTCAATTTTGAGAAATGTATGATTTTGAAATTATATAATACTAGAACAAAAGATTTTTCAGAATTAGTGAATTTTGACGATGTTAAACTGTATGCTTGCGGGCCTACTGTTTATAATTATGCGCACATTGGAAATTTTAGAACTTATATTTTTGGGGATTTATTAATTAAAACTTTAAGATTTTTAGGGTATAAGGTTAACTATGCGATGAATATTACAGATATTGGTCATTTAACAGGTGATCTTGATGATGGAGAAGATAAAGTCGCCAAGACCGCAAGAGAAAAAGGTCGTACAGCTTTTGAGATTAGTGAATTTTTTACAGAAGCTTTTTTTAAGGATTGTAAAAAGCTAAACGTTATATATCCTGATAAAGTTCTTATTGCAAGCAAACATATTCCTATTATGATAGATGTTATTAAAATTCTTGAAGAAAAAAAGGTTACTTATTTTTCTAATGGTAATGTGTATTTTGATACTTCTTGCTTTAAAAGCTATGGTGAGATGGCAGGCATTGATTTGATCGATAAAGACATGACTTTTTCTAGGGTTGATATTGATAAATTTAAAAGGAATAAAACTGATTTTGTTTTGTGGTTTACTAATTCTAAATTTAAAGATCAGGAAATGAAATGGGATTCTCCTTGGGGATTTGGTTATCCTAGTTGGCATTTGGAATGCGCTGCTATGAATTTGGAATATTTCAATGATACACTTGATATTCATTTAGGAGGAGTTGACCACATTGGAGTTCATCACATAAATGAAATAGCCATAGCAGAGTGTTTTTTAGATAAAAAGTGGTGTGATATTTTTGTTCACGGAGAATTTTTAATCATGGATTATAATAAGATGTCAAAATCACTTGGAAATTTTATTACAATTAAAGACCTAGAAGAGCAAAATTTTTCTCCTCTTGATTTTAGATATTTATGTTTAACGTCACACTATAGAAATCAATTAAAATTTTCATTAAATAATCTTCAAGCAAGTAAGATTGCTAGAGAAAATATGATCAACAGGTTAAGTTGTTTTTACTCGTCTTTAGATCCGGTTGATTTGGATGTTCTTAATAAAGATTTAAAAAATTTAGATTTTAGTGTAGAAAAAGAATATTACAATTCTTTTGTAGAAAAAGTTTCTTTTGATTTGAATGTTTCTCAAGGATTGGCTTTACTTTGGGAATTAATTAAATCTGAGAATCTAAGCTTTGTTTCAAAGCTTAGATTAGCTTTTATTTTTGACGAGATTATGTCACTTAATTTGAGAGAAGAAATTTTAAAAAATTTAGAAAATCAGAATGTGGTTATTGATGAGAATATGAAAACTTTGATTGAAGAAAGAAGAATAGCTAAATGTGAAAGAAATTTTAAGCGTGCTGATGAGATTAGGGACTTTTTTGCTAAAAAAGGTTTTGTTTTGGTTGATACTAAGGAAGGAACTAAGGTTAAAAGAGGCTAGTATTTGTCTATTTTTTTAAAAAACAAATATTTTTATTTGAGCTTAATTTTTGTTATTTTTTTATTTTTATTTGTTTTTTCTGGATTTTTATTTTATTCAAAACCGATTATTTACGATATATCTCCAATTCCCACTTCACACAAAGATGTTGTTGTTATTAGGGGGAGCAATTTAGGCTATAGTGTAGGAGAGATCAATATTAACAATAATTATTTGGTTAAAAGTAGTATTATTAGTTGGAATAATACTGAAATAGTTTTTAAAATTACAGATGAAGTAAATTCAGGACTTATTTTTGTAAAAAGTGAAAATGGAACCAGTAATGAACTTTTTCTTGTTATTAGTAGACAAGTTCCTGTTAGGGTTAATAAAGAAAATATACCTTTTATCCTTTCAGATGATAAAATAATTTTAAATGCAAATTCTCCAACTTTGTTGCAGGGTATGAATTTTCTTTCACATTCTAGTGCTATTAAAATTCTTCTTGAAACCAAGGATAAGCTTTATACAATTTTGCCTCAAGATATTTTAGATGTTTCTAATAATAGAATAAAATTTATTTCTCCCAAAACTTTAAATTCTGACGGCAGGCTTTATGTTTTGTCGGACAATTTCCAAAGCAATAAAGTTCCGTTTTCCGTTAAAGATAATTTTTTTAAATGGACTTTGAGCGATTCAAAAGAGTTTACAATAATTGAAGAAATTTATTTTACTCAAGATATTAGTAATAATTTCGATTCAAATCCCGAAGACATTAATTTTAATATCTTCTATTTAAGACCAATTGAGAATGAGCGTCAAAAAATTACACAGAATAGCAATGAATATCTTGATTTTAATATTGGTAATTTATTTTTTAAAAACCTGAAGACAAATAAATTTATTTTTAAAACTAAGGTAAAGGCCCACAAGCTTAATTTGAAATTTTTGGATACTAAATATTTAGAAAGCATTGAAGTTAATAAAGATATTAACAGTAAAGAGTACAAAACGTATGTTCATGACAAAAAAAAAGATTATTTATCTTATAGCTCTGTTGATTTAATGTCGCTAGATTCTCTAATTTTATCTATGACTGCTGGTAATAATTCAGTTTATAAGTTAGCTAAAGCAATTATTGATGTTTTGACCTTAAATTTTAAAATTGTTGAAAATAATTTAAGCTTAAAAGATTCTATTGAAGAAAGAAAAATTTCATCTAGCAATTTAATAATTCTTACAAATTTATTATTTTTGAAGTACGATATTCCGCTTAGAAATATAGTTGGACTTTACTATGATTTTGATTCTCTTAAATTGAATGAGCATTTTTGGTTTGAATTTTTTTTGGCTGGGGTTGGTTTTGTATATTTTGATATAATAAATGCAGTATTATTTAAGGATAGCTCTAAGTATTTTTTAAATATGTCTGATAACTATATTCAATATGGGTGTAAAGAAGACTATGATAAAAATGATTTTTTTAATGGATATTCAGATTATGGGTTTTTAAAGTATAAAAGCTTGACAAATGAATCGTATTCTTTAATGCATAGGTTTGTTTTGGAGGATAATTTTTAATGAAAGATGATCAAATATTTAATTTAATTGAGAAAGAGCAATTAAGAGAAAAAGAACATATTGAACTTATTGCGTCTGAAAATTTTACATCTTTAGAGGTAAGACAGGCTGTTGGAAGTATTCTAACCAATAAGTATGCGGAAGGATATCCTTTGAATCGATATTATGGTGGCTGTTCTTTTGTTGATGAGATTGAAACTTTAGCAATTTCAAGGGCAAAAAATCTTTTTGGCGCAAAGTATGCTAATGTTCAACCTCATAGTGGATCTCAAGCCAATATGGCCGCCATAATGGCTCTCATTAACCCAGGTGACAGGATTCTTGGCATGCAATTGTCTCATGGGGGACATTTAACTCATGGTAGTAGAGTAAATTTTTCTGGTATATTTTTTAACACCTATTTTTATGGTGTTTCTAGAGATTCTGAAATGATTGATTATGACGAGGTTCTTAAAATAGCTAGGGATTGTAGGCCTAATTTAATAATAGCCGGAGCTTCTTCTTATTCAAGAGAAATTGATTTTAAAAAATTTAGAGAAATAGCAGATGATGTTTCTGCTTATCTTTTATGTGATATTGCTCATATTGCAGGCCTTATTGTTGCTGGTTTTCATAATTCTTCGATTGATGTGGCTCATCTTACTACAAGCACTACGCATAAAACTTTAAGAGGTCCAAGAGGTGGAATAATACTTGCTGGGAAAGATTTTGACATTTCGATAAACTTTAATGGAAAAGAAAAAGCTTTGTCCGATGCTGTAAATTCTACAGTTTTTCCAGGAACTCAAGGGGGTCCTTTAGTTCATGTTATTGCGGGCAAGGCTATTGCATTCAGAGAAGCTCTCCAAGAAGATTTTATAAAATACATTGCCAATGTAATAAAAAATACTAAAGTTATGGCTGAGTATTTCAAATCGGAAGGATTTCGAATTGTCAGTGGGGGTACAGACAATCATTTATTTTTGGTTGATCTTAGCGGTTTAGATCTTACAGGTGCTGCTGCTGAGAAATTGCTTGAGAGTGTAAATATTACTTTAAATAAAAATGCTATTCCTTTTGATAAAAAAAGCCCTTCTTTGGCTTCTGGTATTAGAATTGGAGGTGCTGCTATTACTTCAAGAGGTCTAGATGAAAACGATTCTTTAAGTGTTGCTAAATTTATTGTTAGGGCTTTAAAGACAAAATCCGATATTGAATTAAAGCAAATAAAAAAGGAAGTTATAAGTTTTATTAGAGATTTTGACATGCCTTAATTATGTTTGGAGGTTATAGCAATAAATGCCAAGCTTAATTAGAATGTTTTTTTTAGTACTGTTTTTTATTTTTATTTTTAATCCCATTTTGATAGGAATGCTTTTCATATTATTTCCTTTTATTTTAATATTATTTAGTTTTTTAGGTGCTTTTAGAATTTACTTTACAAGGGATTACTCATATTCTAGATCTAGAGAATTTGAATTTTATAAACTTTCTTTTTTATTAATGGCTAAGTTACTATCTATTTTAGGAACTGTAACGGGAGAACAGCTAAATTATGTAAATTTTATTATCAATTCTTTAAATTTGTCTGAACGTGGTAAATCAGAATTGTATACTATCTTTCATGCTGCTATTACTAAGAATAATAATGCGGATAAAATTTTGTATACCCTTAAGCTTGGTTATTTCCAACATAAAGATCTTTTTATATGGCTTTTTGCCTCTCTTAAAGAAATTAACAGGCTTTCTAAGTATAAAAACTTAGAGGCTGAAAAATTTATTTCTTATGTTGGTGCTTTTCTTGAGCTTGAATCTGATAGTTATGAAACTTATAAAGATATTAATATTAAAATTGTAAATCCCTATGGTGTTTTGGGGCTAACCTATAGTGCTAGTGATGATGAGATTAAAAAGGCTTATAAAAGTCTTGTTATAAAATATCATCCTGATAAGTTTGCAAATGATCCTGTAAGGCAAAAAGATGCAAATGATAAATTTATTAAAATTCAAGATGCTTATGAAAAGATTTGCAAAGAAAGAAATATGAAGTAATTAAGATTGATTTGTTTTTAAAAATAAAAAAAGAAGGGCCAAAGACCCTTCTTTTTCTGTTAGCTTCCGCTGTAGGCTACTTTGAATTGCAAGAAAGCGCTACCAATAGCAGCATTATTTGCGTTTCTGTTAGCAAGTTCTAAAATATTGTTTGAATCCCACCCAAGAGAAATTGTTGTAAATCTTATTAGTTGTTCAAGACTAAGTCCTGTTTTTAAATAAATTTTTGTAGCATCGCTTGATATTTTATTAGAAGGACCCAAAAGGTATGCTCCAACATATGGCACTACATATGCTTCTGCTGAAATGGATTCTATTGGAATTGCGTAATCAAGATATAAAGCTATGCCGATTTTCATTGCATCTTCAAATGTCAGATTAGGGGCTATATCTTGAGTGTTTGTTGAGGCTTGTGCTGGATTGTTTGTATCGGTGTTTGTACTTGGTATAAGATAGTTTTCTGCAGATTTTTGTCTTAAAATATCATAAAGACCAATAGATGTTATCCATCCTATTCCATTCATAAGTCCTTTTTTACTGTCTTCATAACTTGAGATTTCAACATTTAAGCTTTGAAATGCATTTTCGGATATGGTTTTTAATTTTTTTTCTGTATCGTTGGATCTGTAGAGATTTTGTCCATAGCTTATTCCCAACGCAACCCCAGATTTTTTGTCTTGTTCTCCAAATAGTCTTTTATTGTAGGAATCAACTCCCTTAATCTTCCAAGATTCTTTTTCACCATCATCTTTATTCCAAGCAAGTCCTATGCTTGCTCCTGTTGAAAATGCAATGCCCAGTTCTTTCTCTTTGCTGAAATTAAGAGCATTACTATTTGGATCAAATATATCCTCGGCTTTTTTGCTAGGATGTGAGGAGATTCCTTTTTTTGAATTTGCTGCTTTTGAGATGTGTCCAAATACAGAAAAATCACTTGCAAAAGGATCTATTCCAAAATCAGTGCCCATTTGTAGAATAAGATAGGTGTTTTTATTGTTGATTTTTGTTAGTCCAAGCGTATATTGAGCCCCCAGAGATGCTAAAATTGCAGAATTTGATAAAGTTGGACTAAATAAATCGTTATCAACTACGGATTTGTCTTTTAAAGAATATGCTATTGATGAATTATTGAATGTTTCATTTCCATAAGCTCCTGATAAGCCAAAATTTAATTCAAAAGGTGTTTCAGCAACTACAGATTGAGCATTTTCGTTTTGGTCAAGTTGATTTTTTATTGGTTTCCATGCTGCTTGAATTCCATAAAGGATTCCTTTATAGGTTTTGTTATATGGGGTGTTTTTATTGTTTTCTTGATTTCTGTTACCTGTGCCTGTTCCTCCTATTGCAAATGTAAGGTCGAGTTGTGGGAATTTGTATCCCATTTGAATTGTTCCTATATTTTTAGAAGTGCCTCTTGCTAGAATTGTTCCTCTTACTACTCTATCATTGCTTGGGAATCCATAGTAGGTACTTTTAAATCCAGTCATAGGTGCAAAACTAAATAAAGATTCTTTATTAAAGTCAAAATCTGTCATAGTACTTATTTTAATAAAAAAATCGTATATATTAATTTGGGCTGTTATATCTCCTACGTCAATTTTGAATGGATCGTTTTTTTTGCCTTCTGCTTTTAATGCAAGATCCTCTACTTTAATGTAGGCTGAGAATGGATCGTCTTTTCCTAATTCTGGATTAGCCTCAAATGGTTTAAGTTTAATAGTAATTTTGCTTGTGTTTTCAAATCCAGGTACAAGCTCGTCTATATCGAATCTGAACTCACTTGTGTTTTCAAATCCAAATGTAGGTATCCATGGGTTTATTTTAAATATATCATTTTCTTGTAATTTGTCTACTGCAAATATTGCTGCAGATGTAGTTAAAAATATAATTAATTTATATAAAATATGATTCTTCATAATTATACCTTCCTGTTATAACTATAAACTTTTATTAGTTCTAGTTATTTATTAAATGTATTAATAAAATGCATTATATACATGCTATTATTTACAAAATAATAACATGCATATAACATGTATATAATATTAAAATATTGGGTAAAAATTCAAGATCATATTCTTATTTTGTGATTTTTATATTATTCAAGTCTATAAATAAGATTAATTTTATTACCAATTAATCTTATTTATTTTAAACAATTAATTTATACTAAATAAACTAGTAATCCAGTTGACAAAATATAGCATAAAGCGCAAATTACAGTTTTTGACAAAAGCTTACCTTCTTTTCCAATTAGTCCAGCAGTTGTTGTTGCTATTGTAATGTTTTGGGGAGAAATCATTTTTCCTCCAGTTGCTCCTGTTGTGTTTGCTGCTGCAAGCCAATTGGGATTTGCTCCAATATTTTCTGCTATTTGTGTTTGTAAAGGCCCAAAAAGAACGTTTGAAACTGTATCACTACCTGTTAAAAATGTTCCAATAGCTCCAATTAGCGGGCTAAATAACGGGTAAAATTTGCCCGTTATTATGGAGATTCCATTAGCAAGATCTCTTATCATTCCGCTGTGTGTCATTAATCTTGATACAGCAACAATGCATACGATTATAAATGAGGATAATGCCATTTTTTTCAAAGTTAGCGTAAATATTTTGAGTTGTTTTAATATTGGGACTCCCCGTATTGAATAGGATATTATTGTTGCAAGTACAATCAAGAATCCCGGAGAGACAATCCATTTAAAGTGTAGAGGACTTGCTTCTGGATAAATTTCAATAGTGCTTTGAAAAGTTTTTAAATATTCATGAATTTCGTTAAAAAGAGGAGATACAAGCACTATAAATATTACTATTAAAATGTAAGGCAAACAGGCAATAATGCCTTTTGATAAGGATATTGTGTTTTTGTTTTTGCTTTGGTAGTTTTGAGTGTCTTTATCTCCAAAAAACTTTGCATAAATTACTGTTATTGTCATAGAAAGGATGCTTCCAAGGATTGCAGGAAGTTCTGGGCCTAAAGTTTTTGATATGAATACTTGAGATATTGCCATTGACATTCCTGATAGCAAAGTAATTAGGAATACTCCTTTTAATCCTTTAATTCCCCCCCCTGTAAGAATTACCAATACAAAAGGTATTATTAAGGTTGGTATTATTAGTTGCAGTGCAATTTCGGATGAAACGGTATTAACATCTAGGTTAGTTGCTTGAGCTAAAGATATTATAGGAATTCCCACAGATCCATAAGCAGTTGATGAGGTGTTCATTATTAAGCAGATTAAGCAGGCAAAAAATGGTTCAAATCCCATTGCTATTAGTATTGACACAGGGATCGCAACTGCAGTTCCATATCCGGCAACCCCTTCTAAAAAATTTCCAAATCCCCATGCTACTAGTAAGACTATAATTCTTTTATCAGAAGATACGTTTGATAATATATTTTTAATAGTTTCTATGTCTTTTTGATCTTCCGACATTTTGTATGTAAATATAGCAGCAATAATTACAGTTGCTATTGGCCATATTCCCATTAAAGCGCCTTCAAGCATTGCAAGGCTTGTGTTTACTGTTCCTAAGTTTTTATAAAATATAACTATAGCAACAGTGGTTATTAATGATATAGGTATTACAAAGTAAGCTGGCTTTTTTATTATGCCAAGTCCAATAATTATTAAAACTATTGGTGCCAAGGCCATTATAAAGTCATAAGAGTTCATAAAAATGGCTCCTTTTTAGTTGTATTATGATTAATAATCAATAAATAATATATAATTTAAATATTACAACATGAGTAGTATCTGTGTTATTGAAAAATTTTTATTAACTTTATTTTTTTTTCCGCTTTGTGTTGATCTTTTTGCAGTTAATTTATCTGAGGTTGATGAATTATCAAAGCATGCAAAATCAATAGTTTTAATGGATTTTGATACTAAACGCATACTTTATTCTAAAAAACCTGATTTGAGTTTTCCTCCGGCGTCGCTTACAAAGATTGTTACAATTTATACGGCCTTAATTGAAGCTGAAAAGCAAAATATAGAATTAAAAAGCATAGTTCCTATTAGTGATTCTGCCTCATACTATAATGCGCCCCCAAATTCTTCTTTAATGTTTTTAGAAAAAGGTCAAGTTGTTAATTTTGAAGAAATTTTAAAGGGGCTTTCAGTTTCATCTGGTAATGATGCTTCTATTGCAATTGCTGAGTTTGTAGTAGGCGATTTGAATAGCTTTGTTAATTTGATGAATACTAATGTTTTAAATTTAGGACTTTTAAATATGCATTTTGTTGAACCTTCTGGATATAGCAGCGAGAATAAAATTACAGCACTAGATATGGCTTTTTTTGTAAAGTCTTATATAGAAAAATTTAAATTTATGCTTAATATCCATTCTTTAAAGCATTTTGTTTATCCAAAGATTAAAAATTTGGGAACAACTTTATCGTCAAAATTTTTAAACTTAAAACAAAGGAATGCTAATTTATTAATATATGATTATCCTTATTCAGATGGTCTTAAAACGGGATATATTAAGGCATCAGGTTTAAATCTTATTGCTACTGCTCAAAAGGATGGAAGAAGGTTAATAGCAGTTGTGTTGGGAGTTAAAAAAGGAATTAATGGGTCTGGAGAAAAAATGAGATCCTTGATTGCAAAAAATTTATTTGAATATGGATTTAATGAATATTCCAAAATTCCCTTAATAGTAAAATTAGAAGAAAAAGTCTATAATGGTGCAATAGATACAGTTGCTCTTTTTTCCAAAGAGCCTTTTTATTATGTTTTGACTAAAGATGAATTTGATAAAATTAATATAAGCTATACTGTTGATAAGTTGGTTGCACCTCTTAGTGGAGATGTGCCTGTGGGAAGGGCTATGATTTTTTTAGAAAATGAAAAAGTAGGGGATGTTGATTTGTTTAGTAATAAAGTAAATAGATTAGGGTTTTGGCAGGGTCTTTACAAGAGTTTTATAAATTTTTTTTAAGAGAGTATTAAATTTTATGTTAAATCATTTTAATTTTAAATTGAAACGAGATGTTACAATAATAGTTCCGGGTGAAGCTTTTGTTTCAAATAAAAGAATTATTTCTACAATTCTTGGTTCTTGTGTCGCTGTTGTGCTTTTTGACGAATCAAGCAATTTAATTGGAATGAATCATTATGTTCTAGTTAGGTCAGAGCTTGAGATATCTCCTTCTCAAAGAGGAAGATATGGGGTTTATGCCATTCCTATGTTAATAAATGCAATGTTAGAGAATGGAGCTAATAAGAATAATCTTAAGGCCAAGCTTTTTGGAGGAACTAATTTTATGGCAAAAGGATCAGTTAAGGTAGGACTTGAAAATTCAGAGTTTGCTATTAATACATTGAATAAGTATCGTATTCCAATCTTAGCTAAAGATTTTGATCAATCTAAATCACGAAAAATTTTTGCTTTTCCTGAAAATTTTAAAGTTATTGTGGAATATCCAGATGGAACAAAGGTTTTTTAATTTTGCTTGATGATTTTTTTAAAAATTCTCTCAATCAATTTCAATATGAAGCAGTTACCACTATTGAGGGTGCTCTTTTAATTATTGCTGGTGCTGGTAGTGGAAAAACAAGGGTTGTTACCCACAGAATAGCTTATTTACTTCTAAAAGGTGTTGCCCAGAATGAGATTTTAGCCTTAACTTTTACCAACAAGGCAGCTAATGAAATGAAAGATAGAATTAAAAAAATTTTGAAAAGCCCTCTTAGTAATCTTATGGTTTCAACTTTTCATGCTTTTGGACTTTTCTTTTTAAAAGAAAATTATAAATTGTTGGGATATAGAAAAAACTTTAGCATTTATGATGACAATGATAAAATTTCTCTTCTTAAAGAAATTTTACTTGATGAAGGTCTTTTGAATAAAAAAATTTCTTTAAATTCTCTTAGTAATGCTATTTCACTTTTAAAAAATGGTATTCTCACTTTTAATGATTTTAAAGAAGAGGATATAAATATTTTTAGACTTTATGAAGAGCGATTAAGGCTTTATAATTCTTTTGATTTTGATGATTTAATTTTAAAACCAAAAGAATTGTTAAGCAATAATTCTGATATTAGAAATAAATATTCTAAAAAATATAAGTATGTTTTGATTGATGAGTTCCAAGATACTTCTTTGGTTCAATATAATTTTATTCGCCTTTTGATAAATCATAGTAATTTATGTTGTGTTGGAGATGATGACCAATCGATATATTCTTGGCGTGGAGCTAGTTATAACAATATGTTGCAATTTGAAAAGGATTACAACGTTAAAGAAATAAAGCTTGAGCAAAATTATCGTTCTTCAAAAAATATTTTAGATATTGCCAATTCTGTGATTTTAAATAATAAAAATAGAAAAGAAAAGACTTTGTGGTCTTCAAGGATTTGTAGCAAAGTCATAGATGTTTTTATGTTTGAGGATGAAATTCAAGAATCTGAGTTCGTTGCAAATCAAATCATAGAGCTTTCAAGACTAAAAGATTTTCAATTTAAAGAGATAGGGGTTCTTATGAGAACCAATGCTCTTTTTAAAAACATAGAGATGATTTTTAGAAGACAGGGAATAAAATACAAAGTTTCGGGAGGAACATCTTTTTTCCAGAGAAAAGAAATAAAAGATATTATTTCTTATTTAAATGTAATAATAAATCCTAAAAGCGATTATGATTTACTTAGAATTATTAATGTTCCAAGAAGGGGGATTGGTAAGGAATATTTGAAAAAAATTAGAGATATAGCAGACAAGAAGAGGTGTTGTATCTATGATGCTCTTTGTGATATTGCTTTTTCTTTTACAAACATTTCTAGTTACGATAGAGCCTTAAATAAGCAGGTCATTGAAAGCATAGAAGATTTTGTATCTTTTATTGAAGAGTATCAATATAAATTTAGCATAACAAAAAACACATATTCTAATATAATCAAGGAAATGATAGAAAGTGTTGAATATTGGGGATTTTTAGTTAATGAAAACCCTAATTCAATCAAAGTAGCTGAATATAAATATCAAAATATAGAAGGGTTCTTAAGTATAATTAAAAATTGGGAATCCAAACAATTTGGTGAATTGAAAGATCTGAGCAGTTTTTTAAACTATATAGTTCTTCAGTCTAACGAGGTGAATGGAGAGTCTGAAGATATTAATATTAATTTAATGACAGTTCATTCTGCTAAAGGTTTGGAATTTGATTATGTATTTTTTATTGCTGTTGAAGACAATATTATTCCGCATCACAGAATAGTTGAAGGTAGTGAAGTTGGTTTAGAAGAAGAGAGGCGAGTTTTTTATGTTGCATTAACTCGTGCAAAAGATTCTCTTGTTATTACTATGGCTAATAAGCGGAAAAAGGATAGGCAAATTTTTGAACAGCAGCCTTCAAGATTTATTTTAGAAATTCCTAGAGAATTTTTAAATTTTAATTATTATGCAGATTTTGTTAAAAATAAAGCTTGATGAGTATTATTGAATTTATTAAGTGAATTGTAAGATTAATTAAGTATATTATATGATTAATTATAGTTAAATCCAAGTATATTTTTGGATTTGATGTAATCAAAGGAAATTTATTATGAGTATTGTAATTGATTCTTTTAAAGAGATATCAAAAATTCCAAGATGTTCAAAAAATGTTAAAGGAATTATAAATTTTATTAAGGAGAGATCCAAAAAATTTGGGTATTCTTTTAAAGAAGATAATATTGGTAATGTTGTGGTTCAGATAAAATCCAATAATAACATTGATATGCATCCTATTATTTTACAATCCCATGTTGATATGGTTTGTGAAAAGAATGAATCCAGTTTGCATAATTTTGAAACAGATCCAATTGAAATTGTTGAAGAGGATGGCTATCTTAAAGGAGTAGGAACTACTCTTGGAGCTGATAATGGAATTGGGGTAGCCATGATGTTAAGTATTATGAGTGAGGCTAATAGTTTTTCCCATCCCGATTTAGAACTGCTTTTTACTGTTGATGAAGAAATAGGTTTAATAGGTGCTCTTGGTCTTGATTCTAGTTTGTGTAGCGGTAAAAGCCTTATTAATCTTGATGGAGAAGAAGAGGGTTATTTTTTAGTTGGTTGCGCGGGATCAAGGCTTGTTGAGATTGTTTTTTCTCCTCATTATGTTCTTGTGACAAAAAGAACAAAAGTAGAAATTTTGCTTAAAGGGCTTAAAGGTGGCCATTCTGGGGCAGATATTCATTTAGATTTGGCAAATTCTTTAAAATTAATGTTTTTTGCACTTTTTGAAATTAAAGAGAATATTGATTTTGAGATTGAAAGTATTTTTGGTGGAGACAGTAGCAATGCAATTCCAAATGAATCCAGAGCTTTAATTTTTATCAATGATAGTGATTATGATTTATTGAATAAAGAGCTTAAACTTTTCGTATGTAAAGTTAAAAGTACATATTCTCTTGAAAATGAATTTGATATTATTGTCGACAAAAGAGAATTTTCATCAGTTAAAGTTCTTGATGAAAATAGCAAAAGCAAGCTTTTAAATATGGGAATGGGGTTTTTACATGGAGTTCAAAAGGTAGAAAATTATGAAAATAAGCTTATTAAGACTTCTTTAAATTTTTCAAGTCTTTTTAAAACTCAAGGTGACTATATTTTTACTTTTTTAATAAGATCTTTATTGGATTTAGACAAAGAGTATATCTTTAATCATTTGCAATCAATAAGTAATTTATCAGAATCTAATTTGCGTGTAATTTATGACTATCCTTCTTGGAGCTCTGATAAGAATAGCAATCTTTTAAAACATCTTCAAGTTGTGTATAAAGAGATGTATCTTAAATATGCTAATGTTTCTGTAATACATGCAGGGCTTGAAACAGGCATAATATCTTCTAGGTTGGGAGGCATAGAATCTGTTACTCTTGGGCCTTGGATTGAATCGCCTCATACCCCTAGAGAAAGAGTAAATATTTCTTCAACTATTAGGGTTTATGATTTTTTGAAAAAAATTTTAGAAAGTTTTTAAAAATTTTAGCTTTGAAAACTCAATTTTTTAATTTAAGTTTTAAAACAGAAGTTATATAATTTTTGTTATTCATATTTTTTATTGACTTGAAAATTAAATATTTATAAAATATTATAGAATCGTGCTTTTTATTGGTGGTTGTAGCTCAGTTGGTAGAGCGTCGGGTTGTGGTTCCGAATGTCGCGGGTTCAATCCCCGTCAATCACCCTATAATCATTTTTAACCGCATTCATAGCTCAATTGGATAGAGCAGTGGACTTCGAATCCAAAGGTTGCAGGTTCGAATCCTGCTGAGTGCGAAAATATTATTTATTTGGTAAATTAGGCATACTTGCAAAAGCTTTTAAGTTTTTGTATACTAGTTTGAGTATGAAGTATGCAGGAGTGGTGGAATTGGCAGACACGCTAGACTTAGGATCTAGTGCTTTTGGCGTGTGGGTTCGACTCCCACCTTCTGTAAAAGTGCGAAAGTAACTCAGGGGTAGAGTGTCACCTTGCCAAGGTGGAAGTCGCGGGTTCAAATCCCGTCTTTCGCTTTTTATAATAATTATCAATAAGATTTAATTGAGGCGTTAACAGTGATTTTGAGTAAAAACATTAAGTTTCTTCCAGGTTCAAAAGTTGAGGTTGTCATTAAAGTTTCAAAAAATATTATTCAGGAAAAATATAACTCATTATTACAAGATTATTCTTCCAGGCTTAAGATTGAGGGTTTTAGAGTTGGAAAAGTTCCTATTAGTATTATTGAGAAAAAGTATTCTGAGGGTTTAAAAGCCGCTCTTTTGGAAGAGGTGATTAATGATTCTCTTAAAGAATTTTTTAAAGAAGAACCCAAAAGACCCTTAAGTTATTCTTCTCCCATTATAAAAGAAAATAATTTAAGATTAAATCTTGATAAAGATTTTGAATTTACTTTTGTATATGAGACTTATCCTGAATTTAAAATTCCAAATTTTAATGATATTGATGTTGAAGTAGAGGTTCCTGAAGTTTTTATTGATGATTCTGATATTGACAATGAGATTAAGTGTCTTCAAATAGAAAATTCAGTCATTATTGAGGATGATGAAGGGATTGTTAAGAAAGATAGCATTGTTAAAGTGGATTTTGTTGAACTTGATGATTTTTTAAATGAGGTAGTATCAACAAGAAGACAAGGCTTTGTTTTTACAGTTGGAAAATCTGAGACTTATTATGATTTTGACAGAGATGTAATTGGTATGAGAATAGATGAAGAGAGGGTCATAGAAAAATCTTATATTAAGGATTACAAATTTGAAGAGCTTGCAGGTTCTTCAAGAAAATTGAAGGTTAAAATTAAGAGTATTAAAAAAAGAGACTTTCCTTTAATAGATGATGAATTTGCAAAAGATATTAGCGACAGTTATAATACATTAGATGATCTTAAAAGTTTTATAAGATCTAATCTTTTAAAACTTATTGAAGAAAAAAAGGAAGCTTTAAAATTAAGTAAATTTTTTTCTACCATTTCTGAAAAATTAGAAATAGATATTCCGCATTCAATGATTGAAGCTGAAATTGAAATTGCTTTTAAAAATGATATTAAAAAGCAAAATAAAATGAGCCTTGAAGAGTTTAAAAATATATTTTATTCTTCGGGATATATTGGTAATAATAATTTAAAAGATGAAATTCTTAGCAATTTGAAATCTAAGTTAATAATTCAAAAAATGGTGGATTTAGATCCAGCTGAAGTTACTGAGAGCGATCTTGAAGATGAGATGATTAAACAGTCCGAGAATTCAGGTTTGAGTTATGAAGAGATTAAAAAATTTTATGAAGATCAAAATTTAATTTCTTATTTAAAGGATGATATTAAAAGGAAAAGGTTTAATAAAATAATTTTAGCGAATCTTAAAGAAGTAAAAGGTAAACAAATTTCTTTTAAAGATTTTGTTAATTATAAAATTTGTGAGTAAGAAAAATGAAATTTATACATAATTTAATACCCACTGTGATAGAGAATACGGGAAATTATGAGAGAGTGTTTGACATATATTCAAGATTACTTAGGGAGCGTATAATATTTTTGAGTGGTGAAATTAATGATCCTAAGGCCGATACTGTAATTGCTCAACTTTTGTTTTTAGAATCAGAAGATTCGAACAAAGATATTTATCTTTATTTGAATTCTCCAGGTGGCAGTATTACTGCAGGCCTTGCAATTTATGATACTATGCAATATATAAAACCCGATGTAAGAACGATTTGCATTGGGCAGGCTGCTTCAATGGGAGCTTTTTTGCTTGCTGGTGGTGCCAAGGGCAAAAGAGAATCTTTAACTTATTCTAGAATAATGATTCACCAGCCTTGGGGCGGAATAAGTGGCCAGGCTAGTGATATAAATATACAAGCTAATGAAATTTTAAGACTTAAAAAATTGATAATAGATATTATGTCTGCTCAGATAGGGGTTGATAAGGAAAAACTGGCTCTTGATATGGAAAGAGATTATTTTATGACTTCAAACGATGCTCTTAAATATGGTCTTATTGATAATATCCTAGTGAGAGAATAGTTTCCATTTTTGGTAAAATTTTTATGGCAAGAGTAAAAGGTCAAAAAGTAAAGGAATGTTCTTTTTGTGGACTTAGTGTCGCTGAACTTGGAGGCAATGTTGTTATATCCAATGGGGTAGCGATTTGTCCCGAATGTTCTAAAATATGTCACAATCTTTTTAAAGAAAAGTTGTGTAAGTCGCTGGATTCCAAATCCAATGGTTTACCAACTCCTAAGCAACTTAAAGATCATTTAGATATGTATGTTGTTGGACAAGAAGATGCAAAAAAAGTTTTATCTGTGGCTGTTTATAATCATTATAAAAGAATATTGAAAAATAATAAATATGATGATGATATTGAGATTGAAAAATCCAATATACTTTTGGTTGGTCCTACAGGCAGTGGTAAAACTTTACTTGCAAAAACGTTGGCTGCAGAGATGAATGTGCCATTTGCAATAGCAGATGCTACAACTTTGACAGAAGCTGGATATGTTGGTGAAGATGTAGAAAATATTTTGCTTAAATTGATACATGCTGCTCATGGAGATGTTAGTTTAGCTGAGAAGGGGATTATTTATATAGACGAAATAGATAAAATTGCTAAAAAAAATGAGAATGTTTCAATAACAAGAGATGTTTCTGGAGAAGGAGTTCAACAGGCTTTGTTAAAGATAATTGAGGGTACTATTGCCAATGTTCCCCCAAGAGGTGGAAGAAAACACCCTTATGAGGATACTATTGAAATTAATACCCAAAATATACTCTTTATATGTGGTGGTGCTTTTGTTGGACTTGAAAATATTGTTAAGAATCGAATAAATAAGAGCTCTATTGGGTTTTCAGCAATTGAAAAAAAGAATATAAAAGAAGACGCTTCATTAAAGTATTTGGAAATGGAAGATTTGATTAAATTTGGCTTGATACCAGAGTTTGTTGGTAGACTTCCTGTACATTCGTATCTTGCAAAGTTAAATAAAGAAGATTTGATGAGAATATTAGTTGATCCCCAAAATTCTATTGTTAAGCAATATTATCATATGTTTAAAATGGATAATGTTGAATTGGTATTTGAAAAAGATGCCCTAGAATCAATTGTAGATGAAGCTATTTTAAAGAATACTGGAGCAAGAGGTCTTAGATCTATCTTAGAGAGTCTTCTTAAGGATGTTATGTTTGAGGTTCCTTCTATTAGCAAGGCTAAGAAGGTCGTTGTTACAAAAGAATCTGTTTTGAATGCAGATATTAACCCATTAATTTTGGTAGGGAATGCAATTAAAAAACCTTGGACAAAAGAGTTATATGAAATCAATCTTAAATATGATAAAAAATAGAAAAGAAGATCTTCCAATTGTTATTTTAAAAGAAAATGTTCTTTTTCCAAATATGACGTTGTGGGTAACCTTTGATAACGAATATGTAATTAATTCTATAGCTCAATCTATGCTAGAGGAAAGGTTGATTCTGTTTGCTTATCCTAATGAATCTAATTATGATGAATATGGTAAGGTGGGGGTAAGTAAAAGCCTATGCTCTGTTGCTACTTATTCTAAACTGATACAGGTTATAAAGGTCAGTAAAGAAGTAGTAAAAGTTTTGGTTGAGTGCCAAAGCCGAGTTCTTATAGGTAGTGTTTTAAAAAAAAATGGCTATTTAAGAGCTAAAGTTACTTTTGTATCTGATGATGTTGGATTAAACAGAGAGCTTTACACGTACTCTAAATTTTTAAAAGAAACTTATGAGGTTTATAGAAATTCCTTATCTTTGAAATCTTATGATAGTGAGAATGAGCCAATTAATTATTTTGAGAATCCAAGCAAGCTTGTAGATATTATAGCCTCCACCTCAAACCTAGAAAATAGTATAAAATTAGAACTTTTGCAAGAGTTAAATGTTAAAATTAGAATAGAAAAGTTAATTGTTAATTTAAACATTGAAATTGATCTTTTAGACCTTAAAAAAGATATTAATTCTAAAGTTAGAGCTAAGTTGGATAAGGGGCAAAGGGATTATTTTCTTTCTGAGCAAGTTAAAGAGATACAAAAAAGATTGGGTAAAGATGAAAATGATTATCTTGACAGATTAAATTCCAAAGATATTCCAGAAGATGTTAAATCTAAGATTGAAAAAGAAATTTCTAGATTATCTAAAATGCAGATGAGCTCTCCTGATGCGAATATTATTAGAAGTTATATAGAATTAATATTAGATCTTCCATGGAATGAAAATACTGTTATGAAAAATCATTTAAGCGAGATTGAGTTTATTTTAAGAAATTCTCATTATGGTATGGATGAGGCAAAAGAAAAGATAATAAATTTTTTAGCTGTTTATCAAATTAATTCTAAGGTAAAAGCTCCTATTTTATGCCTTGTAGGACCCCCTGGTATTGGCAAAACATCTCTTGTAGAATCTATTGCAAGATCATTGTCTAGAGAATTTGTTAAAATATCTCTAGGTGGCTTAAGAGATGAGGCAGAAATTAGGGGGCACAGAAGAACTTATGTTGGCTCTCTTCCAGGTGTTTTTATTAGTGCAATGAAAAGATCAGGAAAATCTAATCCCGTTATTCTTCTTGATGAAATAGATAAAATTAATAATAGTTACAAAGGAAATCCCGAATCTGCTCTTTTAGAAGTTTTAGATCCCGATCAAAATTATAAATTTATAGATCATTATTTGGAAGTTCCTTACGATCTTTCTAATGTTTTATTTATTACAACAGCTAATTCTCTTAATGGTATGTCAAAGCCACTTCTTGATAGAATGGAAATAATTAAAGTCGAGGGCTATTCTTATATTGAAAAATTGGAGATTGCTAAAATTTTTTTGATTCCAAGTATAATTAAAGAGAGCTTTTTAAACAAAGTTTACATAAAAATAGAAGACGATGTTATTTTAAATTTAATTAGAAACTATACTATGGAATCCGGTGTAAGGGGACTAAAGAGAGTTTTAACTAATTTGATTAGGAGACTTGTAAGAGAATTGCTTTATGAGCATTCTAAAGACCAAATTATCAAAGGCAATTTTTATTCACCAAGTTCTTTGATACACGGTAATAATTCGCTTTTTACGCATGATCCTGATGTTCCAGGTATTTATAAAATAATCAATATTAATAATTACTATAATTATGTTGATACTGAGTATAACTTAGATTTGATTAAGATTGACTCTTCTGGATTTGTTTATGGACTTGCTTGGACAAATTATGGTGGCACAGTTCTTCCTGTTGAGGCAACTAAGTTCGAAAAAAAAGGAGACATCATTCTAACGGGCAGTCTTGGGACTATTATGAAAGAGAGTGCACAGCTTGCATATTCTATAGTTAAATCCTATTCTTCTAAGCTTAATTTTGACGTAAAAGAAAGTCCAGAAATTCATTTACATTTTCCAGAAGGAGCAACACCAAAAGATGGGCCTTCTGCAGGTATTACCATTGCAACAGCAATTGCTTCAATACTTTCTGACAAAAAAGTTCCTTTGGATCTTGCAATGACCGGTGAGGTGACTTTGAAAGGTTTTGTTCTTCCTGTAGGTGGAATTAAAGAAAAAGTTTTAGCAGCCTATAGAAGCGGTATAAACAAAGTTATTTTACCTAAAGACAATAAAAAAGATTATTTTAAGCTCCCAGAAGAAGTTAAGGATAATATAGATGTTAAGTTTGTCTCCAGTTTGGAAGAAGTTTTTGATTATTTAAATATTATTTAAAAAATTTACTTATTTAAATTTATATTTTAGGAGTAAATATATGAAAGATGGAGTTAGAAAACCTTCAGGCAGCAGGGCATCTTTTAGTGCTCAGCCTTATGCTAAAAATTTGAACAAAAATAACAGTTTTTCTTGTTTTGCTAAAAATAATTTGGGAAAAAATTTTTCAAAGGGTAAAAAAAAGGGCAAATGAAGAAAGTGGCTTTGGTTGGCCACTTTTTGTACTTTTAATAATATAAAAATAAAAGATATGTTACGCTCTTTTAGAATAATATTCTACAACCATTTGCTCATTAGCGAGTGTAGGTATCTCATCTCTTGATGGGGCATGCTTTACTTTTATGTTTAAATCATCAGCGTTTACTTCTATCCAAGTTGGTAAATTTCTAAGAGTTGAAGTTTTTTCTATATTTGATCTTATTAATTTTTTTAAACTATCTTTCTCTTTTATTTGAATTTGATCATTTGCTCTTAGTATTATTGAGGGAATTGTAACTCTTCTTCCATTTAATATAATAATACCATGAGAAACTATTTGTCTCGCGTGTGCTCTTGAAATGGCAAATCCAGCTCTATATACAACATTGTCAATTCTTCTTTCAAGTATTGAGAGTAAGTTATCACCCGTAACACCATGGTGTTTTTTAGCTTCTTTAAAAGTGTTGGTTAACTGTCTTTCGCTTACACCGTAAGCAAATTTTATTTTTTGCTTTTCTATCAATTGTTTTCCATATTCTGTGATTTTAGCTTTTCTTGCTTTTCCATGCATTCCTGGAGGATGCGGCTTTTTTTTAAGAATCTTGTCATATTTCGGCTGTTCAAAAATGTTAATACCAAACCTTCTCACTAGCTTGCCCTTAGCTATTTGTTTTCTATTCATCAATTCCTCACATATTTAAAATAAGGTATAGCAGGGATAGGACTCGAACCTATGACCTTCGGGTTATGAGCCCGACGAGCTACCAACTGCTCTACCCTGCGTCTTATAGTTTAAAATGTTAACACAACTTTATTATAAGTGTCAATTATTTATTTATTATTAATGTAATTAGACTAAGAAATATATATCATTTATTTCCTTATATTCTTGTTTTATTATTTTTCTAATATTTTGTGTTTTGTCTATAAAACCTTGTAAGTCATTTTCTGAATTCAAATTTATTTTTATATAAAGTACAAGCTTGTTACCTTGATTTTGGAAATCAAGTGTTTTAAAGTTTATATGTGAATTTTTTAATGTGTCTTTTACACTTCTTTTAAGATCTATATTTTGCTTTGAAAGCAAATTGTTTGCGTTATTTATTATTACATTAAGCCCTTCTTTTATTATAATAAAGCCGATAAATATTGACATAATTTTGTCAAATCCACTCCACATGTAAGTTGCAAGTAGTAAGCTTAGTGTAATCCCGCCATGTGAGAATATACAGTTTTTATCAGCAGAAGCTAATGCTAGGAGAAGTTGATTATTATATCTTTTTCCTATTTGGAATTTTGTCAAATATTCTATTATTTTCACTATAAAAAAAATGAATGGGATTATTGGTATCCACAAACTTTTTTTAAGGGATTTATTTGAAAATATTTCTAGTATATTTTTTCTGTCTTCTTCGTTGTGGTCATGACCGTGATCATGACTGTGATCTTGATCGTGATCGTGATCATGTGAGTGACTGTGTTCATGTTCATATATATTTTCATCATTGTTTTTGTTTTGGTGTATGTGTAAATTAAATCCAGACTCTCCTCCAAGAGTGATAAATTTGTTTAATCCGGTTGTATTTAAAAATAACGTGAATCCTGCCATAAGTATGATTATTCCCATGATAAAAGCTATTAGGCTTTCCATTAGTTTGTGTCCGTGAGGATAATGTATAGTTTCAGGCTTGCTTGTAATTTTTAAACTAAAGTAAGTTATTGTGGATAAAACAAAGTCAGCCATGACGTGAAAAGCATCAGCGATAAGTGCAAATGAGTTAAAAAGTATTCCTACGGTAAGCTTGGAGGATATTGATGCTACTTCGGTGAATATAGAGATTATTCCTATTCCCATTACAAATTTATCTTCTTCTATTTCAGATGCTAATTCTTTTTTATATTGAGAATCTTTATTTTCAAATCCTAAACTTAAAAGCTCTTCTTGTATTTCTATAATTTTGCTCGAGATTGTTTTAAATTTATTTTTTTTGCCATAGTAAATTAGATTGCTAATCATTATTCTTTCTATACCTTCTGATTTAAAATTATCATTAATATAAAAATGAATTATTTCAATTTGATCAGCCTGTGTTTTTGCTTTAAGATTTGCAATTAATTTTGAATTATTTTCAATATAAACTATGTAGATATCTTCTTTTTGTAAAGGATCCAGTTTTAAATAAGCAAATTTATTAATGTTTTTTAAGCTTATTACTTTGACCATGATTGTAACATTCTCCTAGTTATTGCATAATTTCATTAATGTAGCATTAATGGCTACATTTTATCATTTATTAAATTCAAGCTCAATCTTGGTTTACTAAGGTAAAAGTGAGGAATATTTTATGCGGCAAGCGGATTTTTTTGTGAAAAAATGTAAAAAAATTATTTTGAATAATAATAATTTGGACAGTTTAATTGAGAATATTAAAAATATTTTTTGTGAAGTTTTAAAAGAGTATGACAGAAAGTCATTAGAAGATATATTCAATTATTATTATGAAGCTTATGATTTTAATAATAATTTATATATTTTTTTAGAAAAATTTGTTCCAATTATTAATTTTTTATTATTTGAGAATTTGGAAGATAATTTTGATCTTGATGAGAAAAAACTTATTTTAAATGTATTTGATTTATCTGCCAATACTCTTGAAAGCGAAAAGTTAAATAGGCTTGCAAATGCTTTAGTTTCTCTAAAGATGTTAGGGTGATTTAATTTTTTGCAAGTTTAAGTCTATGTTACTCTTAGTAGCTCTTTTTTATCAAAAGGAGTTTTAAGCAAATCTTTTAATGTGTAAATTTTTATTGGCATTTTGTTTTCATTAAATGAGTTAGATCCTGTTATTATTATTTTAGTATCTGAATCAAAAAATTCTGTCATTACTTGTAGGCATATAGCACATGGAGTAGATTCAGGATTTGTATTGAGCAATAAAAAATCTATTGTTTGTACACCGATTGTTGCAATCATATTTGAAATAGCACTTCTTTCTGCGCAACAAGTTGCTCCAAAGCTTGCATTTTCAACATTTGTTCCAATAAAAAAATCGTTTGTTTTGGTTTTTATGCAGGCACCTACTTTGAATTTTGAATATGGAGAATATGAATTGTTTCTCGCTTTTTCTGCCATATAAAATGCTTTATTTATATCTTCTTGTTTTGGTTTTTCCACAATTGCCCCCATTTGTTATATTTTATTAGCTTTTGTGGCTTATTTTATTGAAATATTGTAATATAGTCAATGTAAAACAATTTAAAAACTTGTTTTACGGAAGGTTTTTGGACTTTATTATGAGAGATGTTATTAATTTTATTAAAAAGTATAATAATTTTATTATTATTGGACACAAAGATCCCGATTTTGATTGTATAGGTTCGTCTTTAGCTTTATCTTCTTTTCTCTCAAGAATTGGTAAAAGTTCTGTTTTGTTAAATGAAGGTCCTTTTGTTAGAAAAGAAATAATTCCTTTTAAGGATAAATTTTTATCTGAATGGCCTAATATTGAGCTTTCAAATTATTCAGTTATTATTTTGGATTGTTCCATTTTAGATAGGATAGGTGATGAATTTATATTTTATGTAAAGGATATGCCTATTTTAGTAATTGATCATCATATGTCTGGTGAAAGACTAAAATGCGTAAGTTATATTGATCCTTTTGCACCCTCTACTACCTTTTTAATTGAAAAATTGATCAGGGAGTTTGGATTTGATCTCACCAAAGAAGAGGCTTGGTATATTTTAGTAGGATTTTGTACTGATACTGGTTTTTTTAAATTTATTTCAAGAAGTGATCCAGAGCCTTTTGAAATGGTTGCAAGATTGGTTTCAAAAGGAATAAGTCTTAAAGAGATTCACAGTTATATAGAGGCAACCAAAAGTTTAAAGTCAATAGAAACCCTTAAGTTAATGTTAAATAGTCTTGAATCTTATTGGAATGGAAAGGTTTTGTTTACATTCCTATCTTCTTCCGGGTTTAGCAAAGATGGTGGCGTTACTGGTGTTAATGAACTTTTTTATATGATTTTAAACAATGTTGAAAATAATGAAATTTTAGGTATTTTAAAGGAAATGGAAGATGGTTCGATTATAGTTGGGTTAAGATCTAGAGATTCTTTTAATGTTGGAAAATTGGCAGAAGATTTTGGAGGCGGAGGACATAAAAATGCTAGTGGGTTTAAAGTTAAACAAGGTTCTCTAGAGATTGTAAAAAATAGAATGTTAGCATACATTAAGGATAATATTTAATTTATAATATTTTTTAAAGGGATGGTACCTTTTGGATCAAAATCCTTAGTAAGTGTTAAAAATCCAGATTTAAATGCCAAAGGTGTTGTTCCATAAATAATTACTATGTTTTTTATCCAGTTCAATTTTTTAATGTGTTGAGGTGTAAGAGATGCGATTACACTTATTTTATCTTTATATTCTTTCAAATTTTCTAAATATTTTAAGCTTCCAGGCGTTGATAAATTAAAGATTACTTGATCAAAATTTTTAATTAATTTTTTAATTTCGTTGAGTTTTTGGGGATTAATTCTGCTTAAGGGATAGTAGTCGTAATAATAAGCATATGTATTTTGAAATATTTTTTTGCCTTCCGAAATCATTTTGTAGTAAGGAGATATTATGAGGGTTTTTTTAGTTTTAGATATCTCTTTTTCTATTCTTATTTTTGTAATACCCCTTAATGTATTTTGTTCAAAAAACTTTTCACCTTTTTTTGAAGATATTTTCTCATCTTTGTTAAAATTGGGATAAAGATCTGATTGATTTTTATTTTCTTTTAAGTATTCCAACTTTATTCTTAATATTCTTTTATTAGACTCAATAATATTAGTTTTTATTTCCGAATCTTTTTTCATTAAATTTAATAGCATGTTGTAAGCATTTTTTTGTATATTTTCATTTAAAGATATTAAAAAAATGTCACTTTTAGTTCTAACTATTCTTTCAATTGTAGTGTAAATACTTTCATTATTGTATCTTGCTGCATTCATTAATAAGTCGTCAGTAATTATTATGTTATTATATTTTAATTTATTTCTCAGTATATCTTTAATTATTTTCGTTGAGGATGATGCAGGAATGTTTTCCCCATTTGTAAGTTTTGGATATGCTAGATGACCTGTCATTATTACCGGTATGTTTTCTTGGATTAATGTTTTATATGGCAAAAGTTCATTTAAGTTTATTTCTATTAAATTAGAATTTATTATTGGAATATTTATATGGGAGTCAAGAGTAGTATTTCCATGTCCTGGGAAATGCTTTGCAGTAGAAATTATTCCTTTTTGCTTTTGACCTTTATAAAAGGCCAGAGAAAAAAGTGATACTATTTTAGGGTTATCCGAATATGTTCTTGGCCCTATTGTGAAATTATTTTCTTCACTATATATATCTACTATGGGTGCGAAATTTAAATTTATTCCAAGCTTGCTTAACTCTTGTGCAATATAATACCCTGTATTGTAAGAATCTACAGGTGATAGAGTTGCTGCAATTCCAAGATTACCAATTGTTTCTGATGTATTTGATTTTATGTGCTGTGCTAATCCCCCTTCTTGATCTGTTGCTACGAATAAAGGAATTTTAAATCTATTATTTTGAGATGTTTTTTGTGCTTTATTAATGCTTTCTGTTAAGTTTTTTAAAATTTTTGCATTCCATCCAAAAATTTTAATTCCCCCAAGGTTTTTTTTGCTTATAAAATCAAGAACAAAATTTGTTATTAATTGATTTGGATAGCTTATCATAAACATTTGTCCTAGTAGTTCGTGATCTTGCATTTTATTTACGATTTCATTTATTAGCTTTTCTTTTTCCATCGTATCCCAAAAATCAATGGAAAAGCAGTTGTGAGTTATAAAAAGGACAATAAGATAAAAATTTCTTTTCATTTAACCATACAAATAATAAATGCTAAATTAGTATTAGTATTTATGTTTATTAGCGAATCATTTTGTATTATACTTTATAATAATGCTTTTGAATAATAACATTGACAAAGCATTATTGAATTTATACACTTAATAAAAGTTGAGGCTGATGTAGCTCAGTTGGTTAGAGCACTCGGCTCATATCCGAGTTGTCGTGGGTTCAAGTCCCTCCATCAGCATTTAGGAGTTGTAAATGGTAGTAGGGATTATTCTTGCAAATGGTTTTGAAGATATTGAGGCTATAATTCCGATTGATATTTTAAGACGGGGCAATGTTAATATTAAGATTATCAGTATAAATGATAACAATGCTGTAATAAGTTCAAAAGGCGTTTCTTTTTTAGCAGATGATGTAATATTAAGTTGTAAGGGGAGTTTTTTTGATCTAATAATCCTTCCAGGAGGCATGCCTGGGGCCACTAATCTTTTTAATTCAAAAGAATTAGATTTTATTTTAAAAGATATGAATGCTAGAGGTAAATTTATTGCAGCTATTTGCGCCTCTCCAGTAGTAGTGCTAGCTGCTAAGGGTCTTTTGGGATCTAATAAGTTCACATGTTATCCAGGTTTGGAAAAAAACGTGCT
This sequence comes from Borreliella sinica, assembly GCF_033969665.2. Taxonomy (GTDB): domain Bacteria; phylum Spirochaetota; class Spirochaetia; order Borreliales; family Borreliaceae; genus Borreliella; species Borreliella sinica. The sequence goes on along the minus strand of NZ_CP135180.1, from coordinate 254,726 downwards.
TGATGGTGAATTTGTGGATAAAAATGTTGTTGTTAGCAATAATTTCATTACTTCTAAAGGAGTTGGAACTTCCTTTGAATTTGCTTTTACTCTTCTTGAAATGGTGAAGGGAAGACAAGTAATGGAAAATGTTAAAAAAGCAACTTTACTTTATGACAGCTTAATCAAAACTATTTAAAATGATCATAATAAATGAATTAAATTTAGTCTTCAAAATTGAAATTTTTAAATTTTTATAAATTTTTTGGAATTAAATTATAAATGTCTTCAAGGATGGTTGATTCTTCGTTTGTTGGTATTACAAGTATTTTTACTTTGCTCTTAGTCGCTGATATTTCAGATTCTAAATTTTTGTTTTGGGCCATCTCGTTTTTTTCCAGATCCAGGTCTATTCCAATTTTTTCAAATCCTTTTAGTGCAAATTCTCTTACTTTATAATCAACAATACCAATCCCACCTGTAAAAACTATTGCATCAATATTAAAATCAAGAATGGCAATGTAAGACCCAATATATTTTTTTATTCTGTAGGTCATTATCTCTACTGCAAGTTTTGATTGATATTCTCCTTCTTCAATTTTGTTCCAAATATCTCGCATGTCATTTGATTTTTCAGAAATTCCTAATATACCGCTTTCTTTGTTTAATATTTCTTCTATTTGTTTAGTGGTTTTATTTAATATAGTGCTCATTATATTAATAATTGATGGATCTATATCACCACTTCTTGTTCCCATCATAAGGCCTTCAAGTGGGGTAATTCCCATGCTTGTGTCGTAAGATTTTCCATCTTTAATAGCATTAATACTTGCTCCATTCCCAAGATGTAATATTATTAAATTTAGATTGTCTATTTTTTTATTTAAAATTTCTGAGGATCTCTTTGCTACGTAGGAATAAGATAGGCCATGAAAGCCATATTTTCTAATATTGTGGTTTTTATACCAAGAGTATGGAATTGCGTAAAGAAAAGCGTGTTCTTTCATAGTTTGATGCCATGATGTATCAAAGCATAAAACTTGTTTTGCGTGTGGTAAAATTTTAAGTATTGTTTCTATTGTGGTGAGTGCACTTGGGTTGTGAAGTGGGGCAAGTTCAGAAATTTGTTTTAATTTATTTAAAATGCTGCTTTTAAGAATTATTGAATTTTTGAAGCTCGATCCCCCATGTACAACTCGATGTCCTATTATTTTAATCTCACTGATAGTTTTAAGAATTTTTGAATTGCCGTTTAGCAATATTTTAAACATTTTTTCTATTGCTTTTTGGTGATTTTCAATTCCTTTCTCAAATCTTTCTGTTATTGCCCCATCAGTATTTATAATTTTTACGATTGATTTTTGTAATTTTATTTTTTCAATAATTCCTGATATTAATTTTTTTGAATTTTCGTATTGATAAACAGTAAATTTTAACGAAGAACTTCCCGTGTTTATGATTAATATTTTCATTTTTTCCTTTTATATTTGATAAACTATGTATCTGTTTTTAGTAAGTTAATATTTTTATATATGTAATTCATTCTTTCATATTTTTCAATATTTTTAAAGTTTAAAAAAATTGATTTTTGATATGATGGATTTAATACTAATAAATTAGGATGTTTTTGAAGTATTTCTACTATTTTTTCCATAGGAATGCTTTCTATATTTTTATATTCTATCTCTAAAGTTTTTTTTGTTTCTTTAAGTTTTTTTATGTTTAATTTTTTTGCTAAAATTTTAAGTTCAGCTAGCATTAATAGGCTATTTATTTCTTTAGGTATTGGACCAAAGTTGTCTTGAATTTCTGATCTTATTTTTTTACTTTCTTCTTCAGTTTGAATTTCAAAAATTTTTTTGTAGATTAGTATTTTATCCGGCTCATTTTTTACATAATCATCAGGAATAAAGCCACTATAGTTAATTTCAATATTAACCTCTTCTTCTGATGCGATTTTTCCCATTTTCTTTTCAATTGCTTTATTTAACATTGTTAAATAGCAATCCAAGCCAATTGATTCAATCTCTCCATGTTGTTCTCTGCCAAGCAAATTCCCAACACCCCTTATTTCCATGTCTTTCATTGCTATTTTAAATCCTGATCCTAGATCTGAAAATTCGGTTATTGCTTTTAGTCTTTCAATAGAGCGTTCATTTAATTTCTCGCTATCTTGGTACAAAAAATAAGCATAAGCTTTCTTAGATCCCCTTCCAACTCTTCCTTTCAGTTGATATAACTGTGCAAGTCCAAATTTGTTTGCATTATTAATGATTATTGTATTTGCATTTGGAATATCTATTCCATTTTCAATTATTGTTGTTGCCAATAAGATTTGATACGCTTTTTTAATAAAATTGTGCATTATATTTTCGATATCGTCTCCTGTGAGTTTTCCATGAATTATTGCAATCCTGGCATAAGGAGTTAATTTTTCAATTAGTGTTTTTAAATAATGTAGTTCTTCAATATTGTGATTTACTAAAAAAACTTGACCATCTCGAGATAGTTCAGTTTCAACCGCATGTTTTATTAAAAGCTCACTAAACGGCTCTAAGTAAGCTTCTATTTTTACCCTGTTTTTAGGCGGAATTTTTAAAACAGAAATATCTCTAAGTTTAATTAGTGACATATGAAGAGACCTGGGGATTGGTGTTGCAGAAAGAGCAAGGCAATCAACAGAAATTTTTATTTCTTTAAGTTTTTCTTTTTCTTTTACCCCAAATCTTTGTTCTTCATCTATTATTATTAATCCTAGATTTTTGCAGGTGAATTTTTTTGAAAGAATTTTGTGTGTTCCTATGATTATATCAATTTTCCCATTTTTCAATTCGTTTAAAATTCGGTTTTCCGTGCTACTTTTTATGAATCTGCTTAATACTTCGATTTTGATTGGAAAATTTTTGAATCTTTTTTTGAATGTATTGAAATGCTGTTCTGCCAATATAGTTGTTGGTGAGAGTACAATAACCTGTTTGTTTCCTATTACAGCTTTAAACGCAGCTCTCATTGCGACTTCAGTTTTTCCAAATCCAACATCTCCACAAAGAAGACGATCCATTACTTTAAAGCTCATCATGTCTTCTTTAATTTCTTTTATTGCTGTTATTTGATCTGGAGTTTCATCGTATGGAAATTCAGATTCAAATAATAATTGCAATTCGTTATCTTTTGGGTATTTAATACCTTTAATGCTTTCTCTTTTCGAATAAAGTTCTATTAATTTATCTGCAATCTCTTCGATTCTTTTTTTTGCATTTGCTTTATTTTTTATCCATGTTTTAGAACTAATTTTATCTAGTTTTATATTTTTAGGATCACTTCCAATGTATTTTTGGATTAAATTTGTTTGTTCAATTGGAATAAATAGTTTTTCTCCTTCAGCATATTCAATCTCAATATAATCTTTTTCAAGAAAGCTTGTTTTTATTCTCTTTATTTGCCTGAATATACCAATTCCATGGTTTATGTGAACTACATGGCTATTTTTCTCAATCTCAATAAAAGAATTAATGGTTTTTGTTTTTGAAGATTCAAAGGTTTTGTGTATTTTTTGCCCCGTATTGAAGATGTTTGATTCAAGAATAATGGCAATTTTTTCTTTTTCTATTATTAAAGAGCTAGATATTTTTAGAACCTCAATTGACACTTTTGGCAATTCTTTAAAAATATATTTAAGTTTTTCTTTTTGTGATTCAGACTCTGCTGCAATAATGATTTTAAATCCATTTTCTAGCCAGTTTTTGAATTGTTCTTTTGTGAGTATAATATTTGAAAAAAAGTTTTTCTCATTTTCAATTTTAAATTCTACAACTTCTTTGGATTTAGGATTTTTGATATTTGAAAATAAAACATCGCTTTTTAGATTGAATGTTTTAGGATTTAAGAAAATTATTTTTGGATCAATTGTATTTTTGTCAGCTTCTTTTGCTTCTTTATGAAGCTTTCCATATTCTTGGTGTATTTTTTCAATTTCTTTTTCAAAATCGTTAATTTCAAAATTTACAATAGGTGTGTATTTTTCAATCTCATCGCTTAAGTAAGTATTTGCTATTAGTGGATAAAACATTTCTTCTGTTTTTGTTTCTTTTTTAAAATCCAACTCTTCAAGAATTTTTTTATATTCTTCAGATTTGATCTTTGTTTTGAGGATGTTAATAACTTCATCGTTCCAAATAATTTCTTTTTTTGGAAGAATTTGGAATCTTAAAATTTCATTATTATGTTTTAATTGGCTTAAAGGATTGAATTGCCTTATTTCTTCTATTTTGTCGGATTTTAGTACAATTTTTATTGGGCTTTCTTCTCCAAAAGGATATAGGTCTATAATTTCTCCCTTTATTACAAATTCTCCTGGAATTGTTACTTTGAGTGTTTTTTCATATCCTAATGTTATAAAAATTTTTTCAATGTCCCATATATTAATATTGGCATTTTTTTCAATTTTACATATATTTTTAAATAGTGTATTTTTATCAGGTATTTTACTTAGCAATGATTTTAAGACTGTAATATATATTCCAGGATTTTTTTTATAAAAATTGATCAAGAATTTTATTCTTTCATTAAAGATTGTGCTTTTTGAGCCAATACCCTTGTATACAAGAGGACTAAAATAGTTAAGCTCAAAGACTTGATTTGTAATTACTTTTAAATCATTTTTGATTTTATCTAATGTATGTTCGTCTTTAACTATTAATATTATTTTCCCGGTTTTACTATATTCTTTGATTTTTTTGATTAAAAAAGCTGTGAAAAATCCTTCATATCCTATTAATGAAAAAAATGTATTTTGTTCTAAAAATTCTTTCATTTTTTTTAAATAGGAATTATTTTTCAATATTGTTGTTAGTTCTTCATCTATATTCATTTTTTACCTTTTTGTTTAATTTTTGTTTAATTAATTTAGTATAATAATATACTATAGGTATTATTACTTTCTTTATATATAATGTGGTTAGGTTTTGAGGGGAGCTTATGAGAATTAGAAAATTGCTTTTTTGTATCTTTTTTACGAATATTTCTTTTGTTTTACTTGCAAATGGTTATAAGGGCCTTGATTTTAAAATCAAGTTTTTTAATCAATCTATTTATAGTGTCAATAGTAATGTTTTTATTGAAGTTTCTCTTAGCAATGCGTCTGATAGTGTTTTAACTTTAGAAATAGGCGATATTAATTCTTTTGGCTTTGATTTTGATGTTACTGATACCACTAATATTAAAGTTAAAAGACCTATTGAATACGTTAAAAAGAGATCTAAAAATGTTGCTATTCCTGTTAGAAATATGAGCTTGAGACCTAATGAAAAATTTTCCGTGGTTATTAACTTAAATCAATTTGTTAAATTTAGTAAAGATGGAGTTTATTTTGTTAAGGGTATTTTTTTCCCAGACATTTCAGACCCATCTAAGAGAAAAGAGTCCAATATTATTACGCTTTTTTTAAATGATAGTTTTGATGAAAATCCATCTAATATAGACCTTGTTAATTTGTCTGAAAATAAGGATATTCAGGATATCTTAAAAAAGAAAAACCTATCTCCTGATGAGATTGTCAAATATTTATTAAAAGCATTGCAGCTTGGAAAAAAAGAAAAATTCTTTTTATATCTTGATATCGAAGGCCTGTTATTAAATGATAAAAGTAAGGCATACCTTTATAAGCAGAAGTTATCATCTGTTTATAATAAAAATGTAGTTGAAGAGTATAAGGAATATTTATGGAATTCTAATAATTCAGATATTTCAAAAGCACCAAACGAATTTTCCATTATTGAGACAACTTATTCTGATACTGCAGGCAAGGTGATTGCTGATTTATATTTTGACGATGGGCATTTTTATATTTCCAAAAGATATACTTTTTTCTTCAAAAGATACGATGATTATTGGATAATTTATGACTACATTGTTCAAAATACTGGCATTAAGGAAAAGTAAAACTTTTTGTGTTTTACAAATTATAGAACTTTTTATTTTATTTTGGTTTTTAATAATAAATCCTATAAATCTTAATGCTGATTTTGAGTATAGGGTTGTCAAGGGAGATACTCTTTTTTCAATTGCAATTAAGTATAAAACTACAATAAACAACCTTAAAAGGATTAATAAACTTAATGTTAATAATATTAGGGTAGGTCAAATATTAATTATTCCTAGTGATTTTAATTTAGATCAAAAAATTACTCGTGAGGTCAATCATTCTCTTAATTTTCTAAAATCTGCTAATAAAGGGATAATTATTTATACTGCAAAAGATGGTGACACTATTGAGAGTGTTTCAAAGCTTGTTGGACTAAGTAAAGAAGAGATAATAGCTTGGAATGATTTGCGCTCTAAAGATCTTAAGGTTGGAATGAAGCTTGTATTAAGCGAACCTGATTTTTTAAAACCTTATGTGGTTAAGAAAGGCGATTCACTTTCAAAGCTTTCTCAGGATTTTGATATTAGTTCTAAGGATATTTTAAAATTTAATTTTCTAAATGATGATAAGTTAAAGATTGGTCAGCGTCTTTTTTTAAAGAAAGCCACTGGAAGTGTTAATTTTCATTATGTTAAAAAAGGTGAAACTCTTGGTAGAATAGCTTATATTTATGGTATTACTGCTAAGGATCTTGTAACTCTTAATGGCAATCGAGCTATTAATCTTAAAGCAGGTTCATTGTTAAATGTTTTAAAGATTGTAAATAATGATGTAAAAAAGCCTGCTGAGAGAGATTCAAAAATTGATAAAAAAACAGATAATCAGTTTATTTATCATTCAGTTACCGTAGGTGAGACTTTATATAGTATTGCCAGGCATTATGGAGTTTTAATTGAAGATCTTAAAAATTGGAATAATTTAAGTAGCAACAATATTATGCACGATCAAAAATTGAAAATTTTTGATAAAAAACTTTTATTTGATTCTTCTACAATTAAATCCAAAAACGATTTAATTGTTAAAAATAAGGTTGATTCTAGCTCCAATCCTTCTGATAAAGTTAGAACAATAGTTAATCTTCCTTCAAATAAAAACAAAAAGCTGAATTTAAATACTTTTGAAAGTACTGCTAACCAAGGTCTTTTTGACATCAGCTCTTTAGTTATTCTAGACTCCAAAATACCAATATTTGAGGTTGTTGGCGATTTCTATTATTGGTATAAACCCAGAAAGATCAGTCAGCCGAGTGAATTTTATTCAGAAGATTGGCATTCTCCTTTAAATTCTTATAAAAAGGCGACTCAACTTTTTAAAAGTTTTGAAAAGTTGGTAAATTCTAGATTGAATAAAGGATCACGACTTAAAGGTAAGTTAATAATTCTTGATCCTGGTCATGGGGGGCTTGATCCTGGAGCTATTGTTAAGTCTAGGGATGGTCTTGGAAACGAAGTTTTTGTTGTTGAAGATGAATATGTTTATGATATTGCTTTAAGGCTTTATGTATACCTTAAAGAAGAGGGGGCCAATGTTGAACTTACTGTTTTAGCTCCCGATCATTTAATTAGGAATAGTGTTTTTGCTAATAATACTTTTGTTAATGTTAAAAATGAAATTTACAATGATTATGATTTAAATAAAAATGATACTGTTGATTCTTGGATAAGCGGTAATCCATCGGGTCTTAAAAAAAGATTGGTTGTTGTTAAAAACATTGTTAGTAAATATAAAAATATTAAAGATAAAGATGTAGTTTTTATTAGCTTGCATGCGGATAATAGTGTTGGATCACCTAAAAGTATGGGGTTTTATTATCAAAAAGATGACGAAAAAAATTATGATATTCATTCAAAGTCTGTAGCAGAAAAGATTACAGAAGGAATGAAAAGAAGTTTTTATATTAAGGGTCAAAACCTTCATGTTTTGAGAAACAATATAGTAATGACTAAACTTTTAATAGAAGTTAGAAATTTAGCATTTCCGGAGGAAGCTTGGTCTATTAGATCTTCTAAGCTTAGAGATCAAGATTCCAAAATTCTTGCTAATGGAATTTTAAAAATATTAAAAAATAATTGACAAAAATTTTTAAATTTAAGATAATGTTTCTAGTGTTCAATTTCCCCTATAGCTCAGTGGTAGAGCGGGTGGCTGTTAACCACTAGGTCGGAGGTTCAAATCCTTCTGGGGGAGTTAATTTAAAGCCAATTGTTTTTTTAGCTCTGTTTTTGTTATTTTAAAATAATTAAGTCTTTCTAAAAGTTTTTTGCTGTTTGCGTGCCCCAAGCAAAGGCGCTTTTGTATTTTTTGTTTATTTTTTTTTGAGTTTTCCCCTATTATACCAAGTTCTAACAAATCACTTAATGTTAATAAATTTTTTTGATTATCTTTAAATAAGGTTCCAACCTTTTTAAGTATTTTTATTATTTCTGTTTTATTTACCGATTCAACCTCGGTATCTTTAGTATTAAGATGCGCATGTTTGATTTTATTATTTTCCCCTAGATGTTTGACTAGTTTTTGTCTAATAATATTTCCAGATTTATCGCTGTCTGTTAAGATTATTATTCCTTTATATTTTAAGGCTTTTTTTAACAATTTAATAGTTTCAATTTTTAAAGCAAATCCTTTTGTTTCTATTACTGTGCAGTCAAAAGATTCTTTTATTCTTTTAAGGTCATCTTTTCCCTCAACCACAATTATTTCTTTTATTTTTTCCAATTTTAAATTCCTTTTTCAAAGAAAGCCCTTAGCAATTTAATTGCTTCTATGTGGTCAACTATTGATACCGTTTCTCGTAGAGAGTGCATTGCCCACATTGGGGTTCCAATGTCAATAGTTTCTATTCCTGTTTTTGCATTTGCGATTGGACCGATTGTTGTGCCTGAAGGAACATTGGCTTTCATTATTATTTCTTGAATTTTAATATTATTTTTAATAGCCAAATTTTTCAATTTTGCAAATCCTGTCGAAGTTGTTGCGTATTTAAAATTGGCGCTATTTTTGACAACCACACCTTTACTTAAAGTTGCTTGATAGTTTGGATCATGTTTAAATGCATATCCTGGATGGATACCGTGAACGCTATCAATTGATATATTGAATGATTTATTTGTTTTTATTAAATGTTCTTCTCGGGTTAAGTTAAGAGCAAGATCAATTCTTTCTAAAGCCTCTGATAAAAAATTGGAATTAGCTCCTCTTGAGGTTAAAGATCCTACTTCTTCATTATCAAAAAATACAGCTATTTTATTATTATCATTGCTTGTATGAATATAAGAGTTCATTATTGCATGACATCCCGATTTGTTATCAAGATTTTTGGAAGCTAAAAATTCCCCCTCAGTTCCTATTATTTTGGAAGTTTGTGATTCTGTAAATATTAAATCACAAGATAAAAAATTTTCATATTCTGTTCCAAGTTGTTCTAAGATATTATCTTTTATTGTTTTTTTGGTACTGTTGATTACTGTTAAATTGTCATGAGTATTATATACAAATCCTTCATTGATTTGTCGGTTTAAATGGATTGCAAGGTTTGGAATAATTCCTATGTTTTCAATATTGATTAGTTTTGAATTAATATTTTCATTTTTTTTGAAATATACAATTCCTGCTAAGCTTAAGTCTCTGTCAATCCAAGTAGAAATTATTGGGCTACCATAAACTTCAATATGGTTGTAGAATACCCCACCTGTTTTTTTTGTTGCATCTATTTTTAATTTTAATCCCGGACTGTCTGTATGTGCTGTTGCTATTAAAAATGGTTCATATTTTTTTTTGACATCGATATTAAAGGCAATAAGGCTAGTTCCTTCTTTTTTTATATAATACGATCCTGTTTCAATTTTCCATTTTTCATCAAGTTTTAATTGCTTTGCATTAAAATAATTTATTAATTTTTCTTCAATATAGTTTACCAAGTGATAAGGAGTAGGACTGTTATCTAGTAGGTTTTGAAAAAATTTTGGTTCTAGTGTTTTATCGTGCACCATAGGTGTTCTCCTTTAATTTTATTGCTTTATAATTATATATTCTATTATAATAGTCTTTAACTGTATATTAGTTAGGAGTTTGTTATGAGAAAGTGGTTTGCCAGTTGGAGCTTATTGTTTATTTTTTTTGCTTGTAGTTCTAATGTTGAAATTGAGTTAAAAGATGATATTAGTGGTGTTGTTTCAATATTTGTCAATGTTAATAGGGAATTTGAAAAAATTAGAAAAGAGCTCTTAACAACTTTAGTGGGGGGTGAAGTTGCAAATATACCTCTTTTTCCTGTAGACGAAATAAAAAAATACTTTCAAAATCAAGAAGAAAAGCTTGGACTTAAGCTTTTGAGTATTAAAACCCAAGGAGATTCTATTAATTTAGTTGTTAAGTTTGATAATTTAATTAAAGTTTTAGGTGATTATATGGCAAAATCTGATATGCCTGTGCTTAAGATAGAAAAAAAAGATGGTAAAAATATTATTGAACTTAATATCAATTTGGAAAATGCTACTAAGAATATTAATGAAAATAAAGAATATATTAGCGATGCACTTGCTGCTCTTTTACCATCGGATGAGATTCCAATGTCTGCCAAAGAGTATAAAGATGTCTTGGTTTATTTTTTATCGGATTTTACTTCTAAAGCAAATGAACTTATTGACAATTCAAAGCTTAATCTTATAGTTAGAACTTCTAGGAATGTTCAAGAACAGATTGGATTCAAACAGATTGACTCAAACACACTAAATTTTGAGATAGACATGGTTAAAGGATTGAGCCTTGAAACACCAATAAAACTTAGATTAGTTTATTGACAGAAATTCAAGAATATAAATATTTTTATATTCTTGAATTATATTCTTTTTTAAAAATTCCTATTAAAACAGCGGTTATGATTGAACCCGCTAAGATGGATATTATCCACATTAATGGGTTTACTACTATTGGTAGAATGAATATACCGCCATGTGGTGCTATAACTTCTACCTTAAAAAGTGCAGAAATAAATCCTCCTATAGATGAGCCCAGTATGCATGCAGGTATTACCCTTAAAGGATCTGTTGCTGCGAATGGGATTACTCCTTCTGTAATAAAGCATGCTCCCAAAAAATAACAAACTTTTCCAGATTCTTTTTCTTCTTTTGAAAACCTGTTTTTAAATAAACTTGTAGCAAGGGCAATTCCTATGGGTGGTACCATTCCCCCTGCCATTATACTTGCATGAGGAATGTAATTTTTTGCAGTTATCATTGCGATTCCAAATGCGTATGCAGCTTTATTTATAGGCCCCCCCATATCTATTGCCATCATTCCTCCGAGTAAAGCCCCAAGTATTGCCATATTGGTTCCACTAAGTTTATTTAGTAGGTCTGTTATTGATTCATTAATAACAGATATTGGACTAAGCATTACATATATTAAGATTCCTGAAATTATAACTGATAAAAAAGGATAAGTTAGTACTGGATTTATTCCTTTTAAATTACTAGGAATGATTTTGTCAGATATTTTTTTTACAATTAGTGTAACGTATCCTGAAATAAATCCCGCTAAGATGCCTCCCAAAAATCCCGCATTTCCATTGCTCATCATTAACCCCGTAATCATTCCAGGAGCAAGCCCTGGTCTTTCTGCTATGCTAAATGAAATATATCCAGCAAGTATTGGGATCATTAAAGTAAATGCACTTCCACCGCCTATTTGCATTAGAATATCTGCTATTTTATTGTAGCTCGGGTCGTTTATATCAAATGCTTTGATTCCAAACATAAATGATATTGCTATTATTATTCCTCCTGATACTACAAATGGAAGCATAAATGAGACTCCATTCATCAGGTGTTTATAAATTCCTATTTTTTGATTGTGTTGGAGTTTTTCGCTGGTTGTGCTTGTATTGATTTTGTTGTAAATTTTTGCCTCGTTTTTAAGAATTGCTTGAATAAGCTCTTTTGCTTTATGTATGCCATCTTTTACGCCCACTTCGATTAAAGGTTTTCCGCTAAATCTTTCCTTATTAATAGTCTTACCAGATGCAATAATGATTCCCTTTGCTTTTTTAATTTCTTCTTCTGTTATTGGGTTTTCGGTTCCACTAGATCCATTTGTTTCTACTTTTATATTTATATTTAATTCTAAGGCCGCTTTTTTCAGGCTTTCTGCTGCCATATAAGTATGAGCTATTCCTACGGGACATGCTGTTACTGCGAGAATGAAATCTTTTTTTGTATTTAAATTATTAGATTCATTTACATTGCCATGACCCATAATTATTTCTAAAAATTTATCGGCATTGTTTGTGTTCATAAGTTCATGTCTTAATAAGTTTTTGCTAAAGGTATTGCTTAGATATGATATAGCTTTTATGTGGGCATTGCTAGAGGTTTCTTCTGGAAGGGCCATCATGAAAAACAATTTTGAAAGTTTTTGATCAGAAGAACCAAAATCAAATCCATTTCCATTAACCCTTAAAATAGCAATTCCGTGTTTTTTAATGAAGTCACCTTTTGCATGGGGCATGGCGATATGTTCTTCAATGCCTGTACCGTTGATTTCTTCTCTTTTTTTAATTTCTTTTATAAATGTTTCTATGTCATTTAAGTATCCATTTTCATTGAGCATACTAGCCATTTTTTTAATTACATCTTCTTTGCTAGTTGCATTGTAATTTAAAACAACCAGGTTTTTAGAAAATAAATTTTGCATAATAATCACCTTTATATATTATATAGTGTATATATATTTATTAAATTTTACATTTATTTAATTGATTTTATCAATTAAAGTAAAGGGGATTATCTTGATATACACTCTAACACTTAATCCTTCTGTGGATTATAAAATAGTTTTAAAAGAATTTCAGGAAGAAAGTCTTAATTATGCTCTAAATAACAATTTCTTTGCTGGTGGTAAGGGAATAAATGTGAGTACTGTTCTTAAGAATTTGGGAAAGCCAAGTACGGCTCTTGGATTTTTAGGAGGTTTTACAGGTGATTATATAAAATTTTCTCTTGATTCTAAGGGCATAAAAAACGATTTTATTAAAATAAAATATGATACAAGATTAAATATCAAAATGATAGCAAATGGCAGAGAAACAGAAATTAATGCCAATTCTCCAGATATTTCTGAGGATGAATTTGAACTTTTAAAAGATAAGCTTAAAAGTTTAACAAATGATAGTATATTGGTGATGTCGGGAAGTGTTCCCGCATCTCTTGGTGAGAATGCATACAATGTAATATCTAATAGTATTTCTAATAATGTTAAGCTTATCATTGATACTAGTGGCAAGCCCTTAAAAAAAATTCTTAGATTAAATCCCTTTTTAATAAAGCCTAATATTTATGAACTTGAGGATCTTTTTAATGCTAAATTCAATTCTACAAAAGAATTGATTAAAATTGGGAAAAATCTTGTAGAAAGTGGAGTTCAAAATATTATAATTTCCATGGGAAGTAATGGAGCTATTTTTATTGGCAATAAAAATGCTACTTTTAGAGCCTTTGTTCCAAAGATTAATTCTGTTAGCACTATTGGGGCAGGAGACTCTGTAATTGCAGGATTTGTGTATGCTTTTGATAATAAAAATACTTTGAAAGATTCATTTAAATTTGGTGTTGCGGCTGGCACAGCTACCGCATTAAAAGGTAATCTTTGTGAATTTCAAGATGTTGAAAAGATGCTTTCTGAAGTTAGAGTTGAAGACATTTGTACTTCTTAAATCAAGTAGAGTGGAAGATTTGATTTTGAAACTTTACTGTAGCTTTTAAAAAGCTACAGTATTTAGTTTGCTTAAATTTTTAATTTTGATTTATACAATGTATTTCTTGCTAATGCTAATCCTGCAACTGCTAAGAATACAATTTTAGCTATGTTTATAAATGAGCCTGTTGTATTTGATTGGGTTATTTTTGCGGCGATTCCTGTAGTTTTCTCGTCGCAAACGCAGTTAACATATCCACATATTGGGCAGATTTCTTCAACCCCAAATTGGCTTAAGTTTTCATTTGGAATTATATTTTCTTTTATTATTGTACTGGTTTGTGCGAAAACAGATGTTGAAATCAATACTAAAGCAGTAAAAAATAAGAATTTTTTTAGATTCATTATACCTTCTCCTTATAGGTTTTATTTTTTTGAATTACTTAAATTGTAGCTTTTAAATTAGATATTTGTAATTTCTTATTATTCAAAACCAGCTAGAGTAGTGATAAATTCTCTAAGAAAAATTGTTGACATAATAAAAGTTATTATCGGGAGCGACGGGTCTCGAACCCGCGACCTCCTGCGTGACAGGCAGGCGTTCTAACCATCTGAACTACGCCCCCAGAGTCATTCTTTTTAAAGATTATAGTAGTTTTTGATTTATTTGTCAATTTCTTTAAATGAGTTTAAGTATTCTAGTATTTTTGAATCTCTTTTGCTGGATTTTTTGCTTAGCTTAAGAATAGTCTCTTTATTGGAAATTATCTCTAAGCTGTTTTTAGCCCTTGTTATTGCAGTATACATAAGTTCTTTTGTTAAAAAGGGGTTATTTTCTAATATTACTTTTATATGCTTGTATTCAGATCCTTGGCTTTTGTGTATTGTTGTGGCAAAGCTGAATTCATAATTTGTTAGTAAATTTAAATTTATTTTTTTATAGTTTTCATTTTTTCTTTGGAATAAAGCATAAAATTTAGAATTTTCATTAAAAATGATACCCCGTTCTCCATTAAATAATTTATTTTTATAGTCAGTTTTAGTTATCATTATTATTTGACCAATAAAGTTTCCATAGGTCTTTTTTAGATAAGTTTTTATTATTTCATTTAGTGTTTTAGTTCCAAATTTTCCAAAATTTTTTGAACTTAAAATTATATTTTCAAGTAAAGTTTCAAGTATTGTTTCAATTTTTGATTCTTTTAGTAATTTAAGATTAAAAGTGGGTATTTCCCTATATAAATTGTTTGTATATTCTATTAGATCTTTTTTTAAGTTTATTTTTTCTATTTCTTTTAATAGAATATTTTTATTATTATTATTAATATATTTGCAAATCAAGGTACTATCTTCTTTGTATATGGCTTTTGAGAGTAAGTGTATTTCTTTATTGCTCCTGAAATTTTCTTTAAGATCCTCTACATTATCGGTATTTATTTTTTCTATTCCTAGAAGACTTGAATATACGTTTCCTTCATTTACCGATGGGAGTTGATTTTTGTCTCCCACCATTATTAATTTAGTAGTTATTGGCGTTGCTTTTAATAACTTTAAAAAAGTATATGCATCTACCATTGAAGCTTCATCAATTATTATTACGTCAAAATTTAGCTGATTTTCTTCATCATATAGGTTTTTTTTGTTTATGAATTTGATTCCCAATAGTTTTTGAATCGTATTGCATTCTATTTCTAAATTTTTAAATGAATGATCTATGCTTGTTTGTAGCCTTAAGCTAGCTTTTCCCGTAGGTGCTGTAATTGCTACTAATCTTTTTTGTTTTTTGCTTTTTGTTTTATTAATCGCTTTTAAGATATAATTAATAGTTGTGGTTTTGCCTGTTCCAGGGCCCCCGCTTAATAGAAAGAAGTTGCTTTTTAATGCTTTTTTAACCGATGCAATTTGCTCTTTATTTAAATTATTGGTGTTCAAATTTATAATTATGTTTTGTATTTCATTATCGTTTAATTCACTTTTATGGTTTTCCAATCTTTTTATAATTTGCTTTATTAACGCTTCTTCTTCTCTGTAGTTTTTTTGAGTATAAATGTGGATATTGTTTTCTAGAATTAGGGGAGTGGTAATTTTAAGTTTATTGAATTCCATTAATATTTTGCTTTTTTTTAAAAGTGATACTATGTTCTGAATAGTTTCTAAACTCCCAAATGTTTCTAACCCTTTTAGTATTTTTATTGATTTGTTATAATCTTTGTTGGTTTTTTCGAGGTTGTCTTTTGTAAATGTTATTGTATTTTGAATATCTTTTGCTAATAGATTTATATCGGCTCTTAAGTGACCTTTGTCAAAATAGTTAAATAAAAATATTAAAAATATTAAAATATTTTCATTGTTTGTGGACCTTGCAAGTGTTTGTGCTTTATAACAATTTTTTTTGTTGATATTTAAAAGTTCAATTATTTCATAAATCTTAAGCTCTGGAGTTAAGAATTTTTTATTTTTATTTTTAAAAAATTCTCTTAATACTAAAAAATCTCTCATAAGTGCCTTTTAATGCCTAATTCTAAGATAATTTCATCTAAATTCACATCATTAAATTTTGGGAGATTAAAATAAATACCATTTTCAAATTTTGGTTGTAAGCATTCAATATTGTCTTTAAATGCTCTTGCAAAAAGATATATTATTCCACCAAATTTTTGGTTATACTCTTTTTTGTTTTTAAATAATATTTTTTTTATTCCAAGTGCATATATTTTATATTGCAAATCATAATATTCTTTTTTTATTATATTTTCTAAATTTGTTATATTATAATCATCTCTATTTTTTCCAAGATAGTTTGTTTTATAATCCAGGATATATATTTTATTATTAGCTTTAAATATGAGATCTACTATTCCTTTTAAATATCCATCATTTAGTTTTATGTTAAGATCTTCAAAGTGATTTTCAAAAAGATGTTTTTGTTTTTGGAATTTAGGATTTATTTTTATTAAAAATTCCATTTCTTTTTGCAATTCTTCAATATCACACAGACGAGCATTAATTGTTCTTATATTATAAATTAATATATTGTAAATCATTTTAGTTAATGAAGTTTGTATTTCTATTGTATTGAGATTTGAGTTAATTTTTTGTATTTGTTTTTCAATAATTTCAATGTTATTTTTTTTAAAATTATCAAATGTATCTTTTGCTGTGCTAAAGATTATTTCCTCCATCGCGGCATGCAGAATGTTTCCAATATCTTTTCCTTTAGGCAATGCTTCTTCTTCTAATGTAGGGTCGTAGTCAAGATCTGTTTCTTTTTCGTAGTTGTTATTTTTAAAATCATAATTTTCGTAAAATGTTGCTTGATGAGCTTGTGCTGTTAAGCTTGAAAAGCTAGATGTATATTCTTTTTTAAACATTTTTTTAATTATTGGTTTTGGTGGAATTAATTTTATATTTACATTGGTGTTATTCTTTTTTTTATTGATTTTTTTTTGGTTAATAAATTCGTATATGT
Organism: Borreliella sinica; assembly: GCF_033969665.2. Classification (GTDB taxonomy): domain Bacteria; phylum Spirochaetota; class Spirochaetia; order Borreliales; family Borreliaceae; genus Borreliella; species Borreliella sinica. Next base: position 237,666 of record NZ_CP135180.1, on the reverse strand, counting down.
TAAAGTTGTGTTTGATATTGTCAATAGTAAAAATTTTGGCCACTTCTAATAATTTGCTAGTTATGCTATTTGTTTTTGTAATAAAAAGAGCAAATTTAGCTCTTGTTGCTCCCACGTAAAATATATTTTTTTCTTCACTTAGTATTTTTAGCCGTGCATATTTTTTGTTTTCTTCCAATTTAAAAAAATCATATTCAATCTTTCCGTCTTGATAAAATTTGTAAAAATGATTTTTTTTTGAAAAAACATTGCTATTTTCTATTGGAGATGTATTTATTAAAAATACGATATTCATACTAAGCCCTTTTGACTTGTGTATTGTCATAAGTTCTATAGATTCATTATCATTATTTATATTATCGATTCTTTTTTCTATTTCTTCAGACTCTTCGTTTATTATTAGATTTTCTAAAGTAGAGATTAGAGATTGTATGTTTTGTTCTTTATGATATATTTTAGAGACGATCTCAAGTGCTGTTTCATAGGTTTTTAAATTTTCAAGATTACCCTCTTTAATAAGAAGTCCTTTGTAATTTATTTTATTTTTTGCCCATTCAATAATTTTTTGATCTTTAGTGCTATTTGCAATTTTAATCCACAAATTTTTTTCGAATGCTATTTTGTTAATTGCATTTATTAAAGTTATTTCATTTTTTTCAAGCAAAACCGCTATACTTTCAATAAATTCTTCTATAAGGTGAATTTTGTCTTGCTTGATTAAAATTCTTTGCAAATTCCAGGGTACATTTAATATTTTACTGCTTAAAATATAATTTAAGGTTTTAAAACTTTGTTTTCGATCTAGGCATCTAAGAATATAAAAAATTTCGTTAAATTCTTTGGTTTTTAAAAATTTTTCTGGGGTTTTGTTTGTTTGGATTTGTTCTTTTTTTAATGCTTGATCAATTAAATTTATTTCATTTTTTCCTCTACAAAGTACTTTGATGTCTTGCATTTCAATATTTCTAATCTTGTTGTTCTCGGCAATTGTTCCATATGTAAGTAAATATTTTATTGTTAATGCTGTTTTTTGATAAATGTCTTCTTCGTTTTCGGTATTTGTGGTTATTATATTGATTCCTTCTATCTCTTGTCCGTTGATTAAAATGTTATTATTGTCATTTTTTTGATTTGGAAGTGAGTTGGTAAATTCAATTTTTCCAATTTCATCTACTATTGCATTGTTGTATATATTGTTGAAAATTTTATTTAAAGGTTCGATGAGTTTTTTACTTGATCTGTGATTTATTGTTAGAACAATTTTAGCATCTGTGTTAATTTTATTTTTTATCTCTTTATTATAAAATGCAATGTCCGCTTTTCTAAAAGAATATATTATCTGCTTAGGGTCAGCTATGAAAACCAATTTTATTCCTGCTGTTTTTAATATTTTAAATATTTCTACTTGTGTTAAGCTTAAGTCTTGTGCCTCATCGATTAAAATGATTTTGTATCGATTTTTTATTGCATTTAAAAGTTTTTTATCTTCTGATTTTAAGTAATTTTTTAAATTTGAGATTATGTAATTTTGATCTATTGTGTTTGTTGATTTAATAATTTTGTCTAGTTCTTTTTCTATATACTTTAGTATTTTGTATTCAACTTTTAAAATAACATATTGCTTTAAATTATTTCTATTTTTATTTCTATTGTCTTCTGATTTATATTTTTCATGATTAATATTGATTCCTAAATAGATTAAATCATTTTTAATTTTAAGCTCTTCAGGTGATAATTTAGCATTTTTTTTGGTTTCTTTTTCTATTAGAGTTGAAAAAAATTTATTTTTTAATAATATTTCTGCTATTTTGAATATGTTGTTTTCTTTAGAATATTTTATTTCAAGCTTACCAGTTTGAATATGTTTATTATAAAAGCTTAATATTTCATCTGATGTCATTTTGTCTAATTCTTCTATTATTTTGTTGTAATCTCCAATTAATTCTTCCTTTCTAAGAAGAATTTTTTCGAATAATGTTTGAGTTTTAAGCCAATCTCCGAGTTCTTGAGTTGTATCTCTTTCGTAAGCTTTTTTTATTTTTAAAACAATTTCTTCTGTTTTTTTAGCATCAGATTTAAATACTTTAAGTTCATAATCTTTAATATCAAGATCTTGAATCAAACTTTCTGATTTTCTTAAAAAGTCATAAACTATTTCATCTATTTCTTTTGAAAATTTTTCTTTAGGATTATATTTGGAATAATTTTCTGTTTCAATTTGAAAATTATTTAAGGCATGCAATGCGAATTTATTTATTGTTGATATAAAGAGTTTTTTTGATTGCTCATAAGCTTCTTTTAAAATTTCATTTGTTTTGGAATTAAAGTAAGCATTTTCAATTGCCTTTAGTATTCTTGTGTGCATTTCTTCTGTGGCTTTGTTTGTAAAAGTTAATACTAAAATTTCGTTTATGCAGTATAATTTTGTCTTCATTAAATTTATAACTATATTTTCAAGTATGTGAGTTTTGCCGGTGCCCGCTGATGCTTCTATTAATACTGTTTCGTTATTTTGAATTTTTTCTAGGATTTTGTTCATGAATTTTAATTTTTTGTCCTTGCAAATTTAGTATAAAATTTTTCTATCAAGATTAATAAATTTTTGTCTAGTTTGAAATCGTGAGTGTCTTTAAATCTGTTATAGTAATCACATAGTGTTATTTCGCTAGTTTTTAAGAATTTTTCGTGTGCTTTGCTTGTAAAATAAGCTTTGGAAGGATTTTTTATTTGCATTTTTAGAAAATTATTAAAACAATTTGAAAAATTATTTTGATTTGTTTTTATTAAAGTTTTAATTATTGAGCTTTGGTAAATTGGAGTTGGATAACTTGATATGTATGCAAATTGCATAAGTATATTTTCAATGTCTTCAATTATTATTTCCTCGTGGTGATAGCAAGTAGTTGTTTTTGCAGATAGGTTTTCTAGATTAATTCTTATTTCGGTTAATGAATTGAAGTTTTGCATTTCTTTTTTTATTAAAAGCCCTGTTATATATAGATCTATTTCATTTTTTATGTTATCTGGAATGCTGCAATAGTCTTTTTTTACAAAATTTAAATAAAAATAATCGTTTTCAATTTTATATACATTCTCGATATCTTTTTGTAATTCAAATTCTATATTTTTTTTTTGAAAATTTACTTTTATTGTTTGACAAAATTTAATTTTGGCTTTTGTCATTATTGAAAGCTTTTTTAAGTTTTCAATAGCATTAAATTTTAATGTATTTATTTTTCTTAAGATATCATTTACGGTTGTTTTTTGATCTATGTTGAAAGGAATATTGCCTTGCTGTATTTCATGCTCAATGTAGTTTTTAATAATTTCTATTGCTTTATTTGCATAATATTCTTTTCCCATCATTATATATTCATGCAGTAGTGTTGAATTTTTTATAAGTTTGTAAACAATCTCAACAACATTAAAAATTTGCTCTTCTTGTTTTTCTTTGATTTCATTTTCTAATCTTATATCTTGTATTTTAACGTTTAAAGTTTTTTCATAAAAATGTTTGTAAGGATTAGAAAGGGCGTTTTTTAATTCAAATAAATTTATTTTAATTGGGCTTTCTAGTTGAATTTTATTTTGCTTAAACCCAATTGGCTTAGAATTTTGTAGTATTTTTGCGATATTAAAGGCTTCTAAATCATAATTTATTAAATAATTTTCTTTTATATCTTGAAAATATGCTATGTCATGGTTTTTATTTGGATGTTTTTCTATTTGGAAATTTTTTTCGTACTTTTGTATGTGTTTAAGTATTTTGTTTATTGTTTTTGATATATTAATTTCTGAGTTTAGATTATCCTGAAATGAGTAGTAAAGATAAAATTTTTCCGATGTTGCAAAAATCAAATTAAAAAAAGTTTCAATTGCTTCTTTTTCGATGTTATCATGTTCATAGTATTCGTTTAATAAATTCATATTATCATAATTTATTTTAGAGTTGAATTTTTGAAATCCCAAAAAATGAATTTCTTTTTTTTGAAGATATTCTATTTCTTTGTAATTGGCAATTAATATCCCATTTTTTTTATACATTACTCCATATTTTTCTTTTTCAAGACTTTCTTCGAGCATAATCTTAAAAAGATAAAATTCAATTTTTATTTCATTGATTTCTTTTAAATAGTTTTTGCAAAGATTGTCATTAGAATCTTTGGGAAAATTTTTAAAAGATTTTATTTTATTTTGCAAATATTCATCAGTTGTATTCAATTCTTCAAGATCAATATATTTTTGAATAAAAATTTCTATTATTTCTGCCCATTCATGTACTTTATATGTTTTATTTTTAAAAAAGTTTATATCTTCGTATAAACTTTTTACTATTGTTATAAGTTTTATTATTGATTCTTGATCTTGGAATTTTATGCTTTCTTTTTCACCCTCTTCTTCGTATTTTTCGTCAAATATTTCAGACATTAAAAATCGATTAAATCCGTCTTCCCAGGAGTTTAAAAAGTTTTGATCATACTGTAGATTTTGTTTGTGAGTGCTGTTTGCGCCAAAACTAATGTTCATTGCGTCGCTAAATTCTATTAAATAGTTTAATTCAGATGTTGATATATTAAATTTTTTCATTACTTTGTTATTGCTTAATAGATTAAATATTTCTTTCCTACTGAAATTGCTAATTGTTTCGGTCTTTGATATAAAAAGATCCATTAGCCTTTTTAAAGCTATTATACTTTCTCCTCTTGACAAATTGTTATAACATAAAACACTATATTCAATTTCGTATTTATTTAGACACTCTTCTATGTGTGGCAGATATTCATTAAATGTTTCTTGCAAACAAGTTATTGCTATTTCGCTTAATTTCAGGTTATTTTTTTGAATTGAATGTAGTATTTGATTTACCAGAATTTCTACTTCACGTTTAGGATTTTTAGCTTCTATTATTTTAAAGCTATCGTCTAATTTTGAAATCGGAGTTTTTGCTATGATATTGTTTTTAATACTTGTTAAGAAGTTTTTATCTTTAAATAATTCAATATCTACTTTTTCTAAAGCCTGGTATTTTATTGGGACGATTTTTGATGTTGTTAACAGCAATTCTTTAACAAGAGAAGATTTATAGTTGAATAAATCTTCGAAAATTAACACATGCACTTCAAAATCAAAAATTTTTTCTAAAGAATTAAGAATTTTTTTCTCAATCTCTCTATTATTGCCAATAAATATTATTTTTTTAATTTCAATTTCTATATTTTTTCTTGGTTTTTTTTGAATTATTTTTTTATGTAAGTTTAAAATATTTTTTTGTTTTTCAAAGAGTTTTTTGAATAGTTCTTTTTGCACATTCTCGTAAGGTTTTGAGTTTTCTTCTTGGAATAGAAACCCATCTTCTTCCCAGGTTTCAATTAATTTTGAAAATTTTGAATAATAGTTTTGGAATAAATCTATTATTTTTGATGCAAAAAAGTATCTATTTTTTGTTGATTTGAAATCTTTTAGGTATTGTAGTTTTTCAGTTTTTAATATGTTATACAAAATGAATTTTTCTGTTTCCCGGTAAAATGAAAAAGTGTTCTTTTCTATGTATTTTTTTATATTGGCATCTTTTAAAGAAATTTCGTATATGTTTTTTATAGCATTTTTTTTAATATTTAGATTATAAGAAATCCCATTTAGGTTTGCTATAGTTTTTTTAATTTCTTCTTTTAAGAGATTATTTTTTACTATAATAAGTGTTTCTTTTTTAAAGATATTGTCGTTTTGAGTTAATTCTTTAATTTTATTGTAAATGTTATTTACTTTGTTAGTTTTATATATATTCACAAATTAATTACTTTTATTATCTTTTATTAGCTTATTTTTCAACTTTCTTAAGTTTTTACTGATGCTAACTTTATATACGTGAGGATTAATTATTCTTCTGTGTGTATGTTCTAGCTTGCTTAAGTCGAATTTGGCTTTATTTCTAATATTGTTTAAATTAGATTCGTAGCCCTTGCTAAGTTTTCCATTTTCTAAGACAGTGTGAATTAAAAATTCAAAATCGTCATATTGTTTGATGGTTTTGAAAACGTTATCTTGTATTGGATGGAAAATGACAAATTCTTTTCTTGAATCCAGATGATTTTTGATTTGATCTTTTTCTTCTTTTAAAAATATAAAATCAAAAATCATTTGCCCGTTTGAGTAGATTCTTGCAACTTCCTTTTGAGCAGGCAATGTTGATTTTTCTGTGTTATTTGATATTTTTATTTTTGGTATAAATTCCCCATTTTTTTCTATAGAGATCATTTTGTATACTCCTGAAAGATTTGGATCCCCTTTTGCGGTAACCAGATTTGTTCCAACGCCCCAAATATCGATTGGCGCATTTATTGAATTTAAGTACATAATAATATTTTCGTCAAGTTCATTGGATGCAATAATTTTTACATCATTTAATCCATTTAAGTTTAATTCTTTTCTTGCGGCTTTACTTAGATATTCAAGGTCTCCACTGTCAATTCTTATTGAAAAATTATTTTTTTTATCTTGTTTTAATTCCTTAAATATTTTAATGGCATTTTTTAATCCACTGTTAAGTGTGTCGTAAGTGTCAATTAGTAAGCTTACTTTGTTTGGGTATGTTTTTGCATATTCTCTGAATGCTTGTTCTTCGTTTTCAAAACTCATTACCCAACTATGAGCCATTGTCCCTGTTATTGGTATATTGTATTTATATCCAGCAAGCATATTGCTTGTAAAATCTGCCCCCCCTATGTAGGCGGCTTTGCTAGCAGAAAGTGCTCCGTTTATTCCTTGTGCCCTTCTTAGCCCAAGCTCTGCTAAAATTTTTGCACCAGATTCTTTTATTCTGGCAGTTTTTGTTGCTATTAAACTTTCAAAGTTTATTATATTTAAAACCAGTCCTTCTATTAGTAGTAATTCTATTAAGCGCCCTTCAATTATAGCTACTGGAGTATAGGGAAAAACCAGGCGTCCTTCTTCTACTGAGCTTATTTTTATATTTAGTTTAAATTCTCTGAGAAAGTTTAAAAATTGTTCATCTAATATATTCAGGCTTTTTAAATATTTAAGCTCATTTTCATTGAAACGGATATTTTTTAATTCATTAATTAATGTATGCATTCCTGCTAAGATAATATAGCCATTTTTAAAAGGCGTTTTCCTGAAAAATACTTCAAATTTTGCTTTAGGATTAATACCTTTTGTAAAATAAGCATTCATCATTGAAATTTCATAAAAATCTGTGAATAGTGATAGATTTTTCATTCTCCTTATTATATACTAGTTTTGTTTGTAAAAAAATGATATTTGATTTGAGCTGAATTTTTATCTTCTAACATTTAAGAATATATTTTTGTAACATATAATAAATTGACCAGATTGAGTCTAAGTTCTATGAAAGAAAAAAGTGTTTCTAATTTTGATATTGTAATTTTTGGAGTTACTGGGAATTTGTCTAGAAAAAAACTTATTCCTTCTCTTTTCAATTTGTTTAAAAATAAATATATTAGCAATTTTAGGGTTATTGGCTTTTCTCGTAAAATTTTTACAGATCAAGAATTTAGATCATATATTAAAGATTCTTTATGGCAGGAAGGGACTGATTCTTTGATTGAAATTTTTTTAAATTTCTTTATTTATGTATTTGGTGATTTTAATGAAAAGGAGCCTTATGCTAAATTATTTGAATTGTTAGATAAAGGTCGAGAAACAATATATTATCTCTCAACGTCTCCTGCATTTTATGGCCCAATAATTAATCATTTAAAAAGCACTTTTTTAAATGAAAGATTAAATTTGTCAAAAATAGTTCTTGAGAAGCCTTTTGGTTCTAGTCTTGAGTCGGCAAAAAAATTAAATAGTTTGCTTTATTCTGCTTTCAGAGAAGATCAAATTTACAGAATAGATCACTATTTAGGCAAAGAGACAGTTCAAAATATTTTTACATTTAGATTTGGCAATTCTATTTTTGAAAATATTTGGAATAATCGTTATGTAGATTTTGTTCAGATTACGGTGGCTGAAGAATTAGGTCTTGATGGAAGAGCTGAGTATTACGATTCTGTTGGAGCTTTAAAGGATATGATTCAAAATCATATTTTACAATTGTTAAGTCTTGTTGCAATGGAATCCCCTATTAAATTTGATTCTGAGTTTATTCATGATGAGAAAGTAAAAGTTTTAAAAAGTTTGAGAAAAATTGGCAAAGAGGATATTAAGAATTGTATTGTTAAGGGGCAATATGTAGGCTCACAAGTTCAAGGAGTTTTTAAAAAAGGTTATAAAGATGAAACAGCATTTTTGGAAAATTCAAATACCGAAACTTATTTGGCTATGAAAGTGTTTATTAATAATTGGCGTTGGTCCGGTGTTCCTTTTTATCTGAGAACTGGCAAAGGTCTTGCTAGAAAATTTTCAGAAATATATATTCAATTTAAAAAACCAAGCTTCACTCTTTTTAACAATAGTTCTGTTGATTTTTCCAATGCTTTAATATTTAGGATTCAGCCAAGAGACGGGATTGAAATTAAATTCAATACCAAAAAACCTGGATATAATTATGAAATTCAAACTGCTAATATGGAATTTTCATATCATGATACGTTTAAAAAATTGTTTAATGAGGCTTATGAGCGTTTATTGTTAGACGCTTTTTTAGGGGATGGCACTTTGTATGCTACAAGTGATGAGATTGAAAGTTCTTGGGAATTTGTTTCAGATATTGCAAATAAATGGTCTGATGTTGAAATTTGTAATTATTTTTATGGTTCTGAAGGGCCAAAAGAGATAGATTCTATTTTAGAAAAGGATCATTTTTGGCGTAGAATTTAATTTTCCAAGTTTTTTAAAAGATAAATGAGATAAAAATTTTGTATAATTTATTTCTGTTCATTTTTAATCCTTACTCTATTATGGCTTAGCGCTGCATTATTTTATTTCTTGCAACTTAGTAGTAAAATTTTTCATAAATTTTACTTTTCTTTTTAAATGTTTTAAAAGAATTAAGAATTTTTACTCTTGAGTTGATTGTAAATTTATGCATCGGTTAATAATTTGCGTTATTATTTAAAAAATATAAGCAAGCTTTTCAATGTAGTGCTTATATTTAAAGGATATGTATGGAAAATATTGAAGCAAGGGTTAAACCAAATTTTTTTGGGCTTGTTCCCTTTTTTGTTTTTATTATTATATATTTAGGCACGGGAATTTATTTGGGAACCCTTGGAGTAGAAATGGCCTTTTATCAACTGCCCGCTAGCGTTGCAATGTTTTTTGCCTCTATTGTTTGTTTTTTAATATTTAAAGGAAAATTTTCTGATAAAATTCACATATTTATTAAAGGAGCTTCTCAGTACGACATTATACTAATGTGTCTTATTTTCATGCTTTCGGGGGCTTTCTCTTCTCTTTGCGGTGAAATAGGTTGTGTTGAAGCTGTAGCAAATTTAGGTATTAAATATATTAATTCTAATTGGCTTGTTTCGGGTATATTTTTTATAACCTGTTTTCTCTCTTTTTCTGCGGGTACTTCTGTTGGATCTATTGTTGCAATTGCTCCTATTGCTTTTAATATTGCTTTTAAAAGCAATATTAATCCGAATTTAATAGCAGCATCTGTAATGTGTGGAGCTATGTTTGGAGATAATCTTTCTTTAATATCAGATACGACAATTGTTTCTAGTAGAACTCAAGGCAGTAATATTTTGGATGTTTTTATTAGCAGCAGTTTTTATGCTTTTCCATCTGCTATATTAACTTTTTTTTCTTTTTTCTTTCTTTCTGAGAATTTGATTAATACCCCCTCCAACTTTTTAGATGAAGGTTCAATAGATTTGGTGAAAACCGTGCCCTATTTAATAATTATATTTTTTTCTTTGGCCGGAATGAATGTTTTTTTGGTTCTTTTTTGGGGCATTTTTTCTGTATGCTTTATTAGTGTTTTGTATGGTAATTTATATTTTCTAGATATAATGAAAAACATTAATAAAGGGTTTTTGAATATGGCAGATTTAATTTTTCTCTCAATTTTAACAGGGGGAGTTTCTTTTACCGCGATACATAGTGGAGGCATAAAATGGTTGCTTGTTAAATTGAGATCTTTTATTAGAGGGAAAAGTTCAGCTGAATTTTCTATTGGGGCTTTAGTATCAATGGTTGACATTTTTCTTGCTAATAATACAATTGCTATACTTATTTGTGGTAAAGTGGCAAAAAAGATAGCTTTTGAAAATAATATTAGCCTTCAAAGAAGTGCTTCTATTTTAGATATGTTCTCGTGTATTTTTCAAGGCATTCTTCCTTATGGAGCTCAAATGATTATTTTGGTAGGCTTTTCTAATGGACTTGTGTCTCCGATTAGCGTTTTACCATTTTTAGTTTATTTTGGATTTTTATTGTTTTTTGTTATTCTATCTATTTTGGGAATTGATATAAGAAAGCTTTTTTTATATTTTTTTAAAAAATAAAAATTTTGAAAATTTTAAGATTTGCATTGTTCAATTTTTATTAATTTTATTTAAAATAAATTATTTTTAAATGTATTATATGATTCAGGAGGCTTGAAATTGAAAAGAGAGACCGATATAGTTCCAAATTTTTGGGGACTTACACCTTTTTTTCTTTTTATAGGGATTTATATTGGCACAGGACTTGTTCTTTATTTTAATGGTGTAGAAAGGGCATTTTATCAAATGCCACCTATATTTGCCATGTTTATTGCTATTGTTTTATCATTTATTTTTTTTAGAGGATCTTTTTTGGCAAAAATGAATAAATTTATTGAAGGTTGTGCTCAACAGGATGTTATTTTTATATCTTTAATATTTATGTTATCTGGTGCTTTTTCTGCTGTTTGCAAAGAAATAGGAAGCGTTGAAGCTGTAGTAAATATTGGTCTTAAATATGTTCCATTAAATTTGTTAGTATGTGGCATTTTTTTAATTACCCTTTTTTTGTCTTTTTCTACTGGAAGTTTTATGGGAACTGTTGTTGCTGTTGCTCCTATTGCTTTGGAACTTGCAGATAAGGTAAACATTTCTCTCCCATTGGTTGCTGGTGCTATTCTTAGTGCTGGTGCATTTGGAGACAATATGTCTTTAATATCAGATACTCCTATTATTTCAAGTCATACTCAAAAGGTTAATGTTGTTGACGTTTTTAAAAACGGAGCTTTTTATACGTTTCCAGCAGCAATTTTAGCAGGCATTGTTTTTGCATTTTTAGGTTCTTATTATAGCAAGTCTAATGGTTATATTATTGAGGCTATTGATGTAAATTTTTTTAAAATCGTTCCATATATTTTTGTTATGGTTGTTGCAATTTCAGGATTTAATGTATTTTTGGCATTGTTTTTAGGTATTTTTGTTGCTAGTGCTATTGGAATTTATTACTCAGATATTACTTTTTTATCTTTGGCTAAAAAAATCAATGAAGGATTTTTAGGCTTAGGAGAAATGTTTATTCTTGTTGTTTTTACAGGTGGAATTTCTTATATGGCAATTAAGTATGGAGGGTTTGATTGGTTACTGTTAAAATTGCAAAAAATGTCAAAGTCTAAAAGAACCTCAGAATTTGTAATTGTGTTTCTAGTTGGCATTTTGACTGTGTTTCTTGCAAATAATGGACTTGCTATTTTAATGAGCGGTTCTGTTGTAAAATCAATAACCAAAAAGAATAACTTAAACTCAAAACGTATTGCAGCTTTACTTTGTATGTCTTCATGCTTTTTTTTAAGTATTTTGCCCCATAGTATGCATGTTATAGCCCTTGTAGATTTTACAAAAGGCAAGCTTTCTCCTTTTGATTTTTTTCCATTTTTAATTTATCAAGGATTTTTACTCTTATTGATTGCTTTATCTATAATTGGACTTGATATAAGATTAATATTTAATAAATATTTAAGAAGATAGATTTAAATATATTTTGAGCATTTCCTCTTTTATATTTTTAGGTATTTTTTTAAAAATTTCAAATTTGGAAAAATCTTTTGGTAGAAATTTTTCGTCTAAATATAATTTCATTTCGGGATTATTTTTTGATTCTTCTTCTATTCTTGTTATTATGTTTTTATTTGGAGAATTATATCTAGTTTCTTTGAAATTTTTGTAAGATGGTTCATTTTCGTATAGAAAGTTTATAAATTCGTAAGCCAAGTTTTTATTTGGAGCATCAATAGGAATTACAAACGCGTCTATCCATAAATTAGTGTTTTCTGGTGCATAGAAATCTAAGTTTTTATCTTTTAGCATAGCGCTTTGTGCTTCACCACTCCATGTAAGCTGGATAGATGCTTCTCCATTTAGCATTAATGATTTTGCAGGCACATCTGAGAAATATCCAATTAATAGTGGATTTTGAATTTTTAAAAGTTCCCCAGCTTCTTTGATTTTATCTGTATTTTGCTCATTTATTGAGTATCCAAGTTTTTTTAGGGCAACTCCAATATTGTCTTTAGGAGAATCTAGCATTGTAATTTCTTTTTTATATTTTTGATTAAATAGTATATCAAACCCTTGCATGTCGTTTAAGTCTATTTTGGTTTTATTGTAAAGTATTCCCATTAGTCCCCAGTAAGCCGGTACTGAATAAAGATTGCCAGGATCATGCTCTAGGTTTGTGAGATTTTGAGAAATATTTTTTGTTACATTTGGTAATTTTGAGTAATCTAATTTTGTTATTTTGCCTTCATCGATTAATTCTTGGATTAAATATTCTGATGGAACTATTATATCGTAGTAGTTTTTTGTAGTGTTAAACTTGGCTATCATTTCTTCATTGTTATGAAAGATTTCATAATTAATTTTTACATTATTTTCTTTTTCAAATTGATCCAATAAGCTCTCATCAATATATTCTGCCCAATTAAATATGTTTAAAGTTACTATATCTTTTTTAGCGCAAGCGAAAGTTGTAAGAATTGCTATTAATATAAAAATTTTTTTCATAAGTACCCCTTTTTGGTTTTAAAGCTCAGCATCTGTTGTTAATTTTTTAATTCCTATAAATTTATTGATAATAAACAAAAGACTCAATATCGCAAAAAACAATATAGCAGAAATAGCATTTATTACGGGTTTAATGCCCCTTTTTGTTAGAGAGTTTATTAGAATAGCTAAATTATTAAATCCTTGCCCAGTGGTGAAAAATGATATTAAAAAATCATCTATTGATAATGTGAAGGCAATAAGAGCGCCAGTCGCTATGCTTCCAACTATTTCTGGATAAATTATATTGAAGAATATCTGAACTTCTGAGGCCCCAAGATCTTTGGCGGCATCAATAATATTATTGGGAAGAGAATACAATTTGGGCAAAATTATTATTACTACGTATGGAGTTGAAAAAACTATATGTGATATTAGCATTGTAGAAAATCCCAATTGCATTTTTATTGCAGAATAAAATGTCATTAAGCTTATTCCTGTTACAATGTCAGGATTAATTATTGTTATTTTGTTTGCTGATAATAATATTGTTTTTAATTTTTTATTTTTTGTTTTATAGATTGCATAAGCACCAATAATTCCAATAATAACAGAGGTTAAAGATGAGATTGTAGCTATTAAAATGGTGTTAAGTATTGCCGATTTGATTTGACTTGAGGCAAAAATTTCTTTATACCATTTTAGGCTAAACCCTTGCCATATAAATCCGCTATCACCGGAATTAAAGGAATAAATTATTAAGATTATTATTGGGAGGTAAATAAAACTGAGTATTAGAAATAAGAAAATGTTTTTAAAAGCTCTAAACATATTTTATTCCCCATTATTTTTTCGCATTAATTTTATTATCATTAAATTAAAAAGTAATATTACTAACATTAAAATAAATGAAATTGCAGCTCCAGTATTCCAGTCTTCCATGAAAAGAAACTGTTTGCTTATTAGATTTCCTATCAAAATTTGTTTAGAACCACCTAACAAATCTGAAATGACAAATACTGTGATTGAAGGAATAAATACCATAATTATTCCTGTTGCCAGGTAAGAGAGCGTTAAAGGTATTTTTATATAAATTAATGTTTGCCACATTCTTGCTCCAAGGTCTTGTGCTGCTTCAATATATTCTGATTTGATTTTTAAAAATCCTGTATATATTGGCAAGATCATAAAAGGCAAAAAGTTATATACCATGCCCATTGTGACAGCTTGTTCATTGTAAAGAAGGTCCAAATTTCCAATTCCGATCTTTTCTAATAAGTTGTTGATGAAGCCGTTTTTTCCAAGTATTCTCATCCAGGCATAAGTTCTAAGCAATGTATTTATCCACATGGGAAGTATTATCATTATTATTAATTTGTTTTGAGCACTTTTTTTTGATAATGAAATTAGCCAGGCGGCAGGATAGCCTATTAAAATGCAAAAAATTGTTGCTATTGTCGCTAGTTTTAAACTTCTTGAAAAGATACTAAGATAACTTGGTGTTAAAAGCCCGATAAAATTATAGATTGTAAATTCATGGTTTTCATTTAAAAATCCCAACAATATAATTATTAGTAAAGGAAGAATACTAAATGTTAATAGGAATATGGAGTACATGATTAATATCAATTTTTTCATAATCATTATTCCTTATGCATAACATGAATATCATCAGGTTCTAAAAATATGTCAACCTCTTCTCCAACTTTTGTAAGTCTTGTGCTTTGAACTATCCAATTTGTTTTTTGAATTTCTAGAGTCATTTCGTAATGAACTCCTTGAAAAATTGCAGATATTATAGTTCCGCTTAGATGTCCTTTTCCTTTTGGAAGCAATTTTATATCTTCTGGTCGTATTACAAGGTCAACTGCTTCTTCAGCTTCAAATCCTTTGTCAAGGCACTCAAATTCATGGCCTAGCAAACTTACGACCAGCTCCTTTTTGTATGTTCCATCAAAAATATTACTTTCTCCAATAAAATCGGCTACGAATTTTGTTTTAGGCTCATTGTAAATTTCCTCAGGTGTTCCTACTTGCAAAATTATTCCTTCATTCATTACAACAATTCTGTCACTCATTGTCAATGCTTCTTCTTGATCATGAGTAACATATATAAATGTGATTCCAAGTTGGCGTTGTATTTTTTTTAATTCTCTTTGCATTTCTTGTCGCATTTTTAAATCAAGAGCAGAAAGTGGTTCATCTAGTAATAGAAGCTTAGGTTCCATTACTATTGCCCTTGCTATTGCAACTCTTTGTCTTTGCCCCCCTGATAGTTCGTTAATATTTCTGTATGCATATTTTGGCATTCCTATCAATGAAAGAGACGTTTTTACTTTTTCCTTTATTGTATCTTTTGGTGTTTTTTTCATTCTAAGTCCAAACGAAATATTATCAAAAACATTCATATGTGGGAAAAGTGCATAATTTTGAAATACAGTATTAATTTCTCTTTTATTTGGGCTGGTTTTAGATATTTCCTCAGAAAAGAAGTAAATTTCTCCATTTTTTTGACTTAAAAAACCACCCAATATTTTTATTAATGTTGTCTTTCCACATCCAGACGGACCTAATAGTGTAATAAACTCATTTTTTTTGATCTTTAAATTTATGTTGTCTAAAGTTTTATTTTCATTGTTATCATAATAATGACTTAAATTTTTAATCTCTAGGATGCAATTATCCAACTAATTCCAACCTCCTTATGGCGGTATTAATACAAATCAAGATTATACTTAATATTATTATTTATGTAAATGCCTTTTTTAAAAGGCATTATAGTTCTTGTCAAGGATTACTTTTCCAAATTTACCTTCTCTGAATTCTTTAATTAATATTTTTGATGCTTTCTCAAGGTTAAGTTCATTTTTTTTGTGAACTATTTTTCTTGCTTTTGCGAAATTTTGTAGAATGTCAAGCGTATTTGTATGATATATTTCGTATTTTTTTAGTAAAATATTTTTGTTATTTTGGTCCATTATTTCAAGTAAATATAGTGCAAGGTCTATATTGTCTACTATTTCATTTTTGATCATATCCAATATTGCAAGTTTTTTTGCAATCGATTGGTCTACTAGATTGTGCCATAAAATTCCTGGCATATCAAAAAGATTGATTTCTTCATTTATTTTTATTATTTGTATATTCTTAGTATATCCAGGCTTGTTGGCAACTTTTGCACTTTTTCTACCGGATAATAGATTTATTATTGAGGATTTTCCAACATTTGGGACCCCAATAATCAAAACCTTTATTTTTTCTTTATAGTTTTTTATCTTTTTAACAATGACTAATTTTTTAATATTATCAATTATTTGCTTGCGCATGCCTTTTTTGTAAATATTGCTTATTATTACGGTATTGCCAAGATTTTCAAAATATTTTTTCCATTTTATAATTTCAGTTATTTGAGCAATGTCGGATTTGTGTAAAAGAATTATTTTGGTTTTATTTTTAATAATTTTTTCAGTTAATGGATTTTTGCTACTAAATGGAGCTCTGGCATCAAGTATTTCTAATACAATATTAGTTTTTTGTAAATTATTCTTTATTAGATCCAAAGCTCTTTTCATGTGACCGGGAAACCAGTTAATTTTATTTATCATTCTTAAATTATAGCTTTATGTGTGTTGAATAATGAATTATTTTTGTTTTTTGTATTGCTAGTGTATGTTAATTTTCTTTAAAAGAATTGTTTTTTTTTAAAAAAAAATATAATCTGTATTTGAGTTTTTGTATTTTTTAAAACAAATAAATTTTATAGGAGGTTTGATTATTACTACAAAAATTAAAAGAGGATTGATAGTATCTTGTCAGGCTCTTGAAAACGAACCTTTACATAGCAGTTTTATTATGTCTAAGATGGCTTTAGCAGCTAAAATAGGTGGAGCTGTTGGAATAAGAGCCAATGGAGTTGATGATATTAGTCAGATTAAGTTGGAAGTTGATTTACCAATAATAGGCATTATTAAAAAAGAATATAATAATTGCGATGTGTTTATTACTCCCACCATGAAGGAGATTGATGAGCTTTACGATGAAGGGATAGATATAATTGCCCTTGATGCCACTTTTAGAAATAGACCTGATGGTGTAATGCTTGATGATTTTTTTAAAAATATTAAAAAGAAATATCCAAAGCAGTGTTTGATGGCAGATATTTCTTCTTTAGATGAGGCTATTAATGCTGATAAATTGGGTTTTGATTTTATTGGGACAACTTTGTATGGCTATACAAAAAGTACCAATGGTTTTGATATTGCAGACAATGATTTTAATTTTTTAAAAACTTTGATTAATTCTAATTTAAAAGCTACTTTAATAGTAGAAGGAAAAATAGATACCCCTTTAAAGGCTCAAAAATGTTTTGAAATGGGGGTTGATTTAATAGTTGTGGGAGGAGCTATTACAAGACCCGTTGAGATTACTAAAAGATTTGTAGAGAAAATAAATCAGGTTAAAAGATAATTTTAAACATTATAGAGTTAATTTATTGTTTATTTTAGGAGGTTTTTTATGATAAAGGCTTTTGAACAAGCTCAAAAATTTGGACGTTCGTTTATGCTTCCCATTGCTATTTTACCAGCAGCAGGGCTGCTTTTAGGAATTGGAGGTTCTCTTTCTAATCCAGAAACCGTTAAGACGTATTCTTTTTTAGATATATATCTTTTGCAATCAGTTTTTAAGATAATGAGTGCAGCAGGTTCTATTATTTTTTCAAATTTAGCGCCAATATTTTCTATTGGGGTTGCTGTTGGACTTGCCAAGTCAGATAAAGGTACATCTGGGATTGCGGCATTTATTGGCTACCTTGTAATGAATGCTACTATTGGGGTTTTAATTGATGTGTCAGGTAGTGCAGAGTCTTTCTCCAGTGGTGCTGTGGGTTCAATTCTTGGAATCAAGACTTTAGAAACAGGGGTTTTTGGTGGTGTTGTGGTTGGTATTTTGACCTATTATCTTCATGCCAGATTCAACAAGATAAATTTACCCAAAGTTATTGGATTTTTTTCGGGATCTAGATTTGTACCAATCGTTGTTTCTTTCTCTAGTATTTTTCTTGCCGTAATTATGTTTATTTTTTGGCCATTTGTACAAAATGGAATTAATAAAGTGGGGAGCTTGGTAGATTCAACCGGTTATATTGGAACGCTTATTTATGGAATTTTTTTAAGAATGCTTGGACCTTTTGGACTTCATCATATATTTTATTTACCATTTTGGACAACAGGTCTTGGGGGATCCGTTGTTATTGATGGAAAGTTGATTGAAGGGACTCAGAATATTTTCTTTGCAGAACTTGCTACTCAAGGTACAAGTAGATTTTTCATTGGGACTAGTCGTTTTATGAGTGGACGATTTATTACCATGATGTTTGGTTTGCCCGGAGCTGCACTTGCACTATATTACACTGCAAAGCGCGACGAGAGAGCAAAAATTTTTGGCCTTTTAATGTCTTCAGCTTTAACATCATTTTTAACGGGTATAACAGAACCCCTTGAATTTTCTTTTCTTTTTGTGGCTCCCATTCTTTATGTTGTTCATGCTACATTTGATGGATTTGCTTTTATGTTGTCACATATTCTTCAAATTACAATAGGGCAAACGTTTTCCGGAGGGTTTATTGATTTTATTCTTTTTGGTATTTTACAGGGAAATTCAAGAACCAATTGGCTTTTGGTGCCGGTTGTGGGCATTGTTTGGTTTTTCCTTTATTACTTTACTTTTGTATTTTTAATAAATAAGTTTGATTTTAAAACCCCTGGTAGAACGCAAAACTTAAGCTCTGAAGATTCTCTAAATTTTAAGAGTGGTGAATTTGAAGAAAATTATGCTCCTAAGGTTATTGTTGGTCTTGGTGGTGCTTCAAATATTGTTGAACTTGATTGTTGTGCTACTAGGTTGAGAGTTACAGTAAAAGATGCTCTTAAAGTTTCTGAAAAAATTTTGAAAAAAACTGGTTCTAAAGGAGTGATTATTAAGGGTAATGGAGTTCAGGTGGTTTACGGGCCAGGCGTTAACGTTCTTAAGAATGAAATAGAAGAATTACTAGATGATTAATTTTTTAATAAATAATAGCCTTAGGGCTATTATTTATTTGTCTTGTTTATGAAATCAACTGTATACTTTGTGAAGTAAGATGTGTTTTGAGCGCTTTTGTAGCTTTGATTTCCAATGGGTACGTGCGCGTGTGAATTTTCAAGAAGTATAATGGGAATATCTTTTTTTTCACCCCCATAATTTTTTATGAATTCGTTTATTTTTATTGGGTCTACTGTATGATCATTAGGTGTATGGGTTATTATTAAAGGTGTTTTGATTTCATTAAAATTGTATGAATTTAATAATTTTACAAGGCCCATCATTGCAATAATTGCGTCTACGTGTTGTACTTTTGAAGAGTGGCTTTTTATAGTTTTGTGTTCTTTTCTCTTACCTTCTTTTGTTTCGAATTTATTGTAACCACCTGTTATAAGATATGCAATTTGCTTTCCCCAAGGATAGTAAACCATATTTGTTCTCTTGTCATAAGGAAACAAATTAGGAGAAATTAATGCTGCTGAGTTTATTTCGTCCGGATAGTTTGCTAAAGCCCAGATGCAGGCAGCACCCCCATTAGAGGTGCCAATTAATATTAATTTATCACCTATCAGTTTGCCAATTTTAATAGCCTCATCAATGTCTCTTAGCCAATCTTGGGTAGTTATTCCCCGAAATGCATTTTTATTGTTAATTCCGTGTCCTTTCAACCTTGTAAAAAAGATATTTGCATTAAGAGCTTTTGCAATATTATTTGGAACCGGATAAATTTCATTTTTTGATGCTCCAAATCCATGAATATATACCACAGAATATTTTGTTTTTTGTGCTTCTTTATACCAGATAATTTCCTTTTGTGTATTTTTTTCTAAATTAAAATGTAATTCTTCTTTTAATAGATAATTGTCAATTTCTTTGATATTTTTGGGAATTGGTTTTTTTGAAAATTCATTTTTAAATTTTATCCTTGGACTAACTAGTATTAATAGTAGCAAGAATATAATTATAAAAATGATATTCTTGATGTTCATACAGTGATTTCCTTGCTAGCTAATACATTGTTATTGTGGGCATCTTTTTTGTAGCAATTGTTGCAATGCCCTGAGTAGATTATTTCAATAGATTTTGTTTCCCAGTTTTCTCCAAGTTTGTCTTTCAAAATATCTTTAATATCGTCAAGTTGAATGGGATGAACTTGATTGCACTTATTACATTTAAAGTGAGCTATTGTGGAAGCCAAGCTTAGATAAAATTTTGTTTCTTTTTGATCAGTAGTTTTTATATCTTTTAGTATATTTCTTTCTTTTAGAATGTTTAATGTGTTATATACTGTTGCTTTTGATAGGCTTGGAATTTCTTTTATAAGCTTGTTATAAACTTCTTTTGCTGTAAAGTATTCTCTTGGGTTTGATGCTATATAGAGAATGATTCTGTTTCTCGAATGGGATGCTTTCATCCCCAATTCCGATGTTAAATTTTTTAATAAAATAGGATCATTTGTAATACCGACTTTTTCCAATGCGGAGTGGACGTCCATTATGTTATCATTCATATTATACCTTTTTTGTTTAAATTAAAGATTAAATACTTTTTATTTTTTCTTAGGATAATTTTATACCCAGTTAATTATATTTTACTACTTATTATTTATTTATTTTAATATTTTTTTATATTTCGTATTTTTTTATACTAGTATAAAAAATTAAATTTTTTATTTTTGAATTCAGTTTTATTTTGTTATCAAAATTATTATTTAATGGTAGTATCATCAAATTTAGTGTTTGAGAATAATTTATTACATCTTGGATCTTGACTGTGTTGTAAGAACCCCCTATGTTTAAAATTAACCATTTTTTAGAATTTATTTTTTCAATTTTATAATTAATTGTATGAATGATTTGTTTTTCAACATTTAAAAAGCTTATAAAAAAATTGCTATTTTTATCATTTCCTTTAGATATCAAAAATTCTGTACCGTTAATGTAGCCTTTGGAATTGTTTTTAGTTATTATTATTTTTTCATAAGTATCAAGATCACTGTATTTTGCTGTTATTTTTAAATTAGTGCCTTTTGCAATTTCAAAAACAGGTATTTCAAGGGCTGAATATTCAAGAAGATAATCAGGATTGCATTTTTTTAATATTTTTTTATCTAGGTTAACTTTAGAAGGCCATTTTATTTTAATAGATACAAAGAAGCTAGAGATAGTCTCATCTATAAAATAATCAATTGTTGATTTTTTACCAGAGTTAAAAGCTAAATATTGCTTTATTCCCAAAATTTTTTCATTTGAGAAAGAAAATGAACTTTCAATAGATGCTTCTCTTATTAATTCTTTTTTAGATGAAATTTTAAAGTAGGTTCTAGATGTGTTTAGAAATTCAACTTTTTTATCTTTAAATTTTATTTTATTTAATTTTCCATTTTCGAATTTGATATTATATTGATCGTGAGATAGTGTGAAGTTTCCTTCCATATTGTATTCCAAATTCTTAGACATAATTGATTCTGAATTTTTGACAATTTCTTCTTGCTGTTTATTTATTAAAAATTCTCTTAGGCTTTTTTCATTAATTTGGTAATCTTTTAATCTTTTGTTTTGAAAATTTATTATTGGCTCTTGCTCTTTAAGGGAGTTGAATTTTGGAATTTCTAATAGTTCGGTAGTCAGCTTAGAACCTTCTAAATTTTGTATTTTTATACTATGTAAGTTATTTTCCAAGGATTTTAAGTAAAGTAAAAAATTTTTTAATTCTTGATTCTCATAAGTTTCTTTGATTTCATAAAAATAAATAAGAGTTTCTACATTGCTTGCTGGAGCATCTATTTTTTGGACCTCATATAAATATTGACAGTTATTTTTATAAAAAATTAAGTAAGTTTTATTGTTTTTACTCTGTCTTGTTCCTTCTGTATAATTGAAATTAAGTTTTCTGTAAAGCTCGGTCACTTTTTTCCTAAACTTTTCTATGTTGTATATATAAAGCATAATAGGGGTATTTTGAAATATGTCTTTATATCCACTTTTAAATGGATTTTTTAGTGCCCAATATAAATCTAAATGTATTTCATCGTGCAGCATGTATTCATGAGGACTTCCGCTATAAGTCCCAGGAATATATATATCTTTATTTGTTTTAAATCTTTCAAATAGCCATTTATTTAATTCTTCATGTTCTCTTAGAATTTCAAAAAAGTATATTGGAAATGTCCAATGTATTTTGTAAGCCAGCTGCTTGTGTTCAATTAAATATTTTATGTTTGATATTATTGATAACAGGTTATCTTCTGAAAATTTAGTTATTGAAATAATAATAATATAAGTTTTTGCTTTTTTTAGTTTTCTAAACATAAATTTTTTGTCTTTATGATATAAAGATTAGTCAACATTTATATTATATAATAAAAATTTGTGGTGGTTTTGTATATTTTGTATTTTTTGATATATGAAATCAATACGCTATAGCGAATGTATTAAGTTTATGTTAATCTTATATTGTTAAATATAAATTATTTTATGTATAAAAAGGGGTAAAATTTTTATGGCTAAAGACATATATTTTAATGAAGATGCTAGAAAAAGCTTACTTAGTGGCGTTGAAAAATTATCCAATGCTGTAAAAGTAACTCTTGGGCCAAAGGGGAGAAATGTTCTTATTGATAAAAAGTTCGGTTCTCCAACAGTTACAAAGGATGGAGTTAGCGTTGCTCGTGAGATTGAGCTTGAAAATCCGTTTGAAAACATGGGAGCGCAGCTTTTAAAGGAAGTTGCTATTAAAACAAATGATGTTGCTGGCGATGGAACAACAACTGCGACTGTTCTTGCTTATGCTATTGCAAGAGAAGGTCTTAAGAATGTATCTTCAGGGATTAATCCTATTGGAATAAAAAAGGGAATAGATCATGCTGTGAATTTGGCTGCTGAGAAAATTCGTCAGTCTGCAAAGAAGATTACAACAAAGGAAGAAATTGCACAAGTAGCTTCAATTTCTGCTAATAATGACAGTTATATAGGTGAAAAAATTGCTGAGGCAATGGATAAAGTTGGAAAAGATGGGGTTATAACAGTTGAAGAATCAAAAACCTTTGATACTACGATTTCTTATGTTGAGGGTATGCAATTTGATAGAGGATATCTTTCTCCTTATTTTTCTACTAATAAAGAGAATATGAGTGTTAGTTTTGATGATGCTTTCATATTAATATATGAAAAGAAGATTAGTTCTATCAAAGAACTTTTACCAGTTCTTGAGAAGGTTTTGGGGACAAACAAGCCTTTATTAATTATTGCTGAGGACATTGAAGGAGATGCTCTAGCTGCTCTTGTTTTAAACAGCGTTAGAGGCGCTTTAAAGGTTTGTGCAATCAAATCGCCTGGTTTTGGTGATAGACGAAAAGCTATGCTTGAAGATATTGCAGTGCTTACCGGGGGAGTTTTGATCAGTGAGGAGCTAGGCCTTACTCTTGAGTCAGTTGAGATTGAGCAACTCGGACAGGCTAAAACTATTAAGGTTGATAAAGACAATACTACTATTATTAATACTGGCAATAAAGAACAAATAAAAGAGCGTTCAGAGCTTATTAAAAAACAAATTGAAGATTCAACATCTGAATATGATAAAGAAAAACTTCAAGAGCGCCTTGCAAAGCTTGTTGGCGGAGTTGCTGTTATTAATGTTGGAGCTGTTACTGAAGTAGAGCTTAAGGAGAAAAAGCATAGAGTCGAAGATGCTCTTTCTGCAACTCGTGCTGCTGTTGAAGAGGGTGTTGTACCTGGTGGTGGATCAACCCTTATTGAGGTTGCCATGTATCTGGATACAATAGATACAAGCAAATTAAGTTATGAGGAAAAGCAAGGTTTTGAGATTGTAAAAAGAAGTCTTGAAGAGCCGATGAGACAAATTATTTCAAATGCTGGTTTTGAAGGATCTATTTATATTCACCAAATTAAAACTGAGAAAAAAGGACTCGGGTTTGATGCTTCTAGCTTCAAGTGGGTAAATATGATTGAGAGTGGAATAATTGATCCTGCTAAGGTTACAAGAAGTGCTCTTCAAAACGCTGCTTCAATTGCTGGACTTTTATTAACAACAGAATGTGCAATCACTGATATTAAGGAGGAGAAAAATACTTCTGGTGGCAGTGGTTATCCTATGGACCCAGGAATGGGAATGATGTAAATTAAAGTTTCACCGGCTAACTTGTGTTTTTGCCGGTGGAATATTATTATTCAAGGGAATTATTTTGAGTGAGGATGAATTTGTTTTTTGTATAGGTTATGATTGTTCAAAAGCAATAGTAGATAGGCAGCTTTTAAGAGAAAACAAAGGTAAAAGCGTTAAGGATCTTTTTGAACTTGGGCTTTATAGAAGTGCCTTTAGTAAAGCTCTTTTTAGAAATGATGACGCTCTTATTAATTATTTAATTGAAGAGTATAATAAAATAAGTAATTCTAATTATACCAAAAAAGACGACTTTAAGCTTTTGTTTGGAGTAGTTTATCCCGATAATATTAATAAGATAAAAGTTATATATGTATAGTAAAGGGGGTTTTGTGTTTTTATTGCAAGAATTTAGCGGCAATAGTAGCTTTTTCCGAAGTTTGTTAGTTTTTGTGCCTGTTATTGCTATATTTTGGTTTTTGGTAATATCTCCTCAGCGTAAGGAAGAAAAGAATAAAAAAGAAATGATAAAAAATTTAAAAAAAGGCGATAAGGTATTAACAATAGGCGGAATTTTTGGAGTTGTAAAAAAACTAGGTGATACGGATGTTGTTTTGGAATTAAATCCAAATATTGAAGCAGTATTTATGAAAAACTCTATTGATAAAGTTTTATCTGAAAAAAATGAAGTTAAAAAGGTATTATAATTTAAGGTAAAATTAAAACCGGTAACTAATAATGGTATTTGTTAAAAATTTTAAGGATTTGTATAATGAAAAAAGGATCTAAGCTTGTATTGATATTGTTGGTAACGTCTTTTGCGTGTCTTTTAATATTTCCGACTTTAAAGTGGTATTTTTTGATGAGCGCTGAGGACAAAAGAATAAGTTCATATTCGCAAGAGGCTTTAAGGGATTATTCAAAGGAAAAAGCTTTAAATGATCTTAGCCAGCTTAAGGATTTGTATAATAAAGATCCCAATAGTAGTATTCCGCCTAGTCTGTCTTATTTAATTCCGATAGCAAAAAATAATTATAGGTCTTCAATGAAAACCCCGCCGAATTCTTTTACTGCCAAATCTTTGCGTGAAGGATTTTTGACCGATTCGGACATGGGAGAAGTAAGCTTAGAGATTTATAGATATTATGAGAACATAAAAAATAGTAAAAGTAGAATAATACACCTTGGGCTTGATTTGTCTGGAGGGATGAGTGTTACTATTTCTCTTGATTATTCAAGTGTTGAAAAAAAATTGGGTCGTTCTATGACCTTTGCTGAGAGAGAAGATGCTATTTATCGTATAATGCAAATTCTCAAAGACAGGGTAGATAGATTTGGGCTTACAGAGCCTAAAATTGTAAGAGAAGCTGGGGGGAATAAAATTTTCTTAGATATTCCTGGAGAAAGAGATGAAAGTAGGGTAAGTACTCTTTTGAGCGGAAAAGGCAATTTGACTTTTTATGTGGTTGATGACGAGTTAACATCTCTTTTACATAAAAATATATTAGAAGCGGGTTCTCTTTTTTCTATTTCTGAAATTCAGACAAATATGAACCTTCCGGATAATAAGCAAATTTTTCCTTGGTATGTTAAAGATTCTTATGGTGTAGATGATGAGTCATCAGTTCGTTATTATGTAGTTGATGCAAGTCCTGAAAATTCATTTGATGGTGCGCACATTAAAGATGCTGGAGTCTCTAATGACCCCAGAACAGGTCGAGATATTGTTGCTTTTAACCTTGATGTTGATGGAAGTGAAAAATTTTTTAAGTTTACTCAAAAAAATGTTGGAAAGTCTTTGGCCGTTGTTATGGAAGGTAAAATTAAATCTGTGGCGGGTATTGGGTATGCTATTACTGGTGGCAATGTTTCAATTCAAGGTGACTCTTTTGATAAAAAAGAGGCTTTGGATCTTGCTTTAGTGTTTAAAACCGCAGCTTTTCCAGTTGAGATTAAAATAGATGATTTGAGGATAATAGGACCAACTCTTGGTGCTAGGACCATTGATCTTGGCATTAAAGCTTCTTTGCTTGCCCTTTGTTTAGTTTTTTTGTTTATGTGCTTTTATTATTGTTTGAGTGGCTTTGTAGCTGGATTTTCACTTGTTATTTATAATGTATTTTTAATTTTAGCAATATTGTCGGCCTTTAATTTTACTTTAACTTTAACAAGTATTGCAGGTCTTATTTTGACAATGGGTATGGCTGTGGATATAAATATAGTTATTTATGAGAGAATTAAAGAAGAGATTAGAGAAGGTAGAAAATTTGAAAAAGCCTTTGAAGATGGTTTTAAAAAAGCCTTTTTATCTATTATGGATGCAAATATAACGACATTTATTGCGGTGCTTTTTTTAACTCTTCTTGGGACAGGGGTTATCCAAGGTTTTGCATGGTCTCTTTCTGTTGGAATTGTGTCATCTCTTTTTAGTAGTTTGATTTTTTCAAGATTTATTTTGGAATTTATCATGTCTGTTAGAAAAAGCAAATTTGTAAGTATATCTTGGAGTTCAAAATATGCAAAGAATAATTAATTTTTCAAAATATGGAAGTAATGTTTTAATTGTTAGTGTTGTTTTGACCTTGATCGGCCTTATTTATACTTTTTTTTATCATGGTGGATACAATTGGGGAATAGATTTTTCTTCTAGAGTTAGTATTAATCTTTCAATAGAAAAATCAGATATCAAAGAAAATGAAATTAAAAGAATATTATCTCCGATTTATAAAGCTTTAGATGTTAATAGTATTTTTTCACCAAATAATAATAAAAGTGAATTCTCTATTATGGTAAAGTCAGATATCATTGATTATGCTTTTAAAACAGAAGTTCAAAAAACAATAATAGATGAACTTAGAAAAACATTTGATGCCGATGTTGAAGTTTTAGACTCTTATTTTATTGATTCAAGTTTTTCTTCTACTTTGAGAAGTAGGTCAATATTTTTGGTATTAGGAACATTTACCCTAATTTTGATTTATGTAGCTTTAAGATTCAAACTAAGTTATGCTATTGCTTCCATACTTACAACATTTCATGATATATTTTTTATAGTTGCTTTTTTAGGGGTATTTAGAATAGAGATTAATAGCTATATTATTGTGGCAATACTAACCATTATTGGATATTCTTTGAACGACACAATAATCATTTTTGATAGAATTAGAGATAATGTTAAACGATTAACCGATAACACATTTTTGAATATATTAAATCTAAGCATAAGTCAAACTTTATCAAGAACTGTTTTGACGTCAGTTACAACATTTGTTGCAGTATTTTCTATTTATGTGTTTACCGAGGGGCCTATAAAAGATTTTTCTTTGGTATTTATGGTGGGGGTAATTGTTGGAACTTATTCCTCTGTGTTCATAGCGTCTCCAATACTTTTAAATCTGTATAAAAAGATAAAGTAAATTTTTAAATAAGATGATATTGTGGCATGAAGTTTTTTGATTTTGGTTCATTAGGATTTTATAGATTTTTTGATTTTCAAAAATATCTTAATTTTAGTATTTTTAGGTATAGTTTAATAAATTATTATTCTTATCGAGAGCAGTCAAGCCTTATTAATGATGCTAATTTGCTTAAAGATAAACTTGTGTTTTTAGATAAAATTTATAAAGATTTTAATCCTAGCATAAGTAAATCTTGGGACGCTAATAAAGCTATTTTTTTGGATACTTTGGTTATTATTAAAAATTTGATAAGGAAGTATCATCCCCATTCAGAATTTTTAAACATTCAAGAGAATGAATTATTAGAAGATGTTTCCCATTTTAATAAATTTTTAGATAAACTTAAATATTTAAATTTTAGAGTGGATCTTAAGCAAAAAATTGAAAATTTTGAAAAAAAGAGCAAAGCCCCATTTTCTTGTATAAGAATTGCTACATTCTTTATTCAAGAAGAATTTTTAGTTCGGCTCAGTAATTCGTTGGACTTTTTTTCCAATGAAGCTAATAGTAATAATTTAGATGTAATTAATAAAGAAATTAATGATTACTATGAAAAAGTAGAGCAAATTAAAAAAAGTAACAATATCAAAGAAACTCATAAAAAATTTATCATAGATCATACAAAAGATAGAATTGATAAAATCATGAAAGATCATAGTCTGGACATTTCTAAATTGCTTATAAAAATTGCTTTGCTTGAGATTACAATTCAATGCTTTGATAGCTATTATTTGAATTTATTGGAAATTTTACAAATTCTTCTATCTATTAATAATATAATTGAAATCGGTTTAAACGAATTACCAGATGCTATTTTTAATGAGTGGAATGAGCTTATTTATTTACGAAGGAAGGAGTTTCAAAAATTTGTTTTAATCTCCGATTATGTTTTTCAAAAAAGGATTGTATCTACTATAAATTCTGGAAATTGGAAATTTGCCTTTTTTACTCTTGCTCCCCGACAAGGCGATGTTTTTCAATTTTCAGTGGATATTGTTAAAAATTTTGATAATATTGAGGATGGAATCAAAGAATATGAATCTAAGATAAATAAATTTAATGAATATAGGTCTGGCTGGGAGGCGAACTTGAAAAATTTTTATCATTTATTTTCAGAAACACTTTAGCCATATATCTCTTTTAATCTTTCATAAATATTTTTTACTTCATTATTTATTATTTTTGGAATTTTTACTATCAAGGTGACTTTAAGATCCCCTTTTGCACTGCTTCCAATTATAGGCATTCCGAGTTCTTTTAAGTTTAGAATTTCTCCATTTTTTGCATCTGAAGGAATTTTAAGTTTTATTTTTTTGCCCTCAATTGTTTCAAATAGTTTTTCGCAACCTAAAGCCATTTCCCATGGATAAACCTCTAGTGTTGTTTCTAGGTTTTTTCCATTCAATTTAAATTTTTTATAGCTTGATATAGTAAATTTGACTATTAAGTTTCCTTTTATTCCAGAAATTGGATTAATAGGCCCTTTGTTGTTTATTTTTATTTTAGTTGTTTCTAATGTTCCTTTTGGGATTATTATCTCGATTTTTTTGTTGTTTATAAGTACTATTTTTTTACTCCCCATATAAGCATCATAAAGTGAAATATTTACAGTTATTTCTTTGTCGGTTGTTTTTCTTGAGGATCCACTAAAGATTTTAGAAAAAAAATCTAAATCTTCAAAATTACTAAATCTTGAGCTGTTAAATCCTCTTTCAAAATGGTCGTTGTTGACATTAAAATTAGTGCTACCCAGAGTATCGTAATTTCTTTTTTTATCAGGAGAAGATAAAATTTCATAAGCTTCATTTATTTCTTTAAACTTTTCTTCAGCTATTTTGTTTCCTTTGTTTTTGTCCGGATGATATTTTATTGCCAATTTTTTATAAGCTTTTTTAATTTCTTCATTACTGGCATTTTTTTGTATTCCAAGTATATTATAGTAATCTTTGGTCATTAGAAAATCTCCTTCTAATCTCCTTTATTTATTATATTTTTTAAATATATTTTAATATTTATACATTTATACATGTTATAATTAAATTTAAATTTTTAAAAGACCCAATTATGAGAGTAGACCTTTTACCCCTTGCCGAGTTAAGTCTTTATATCAATGTGTCATGTTGCTGCAAAGATTTTAGCATTTTTAATAGAATTTTAGAGGAGTTAAAATATCATTTAACCTTCTTGGGTCGTCCAATTATAAAAACACTTTATATCAAGCATGTAGATTTTCTTTTATGTAGTCAGGACGATTTGGAATTTATTTTTACTTCTTTGTCCAAATATATTAATTTAGCTTTATTGGAGGAATTTACTTTAGAAATTATTCCCGAGGGGTATGTTGATTTTGCAAAATTCAAACTTTTGTATGAATTTTGTATTACTCGAATCAATCTTGTAGTTCAAAGTTTTTCTTTAAAATTTAGAAAGATTATGGGAATGCCTGAAATTTCTTATGAAAAAATGAATATTTTAATTAATAATATTAGGAAATTTCCTTTTGATTTAAATATTGATATGACTATTAATATGCCCTTGCAAAAAAAATCTGATCTCAAGCGAGATTTGAAAGAATTACTCTCATATATTCCTGATCATATCTGTTTTAGTGATTTTACATATGAAGAAGAAAACCTTAGCTTGAAAGATTTTGATAACGGTGTTGATTCAGAAAAGCTTTGGTTTTGTGCCCTAAGGTGTTTAGAATCCAATGGATACATTAATTATGAAATTACTAATTTTGTATTAAGAGGCCATGAGAGTAAACATAATAAGTTGAATTGGGAATTAAAGCCGTATTTGGGATTGGGAGTGGACGCCGTAAGCTTACTTTTTTGTAATGACAAAAATAATAATGCAAAAGCTTTGATCAGAAAGGATATTGGTTTTGTTAAAGCAAATAATCACTTAGCAACGTTTGAATTGCTAGAAGATTTAGAGTTTTTTATTTATCATTTTATTCAAGGGCTTGGAACTATTCAGGGTGTTAATTTGCGATCTCTTAGGCTTAGATTTGAGTATAATGAAAAACAATTTTTTCAATTTATTAGTTATTGTTCAACTTTAAGTAAAAAGTTTATTTTTGATAATAATATTATATTCTTAAAAGGGCGTGAAAGATTTAAGTTAGATTTTTACTTAGTAAAAATTATAAACTATTTTAATGCTAATCCCTTTAAGGTGAAGTTTAGGCTTCCTTGATTTGTTTACTTTGGTAGTAAACTACTTTTGTGTTTTTGTGATTAAATATTCCAATCTCAAGTATGCCCGGAAATAGTTTAAAGTATTTTTCTGTTCCTTCTGGATTTTCTATGTGCATTTTTACATCCAAAATATAATTATTGTTATCAGTTATAATTGGTCCCTTTTTTTCGTTACAAATTCTTAAGGTTGCATCTAAATTCATTTCTTCAAGTCTAGTCATAATAAATCCAACAGCACTTTGGGCAACTTCTATAGGAATAGATGTTTTTGTTCCCAATTTTTTTACAATTTTTGTTTCATCTGCTATTATTAGCAATGTTTCTGAATTATAGGCGATTACTTTCTCCATTAGATGTGCTCCCCCCATGCCCTTTATTAAGCTTTTTTTTTCTAATAGAATTTCATCAGCCCCGTCGATTGCAATGTCTATATTTTTGTTAAGTTTTGAAAAATTCGATTCATAAGGAATTTGTTCTTTTGAGAGTAAGTATTTTGTATCATTACTTGTTGTATAGAATTTTAAGTTCTTCAAGTTGCCCGATTTTAGTTTTTCGCTTAAATATTTTATTGCATAATAAACAGTTGTTCCTGTCCCGATTCCAAGGTTCATATTGTTTTTTATGTAGCGATCAATTGCATATTTTGCTACTAAAATTTTTTGATTTTCCATAAATTTTTTTCCTTACTTGAATGAATTTGAAACCTTATGTATCTTAAGAGTATATCATTATTTAATTAAGATTGAAATCTTGACTAGATTTTCTGCTAATTTATAATTAGTAATAGTGAATAAAATAATATACTAGGAGATTTTATGTATAAATTAGTTTTAGTAAGGCATGGAGAGAGTGAATGGAACAGGGAAAATCTTTTTACTGGCTGGACAGATGTTAAACTTTCTGATAAGGGTATTGATGAGGCTGTAGAGGCAGGCTTGCTTCTCAAAAAAGAAGGCTATTTTTTTGATATTGCTTTTAGTTCTTTATTGTCAAGGGCTAATGATACTTTAAATATTATTTTGAGAGAACTAGGTCAATCCCATATTAATGTAAAAAAAACTTGGAGATTAAATGAGAGACATTATGGAGCTTTACAAGGTTTAAATAAATCAGAAACAGCTGCAAAATATGGGGAAGATAAAGTTTTGATTTGGAGGCGTAGTTATGATGTACCCCCAATGTCTTTAGATGAGTCTGATGATCGTCATCCAATAAAAGATCCGAGATATAAATATATTCCCAAAAAGGAACTTCCCTCAACAGAGTGTCTTAGGGATACTGTTGCAAGAGTTATTCCTTATTGGACCGACGAGATTGCAAAGGAAGTTCTTGAGGGCAAAAAAGTCGTTGTTGCTGCCCATGGCAATTCTTTAAGAGCCCTTGTTAAATATCTTGACAATTTAAGCGAAGAAGATGTTTTAAAACTTAACATTCCTACAGGTATTCCCTTGGTTTACGAATTAGATAAAGATTTAAATCCTATTAAACATTACTATTTAGGCGATCAAGATAAGATCAAAAAAGCAATGGAATCTGTTGCTAGTCAAGGAAAGTCAAAATAATAGGTTATTGGTATTAAAGTGTTAATAATAAGTCATGTAATTATGGCTTATTATTACGCTATTTTAAAGTTAGAAGATATTTACTTGCAATCTTTTCAAATCGATCAATACCAATTGTTTTGATAAATCCGGCTAATTTGGGCCCTTTTTCTTTATCGATTAAAATTTTATAAATGTGCTTAAAAAACAAAGCGGGCTCTATGTTATTTTCTCTAGAAATTTTATATATTTCGTTTTGAATGTCTTGCTCTGTAGCGACTTCAAAATTTTTCTTTAAAAAATTCAGTAGTTCATTGATCGCTTTTTTGCTATTTTCTTTTAATATTTCTATATTATCAAACTTAGTTCTCAGTGAAAATTTGAAATCTTCGGGTGCAAAATCCCTTGTCCAATTAATTGCGCATTTGATTTTACTGATTAGTTTGTCTTTTTGGTCGTCTTGAACGTTTTTCAAGTAATTTAAAATTTTATTTATATCGTTTTCGAATATTTGACAGATTACGCTTAAATGTCTAAATCCGATTTGATAAGGGATTTTTTGGCTTGGCATGTATGGTTGAGATAGTTCATAAATTCTTTTAAAGGATCTTTTTTTTTCTTCTTTTATATCTTCTACTCCATAATAAATTCTCTCAAATTTGTCGTAATCTTCGTATATTTTAATTACGTCAAGATCAAATGAGATTGAGAATTCAGTATTTGGTTTTGTAGCGGCAAATAAAAATCTTGTGACCTCGGGTGTATAAACTTCAAGAACATCTTTTAGCGATATTACATCTCCTGATGAGGAGGATATTTTTCCACCACGACCTTTTATTGAAATAAAGTCATATTGAAATGTTACAGGAGGGCTGCCCTGAAAAATTTTTACAATATTTTTAGATGTATCAAAACTGCCCCCACTGCTGTGGTGATCTTTTCCTGCAGGCTCAAAGTCAACTTTTTCATATTTCCATCTCATAGGCCAATCTATTCTCCAAGGAAGTTTAATGGCCCATGTACTTCTTATGTCTAAAGATTCTTGATTTCCACATTCGCATGAGTATTCAACAGAGTAGTGATTGTCATAGTTATTTACAGTTGTTGTGTCTCTATTGCATTTTGTGCAAAATATGCTAATTGGATACCAACTTTCTTCAAGCTTGGAAGTTCTGTATTCGTTTAATGCTTCGGACAGCTCTTTTTTATGATTAAGTGCAAATTTTATTTGGCTTGCATAAGTGCCATTGGTATATTGTTTACTTTGGTCAATGAATTCAGGATTAATTCCTACTATAGGCAAATATTTTTCAAATTCGATTTCATTAGCTCTGGCGTAGCTTGTTTTGTGGCTTCTTGTGTCAGGGACCCTTGTTATTGCTTGTCTTAAATAAGTTGCAAGAAGCTCTTGTTCTGGCATATTTTTAGGAACTTTTCGAAATACATCGTAATTATCCCAAGAATAAATAAATCTTACTTTTGATCCGGATTCTTTTAAAGCTCTTGCTACAAGGTCTACTGAGATAACTTCTCTAAAATTTCCAATATGCACAGTTCCAGACGGAGTAATCCCAGATGCTACTGTGTATAAGTCTTTTGGACCCTTTTCTTTTTTTATTTTTTCTGCATAAAAATCTGCCCAATGCGCCGTCTTCACATTTTATTCCTAACCCAAATTTTAGCATTTTATTTTTCAAGTTTCAATAACGAAAGAATTGTATTTAAATGTTGATTATAAGTCTTTTTATGAGTTTATCTTCTTTGTTCCAGTTTTTTTTAAGTTTTACCTGGAGAAATAGGTTGCATTTTGTTTCAAAAATTTTTGCAATTGTTTTTCTTGCTTTTTCCCCTATTGATTTTATTTCTTTTCCGCTTTTTCCCACAACTATTCCTTTTTGACTTTCATTAGCTACAAAAATGTTTGCTTTAACAAAAAGACTTCCCTTTTTATTTTCTAAAGTATCAATATCCACATATAAAGAATAGGGAAGTTCTTCTTTTAGATTTTCAATGGCTTTTTCTCTTATTATTTCACTAATTCTAAAATTTATTTTTTGATCTGTGTAGTATTCTTGTGGATAATAAAGTGGACCTTCTGAAAAATTTTCATAGATTTTATTTTTTAATTCTTCTGTGTTAATTTTTTTTTCAGCAGATATTTTGATTATATTATTGTTTTCTATTCCTTTTTCTTTTAAAAATTGTGTTATTTCTTTTATTTTTGTATTTTCAAGATCAACTTTATTAAGTAGTACTAAAAATTTAATTTTAGAGTTTTTAATTATTTCTAACATTTTATTTTCTTCCTCTCCAGGTTTGTCTTGAATGTCAATTATGTATAGAATAAGTTCGACTTCTCCTATTGTGGAGTGTATGTTTTGCATCATTGCAATATTAATTTTTTTTTTACTCAGATGGAATCCTGGTGTGTCTATAAAAATAATTTGTCCCCTATCGTCTGTAAAGATTCCTTTTATTTTATTTCTAGTTGTCTGTGGAATAGGGGATATGATTGATATTTTATGCCCGCATATTGAATTTAAAAGGGTAGATTTTCCAGTTGATGGTCTACCGAGTATTGCTGCAAATCCTGATTTCATGTTTTAGCATTCCTTAAAATATGTAATATTTGATATTTTTTATTATAATTAATTATATAGTATTTAAGTACTTTATAATTAAGTAAAATTTGAGGGATTTCCGTTTGGCAAAGGTAACTTTTGAAGTTTTTTGTGAGCAATGCGGTGAGAAAGTTGGGCTTAATAGATCTGTTTGTCCCAATTGTGCTGCTAGGCTTGGTGATATTGAGTGTCCAAATTGTCGTCATGTAGGTTCAGTTTCTGCTTTTGGAGAAGGTTGTCCTAATTGTCACTATAGTCCTTTTCAAGAACTTAAAGAAAAACCTTTTAAAAGAAAAGAAAGGACAAGAATGATGAGTAATAGAGTGGCTTCTAAAGTCTTTGCAAGACTTTTTTATTTTGGGATTAATGTTAGTATTTTGTTGTATTTATTTTCAAGTTTTTTATTTGTTATACTTTTTCTTTTTATTGTTTATGGCTAAAGGCTTTGTATGGGTATTACAGTTTTTTATTTATTTTCTATTTTTACATCTTTTGCTATTGGCTCTAGCATGGAGTCTGTTAAAGACAATATTCTTAAAAATACCATTTTTTATTATGATATTGAAGAAGTTGAATTTCCTAATGTTAGGAAACAAACTTTGCAATTTATTGCCAAAACCCATTTAAAATATGCTGTTTTTAATTTTGATAAAAATAAAATGTTTTCCTACACTTTTGTTTTTGATAAAAAATTAATATCCCAATATGCAATTTTTATTGAAGTTAAGAAAAAATTTGGTGAGGCTACATTGGTAACACCTTTGAATTATTTATGGGATCTTGGTGAGTTTATTATTGTTTTAAATAAAAATATTTTAAGAATGACTTTAAAATCTTATATTGAAAATTATAATAAATGATTTTTAACAAGGTTGATAATTGAAAAAAATTCTAAAACGTTTTTTATTTTTAGTTTTGTTGATGCCTTTTTTATCTTTTGGTGATCATGTTTATGATAAAGAAATTGTTATAAATAAGGTTAAGTTTTTTGTAACAATAGCATCTAATGAACTTAACAGAGCAAAAGGTTATATGGGTACCGCAAAAGTTGAATATGGGAATGGGATGCTTTTTATCTTTAAAGAAGAGCAAAATTTATCTTTTTGGATGGAAAATACACCTTTACCGCTCGAAATAGCTTATATTGATTCAAGTGGGATTATTAAAGAGATCTATAATTTAGAACCATACTCTAGGGCGAATGTTAATTCTCTTTATAAAGCAAAATATGCACTTGAGCTTCCAAAAGGCTCATTTTCTAAATTTCAAATAGAAATAGGCGATAAGGTTCATTTTTGCTTTGATATTAATTCTTTATTGGTAGAATGATTTTGAAATTATTGAGCTTTAATGTCTTGAAGTTCTTCTTCGATTTGATATTCTTTGGGTTCATTTTTAATAGATTCTTTTATTGAATTTATTTTCTCTTGTTTTAAATCATGCTCATTTGATACTTCATTTGCGGTACTATTTGCTTGATTATTATCAATGTTTTCGTTGTTGTTTGTTATGATTTTTTTGAAAATAGTTATTGTTGAGGCGATTTCGTTAATTGCGTCAAGCAAAAATGTTTCACTTGCAGATTCTTCTGCTTTTACAATATATATCAAAGAGTTAATTCCTCTTTCTGCATTATGGATAATCTCCCATGATCCAAGTACTCTGTTATTATAGCTGTCGCTCATAAGAGAATCCGATATTTCTTTAATTTTTTGCGTGTTTACATCAAATGCTTTGACAATTCCAAATATTTCTCTTATTTTTGAATTTTTATATGAGTTTAGTCTTGATCTAATGATTACCTCTTCTTTCCCGTCATTGTTTATTTCTTTAAATGCTACAAAGTCATTTTCCGAATCTATTCTATATTCAATTTTGTTTTTATCCAAAATTTTTTTAATTCTTTTGTCATACTGTATATTCTTATGGCTGCAAGAAATGAGTGTAAAAATGATGGCAGTCATGCTATATAATAATGCACCAATATTCATCATTCTTGAAATTAACATTGTATTATTTGACATATGATTATTATAATTTAATTGTGAGGATTTTAAAAGTAATTTATGCGTCTTCAAGATATCGGCTATTCATATACTGTTATTCAATCTAAAAATAATTATTCACAAAAATCTTCTTTTGGAATTTCTTTTGTAATATTAAGCAGAGGAACAAAAATTTTTAGAGAAGATTTGTTTGAATTTTTATCAAATTTTGACTTTATAAGAGAAATAATTTCAATTGAAAAGCAGAGCAACAGAAGTTCTTTACAGTTTATCTCAGAAAGTTATGGTAAGTTAAAATTTATTTTACTTTCTGATGATTTGAATTCTGGAGAAAAGGTTAATTTGGCAATGAAAGAATCCAGCTGTGATTTTGTTTTTGTTTTGCAAAGTGATATGTACTTATTAAATCCTTTTTGGATTCCAAATATATTTGATGAGATAGTCAAAAAAAATGTACTTCTTGTTGGAGGTGAATTTTTCGATAAAGAAGAGGAAATGATCCCTTCGATTTTTCTTCCCAGCATAGATAAACAGCAAAAATTTAAAGTAATCTTAGTAAATGCTGAGAAAGACTATGAAAAAACTTTGATTACTATGGATTATTGTGGACTTTATTCTAAGGAGAAATTTTTACAGCTTGGAGGTTTTGATGGAAGAATTCAAAATGAATATTTTCAAAGAATAGACTTTGGGCTAAGAGCTGTTTATTTTGGAGAACATGTTTATATTTATAGAAAGCTAAGAATCCAATATACTGCATTAAATTCGCCAGAAAATTTAACCAAAAATAAAAGTTTTTTGATTTTTTTGCTTAAGAATTATGTCCCAATTTTTGTTGGAAATGGCGTTGTGTTTTCTTTTTTGAGGTTTTGTAAAATTTGTTTAAAATACAAAATCAATCCTTTTCTCTTTCAAAAAGAGTTTAAGCAAATAAAAGATGAGATTGTTAAAAATAGCTTAAGATTTAAAGGAGACTTAAAGAGTGCCATTGAGCTTTGGGAAAATGATATTATTGATTGATTTGTTTTTGTTTTCATATTTAAACTTATATTCTAAGAGCCCCGATTATTCGAATGTTCTTGATTTTTTTGATACCAATGCTTTTAAGTTTGATCTTAACATTGAAAATGATGTTTTTACAATTGAAAATGATAAAGGATATTTAAAGTTTAGGGTAGGTTTTGAATATGCGCTTACATCTTCTGGTTATTATATGTTTGTAGATCCAATTATTGACATTAGTGGAGAAATTTTAATAAGTCAAAAAGTATTAAAACAAATTGAAAGTTATTTCAATTCTCTTAAAAATTATAATAAACCCAGAATTACTTCAATAATCATTGATCCCGGACATGGTGGGCATGATTCTGGTGCGGTTGTGACTTTAAAGATAGATGGTTATGATGTTGTGCTTCAGGAAAAAGACTTTGCATTAACCTATTCTATATTTTTGTCTAAAATTTTAAGTAATTATTTTGTAAATAAAAATATTTTGTTAACCCGTGTAGATGATGTTTTTTTGACTTTAAAAGAGCGGTCGGAATTTGCAAATGCAATAAAGCCAAATTTTCCAAATAATGTTATATTTTTATCCATACATGCTAATGATGCTCCAAATAGTGAAGCTAGAGGGGTTGAATTTTGGTATCTTCCCAAGGATTCAAAAAGAGAGGTTATTAAGGATTTTAAGGGGCATGACATTAAAGGGAATAGATACTTAAGCGAGCTTAATGATATACTAGATATTAAATATAAATATGAATCGAAAAGATTGGCTGAAATTTTGTATAAGG
Organism: Borreliella sinica; assembly: GCF_033969665.2. Lineage (GTDB taxonomy): Bacteria > Spirochaetota > Spirochaetia > Borreliales > Borreliaceae > Borreliella > Borreliella sinica. The sequence goes on along the minus strand of NZ_CP135180.1, from coordinate 198,949 downwards.
TATTTAAAAATGAGTTAAGTGAAACCAATGTTAGGCCAATTAGAGAAGAGCAATGGTTTGTAATAAAAAATAGCAGTATGCCTGCCGTATTAATTGAAATGGGATTTTTGTCTAATACTTTAGATGCTAAATTAATTTTGGATTATAATTACATGAGTAAGTTTAATGTTCTGATACTCAAATCTTTGATGGAATTTATAAATTTTTATGAAAAATAATATTTCAGGTATATTTTTAGAATATAATGCAGTGATTTTTAAATTTTTAAATTCGAAAAAAGAGTATGGAGCTAGACTGCTTTTAGGCGCCTTAGCAACAAGTTTTTTGTTTTCTGCTTTTATGATTTTTTTAAATTATGACAATCTTTTTTCAAAAAAGGTTTTTTATTTTTACTCTAGCAAAGGGTTTGTTGCCAATTTAAGGTACTTAAGAGATGAAAAAAATTTGAAAGACAATTTAGATCTTTTAGTAAAAGATTTTCTTTTAGGAAGCAATGAAGGGTTTTCTTTTGGATTTTTGTTAAGTGATGCAAGATTTTTATATTCTTTTTTAAAAGATGGAATTTATTATATAAATCTTTCAAGGGAGTTTTATGATTCTTTTAATGACGATGATTATAATGAATCTTATGAGTCTTTTGATGTTAAGGTTAATTTGTTTGCCATGTCTTTAATAAAAACAATACGCTTTAACTACCCCGGTAATGTAAAAAAGCTTGTTGTTCTTGTTGAAGGGTTTATATTAAAGGAACAAAGTTGATAAATTTAATTTTACTAATAATGACAATTAAAAAAGGAAAATTTTATAAAAGATTTATATGTAAGGAGTTGGTTTACATGAAGAGGAAAGCGAAAAGCATTTTATTTTTTTTATTATCCACTGCTCTTTTTGCTCAAGAGACTGATGGATTTAGAGAAGGTTCTAAAAGATCAGAGCCTGGAGAATTAGTTTTAGATTTTGCCGAACTTGCAAGAGATCCAAGTTCAACTAAACTTGATCTTACAAATTATGTTGATTATGTATATTCTGGTGCTTCTGGTGTTGTTAAGTCGGAAGATATGGTTGTAGATCTTGGTATAAATAATTGGAGTGTTTTGCTTACTCCTTCTGCAAGGTTGCAGGCTTATGTTAAAAATTCAGTTGTTGCGCCTGCTGTTGTTAAAAGCGAATCAAGAAGGTACGCAGGCGACACTATTTTGGGAGTAAGAGTTTTATTTCCAAGCTATTCGCAATCATCTGCTATGATTATGCCGCCATTTAAAATTCCTTTTTATTCTGGGGAAAGTGGGAATCAATTTTTAGGAAAAGGCCTTATTGATAACATTAAAACCATGAAAGAGATTAAGGTTTCAGTTTATAGCCTGGGGTATGAAATCGATCTTGAAGTTTTATTTGAAGATATGAATGGCATGGAGTATGCTTACTCTATGGGAACTTTAAAGTTTAAAGGATGGGCTGATTTAATTTGGTCAAATCCTAACTATATTCCCAATATATCAGCTAGAATAATTAAAGACGATATTCCAAATTATCCCCTTGCTTCAAGCAAAATGAGATTTAAGGCTTTTAGAGTTTCAAAATCACATAGTTCAAAAGAGCAAAATTTTATTTTTTATGTGAAAGATTTGAGAGTTCTTTATGATAAGTTGAGTGTTTCATTAGATTCAGATATTGATAGTGAATCTGTATTTAAAGTTTATGAGACTAGTGGGACTGAATCCCTTCGCAAGTTAAAGGCACATGAAACTTTTAAAAGGGTTTTAAAGCTTAGAGAAAAAATTTCTATGCCTGAAGGTTCTTTCCAAAATTTCATAGAAAAGGTTGAGAGTGAAAAACCTGAAGAATCAGCCTCAAAAAAGTAGATTTAAATCAATATGTAAAGCTAACCTAAAAGGTTGGCTTTACATATATAAATGTTAATAGGAAATGGTGTGGAAATATTAGATTTGGAAAATGAAGAGCTTTTAGGTGTTTTTTTTGAAGAGGCTCAAAATCTTGTAGATATCCTTGAAGAGAATATTATGTCCTTAGAGGATGACCCTAATAATTCTGATACTATTGATGAAATATTCAGGGCAACACATACTTTAAAAGGAAGCTCCGCTTCTCTTGATATGATGGAACTATCTGATTTTACTCATATCGTTGAAGATGTTTTTGATGCTATTAGGGATGATAGGATAAATATAAACAACGATCTTGTTGATTTGCTTTTAAAGTCATTAGATGTCATTAAGGAAATGCTTGCACTTCGTCTTGATGGCCAAATTTATTTGGATGATATAAGTGATCTTAAAAGCAAATTAAAGCAATTTTTAGAAATTGATGATCAAGCTTTTATTAAAAAATTTGACGAAAGTTCAACCGAAAGTGATTTTTGCCTTTCAAAATTAGATCTTGAAGATATAAGGGAAGGATTAGGAATAGGACAAAAAGTTTTAAGAGTCAGTGTTATTTTTAATGCAAATAATGATTTTGAAGTTGAAAATAATGGATTTAAAGTATTTAATATTTTAAAAAATTTAGGCTCTGTGTTACATACAATTCCTAAATATGAGGAAATTATTGAAGATGAATTTTTAACAAGGGTAGATTATTATCTGATATATTCGGATATAGAGGGCGTGAAAAAAAGTTTAGACTCTTCAAGTTTAATTGCAAGCTATTTGGTTGATGAATTTAATGTAGAAGAAGAATTAAAAAAGTTTGTAGATAAAGAGATTAAATATATTGATTTAGATTCCAATTTTGTTTTAAATGATAGTTTTGATTTTACAGAGAGTGAGATTTCTGATTTATTACTTGAGATTGGAGATCAAAAGTTATATAAAGTTAGACTGGATTTTGTAAAAGACAATCCTATGGCTACAATAAGTGGCTTTCAAATGTTTCAGGCATTAAAAAGTCTTGGAAAAGTTTTCAAATCTTTTCCAGATTCTAGTGAATTATTGGCAGATAGGTTTTTCGATTTTGTTATATATTACTTAATATCAAATGTTAGTTCAGACAGCATTGCTAAAAAGATTAATTTAACAGATGTTGTTAGTCATTTTGAAATCAAAAATGTTGATTTGGAATCTTTAAAGAATATAAGTCTAAAAGAAAACGATGATGTGTCTTTTAAGGCAAATAAAGGTATTAAGAAAAACAATCCAATTAATGTTAATTTAATCAGAATAGATAGTAAAAAAATAGATTACATATTAAATCTTGTTAGTGAAGCTGTAATAAGTAAATCATCTTATAATCAAATAAATTCAGAAATGATTACATTGTTTTATAATTTTAATTATTTTTATGATTATCTAGAAAGTTTTCAGAGAAACTTTCTGATTGATTTAAAGATAATTTTTAAAGATGCAGGCTTAACATTAGAAGATGAAATCGAATCGCATATTAATTCTTTTATGAATTTTAAAATGGAAAAATCTCTTAATGATATATCTGAATTAAGAAATTCTTTTTTCAGACTTCTTCAAAATTTTAAAATGACCTCTGGAAGACTATCTAGAATAATTACGGATTTGCATGAGAGTGTTTTAAAGACTAGAATGTTGCCAGTATCTAATATATTCTCAAGGTTTACAAGAGTTGTCAGGGATCTTTCAAAGAAATTGAATAAGATTGTAAATCTTAAAATGGAGGGAGAAGAGACTGAGCTTGATAAGTCTGTTATAGATGACCTTGTAGATCCTTTGATGCATTGTGTTAGAAATTCAATGGATCATGGACTTGAAACGGTTAAAGAGAGAGTTGAAAGGGGGAAGAGCAAGGCGGGTACTATAATTTTGCGTGCTAGGAATGAAGGTAACGTAATATCAATTGAGATTGAAGATGATGGAGTTGGTATAGATCCAAAGCTTATTAAGCGCAAATTAATTGAAAAGGGAACAATAAAGGAAGATGCAATTTATTCTGATTTTGAACTTATTAACTTAATTTTTTCTCCTGGGTTTTCAACAGCATCTCAAGTGACAGATCTTTCAGGTAGAGGAGTTGGTCTTGATGTTGTAAAGAAAAGCATTGAAAAGCTTAATGGAACTATTTTGGTGGAATCAGAAATTGGCCTTGGAACAATTTTTAAAATTAAATTACCATTGACATTAGTGATTATACAAGGTCTTTTGGTAAAGTCAGGTCCTGAAACTTATGTTATTCCTTTGAGCAATGTTCTTGAAACTCATAGAATAACTGAACATGATATAAAATTGCTTGAAAATTATCATGAGGTTTACAATCTAAGAGATGAAATCGTTTCTGTTCTCAGGCTAGATAAACTTTTTAATATAGCAAGAGATGATTCATTGATAGAAAAATTTTTAATAGTTGTTAATACTAATAACATAAAGACCGCAATTATTGTAGATTCTATTATTGGCGAGGAAGATTTTGTGGTAAAGCCTATTAAAGATAAATTTTCATCAAGTGCGGGTATAGTTGGAGCTACTACTCTTGGTAATGGTAAAGTTGTATTAATAATTGATGTTTTTAAACTTTTTGATTTAAAAAAGGATACTAAGGAGTGAATCTCTTGTGCAGATAAAGGAAATTTATTTTGGATCTAAAATTTTAGATGATAAAAATTGTAATTCTAACTTGACCAATTTTGATTTTAAGGTTATTTCTTTTGAGCTCGGATCGGATCATTATTTGGTAGACATTATGCAAGTTAAAGAAATTAGGAAATCTAGTAATTTTACCTATGTTCCAAATGTCAAAAAATATGTAGCTGGGCTTGATAATTTGCGAGGGGAAATAATTCCTATTATTGATCTTAGAATAATGTTTAATTTAGAATTCAATAAGAAAGATCTTGAAGATATTATGGTTTTAAAAAATGAAGACCTTCTTATAGGGGTTATTGTTGATAAAATTAATAATGTTTTTTCAATAGATTCTAGCCTTATCCAAGATCCACATCCAGTTTTATCCCAAGATTCTTTAATAAACTATATAAAAGGTGTTGTAGATTACAACGAAAAACTTTATATACTCATTGATGTTTTTAAAATTTTTAATTATGGTGAAGAAGAAAGGGTGTTAAATCCCGATCAAAATTTTGTTGGAAAAATCGATTTTATAAGCGATTGTGATGGTTTAGATATACTAGAGAATTGTGAAAGCAATTCTAATAATGTTTTTTCAAAAAATAGTAATAACGATGAAAATTCAATTTTAAACAATACTGTGACTTTTAATTTGGAAAGTATTAAAAAAAATCTTTTGAAATACTCGTTTAATGTCTCTTTAGTAAAAGATGTGTTTTTAGAAAAAGTTGGAGTAAAATTTAATATGTTTGATGCTGATTTTTTGTCTTACGATAGTTTTTTAAATGAATTTTATTCAAGATCATCGGGAAATCTGTGGGGAGTTGATTGTTTGGAAGACTTTCAAAATGAAATTGTTAAGAATCGTTTAAATTTTATGGATAATGCAAGTTCTATTTTCAATGTACTAGAAGTTGGTTGTGGTAGTGGAAAAGAGACTTTGGCTTTAGCTAATGCTTTGTTTGAATATTATGCAGAACCTTTTAAGTTGACAGCTATTGATAATGATTTATCAAAAGTGGTTGAAACTTCCAAGTTGATTTTTTCAGAGTCAGAAATTAGTATTAGTGAAATTTATCTTAAAAACTCTTTTGAACAAAGTCCTGGAATTTATAAATTTAAATCAGAAATTATCAATAATGTTTTATTTGAATATTCCGATGCTCTTTTTTCAGATTTGCCTGATAATTTGGGAATGGTTTTTTTAAAAGACGTTTTATGTTTCTTGGATGATAAAGATCAGATTTTAATTTTAAATATCATTGCTTCTAAAACCATTAAAGGAGCTCTTTTGGTTTTGGGAGATAACGAAGAGCTTAAAAATAATAATGTTTTTATGAAAGAGAAATCCACAAAATATTTTAACTTGTACAGGAAAATCTAAAGGAGAAATTAATGAGAATAGATTATATAGAACCATTTTTGGATGCTGCTTCTTCGGTTTTAAGAGATATGTTGCTTGTTGAGAATATAGAAATGGGGAAACCAGGGCTTAAGTCGATAAATCAAAAGATAAAAGGTGTTTCTGTAATAGTAGGACTTGCTGGGTCTGTTGAGGGCAGTATAATTATTGATATGGATATAGAAACAGCTCTTTTTGTTGCTTCTAAGTTAAATTTTGAAGAGTATGATGATTTTGACGATGAGGAAACAAAGGAGATGGTTGCTGCAACTCTCACTGAGGTTGGCAATATTATTGCTGGAAATTTTGTTACTACCTTGCATGCTAAGGGCTTTATATTTGATATAACACCACCAGCTTTTATTTATGGGGAAAATATGAAAATAAGCAATAAAGGTTCTGAGGCTTTAATTGTTCCTTTTTCTTTGCCTGATGGTAAAATTATAGAAGTTAATATTGCGATAAGAGAGAGGGTTTGATATGAAAAAAATTCTTTTTATTAGAAAAGAGAGGTTAATATGATCCAAAAGACTACAATTGCTGCAGATTCTTCATCTAAGCCTAGAGGAATTAATTATGATACAGGTATTCCTTTTAATGTTTTAATTGTTGACGACTCTGTTTTTACCGTAAAGCAGCTTACACAAATCTTTACATCAGAAGGTTTTAATATTATTGACACGGCAGCTGATGGAGAGGAGGCTGTGATAAAATACAAAAATCATTATCCTAATGTTGATATTGTCACTCTTGACATTACCATGCCCAAAATGGATGGGATAACTTGTCTTTCTAATATTATGGAATTTGATAAAAATGCTAGAGTGATAATGATATCTGCTTTAGGTAAAGAGCAATTAGTTAAGGATTGCTTAATAAAAGGAGCAAAAACATTTATTGTTAAACCATTAGATAGAGCAAAAGTTCTTCAAAGAGTAATGTCTGTATTTGTTAAATAAATTATTTATAAAAATAGCTCAATCTTTAATTGTATTATTTTTATTCTTTTGTAGAAAAAATCATTTCATTGCTTATTTCATCTGAATTCTTTAAAAAATAAGTTATGTTAAGGTTGAATATTTTTATTGGTTCTGTATTATTTTCTATGTAAAGTTCTAATTTGTAAAATCCTTCTTTTGTGTATATTAATGAATAACTTTTAAAAATTCCATTTATATTTTTAATTTTAAATATTTTATATTTTAAAAATTTTTTATCAATAAGCTCACTTTGAATTAAATATTTATTTACTTCTTTATAGTTTGAATTTAATAGATTATAGTCTGTTTTATTGAGTATTATGCTTTTTACAAAATGTTCCGTTAGTTCATAGATATTTTTTTCTATTTCGCTTGTTGGAAAATTGGTATAATATTCTTTTTCTAAAATTAAATTGAAAGACGAATATTTTTTTATTTCTTCATTTACCCTTGTTTCAATTGAAATGTCTAAAAGCCTAGCATTAATTGGAAGATTTAACAATGTAAGTAGTATTGCAATTATTTTAGTTTTCATTTTAATTCCTGATTTTTATTTATTATTTTTTTTACTTTTTCAATTTCTAAAGGTATTTTGCTTTTTCTCTTTGAATTTAGTTTTTCTTTTAGTAAAAGATTGTTAAATGCTTTTGCAAGTTCATATACTTTTTCTTCGCTTAAGGTAAAAGGAATTTGAATTTTCCGGTATTCTAATGGGTCTTGCAAGATTTTTGTCATTAAAATAATAGGATTTAAAAAGCTTGCTTTAAAAAATTTATAAAAATTCATTAAAAAAATAGTAAATGATGCAAACAATGTAAATAGAAAAATTCCAAGAATAGAATCGCTTTTTCTTTGTAAATATTTATCTATATAAAATTTTGTCTTCTCTATTTCTATTACCTTGTATTCACTAGGGCTGTAGTAAACAAATATTTCGTCTGATTTTGAATATATTATATCTTCCTTTTCCTTGATTATTAAGATGAATGGATATTTTTCTTTAATATAAGCTTTTTCATTTATTATTGATATATTTTTAATGATATTAAATTCTTGTTTTTCTGGTATTGAATTTACGATTTTTGAGCTTGATATTATTATAAAAAACATAAATGGTATTAAAAAGCTCATTGAAAATGTTCTAGCAAATGCTATTAGTATTAGGTTTTTTTCTTTTGAATTATAATAGATTTCTATTATAAGGTCGTTAAATCTAAGAAGTCTTAAAAATCTTAACTTGAAAAGTGATAGCATTATTGGATTTAATATGGTTTCGTGAGCGACAATTATATTTTTGAGTTGATATGAACTATAAAATGCTAAAGGAACAAGGCAGTGAATTATATCAAAGAATAGATTGTTTCTGACGTATATTTTTAATCTTTGGGAAAGGTAAGCCTTGGTTATTTTGTATAAGAAAATGAAAATAAAGATTGTGTCAAATAGAAAACCAAGAAATATTAGTGCAAATCGTATTTTGTATGGTAAAAAAAGAATTATTGAGATCTCTTCTATTAAAAGTTCAAATATTGAAAAAATTATTATTGCTTTTAAGAAAATTGAAAATTTTTTTACCATTTATTTCCCTTAGCTATTTCTAATAATTCTTTGATTATTCTTGAATCATATTCTTTAGAGCCCGATTGCTTTATTGAAAACCAACTTTCATCATATCCAATAAAGCCTTTGACCGGATTGTTTTTATATTTTGGGATTCTGGCTCTGGCTGAAAAAATGGCAATTAGCGTTGAAATTGGAGACATTGTTTGTAAAGTCTCATATTTGAAAAAGCTTTCAATTATTAGTTTGGCTGTTGTTTCGTCTAGAAGATCGGTGTCATTGCTTATTGCTTTTGAAGTCGATTCAATGTTTTTGATAGTCAATTCTATTCCTTTTTCAAAGCAGTATTTAATTACCAATACTTTTAAGAGAAGCAATATCTTTACATAATTTTTTATGATATCTGATGAACAAAGGGCTTTATTTTCTTTTTGTATTAAATATATTGTATAAGAGTTTTTTCCTTCAAATAATTTGTTTATGTAAAAAGTAATGTATCCATTGCTTATAGTATTAAAATTATAAAAGAATTCTTTTCTTAAAGACGAGTTGATTTTAACGAAGTTAAATACCAAATTTAAGTCATTTTTTGTTAATTCTTTGGTAAAAAGAGGTTTTACAATGTTAAAATCAATAGCTTCAATACCAGACAAAACAAATGGAGTAATCATTATATCTGTTTTATCCTTGATATACTGAATTAAATCTTTTATTTCTGATTCAAAATCATTCTTAATAAATGTGGTAATAGTTTTTTTGTTTTCTTTTAAATAGTTGAGCATTTCAATTTCTTTTTCTATAGCAGATAGACTTTTTATGCTTTCATGGTTGAATAGATAATGGTATAGGTGAGGAAAATATGGCCTTATATTCATTTAATTAAATCCAATAGTTCAAGCGGTTTGTGGATTATATATTTTGCTCCATTTTGTTTTAATTCTTGAACACTTCTAAATCCCCAGGAAACCCCTATTGGTATAAACCCAGCGTTTATTGCAGTTAGCATGTCCACATCGCTGTCTCCAATGTACGCAATTTCTTCTTTTTGGACATTTAGTTCTAATATCATATCAAGGGCATTTCCAGGATCTGGCTTTGGCGGAAATTTTTGTGAATAACCTCTAATTTCAAAAAAAAATATATTTTCAAAAATATTTTTTACCAAATTTATTAATTCTTCGTGGTTTTTGTTGCTTAATATTCCAATTGGAATATTAAGTTTATTAATATTTTCTAGAAGGGTTTTTATGTTTTTGTATGGTTGTGTTTGAGAAGAGAGGTTTTTGTTATATTCTTTTACGAATTCTTTGTAAAGTTTATCTTGTAAATCGGTATTATTGTATTCAAGAGATAATAGCTTTAGAGTGTCTATTACGAATTTGTTAAATCCTCTACCAACAAGGGCATTGAATTTATTTAGTTCGATTTCGTTATATCCCAAGTTTGAAAGAGCAGAATTCATTGAGAATGCAATGTCCATAATGCTATTTACCAGGGTTCCATCCATATCAAAAATGCAAGCTTTGATTTTCATAGTACTCTCTTTTGTAATAGTTTAATTATTCTATTATTTTAGCATTAATTTGTTCTCTTTATTAAGGTTTTTATATTTCAAGCATTTTTTATTTATTAGTAATTAATTTTTATGAATAATTTATTTTGTTTATTAAAGTGTAAAGATACTATTGAAAATATAAATTTTAAGCTTTATCATATTTTATTAGAATAGAATGTTGTAAGTCATTTATGTTTAATATTTATTAGGATTAAAGCTTGATGAGAGAAGATATACTAATATTAAAAAATATTACAAAAAAGTATGGCGATTTTATTGCCAATGATGATGTTTCTATTAAATTTAAAGCAGGCGAAGTTCATGCTATTCTTGGAGAAAATGGTGCTGGAAAGACTACCTTAATGAAGATTATTTATGGAATTCATCAAGTTAGTAGTGGTCGGATTATTTTAAAAGGCCAAGATGTAAGCTTTAAAGATTCAAGTGAGGCTATTCGAAATGGGATTGGAATGGTTTTTCAACATTTTATGTTAATTCCACAATTTACTGCTGTTCAGAATATTATTTTAGGTTATGAAAATTCAAAATTTGGATTTATTGATTACAAAAAGGCCAAAAGAAAAATAAGTTATCTTTCAGAAAAGTATGGTTTAAAGATAGATTTAGAAAAAAAGGTTGAAGACTTGAGTGTTGGTATGGAGCAAAAAATAGAGATATTGAAAGTTCTTTATCGAAATGCAGATATTATTATTTTTGATGAACCTACTGCAGTGCTTGCTCCAAGTGAAGTTGATGATTTTATAAATATTTTAAAAGTGCTTACTCAAGAAGGCCATACTGTAATACTTATTACTCATAAAATAAAAGAAATTAGGTCTATTGCAAAGCAATGTACAATTATGCGCCTAGGTAAGGTTGTGAAAACTGTTAATATTACTGAGATTGATGATAAAGATCTTACAAAATTAATGATAGGCAAAGAGGTTACACTTCGCTCTTCTAAAATTCGATTTGAAAATCATTTTAATGTTCTTGAAATAAAGAATTTAAGTGTTAAAGATGAGAGGGGGATTTTAAAAGTTAAAGACGTTAATTTTAGCCTGAGGAATGGTGAAATTCTTGGGATAGCAGGTATTGAAGGAAGTGGCCAAGAGGATTTAGTTGATGCAATTTTGGGTTTGAAAAGCATATTTAAGGGGGACATTCTTAAAAAGAATTCTTCAGGGGATTTTGAATCTTTAAAGAGTTTAACGATTAAGCAAATAATAGATAAAAAAATTGGCAATATTCCTTCGGACAGGCAAAGGCATGGTCTTATTTTAGAATTCAATGTTATGCAAAATATTGGACTTAAGAGCTTTGATAATCCTGATTACTTGAGATTAAAAAATATTCATTTAAAGAGTAATTTTAATTTTTTCAATTTTATTAAAAGACAATTTGATAAGATTAAAAGACAATTTGTAGGGTTTGATCTTAGCATTTTAAAAAAAATGAGTAATCAACTTGTGAATTATTTTGACATTAGACCAAGAAATATTTTAAATAAGGTAAAATATTTATCTGGGGGTAATCAGCAAAAAGTTATTATTGCTCGTGAGATCAGTTTAGAGCCCGATATTCTTTTAGCTATTCAGCCCACAAGGGGTCTTGATATTGGAGCTGTTGAGAATGTTTATAAAAGAATAATAGAGCAAAGAGATGCAGGTAGGTCTGTCTTATTAGTTTCTCTTGAGCTCGATGAGCTTGTTAATGTTTGTGATAGGATAGCTGTAATGCATGATGGGAGAATAGTGGGTATTTTAGAGAACAATTTTGATATTGATGTTATTGGTAAAATGATGATAGGTTTAAGCTAAATGATAATTAGTAAAAACGTATTCAACAAATTTATATTGAAATTTTTAAATTCTTCGGCATTTGTTAGTTTTTTTGCTCTATTTATTGGATTTTTAATTGTTGGGCTAGTTGTTGCGGTGTTTGGCTATTCTCCTTTTAGAATGTATTTTATAATACTAGATATTATATTTTCCTCTCCTAAGCATTTAGGTTATATATTAAGTTATGCAGCTCCTTTGATTTTTACCGGTCTTTCTATTGGTATTTCTTTAAAAGCAGGCCTTTTTAATATTGGGGTTGAAGGTCAATTTATACTAGGATCTATTATCGCTTTAATAGCATCGATTTTACTTGATTTGCCCCCAATTTTACATGTAATTGCCATTTTTGTTATTACTTTTTTAGCGTCAGGTGGTTTAGGGATTTTAATTGGGTATCTAAAAACTAAGTTTAATATTAGTGAAGTGATTTCAGGAATAATGTTTAATTGGATATTGTTTCATTTGAATAACATAATTTTAGATTTTAGTTTTATTAAAAGAGATAATAGCGATTTTTCAAAGCCCATTAAAGAAAGCGCATATATTGATTTTTTAGGTTCTTGGAAACTCTCCCCAGAAGGTTTTGCTTATAGGGCTTTACATCCTTTTGTTAATGAGCTTTTAAAAGCGCCTCTTCATTTTGGAATAATTTTGGGAATAATTTTTGCTATTTTAATATGGTTTTTGCTTAATAAAACTGTTATTGGATTTAAAATAAATGCCATAGGAAATAATATTGAAGCTTCAAGATGTATGGGTATTAATGTAAAAGCCGTGCTAATCTTTTCAATGTTTCTCTCAGCAGCTGTTGCAGGCCTTGCTGGTGCTATTCAAGTTATGGGTGTTAATAAAGCTATATTTAAGCTTTCTTATATGGAAGGAATTGGTTTTAATGGAATAGCTACTTCTTTGATGGGAAACAATTCGCCGATTGGTATTATATTTTCCAGTATTCTTTTTTCTATATTGCTTTATGGAAGCAGTAGAGTTCAAAGTTTAATGGGGCTTCCATCTTCAATTGTATCTTTGATGATGGGAATAATTGTTCTTGTAATTTCTGCTAGTTATTTTTTGAATAAAATTTTTTTAAAAGGTGCTAAGAGTGTCGTCAAATATAATAATATTCTTGATTAGTGAAACTTTAATAAATTCTCAAACTTTGATTTTAGCTGGCCTTGGGGGTCTTATAAGTGAGAAAAGTGGAATTATCAATATTGGACTTGAGGGAATGATGACAATAGGGGCATTTTCAGGAGCTACAGCTGCATATTTTACAAGTGACCCATTATTTGCAATTTTTGTTGGTGGACTGTCGGGCCTTGTGCTTGCTATTTTGCATGCTGTTTTTACAATTTTTTTAAAATCAGATCAAGTTATAACCGGAATGGCGCTTAATTTTTTAGGACCCGCTATTGCTGTTTTTATAAGCACTTTAATTTTTTCTTCTATTTCAACTCCACCTATAGAAATAAAGTTGCCGATACTTTTTGATGGAATTTTAAGCAAAACGTCTTTTATATTCCAAATTTTTGGTAAAAGATATTCTGTATTCATGGCATTGTTGGGCGTGGTTTTATTTCATATTATTTTCAAATATACTAAAATTGGGCTTAGGATTAATGCTAGTGGTGAAAATCCAGAGGTATTGGAGTCCGTTGGAGTTAGTGTAAATAAAATTAGATTTTTCTGTGTACTTTTGAGCGGATTTTTAGCAGGGATTTCGGGAGCTGTTCTTACAACGGTGATCGCATCAAGCTATGTGCAAGGAATTACAGGTGGTCAAGGGTTTATTGCTATTGTAATGTTAATTTTTGGCAAATGGACACCTTTGGGAGTTTTAATGGGCAGTTTGTTGTTTTCATTTATGAAAACTTTGGCAATTGTTTTAGCTCAATCACCTTTTTTGTCTTTAATAATGTCCCCTAAAATATTGGTTATTACCCCGTATTTAATTATTATTTTAAGTCTTATCTTTTTTTCAAAAAAAAATTATGCACCTAAGTTTTTAGGAATACCTTACAAAAAACATTAGCAGTCAATAACAACTTATATTTTTTCATGTTATGAAAATTCTTTTAAATTTTTAAGAGTTTTCAGTTTTTTGCTGTAAATTTTTTTTTGATACCCTTTTGGTCTTGAGTTTGTTTGATTAAATAAGTAGGTGATTTGTGAGGTAGTTTTTATGCTATTGAAGCTTAAATATAGGTTTGTTGGATTTTTATTATTGTTTTTAATTTTTATACTGTTACTTTTTTCTATGATTTTTAATTTTGTTTTATGCGGTTATTTAGAAAATTATTATAAGCAACTTACAAGGGCTCAAGTAAGAAGAGCAGCTTTTTCTACGCAATCTTTTTTAGATACCCTTTATGTTATTATCCATGGTGCAGCTTCTAATTTGGCACTTGAAACCATATCTGAATTTGCAATTTCTGAGAATAGAGGAAAAGATTTCTCTGAATCTGAATTGATGGATTTAAGAAAAAATTCAAAATTTGTTATTGATTCTGTAAAGGTGAATAAAAAATATAGACGATACTTATACAATTTTATGGCTAATCTTAAAAATGATACCTTTTTTGAAGAATTAGCGTTTTTTGATTTTGAAGGGAGAATAATTGTTAGCACAAGGCATGAAAATAATATGGATTTTGGTCATTCTGAGGCTAATACTAATTATTTTAAAAAAGCGGTTGAGGATTATAGGCAAAATCAATTGAAATTTGTAGGTTGGTATTCAAATCTTTCTGAAGGAATATCTGCAGAGGTTGCCATTAGGTCTAGGCAAAATGAAAAAAAGGCTTTTGTAATAATTGTTCCTGTATATTCTCCAGAGGATAAACTTGTTTGTGGCTATTTGGCTGGATATTTGCTTAATGATGTTTTAGCTGATGGTTTTGATAGGTTTAAATTTGGATTTTACAAAAGAGGCAATTTTATTTATATAGATCCTAATAATATAGCGGTTAATCCTTTTGAAGAATACAATGAAACTAGTAGAGTTAGTTCTAAATTTTTAAATATTCTTAAAGACATTTTTTCTAAACCACCTATTCCGTCAAATACTCCCACTGAATTGTCGGTTTATACTGTTGATAGAATACTTTTTTCCGAAATGGGAGAAGAGTGTTATTATGCAATGTTGCCCATAAGTAGTAAATTGGGAGAGAAAAGCGGAGTACTTATTGCTAGGCTTCCTTATAAAGATATTTATGGAGTAATATCTAGTCTAAAATTTCAGTATATTTTGTATTCTATTTTAGGCATTATTGTACTAAGCAGTGTTCTTTTGATGAGAATAGATAGGATTATTAGTTTTCGTTTAAATACAATTAGAGTTTTAGTTCAAGACATGGTTAAGGGCAATTTAGATAAAGATTATGCCCTTGATGATTGTGATGATTTTTTTGATGAACTTAGCATGTTAAGTCTTCAGGTTGTAAAAATGAAAAAAGCTATCTCTTTAGCAATTGCTAGTGTTTTAAGAAATATTAGTTATGTAAATAAGGCAAGTTTAGAAGTTGCTAGTTCAAGTCAAAATTTAAGCTCTAGTGCGCTACAGCAGGCATCTGCTCTTGAAGAAATGTCAGCTAATGTTGAGCAAATAGCGTCAGGTGTCAATATGAGCGCGAATAATTCTTATGAAACGGAGCAAATAGCTTTAAAGACAAATGAAAGTTCCCAGATAGGTGGTAAGGCTGTTGAAGAATCTGTTATTGCTATGCAAGATATTGTAGAGAAAGTTAGCGTCATTGAAGAAATAGCTAGAAAGACTAATTTGCTAGCTTTGAATGCAGCTATTGAAGCTGCAAGAGCGGGTGATGAAGGAAAGGGATTTGCTGTTGTGGCTAGTGAGATTAGAAAATTGGCTGATCTTAGTAAAATTTCGGCTCTTGAGATTGGTGAGCTAGTTGAAGATAATTCTAAAGTAGCAACTGAGGCGGGGGTGATCTTTAAAGAAATGTTGCCCGAAATAGAAGAAACAACTAATCTTGTTAAGAAGATCTCAGAAGGTAGTTCTAAGCAGAGCGATCAAATTGCTCAATTTAAGATGGCTTTAGACCAGGTTGGAGAAGTTGTTCAGTCTTCAGCTTCAAGTAGTGAGCAACTTTCTAGTATGTCCGATAAAATGCTAGAAAAATCTAAGGAACTCAGGAAATCTGTATTATTTTTCAAGATTAAAGATTCTAAGATTGAGGACATGGAAGATAGTAATTACGATTTTAATGTAATAGATTCTCCTGAGAATTCTTTTAAAAATGAAAATCAGAATTTGAAAAGCAATGGAATTTCAACTTTAAATAGCAGTAGGTATAGTGATTATTCTTTAAGTATTGAAGGCGAGCCTTCTATGAGAACTATTAATAAACGAGTTGATCCTAAAAAAGCTATCGATATTGCTGATAAGGATTTGAATTTTGATGATGATTTTTCAGAGTTTTAGAATTTATTTTTTGTAAAAAAGAGGTGGTTAGTATGAAACTGAAAGCTAGGATGTTGCTACTTGTTCTTATTCTAATAGCATTCTTTATATCAATTTTGTTTTTTGTGTTTGGAATGTTGATTAATAGTAAATTGGTGGATCAGCAGTTTGATCTTATGATAAATCTTATTGGAAACATTAAAAATTCTTTTAATCTTTATGTTTCTTCAATGGAAGAGAAAGTTAAAGTTAGTTCCATGTATTTTAATTCGGCTGAAAAATTTAATGGGGATAGTAAAATTAAGTCCAAAAGATTGGGTTTTATTTCAGATCAATCTGAAATTCTTGTTCAAACTGGTAGTAACATGATGGTTACAAATAAGGAAGGCGAAATAATTTTTACTACGGCTGTTAAGGATAATAGCGATTTTGGCAAATCTATTGAAGATAGAGAATATTTTAGAAAACTTAAAGAGTCTCAAAGTATTGTTTACAATTCCTTTGTCATGTTGGCAGAGCCCGGTTCTATTGAGGAGTCTTTAGTTAAAAATATTTCTAAGATAAAAAATAAAAAAGGCCAGATTCCCTACATATTGATAGGTATACCATTAAGAGATTTTGTCACCGGTGACATTTTTGGATATTTTATGTTTTTTTATTCAATGGATTATATATATAGGTCTTTTAGGGGAATTAATTTTGGGATACTCTCTAGCGGACGTGCTTTAGCTTATGATACCACGGGTAGATTCTTAGTTCATCATACGGTATTCCCAGGTGATGTTATGACTGATATTAGTGCCTCTTATTCCAATATTCTTAAGAAAACATCCGATGATTTGTTGCAAAAAAATAAAGAAATTTCAACTGTTTATTATTATGATCCTATTACCAGCAAAAAATATGTGGGGATTAGCCAAAAAGTATTGTTAAACTTGTCTAATAATAAGTTTATTCTTTTAATGAGAGTCTCAGAAGATGATTTTTATTACATGTCTCGGGCCACATCTTTAATCTTGAGTATTAGTTTTGTATTTACGTTACTTATTCTTGCTATTGCAACTCTTTATCTTGTAAAAAAATTGAGCTCTTCTTTGAATAAGATATTAGAATATTCCGAGCGACTTGCTTCTGGTAATTTTACTGCTGATATTAATTTTGGTAAATGGGATACTGTAGAGTTGTATAGTTTATACGAAGGTCTTGAACATTTGAGAACTAATTTTTCTTCAGTTGCTAAGGGGGTCATTGAAAACTTAGATTATCTTTATGAAAATGCTATTCAAATAGCAAATGCAAGTCAAAATTTAAGTTCGGGCGCTGTTGAGCAGGCGTCTACTTTAGAGCAAATGACGGCAAATATTGAGCAAATATCACAAGGTGTTTCTGAGAATACTGAAAATGCATCTACTACTGAGAAAATTGCTGTTAATACTAATGATAGAACTAAAGAAGGGCATAAATCTGTTGTTAAAGCTATTGAGGCAATGACTGTAATTACTGAAAAGATTGGAATTATTGACGAGATAACAAGACAAACCAATTTGCTTGCTTTGAATGCTTCAATTGAAGCCGCACGAGTAGGAGAAAAAGGTAAAGGGTTTGAAGTGGTGGCCGCTGAGGTTAGAAAGCTTGCAGATCAAAGCAAGGAATCGGCAAGAGAAATTATTGATATTGCAAATAGAAGTTTGACTGTTGCAAGTCGTGCTGGAGAAAATTTTGAGCAAATAGTTCCTGGTATGGAGCAAACGGCTAAACTTGTGAAAAATATTTCTGATGAAAGTTCTAAGCAAAGTGTTCAAATAGATCAATTTAAAAATGCAATAGAGCAGGTTAGTCAGTTAGTTCAGACTACAGCTTCAAGTAGCGAAGAGCTTTCTGCAATGTCTGAAAAAATGCTAGAGAGTGTAAAAGATTTAAAAGAATCTGTTGATTACTTTAAGATTGAAAAGTAAGTAGAAGATTGAAAAATCTTCTCTAACTTCTTGGTCGATTATTATTCTATGATTTTAAAAATTTTAGCGCCCCCCAGACATTCTGTATTTTTATAAAAAATTGCAAATTGTCCAGGAGAGATTCCGTAATCTTTTCTATTTAAAGAAATTTCAATTAAATTATTTGTAATAAGTTTTAATTTGCAAGAGTATTTCTTTTCCCCATGTCTTATTTTGATTTTTAAATTTTCAAAATCCGAAGGTATGCCATTTATCCAATGTATTTCGTGAACCGAAAATTTGCGTTTTGCTTGTTTTGAATAATTCTCGTTATGGGAGATATATACAATATTTTTTTCTAAATCTTTTTCTATTACGAACCATGGTCCATTGCTAAGCTTAATTCCTCTTCTTTGTCCAACTGTAAAAAACCAATATCCGTTGTGGATCCCTATTATTTTCCCTGTTTCTTTTTCGATTATATTACCCTTTTTTTCGCCAAGGTGATATTTGATAAATTCGTTATATTTGATTTTTCCCAAAAAGCAAATACCTTGGCTATCTTTTCTATCCTTGTTGGGCAAATTTATGCTTTTAGCAATTTGTCTTACCTCGCTTTTAAGCAATGTCCCCAAAGGGAAATATAGTTTTGAAATTTGGCTTTGAGAGAGGTGAGATAAAAAATAACTTTGGTCTTTAATTTTATCTTTTGCCTGTTTTAAAAAAAATTTTTTTTCTTTTTTTTGTATTTTAGCGTAATGTCCTGTGACAACCAAATCATATTGTTGATTGATTTTCTCAAAAAATGCTCCAAACTTTATTCTCTGATTGCAAAAAATATCTGGACTAGGGGTATTGCCATTTTTTAGTTCTTCAATAGTGTAACTTACTACTTTATTATAATATTCTTTTTGAAAGTTTATTATTTCATACGGTACATTAAATTTGTTACATACAGCTTCAATGTGATTTAAATCTTCTTGCCAGGGGCAGTTTCCAATATAAGACAGTTCATCTTCTAGCCAAATTTTTAGATAGTAGCATTTTATATTTGAGTATCCTTTGCTTATAATTTTATAAAGGGCAACAGAACTATCAACCCCTCCGGATAAAAGTACAGCTATTTTCATAAACTTTCCTTTTTAGGTTTCATTATATAAGATTTTGATAATTTTTGTAAATTATAATATAATACTTAAGTCCATTAATGCGGTGGAGGAATATATGAAAATAGGTATTAGTGATATTAGGATTTTTTTACCTTTAAATTATTTAGACTTTTCTATTCTTTTAAAAAATTCTTTATATTCTTCTAATGAAGTTTTTTTTAAAAAAATTAAGAGAGCAATAGATGCAACTTTGCAAAAAGGTTTTAGGTTTACCAGTCCCAATGAAGATAGTGTAACCATGGCAAGTTCGGCTGTTAAGCTTATTTTTGATAATAATAATCTTGATTTAAGCAAAATTAGAATGCTTTTAGGTGGAACTGAGACTGGTGTTGATCATTCAAAAGCAATTTCTTCTTATGTTTTTGGAGCTTTAAAACAGTCCGGTATTTGTTTGGGAAATAATTTTCTAACTTTCCAAGTTCAGCATGCGTGTGCCGGGGCTGCTATGTCTTTGCACGGCGTAGCAAGTGTTTTAAGCCATTCTAATAATTCTGAATACGGAATAGTTTTTTCTTCAGATATTGCGCATTATAGCAATCTTACTACGGCCGAGATTACTCAAGGAGCCGGTGCAACTGCAATTCTGGTTGAAAAAAATCCAAAGTTGCTTTCTATCAATTTATCTGAATTTGGAGTTTACACCGATGATGTTGATGATTTTTTCAGACCTTTTGGAAGTATTGAAGCTAAGGTTAAGGGGCGATATTCAGTTGAATGTTACAATAATGCAAACGAAAATGCTTTAAAAGATTTTGCTGCCAAGAAGCAACTTAGTATGAAAGATTTATTTTCTAACTATAGATTTGTTTTACATGTTCCTTTTGCTAAGATGCCAATAGATTCAATGCATTATATTTTAAAGAAATATTATAGTGATGACGAATCTGATAGAAATGCTTATTTAGAATCAATTGATTTTTATGATGGCGTTGAAGCTGCTATGGAAGTGGGGAATTTATATGCCGGTTCAATTTTTCTGTCTTTAGCATTTTATTTAAAAAGAGTATTTTCCAAAAAAGATATTTCTGGAGAAAAAATATTGTTTTGTTCTTATGGATCTGGCAATATTATGGTTATTTATGAATTTACTATTGAAAAAGGTGCTTTCGACGTTGTTAAATTATGGGATCTTGATTGGCTTTTAAAAAATAGAAATAATGCAAGTTTTGAAGAATATAAAGATTTTTTTCAAAACAAAATAGTTCCCGGTGAATCTAGAGGATTTTATTTAAAAGAATTAAGAAATGATGGATACCGAGTTTATGGGTATCGAGCCTAATATAATTGAAAATAAAAAAAAACATATTGAGATTTGTTTAAATAAAAATGATGTTAAAAGTGGATGCAATTTTTTAAAGTTTATTAAGCTAAAACATAACGCTCTTAGCGATTTTAATTTTTCTGAGATAAGCATAAAAGAAGAAATATTTGGATACAATATTAGCATGCCTGTTTTTATTTCTTCCATGACAGGAGGCGGCAAAGAAGGAAATGATTTTAATAAATCTTTAGTTAAAATTGCAAATTATTTAAAAATTCCGATCGGCTTAGGTTCTTTTAAACTTTTGTTTAAGTATCCCGAACATGTAAAAGACTTTACTCTTAAAAAATATGCTTGTAATATTCCTTTGTTTGCTAATGTTGGTGCTGTTCAGATTGTTGAATTTGGTATTCATAAGGTATCTGAAATGATCAAGAGATTGGAAGTTGATGCAATTATTGTTCATCTTAATGCAGGGCAGGAATTGATGAATGTTGATGGAGATAGAAATTTTAAAGGCATAAAAGAGTCAATAGCCAAGTTGTCTGATTTCCTAAGTGTTCCACTGATTGTCAAAGAGACAGGTTTTGGAATTTCACCAAACGATGTTAAGGAATTGTTTAAGCTTGGTGTTTCTTATATTGATCTTGCAGGAAGTGGCGGAACCAATTGGGTTCTAGTAGAAGGCATTAAAGGTGATAATCTAAATATTGCATCTTGTTTTTCTGATTGGGGTATTCCTTCGATTTTTACTTTGCTTAGTATTGACGATTCTCTGAAGACCAATATTTTTGCATCTGGTGGATATGAGACTGGCATGGATATTGTCAAAGGCATAGCTCTTGGGGCTAGGCTTATAGGCGTTGCAGCGGTTGTTCTTAGAGCTTTTTATGATTTAGGGGAAGATGCTGTATTTAGTCTTTTTTCTGATTATGAGCATGTTTTGAAAATGTCTATGTTTTTAAGTGGGAGTAAAAGTTTATCAGAACTTAGGAATAATAAATATTTTTTGAGCAGCTATTTGCTTGATGAGCTTGGAGCTTTTAAGCAGTTTTATGGAACTTAGTAAAAATTTTAGACATAAAAGTATTTTAGAAAAAAGACAAGAGATAAAAAGTTTTCTAGGATTATCTTTTAAAGATTTTTTTTATGATAATGCCAATGAAGATTTTCTTGTTAATATGATAGAAAATTATATTGGATATTTATCTTTTCCTATTGGAATTGTAAAAAATTTGAAAATAAACGGTAAATATTATTCTCTACCTATTGCAATAGAAGAATCTTCTGTTGTTGCTGCCTTAAATTTTGCTGCAAAAATTCTTGAAAATGCTAATTTGAAGTATTCTTTGGGTGAAGTGTTTGGAATTTCTCAAATTTATGTAAAAACGGGAAAAGATTTAAGTAAAAATTTCGTTGATCTTGGTGATAAAATTAAAGCTTGGATTGAACCCCTTTTAGTGAATATGAATCAAAGAGGGGGTGGATTTAGAGGATTATCAACCAGCTATATTAAAGAGCTTGGTATTCAAAAATTGAATCTTTATTTGGATACTTGTGATGCTATGGGGGCTAATTTACTAAATTCAATTGCAGAGCGTGTAGCAGAATATATTTTTTTAGAATTTGGATATGAGTGTGTTTTAAAGGTTTTAAGCAATGACATTAGTGAATTCACAGCCAAAGCCCGTTTTGTTTTAGATTTTAATCATTTGTCATCGAATAGAGAGGATTCTTGGGATTTGGCTAAAAAAATTGAACTTATTTCTAGCATAGGTTTTTACGAAGAGGAACGAGCTGTTACTAATAATAAAGGTATTATGAATGGAATTACAGGGGTGTGTCTTGCGACTTTTAATGATACTAGGGCGCTTGAGGCCTCTGTTCATAAATTTGCTTCAAAAAGTGGCAAATATCTTCCCCTTAGCAAATTTTATACTATTGATAATGCTTTGGTTGGAGAAATTGAAATTCCTTTGCAAGTTGGAACTAAAGGCGGGGTTATGTCCTTTAACGAGGCTTCAATTTTAAGTTTTAAAATTATGAATGTAAGTAGTAAGAGTGAATTTATTGGCATTCTTTCTTGTGTTGGGCTAGCTAGTAATTTTGCTGCATTAAGAGCTCTTGCATTTGATGGAATTCAAAAGGGTCATATGAGGTTGCATGTTAATAAAATACTTTATCTTTTGAAAACAAAATATAATATTTCTGATTTAGAGAAAGACAAATTATTATTAGAAATGGAAAAAATGGATATTTATTCTTTTGATTTTGCTTTTAAAATTTTAAAGAAAATAAGGTTAGAGAATGAAAGTAAAGTGCAAAGTTAATCCAAGTTTAGCTTTAATTAAGTATTGGGGCAAGAAGGATGTTTTTTTAAACATTCCGGCAACTTCTAGCCTTGCTGTTAGTATTGATAAATTTTATTCAATAAGTGAACTTGAACTTTCGGATCGAGATGAAATAATTTTAAATTCAAGGCCAGTTACATTGCAAAGTAGAGAGAAGATATTTTTTGATTATGCAAGAAAAATTCTTTGTGAACCAAATGTTAGATTTAAAATTAAAAGTGAAAACAATTTTCCAACAGCAGCAGGTCTTGCAAGTTCAAGCTCAGGTTTTGCATCTATTGCTGCTTGTATTTTAAAATATTTTAATAAATATTCCTTTAATAGTGCATCTAATCTTGCAAGAGTGGGATCAGCTTCCGCAGCAAGAGCTGTTTATGGGGGGTTTACCATTTTGAAAGAAGGCTCAAAAGAATCTTTTCAATTAAGAGATCAGTATTATTTTAATGATTTGCGTATAATATTTGCAATCATTGATAGTAATGAAAAAGAATTGTCTTCAAGAGTTGCAATGAATATTTGTAAACACAATAAATTTTATTATGATGCTTGGATTGCTTCTAGTAAAAAGATTTTTAAAGATGCTTTATATTTTTTTTTAAAAAAAGATTTTATACGTTTTGGAGAAAATATTGTAAAAAGTTATCAGAATATGTTTGCTTTAATGTTTGCATCTTCTATTTTTTATTTTAAAAATAGTACAATAGATTTAATTAAATACGCTGCTAATTTGAGAAATGAGGGAATTTTTGTATTTGAGACAATGGATGCGGGTCCCCAAGTAAAGTTTCTTTGTTTGGAGAAAAATTTAAATACTATTTTAAAAGGACTTAAGCAAAATTTTACTGGTATTAATTTTATTGTTTCAAAGGTTGGGTGTAATTTAGAATGGATTTGATTAATTTTTCTGTGCCTGGAAATTTGCTTCTAATGGGGGAGTATGCTATTTTAGAGGAAAAAGGATTGGGGTTGGCAATTGCTATTAACAAGAGAGCATTTTTTTCTTTTAAAAAGAGTGATTCTTGGCGTTTCTTTAGCAAAAATAAAGAAATAGACGATTTTTTTTTAATAGAAGATAAAAATGATTTTGTTTTTAAAATGTTTGCTTACTTGAATCAAAATTGTTTTTTTAATCTAGAGAGATTTGCGTATGATGTTTATATTGATACAAGTAATTTTTTCTTTAATGATGGAACTAAAAAGGGATTTGGCTCAAGCGCTGTTGTTGCTATTGGTATAGTTTGTGGGCTTTTTTTAATTTATAATGCTACTAATATTTTCGATAAAGGTGAAATTTTTAAATATTGTTTGGAAGCTTACCGGCATTCTCAAGGGGGAATAGGTAGTGGATATGATATTGCTACTAGTATTTTTGGAGGTGTTATTGAATTTGAAGGTGGTTTTGCTCCCAAATGCAGACAGCTAGATTTTATAGAGTTTAATGATTTTTATTTGCTGCGGGGTTTGCAATCAGTTAAAACCACCGCTTCTATTTATGAGTACAATAAACATAGAGATTCTATTTTAGATTTTATATGGAAATACAATTCGGAGATAAAAAAACTTGTTTCAAGTGTTAATAGCTCTAAGTCTTCATTGATTTCTAGTTTAAAAATAGCTAAAGAATTAGGATTGGCAATTGGAGAGGCAATAGGAGTTTCTGCGGCTTTGCCTCCAAGTTTTGAACACCTTCAAGATCAATGTGATTTGATTAAAGCTTTGGGTGCCGGAAATGAAACTTTTTTAGTTTACAGACCCAATATTAAAGCTTTTAATTTGTCAAAAATTATTCCAATTGTTTTAGAGCGAGAAAGTATTAAGTTTGAAAGCAATAAATGTTAAGAATAATAAAGCCCGCTAAAATATTATTCTTTGGTGAGCATAGTGCTGTTTATGGGTTCCCAGTCATTGGAGCTACAGTTCCAATTTATATGCAAGTAGTTTACAGTGTGTCTAAAAATTGGAAATATTTAGGAAAGGCTAATACGAAATTAAATAACCTGATAAGCTTTATTGTTTCAAATTATGGTAAAGTTAATCCAATTGAGTTTAGTATAATTTCTAAAATTCCTATTGGAGTTGGCCTTGGTTCTTCTGCTAGTCTTAGTTTGTGTTTTTCAGAATATATTACAAATCATTTTGAATATAGGGATTGTAATAAAATTTTGTTGGCAAATCAAATTGAAAACATTTTTCATGGAAAATCTTCTGGAATGGATATTAGGCTGATTGATTTTGGTGGAACTTTTTATTTAGAGAAAAAAGAAGATGTTTTAAATTCAATAAAATTAAAAAATTCTGGTTTTTATTTTTTAATAGGAGCGATAAAAAGAGATTTTACGACTAAAGAAATAATTTTTAATTTAAAAAAACAATTATTATCCAATTCTGATTTATTTGTTTTTATTGAAAAGCTGGGTCTTGTTGTAAATAATGCTTGTGTTTCTTTCCAGAATAAAGATGTATATTCTTTAGCCAACGAGATGAATGTTGCACATTATTGTTTAAAGCGTTTGGGATTATACAATGATACTCTTGATTGGGTAATAAGTACCGGAATTAAGCTAGGTGCTCTTTCTGGCAAGTTAAGTGGTTCTGGTAAAGGGGGGGCATTTATTTTTCTTTTTGAAAATTGGGAAAAAGCTAATAAGGTCCAAAAAGAACTAAATAATATCCTTGAAAATTCCAATGTAAACTTGACTTTAGGGTTAAAAGTTCTTAAAGTTTAGGTTGTTTTTGGGCCCAGAGAGATTCGAACTCCCGACATCCTGCTTGTAAGGCAGGCGCTCTGACCAACTGAGCTATGAGCCCTTTTAACTAATAAGTAGTATACATTATAAGCTTTAATAGTGTCAATTCTTCTCTTTTCTTTTTCCAAAAAGAACCACAAATATATTTATATTGTTATTTGTTTTTAATCTATAGCCACCCATTTTATCCGTATCTGTATTAATAAGAGCTTCTTTATGTCCTGGGCTATTAAGCCATGCATTAACTACGCTTTCAAGTTCAATTCCTGATGCTAGTATTTCTCTTGTTAAATTAAAAGATTTATCGTATTTGTGTATTCTTTGCATTGGGGTTGTGCCAAAAAGAGTATGCGTTAGGGTTCTATTTTCACCTAGTGTGATAGCATATTCTTTTGCAACTTTTTCAAGAGTGTTATCTATTTCTAGGTGGTTTAGATTCAAATTTTTCCTCAATTTAGCAATTTCTGAATATAGGATTTTCATATCTTCTTTTGTATCTATTGGGTGTATTGTATCTATTTGATGTATTGTACCTAAATTGCATGCTTGAGACAAAAACAGTGCAAAAATCAAAATCAATTTTTTCATTAAAGTATCCTTTATATATATTATATTTTTAAAATTATAATTATATATCATTATGTATTATAATAATTATACTAGGGAGATAATTATGGAAAAGTATTTGAGTTATATAAAAAAGGATGATTCAGAAAAAATACACTTAAAATTACAAGAACTGTTGGCAAGTTTGCATATTTTTTATTCCAATTTAAGAGGTATTCATTGGAATATAAAAGATACTAATTTTTTTGTTATTCACAAAAAAACCCAAGAGCTTTATGAATATATTGAAAAGATTATTGATATTGTTGCGGAACGCTCAAGAATGCTTGGATATGATTCTGAATTTAGATATTCTGAATTTATGAAAAAATCTTTTCTTAAGGAGCTTGATGAAGGATCGACTTCTAATTTTTTACTTTCAATGCAGAGCATTGTTTTAAGTCTTACTGAGATTTTGAAAAATATTTTTGAAATGAGAAAATTGATTGATACCGCCTGTGATTATGGTACTGCTAATATTGTGGACGACATCATAAGCGATCTTGAAAAGTATTTATGGATGCATAAGGCATTGCTTGAAAATTGTAATTGTGTTTGTCATGATGGGCACAAATGTTGCAATCGCGATGTAAAATAACAAATTTATTAAAAGTAATAAGTTTTATTAAAAGGTTTAATTTGTATTAATGACTAGTTTATCCACATTAAGGTTGTAGTTGTTGGTGATTTTATGAGTATTAGAAATATTGGAATTATGGCTCATATTGATGCTGGCAAAACTACTACCACAGAAAGAATTATTTATTATACTGGCAAAAGTCATAAAATGGGAGATGTTGATTCTGGAAATACCATTACTGATTGGATGCCTCAAGAGCAAGAAAGAGGAATTACTATTAGCTCAGCTGCTATTACTTGCTATTGGAAGGATTGCCAAATAAATATTATTGATACTCCAGGGCATGTCGATTTCACGGCAGAAGTTGAAAGATCTCTTCGAGTTCTTGATGGAGGTGTTGTTATTTTTAGTGCTGTTGATGGAGTTCAGGCTCAAACAGAAACTGTTTGGAGACAAGCAGAAAAATATAAAATTCCAAGACTTGCTTATGTTAATAAGATGGATAGATTGGGCGCTAATTTTTTTAAAGTTGTAGAAGATATTGAGAGCAAGTTTAAAACTGTTCCTTTAGTTTTGCAAATTCCAATTGGAAATGAAAGCAATTTTGAAGGAGTAGTTGATATTGTTTTAAATAAAGAGATCCATTTTGCCATGGAAAAGGGAGCTCCAAGATTAACTTATAGCCAAGTCAGAGAGGAATTTGTTGAAAAAGTGGGTTTTTTTAAGAAAAAATTAATAGACACTCTTAGTCAATTTAGTGAAGAAATTACTCAATTGTTTCTTGAAGACAAAGAGATTAATTTAGACATTATTAAAAGTGAAATTAGAAGAGGTACTATTTCTAGGTTTATTATTCCTGTTTTAATGGGAACCAGTTTAAAAAATATTGGAATAGAACCTTTAATTGATTCGATTATAGATTATCTCCCAAGTCCTTTTGAAAAAAGTTTTTGTGCTTTTTCTTTAGATACAAATGAAAAAATTTTAGTCGATCCAAATGAAAATAAAAAATTATCAGCTATTGTTTTTAAAGTTCAGTATTCAAGTGTAATTGCCGCGCATCTTTATTTTGTTAGAGTTTATTCTGGTGAGATTAATTCTAATAAAAAAATTATCAATGCTTCAAATGGTAAGCGTGAAAAGTTTACAAAAATTTTTAGAGTTTTTTCAAATAAAAATGAACAAATAGATTTTGTGAAAACCGGTGATATTGGTGCTGTTTTGGGATTAAAGTTTTCTGTTACAGGAGATACTCTTATTGAAGAGAGCAACAATGTTTTACTTGAATCCGTTATGTTTCCAGAGCCAGTCGTTTTGATGTCTGTTGAACCTGAAAGATCATCGGATGAAGTTAGGCTAAGGGAAATTTTTGAAATAATATCCAGAGAAGATCCTACTTTTAGTTATTCTGATAGCAAAGAAACAGGCCAGTTGATTATATCTGGAATGGGCGAATTACATCTTGAGATTATTTTAACAAGAATTAAAGATGAATTTAATCTTAATGTTTATACAGGAAAACCCCAAGTAAGCTACAGAGAGAGTGCAGGTAAAATTGTAAAAGAAATTTTCGAATTTAATAATATCTTTGCTGGCAAAAATATTAATTTTAAAATTGGAATAATCATTAAACCTTTGTCACGGGGCGAAGGAAATAAAATCGATTTTGAATGTGATATTAACCCTGCAATTAAGTCTGCAATATTGAAAGGAATTACAAACACATTTGTAAGTGGTATTTTTGGATATCCTATTATTGATGTTAATGTTAGTGTTTTTTCTGTTGTTTGTGAAACTAGTAAGATTAGCGATAGTGTTTTTGAATCAATTTCAGGATTTGCTTTTCATAGTATTTTTCAAAAATCAGACCCTATTAGACTTGAACCAATAATGTTATTGGAAATTAGAACACCTATTGAGCATACAGGAGAAATTATTTCTACATTAAATGTTATAGGAGGTGTTGTTTATTCAGTTAACAATATTGGAGAGTATGATTTGATAAAATCAGAAGCAGCTTTTGAGAAACTTTTTGGGTATGCTTCTATTTTAAGAAGTTCTACTAAAGGTAGGGGTAGTTTTACTATGGAATTTTCATATTTTAAGGAAAAAGTAAATTAAGGTTATTAGCCTCAAGGGCGAAATAGCTTTTCCTGTGTTTATTATTTTTTAAATTTAATTAATTTTTATTGATGAGTTTTTGTAGCAATGATTTTACTCCTTTTTTGCTAAATTGTAAATTTTTAATAGTTTATGAATGTAATATTATGATGTAAAATAATTTTTAGCCCTATAAAGGCGTGTATGTTTTTGGAGGGTAAATATAGAATATTGTATTGGTTTTTTTGATATGATATTTTATAATATTTTTTTATTTTAAAAATAAAGGAGGTGTGTTATGCAAGGTGAAAATATGGTTTCAATTAGGGGTGGAAATAGAAGGAAAATTCTTCTTAGTTTGAAAAATATGCAATATTCAAGAACAGATTTAGCTCGTAAATTAACTTTAACAAATGCTGCAGTTACTATTTTAACTAATCAAATGATAAAAGAAAATCTTTTAATTGAGGTTGGCTCTAGAGTGTCTGATGTTAAAAAACATGGGCGAAAAGAAATACTTCTTGATATTAATAAAGATTATGCGTATTCAATGGGAGTTATTATTTCTAGCAATTATTTTCAAATAGGTATTGCTAATCTTAAATGCGAGGTTTTAATAAGTGAAACTCATTCTTTTGAACCCCCGGTTAGTGCTTATGATATTCTAGAAAAAATAAAAGATCATATGATAGAAATTATTTGGAAACACAATTTTTCAAGAGACAAGTTTATCGGCTTAGGTTTTAGTATCATAGGGTTAATAAAAGATAAAGAATCAGGTATTGTTAATGACAGTTATGGGGCATGGATTGAGAAAGATGTTCCTGTTAAGAGGATACTTGAGGAATATTTTTCACTTACGGTTTATCTTGAAAGTTATGTTAAGAATTTATCTCTTGCGGAGTTTATGGGTAAAAATGTAGATAATATTATGTTTTTTGACTATACGGATACTGCTGAGCTTTCGATTTGGTCGGGTGGCAATGTTTATCCTGGTTTTAGCAATAAATCGGGTATGGTTAGTCATATGATAATTGATTATGAAGGAGAAAAAAATTGTCCAACTTGTGGTAATAAGGGTTGCGTTAATATGCTAATATCCAATTTTGCTTTGCAGAGATTGATTTCAAAAGAGTTTATGAATGGTGAGATTCCTGAGCTTTATGAAAAGTATGAGGGCAGATTAAAAAAGGTTACAATATATGATATTTTTTCTCTTTATGAAAAATATGGTTTTATAAATAAAATTATGGAAGATACGGTTAAATATTTGGCAATAATTATTATTAATATTCAAAGAATGCTTGATTTTAATTATTTAGTACTTTATGGTCAAAGTTTTAAATTAAAAGCTTTTTTTGATTTGTTAAAAGAAGAAATTAAAAAGCGTAATAAGGAAAATATAATATTAAGGCTTAGCTCATTAGATACTGAAGTTTCTGTTGTTGGACCCGCTTCTAGTGTTATTTTTAATAAATTTTATTTGACAGGGGGAGATATTGATTAATATTGCCTTTTTTTGTATCTTATATTTGATAAGATTATTTTTGAGAATAAGGGTTATTTTTAATGCTTGAAAGTTTAGGGTCAAATTTTAAAAATTTTATAAACTATCTTTCTGGAAAATCTACAATAAATGATAAAAATATTGCAGAAGCTATTGAGATTATAAAAAATTCTTTAGTTGATGCTGATGTTAACTTAAGAGTTGTAAGACGTTTTCTAAATTCTGTAATTGAAGAATCCAAAGGAGTAAAAGTTTTAAGAGGTGTTGATCCCAAATCTCAGTTTATTAAAATTGTCAATGATAATCTTGTTAAATTTTTGGGAGGCAAAAGTTATGAGCTTAACTTACATCCTGTCAATAAACAATCTTATATTCTTATGCTTGGGCTTCAAGGATCTGGCAAGACAACAACATGTGCGAAGCTTTCTTTAAGGCTTAAAAAGGAAAATAGAAAGGTACTTCTTGTAGCTGCTGACACATTTAGAGCAGCGGCTGTAGAACAGTTGAAAATATTAGGCAGTCAAATAGGTGTTTCAGTATTTTCACTTGAAGGTGAAACAGATCCTATTAAAATTGTTAAAGCGTCTATGAAATTTGCTGAATCTGAGTTTTTTGATTCTGTGATAGTTGATACTAGAGGGCGGCTTGAGGTTGAATATTTATTGCTTGAAGAGATAAAAAAAATCAAGGAGATTTTAAGTCCTGCAGAAACCATTTTGGTTTTAGATTCTATGATGGGACAAGTTGCGGCAAATATCGCTAAAGAATTTAATGAGAATGTTGGACTTACTGGTGCAATATTCTCTAAGTTTGATTCAGATACCAGGGGAGGTGCTGTACTATCTTTTAAAAGTATTTGTGCAGTTCCTATTAAATTTATTGGGGTTGGAGAAAAAATTGAAGATCTTGATTCCTTTTATCCAGAAAGAATTGCTTCTAGAATTCTTGGCATGGGAGATGTCGTTAGTCTTGTAGAGAAAGTTCAAAGTGTTGTTGATAAAGAAGAGGCTATTAGGCTTGAAGAAAAAATTAATAAGGCCAGTTTTAATTTTGAAGATTATCTAAGCCAATTCAAACGCATGAAACAAGTAGGAGGGTTTACTAATTTTTTAAGTTTTTTACCGGGTGTTTCAAAGTCAATGTTGAATATGGATAATTTAAATGAAGAAAGCTTTAATAAAGAAGAGGCCATTATTCTTTCTATGACTAAAAAAGAAAGAATAAACCCAGTGATTTTGAACAATCCTTCAAGAAAAAAAAGAATAGCTTTAGGGAGTGGAACAACTGTTTTTGATGTTAATAAGCTCATAAAAAAGTTTAGCAAAACAACTTTGATTATGAAGAAAATGAAAAATAAAGATTTTCAGAATAAGATTGCATCCCTTTTGGGAAAATAAGGAGGAATAAATTTGAGCGTTAAGATAAGATTGAAGAGAATGGGAGCTAAAAAAAGACCTTATTATAGGATTGTAGTTATGGATTCTGCTTCTCCTAGAGATGGTAGAGCAATTGAAGAGCTTGGTTATTATCATCCTGTTGAAAAGCAAAATCAAATAAAAATTAAGGAAGATAGAATGAAAGATTGGATAAGCAAGGGAGCAATTTTAAGTGATACAGTGAAAATGCTTTTAAATAAAAACAGCTTGAATGCGAAAAGTCAGGAGGTTTAGATGAAAGAGTATGGAAATGAAATTGAGCTTATAGAGTTCATAGTAAAGTCTCTTGTAGACAAGCAAGATGAAGTTAAACTAAATGTAATTGAAGGAGAAAAATCAACTATTTTAGAATTAAGAGTTTCTCAAAGTGATGTAGGCAAAATAATCGGAAGACGAGGTCGTATTGCACGAGCTATTAGAACTTTGCTTGGAGCTTGTGCTGCTAAAACCAATAGGCGAGTGCAATTGGAAATTTTAGATTGATTTATGTTTATTAAAGGCGTGATATTGTCGTCTTACGGAGTTAATGGGTATGCTAAGGTTAAAAGCATATCCAATAATTTTTGTGATTTTATTAACTTAAAGAACAACAAAGTCCTTTTAAAAAAAAACAATGATTTTCCCATTGAAGTTAAGGTTGTAGATGTTGATATAAAAAGTAATTCCTTATTTTTAAAATTTGAAGGAATTGATACTCCCGAATCAGCTAAGTCTTTGATTGGTTTTGAATTGTGGGTTGATGATTCGCTTGCATCGAGCTTGAAAGAAGGCGAATATTACTTAGGAAAATTGATTGGCTATTCTATTGTAAATGACAATAGAAAGCTAGGGGAAGTTGTGGCTTTCTTTGAATATTTAAATAGTATATTTCTAGAAGTCAAGGTGGGTGTTAAGTTTTTTTTTATTCCCTTTTTGAGCATTTATATTGGGGATATAAATGCTGGAGAAAAGACAATTGAGCTTAAGGTTTTGGATCTTTTAAAATGAAATTTACAGTTATATCCCTTTTTCCAGCAATAATTAGACCATTTTTTGAAAATTCATTAATGAAAAAAGCCATTAACAAAGAAATAGTAAGTTTTGAACTTATTGATGTTAAAGATTTTTCAAAAGATAAACACAAAAGATGTGATGATGTACCTTATGGGGGCGGTGCTGGGATGGTATTAAAAGCCGAACCCATGTATTTTGCGCTTGAACATGTAGAAGCTACTAAGAAAACAACAATATTTTTAAGTCCCTCTGGTATAAAGTATACCCAAGAGTTGGCATATTCCTTGTCAAAAAAAAAAGAAATTGTTATAATTTGTGGGAGATATGAAGGAATTGATCAGCGTATTGTAGATTTGTACGTTGATTTTGAAATTTCTATTGGAGATTATGTTTTATCTTCAGGAGAGATTGCAGCTCTTGTTTTAATAGATAGTGTGTATAGGCTGCTAGATGGAGTAATAAATCCTAATTCTTTATTAGAAGAATCATTTGGTGTAAAAAATGGGTTACTTGAATATCCCCATTATACCAGGCCTTATAATTTTATGGGCATAAAGGTTCCAGAAGTTCTTATTTCGGGACATCATAAAAATATAAAGAATTGGAGGCTTTTAAAATCTATAGAGAAAACTAAAAAAAATAGGCAGGATTTATACCTTAAATATTTAGAGATCATAGGAGAAGATAATGGATTTGATAAGAAAAATTGAAGCTCAACATAAGAAAAATGAGGCTTTTGTCTTTAATGTGGGGGATACTGTGAAAGTTGTTTACAAAATTATTGAGGGTGGTAATGAAAGACTGCAGAATTTTGA
This sequence comes from Borreliella sinica, assembly GCF_033969665.2. GTDB lineage: Bacteria > Spirochaetota > Spirochaetia > Borreliales > Borreliaceae > Borreliella > Borreliella sinica. Next base: position 165,142 of record NZ_CP135180.1, on the reverse strand, counting down.
AGGGATTATTATTTCTTTTCAAAATAAAGGAATTGGCAAAACATTTCTAGTTAGAAAAATTTCTTCAGGAATAGGTGTTGAAAAAATTTTTCCACTATATTCTCCTATTATAGAAAAAGTTGAAGTTTTAAGAAGGGGAAAGGTTAGAAGGGCAAAGCTTTATTATATGAGGAATAGAATAGGTAAAGCAGCTATGAAGATAAAGGAGCGTCTTAATATTAAAAGAATTAAGCAATAGTTTTTAAATTATTTTAAATATTTCAGTAGATGGGTCATAAGATGAATCAAATTAGATGATTAAAAATCATTTTTGAATGATTTTTTGTTTTATAAATTTTTCTTAAAAAGTTCGAAATTTTTGATTTTTTAAAAAATAATCGTAACGCACTTGGTTGTGTGTTTGTTGTAATAAAGGTATTAATTAACTATTCTTATTGATTTTAATACTGATCCAGTTAAGCTTTTATCTTTTAAAAAATCTAAAACAAATTAAAATTTTGGTTTGTTAAAAACTTTTCAAGTTATTTAAGTAATTTTGTTGTTAAATTTTTGCTTTAATTTTTTGGAAGGTAAATATTTATTTGCTATCGTTAAGGAGAGTTGATTTTGAAATATACTCAAAGCAAGTTTAAAAGTAGCAATTCTCAGAAATTCAACAAGCGTTTTTATGGTTTTAAAAATAAAAGATTAAATTCTGAGATTAAAAGTCAAAATGTTGCTCCATCAAGCAGTTTTAATAATAGATCAACTGTTTTGAATGCAGATAAACAAGATAAACAAAATGGACAAAATGGTTTTAAAGGTAAGTTTAGAAAGAAAAATATAAAATTTAAAACAAGAATAAATCTCGACATTTCTTGTGCTATTTGTGAAAAAAAAATAGACGATCTTGCTTTTAGCATGTCTTTGAAGGTTGAAAATGAAGATAAGCCTGTGCATTTTGATTGTGCTGTCAGCAAATTAACGCTTGAAAATAATCTTTCGAATAATGAAAAATTAGTTTATAGAGGTGTTGGTAAATTTTTTATTGTGGATACATCTTCTAGAGGAGAATATTTGTATTTCAAGATTATTAGAGAAGTTGAATTTGAAAATTTAAAAGAACAACCAATATGGCGTAAAAAAATTCTCGAAGATATAAACAGAGGATTTAAGCTTTCTTGATATGAGGGTTGCGGTTTTTCCAGGATCTTTTGATCCAATTACCTGGGGCCATATTGATTTGATTAAAAGATCGTTGGCTATTTTTGATAAAGTTGTTGTTTTAGTAGCTGAAAACAAATCAAAAAAATATTTGCTAAGTGATATTGAGAGGTTTAATCTTACAAAAGATGTTATTTCGTCTTTAAATTTTTCAAATGTATTTGTAGATAAGTATAGCGGGTTTATTGTTGATTATGCGTTAATTAATTCTATTAAATTTATTGTTAGAGGAATTAGAGCTTTTAATGATTTTGATATAGAATTTGAGAGATACCTTGTTAATAATAAGTTAAATTTTAAAATTGATACTATATTTTTGCCAAGTAGTGCAGAGCATTTATATGTAAGGTCAAATTTTGTAAAGGAATTAATAAGAAAAAAAGATGTTGATCTTTCTCATTTTGTTCCAGGATTAGTGTTCAATAAATTGAAATCTAAGTTTATTGACAAATAACTTAGTTAATATATATATTATTAAGATAATTTAGCGTAGTTTAAAAGTAGTAGGAGAAAATAATGGCTGTTCCAAAATTTAAACCTTCAAAATCTAGGAGTAGAACAAGGCGTAGCATAAATATGAGGAAGAAAATTCCGCAATTTCAAGAATGTTCCAATTGTGGTAATCTTGGAGTGAGACATAGAATTTGTTTAAAATGTGGGTATTATAGGAATAAGCAGTATCTAGAGATAGGTTTATAGTTTGTAGCAAGGAAGGTATGTCCATGGACAATGATGAAATTTTTATTAAGGTTAGGTCTATTATATCTGAACAACTTGATAAAAAAGAAGATGAAATTACTATAGATTCTAGATTTGTTGAGGATCTTAGCGCAGATAGTCTTGATATTTATGAACTTTTGTATTTACTTGAAGAGGCTTTTGATGATAAAATTCCAGAGAACGAAGCCAATGAATTTGAGACAGTGGGCGATGTCGTTAATTTTATTAAAAAGAGAAAAGGTTGATGAAAAAAAATTCTTCCGATTTTTGTTTTGGCAGTGAAAGAAAAGCCCAATTAGTTGAATTTTTGGAAAATTTGAGCATTGACTTTAATGATTTTAATTTATTAAATACAGCATTAAGCCATTCATCGTATTCTAATGAATTGGATCAAAAATCTGGAAATAATGAGAGATTGGAATTTTTGGGAGATTCTGTGCTTAATTTGATTATCACGGATCATCTTTATAAAACTTATCCAAATAAAAGTGAAGGAGAGCTTAGTAAGGCCAGATCTTATATTGTTAGTGAGGATTCCCTATCTGGCATTGCTAGAGAGATTGATCTTGGTTCTTATATTTTACTTGGCAGGGGAGAGGAGAGTAATGATGGTCGCAACAAAAAGGGCATTCTTGCGGATGCTATTGAAGCTTTAGTGGGTGCTATTTATCTTGATAGTGGGTTTTTAGTAGCAACAGAGTTTGTGGTTGGACTTTTTGATATGTACATAAGACTAATGTTTAATAGAGGTGATTTTAAAGATTATAAGAGCTTATTGCAAGAATATGTTCAAAAAAAATATAAAATTTCGCCAAGTTATAAGCTAGATAAGGAAATAGGTCCAGATCACGATAAAGTTTTTTGTGTTGAACTTTATGTTGGAGAAAAGTTTATATCAAATGGAAAGGGTAAATCTAAAAAAGAGGCCGAAATGAGAGCAGCCGAAGTAGCTTTAAAAACCATGGAAGATATTAACCTTTAAGGTTTTTATTTTTTTTATAAGACAATTTTTGGTATTAAGCTTGGGATTTTCAATTACATATCTTAGTAGTATATTTAAAATTTTACCTATATTTTTATTTTCTATTTGTTTTAGATTTTGGATATCCTTACCGTTTATTTTCAAGTCTTTTAAAGAGAGGGGATTTTTTAGCAAGTTTTTTCTTTTTATGTTTTTTGTTATAAATAAATATTTTTTCTTTTTTCCTTTAAGTGCTTTGTATATGTCAATTATTTCTTTATAATGCTCTCTTGTGCTTTTGCTAAGCAAATATCTAATATCGCTTAATTTTTTGACATTAAAAATATTGTTATTATCGATTATGCTTCTATAAAATAAAATCAACTTAATTTCTTTATTTGAAAATTTAAGCAAAATTAATTTTTCTTTTAGTTCTTTTATAGGTTTTTTAATTGTCAATATAGTGATTGCCTTTAGATAAAATTTATCTTTATTAAGCAAAACAGTTTTTTTGATTAATTTCATTCTTATTTCTAAATTGAAAAAATTCTTAAAAAAATTAACTTTTTTGAGATAATAAATTCCTTTTTGTATATTCGTGCCTTCTAATAATTTGTGAAATTCGGTTTTTATTCTTTCCTTTGAAATCATTAAAATATTTTCTTTTTTGTATTTCATTGAAATTAGGGTATTTTTTTCAATGTTAAAATTAAGTGTAGATGAGAATCTTGCTGCTCTTAGTATTCTAAGGGCATCTTCTTCAAATCTTTTATTTGGGTTTCCTATGCATCTTATTATTTTCTTATTAAGATCTTTTTTACCATCATAGCAATCTATTATGTTGAAGTTAAAAATATTCATTGCAATTGCATTGATGGTAAAATCTCTTCTTTTTAGGTCTTTAATTAAATTTTTAGTATATTCTACCTGTTTAGGAGCTCTTTTCTTTTCATATTCTTTCTCTATTCTGTATGTGGTAATTTCAAAGATTTTTTTATTGAAAATAATGCCAATTGTGCCGTGCTTTATTCCCGTTTTAATATTATTTGGAAATAATGTTATTATTTCCTCGGGAGTCGCATTTGTTGCAAAATCAAAATCGCAAGGTTTTTTATTAAGTAACAAGTCTCTTAAAGCGCCTCCAACTAAATAAAATTCATAGTTGTTTTTTTTAAAAATTTTACCAATTTTAATTATATTTTGACTATTTTTGCCTAGATTCATATAAAATTATATTATAGTGTAAATAAATTTTTTCTAAAATTGATTTACAATTTTAATTTATTTGAAGTATGTTGTAATTAGTACTTTTATTTTTTTAAATGGTTTTATTGGGGTTTTATGAGTGGTAATAACAATAGTGTATATAGCTCTATAGGTCAGCTTTCAAAAGAGACTAAAAATAGGTTGATGAATGATATAAGAAAAAGTTTAGGTTTGAATTCTTCTGAGTTTGTTTTGCCCAATTGTAATAATGAGCCTTATGTTGATTCTCGGCTTGAAAAATTTATTTCAGGGCGCTTAATGGAAGAATCATTTCTTATGAGAATGTGGCTAACTATTTTAAATTTTTTCCAGAAGGATAAAAGCAAGGAAGATATTTATAAAGCTTATGTTATAAAAAACCTAGAAAATCAAATTAATGAAATGTGTAAAAATCCTGTAATAGATTTTAAGAGAGAATGTTTGTATGTTGGTTTTGTAGAAATGTTTTTTAGTGTTTGCCGATATTCAATGGAATTGAAAGAATTTTTCAAGAAATTAGAAAAAGGAGGCATTGCTGTTGAACAAACCATTTTAGAAATTATTCAAAATAAGGTTCTTAATTCTAAGAAAAATTTGGATGATTTTTTGGATGAAGGTGAATATGAGCTTTTTTTAAAAAAAGAAAAGACTCAAAATGATTTAGAAGAATCTCTTAAGGTCAAGATAAATGAGTATATTAATTCTATTCCAGCTAATATTTACAAAACTGTCTCTGATATGTTTGAGTTTTATTATGTTTTTAATAGTTTGGCGTTTTTTCCTTACAAATCTTTTTTTTCATTTTTCAATGTAGATCTTTTAGATAATGTTGAAAATATAAGTATTGTTGATCTTGAGGTTGGATTTGGAACCAGTTTTTCAAGCGTTAGTAAGTATTTGAATTATTTTTTTGACATTTTGTATACATTAAAAGATATTGAGATAAATGAGGGCGTTGTTAAAAGTATTATATCAAATTATTTTTTAATATCTGATGATATTAGTAATTCAGAAATAATTTCAAGAGAAGATCATTTGTCTCGAGTGGAATATGTATTGAAAAATGTTTTATCAATTGTATCTAAGATTATTGTTTTGTCTAGAACTTTGCCTTATTTAGATGTTTTTAGAGTATATTGCAAAAATCCTGTTGCATCTCCTAAAAAATATGTACCCTTTTTTAATGTAAAAAATTTTTATGAGAACATTTTATTTTTAAATGTTATAGGTCAAGCTACTAAAAGACGTGATAGTTCTTTAAAAGTTCTTGTGATCAAAGAAATAAAAAGTCTTGTTAGAGATCCTAGCGTAGTTTTAAATTTAAAAGGTGAAATTTTTAACGAGTTAAATCTTGGTCGATATAGTTTTAAAAAATTATATTTTCTTAATGATTTTTTTAAAAACATATATGATGTTAGAATGATGGAAGTTTTAAGAACCATAAATAATGTCGTATTAATTAATCATCATGATTTGAGGAATATATATGTTGACATTGAAAATAATATTACTGCCTTAAAAAAAGAAATTTATAATATTTACTTTGAGATTGATTATAAAAATGAAGAGTTTGAAAGGTATAAAAGAGAGAGTAAAATTGATGACCCTTATAAGGAAAGAATTTTGAAATGGTGTTTAAATGAATCGGGCTCTATTGATAAGGTTTCAAATAGATTTGTAGATTATTTTATTGAATTTAAAAAGAGATGTTTGTCTCTTTTGGAAAATCAAAATGTTTTTATTCGAAAATCTTTAACAGTTTCTTATAAGTCAATGGTAAATGAAAATAAAAAAATTACATTAGCCGATGTTATTGGTGATCTTTTAGAAATCATTAATCAAGCACTTTTTATAATAAAAAATTTATAAATTTCATGAAAGCTTTTAAAATAAGGAATTCAAGATCTTTCTCAAATTTTGTTAGAATCTTGGTTATTGTATTGTTTTTAAATTCTTTGTTGAGTTTATTCGTTTTTTTGGCTGGTTCTTACAATATTTTTGTTTATAATTTGCAAAAATTTTATCTTGATCTTACTATTATTTTAAGCTCTGTTTCTTTTGGGCTTGAATCTACTAGGTTGATATTTTTTTATTTGTTAAGAAATAAAAAAATTAATTATTATCTAATTTTAGTTTTTAGTTTTATGATTTTATTTTCTGCTCTTGTTTTTAAAATTTTTCTTTCTGGCAACAAATAGATTAATAAAAATATTGTATTAATCTATTTGTCATTATTCTATTGACTAATGAATTTTATTTTTATAAACTAACTATTAGTTTGTAATTTTGCCGACTTAGCTCAGCTGGCCAGAGCAGCGGTCTTGTAAACCGCAGGTCGTCGGTTCGAATCCGACAGTCGGCTTTCAGGGGCGGTACCGAAGTGGTTAACCGGGGCAGACTGTAAATCTGTTGGCTTTGCCTACGTGGGTTCGAATCCCACCCTCCCCAATTTAGTAAAATTATAAGTTGATTGCCTTTTTATAGTTTTTTGATTGTGTCCTTTTAAAGGAAGGTGTCGTATAATTTCATTATGGTGCTTTTATTTTTGTCTATTTATTAAAATTCTTTATTTGTTATAAAATTATTGCTAGTCATCAATTAAAAGTTTTAATTGATGACTAGCAACTGATGAGTAATTAGCAAATACTTTTGTTTATCTAGGAGATTCTTGTGCTTATTAAAATTGGGAAAGTATTTATTATTTTGTTCTTTTTAGGATCTATTTTGTCAATTTTTATATATTTTTTAAATTTATCTTCTTTAGCAAGTGGATTAGTTTATGAATTTGATGTTGAGAAAGGTTGGGGAGTCAAAAAAATAGCCAAAGAATTGAAAAGACAAAAATTAATTAAATCCGAATTACTTCTTGTTTTGATTTCTTATATTTTTGATAGTGATAAACAATTTAAGGAAGGAAGATATTTAATCAATAGCGATCTTTCTACATTTCAGATATATAAAGAGTTTTTAAGGGGAGCTTCTAATGTAAATATTGATGTTACAATACCTGAAGGGTATACCAGCAGAAGGATTGCTTTCAAGCTTAAGGAGTTTTCTATTATTGATGATGTTCAGGATTTTATTTTTTTAATCAACGAGAAATCTTTTATTTGTGAGCTTGGATTTGATTATGATTCTCTTGAAGGGTTTTTATTTCCAGATACTTATAAATTTTATAAGGGCATGGAAATAAAGAATGTTGTTCGCATGTTTGTTGATAATTTTTTTAATAAGCTTAAATCTATAGGTGTTGTTTCTAGTGATTATTCAAGCAAAGAGCTTTACAATAGAGTAATAATAGCATCTATTGTTGAGCGTGAGTATAGGGTTAGAAGTGAAGCTCCAATAATGTCTTCTGTTTTTTATAACAGAATAAAATCTGGTATGGCATTACAATCTTGTGCTACTATTGAATATGTTATTACAGAGGAGCTGGGACGAAGTCATCCCAAAAGGATTTATTTTTCAGATTTAGAGATAGATTCTCCTTATAATACATATATTAATAAAGGATATCCTCCCACTCCAATTTCAAATGCTGGTATTATTTCACTACAAGCAGCTTTTTTCCCAAGAAATACACAATATTTATTTTTTGTGGTAAAAGACTCTAAGTTGGGCACGCATCAATTTTCATCAGATTATTCTTCACATCTTTTAGGAGCAAAAGATTATATTAAAAATTTTATTACTAAGGATTAAGAAGTATGGAGCATTTACAAACCACAGCTTCAATTAAGGCTAAATTTGATATTGTAGCTATTGTGGAGCAGTATGTTAAACTTGTTAAATCGGGACCTACTTATAAAGGCCTTTGCCCTTTTCATGCCGAGAAAACCCCTTCTTTTTTTGTAAATTCTTTGCAAGGATATTTTTATTGTTTTGGATGTAAAAAAAGTGGAGATGTTATTGGATTTTTAATGGATATGGAAAAAATCAATTACAACGATGCTTTTAAGATTTTATGTGAAAAATCCGGTATTTATTATAATGATTTAAAAATAAGTTTAGAAAGTGATAAAAAAAGTGAAGATAAGGATATAGTTTCAAAAATTTACGCTTTGAATTCTAGGTTAATCAATACTATTAAATTTTTTTTGAATAAAAATAAAAAAGCTTTGGATTATATTTTAAAGAGTAGGGCAATATCTAAAGAAGTTGTTGATTTATTTGAACTTGGTTATTTGCCATTTAATTTTAAAGATGGTTTAGAGCTTCATGGATTTTTAGTTTCAAAAGGGTACTCTTTTGAAATGTTGATAAAAAGTGGTTTATTTTCAAAAACGAATCCCAAAGCTTCTATTTTATCTCAGAGATTGATTTTTCCAATTAAAGATTTTAAAGGAAACGTTGTTGGTTTTGGGGGTAGAGATTTAGATGGGAAGGGTCCTAAGTATATTAATTTAAGTGAAACTGAAGTTTTTAAAAAAAAGGAACTTCTTTATGGATTTTACGAAGGGCTTGATGAGATTAAGTCCACAAAGTCAGTTATATTGGTAGAAGGATATATAGATGTTCTTGCTTTTTTTACATCTGGGATTAAGAGGGCTGTATCTACTCTTGGTACTTCTTTTTCAAAAGAGCATTTGGCCTTGATTCAAAGATATGCGGATGAGATAATTTTTGCTTTTGATGGTGATGATGCTGGACTTTCTGCAACTTTAAAGGCTTATCAAATTTGTTTGCCATTCAATATCAATGTTAGCGTTGTTAAAATGGATTTTGGCTTTGATCCTGCAGATATTCTCAAAGGCGATGGTTCTTTGCTAGAAATTTTAAATAATAGATGTGATGCTTTTGATTATCTTTTAGATGTTTATTCCAATAAATATGATTTAAATAAAACCGTGGATTTAAATGCTATGATTAATTTATTTTTAAATTTGATAAATTTATCAAAATTGGATACTCAGAAAAAAATTTTTTTAGACAAACTGAGCAATAAGCTTGGCATTGGTGTGACAACTCTGTTAAAAGATTATTATAGGATAAAAGAAAGATTTGTAGTTGACAATAATAAAAGAAATTTGTATGCTCATATTGATGATTCTTATGAGAGGTATTTAATAGCAGCTTTGTTGAAAAATTTTAGTTATTTTGTTATAATAAGACGCAACATTATTGATAGTGATTTGATTGATGTTGATGCCAGAAAAGTTTTTGTGTGCTTTGAAGATTTATTTGAAAATAATGAAGATTTTTCATTAATGGATTTAAAAAACAAATTAAAGAATCACTATAAAGTTAGTGAAGTTTTTTTTGAAGAAATTTTAAATTCTGAATTTGAAGTGGATGATGAGACGCTCATTCATATTTTGCTTGCAATTAAAAGAAGAAAATTAGATTTTCGTGTTTTGCTTTGCAAGAAAAGATCTGATGGAGACTCTTTGGTAAATGCTAAGATTCAAATAAATGAGTTAATGTTTTTAAACATGCAGAGAAAAAATTTAAAAATCTACATAGATGATATTCCAGGGAGTTAAGTTTTGTCGGATTTGGAAAAGAAATATTCTAAGCTGATAGAAGGTATTGTTATTCATTTAGGGGATAAAAAATCTCTTAGTTTTAGCGAATTGTCAAATTTACTTCCCGATGACATATTAGAACCAGAGAGCCTTGATTGTATTTGTTCAATGCTTGAGGATAGGGGAATAAGGTTGGTTAATAAAATTTCTGAAGTAGATCTGGTCGTTACCGAAGATGGGAATGATGAAGAGGAAGAGATGGAAATTGAAGCTGATAGAAATTTTATGATTTTAGATGATAGTTTTCAAAGTGGTTCTGAGGATATTGACATTGATGTCAAGCTGGATGATTGTGATGAGGGAGATATTTCTGTTAAGGATTATTTGGGTTCAGGGTATATTAAAAGCAATGTTTTAAAAGATAGTCATTCGGAAGATCCAATAAAGCTTTATTTAAAAGAAATAGGAAAAGAGTTCTTATTAACAGGAAATCAAGAAGTTGAACTTGCAAAGCAAATGGATTCTGGGGAGAGTATAATTGAGAATATTCTTAAAAATGAAGGACTTGTTATAGAAAATTATTATAATCTTGTTAATATTATTTACTCAAGAATGGAAAGGGAAGAGTTCTTTAAAAGGGAAAAAGATAAGGATAAAGAGAGTAACCCTGATTATTATAATAAAAAAAAAAGAATTGCCTCTTTTTATAAAATCCCTTTAAAACCAATTCAAGATCGTTTAATAAGTTATGTGGATAATAAACATAGGGTGTATGATCTTGGGGGAGATATTTTTGAAAAGAATTTAAAAAAGGAGAGACTAGCCTTAAAAGAGCTTTTACAAGGCATTCCTTTATATCAAGATGAATTAAGAATTTTTTCAGATGATTATATTGATTCTGCTAACAAAATAAAAGATTTACAAAGACAACAAAAAATAATTTTAAGTAGGTTGAAAATTGAAAAAATAAGAGACTTAAGGGTGCTCGGAAGGGATTTAACTATTGCTGAAAAAAGATTAGAGATAGAAAAATCTCTTAAACTTAAAGAAGATGCTATTAAGGAGCAGATTACAGAAGCTCAGCTTGCTCAAAAAGAACTTGAGAGAATTGAAATGTATTATGAATATCCAATGGATAAAATAATAAGCATGTCAGAAGAGATTGCTAAGGGGAAACAAATGATGCAGCATGCCAAAGATCAGCTGATTAAGGCTAATTTAAGACTTGTTGTAAGCATTGCTAAAAAATATGCAAATAGGGGTCTTCATTTTTTTGATCTTGTTCAAGAAGGCAATATTGGATTAATTAAAGCTGTTGAAAAGTTCGAATATAAGAGAGGTTTTAAGTTTTCAACTTATGCTACTTGGTGGATTAGGCAAGCCATAACAAGATCTATTTCTGATCAAGCTCGAACCATTAGAGTTCCTGTACATATGATTGAGCAAATAAATAGACTTAATAGAGAAACCAGATATTTAATACAAGTTTTAGGCAAAGATCCCACAGATGAAGAGCTTTCAGATAGACTTGGATGGGAGCTTAAGAAGGTGAAAACTGTAAAAAGTGTTTCAAGAGAGCCTGTTTCTCTTGAAACACCAATTGGAGAAGAGGAAGATTCTGTTCTTAGTGATTTTATTGAGGATAAGGCAATAAAAAATCCCGCAAATCACACATCTTTTGTAGTTTTGCAAGATCAAATAAGAGCAATTCTTGGAACTCTTCCTGAAAGAGAGCAAGAAGTTGTAAAAATGAGATTTGGACTTGAGGATGGCTATTCTTTAACTCTTGAAGAAGTTGGACTTCATTTCAATGTTACAAGAGAAAGAATTAGACAAATTGAATCTAAAGCCTTAAGGCGGCTTAAAAATCCTAAAAAAACTCAAAAATTAAAAGATTATCTTGAAGATTTAAATTGAATATGGAGGATTGATGGAGAATAGTATTGATACATTAAAAAAACTTGAAGTTATATATAAGTCTAAGTTTGAGCTTGAGGAAAGGCGAAAAAGTATTCCTAAATATTTGGAGATGAAAAAAGTTCAGATTGAAGAATTATCGAAAGTTCTTATTGATTTGCAACAAAAGTTTAAGGAATATCAAAAAGAAGATTCTGCCTTAAAGTTGGATATTCAAGATATTAATTCAAGGAAGAGTAAAGCAGAAGAAAAAATTGATAGCATTAAAACCCAAAGAGAATATGAAGCCCTTGAAAAAGAACTTCAAGTTATTATTAATGATGAAGTTACAATTAGAAAAAAGATGACACATATTAATGGTCTTAAAACTAAAATAGAAAAGGAAATATTAGATGTCAACGAGAAGCATACCAAAGAAGAAGAATGTTTTAAGATTGAAAGCAATAGTTTAGAGCTAGAACTTTTAGAAATTAAAAAGAAACTTTTAGAAATAGAAAGGGAAGAGTTAGATTGTGCTTCTAAAATGAATGAGGATTTTTTATTTAAATTTCAAAGAATAATAAGAAATAAATCAAACGGAGTTGTGCCTTTGATTAACAATGTTTGCAAAGGTTGCCATATGATACTTCCTGTTGAATTTGCAAATAAAGTAAGGCGTGAGCCCAATGATATTAAATTTTGTCCTTATTGCAGTAGAATACTTTATTATCAGGATAAAATTCGAGTAAGTGATGAAATAATTCCTGGTAGTTTAGCAGATCTTGTTGAATAAAATTAATTAATTTGATACTTTTTATTTAAGCTGGCAGTCAGCCATCGCTTGGTTTTATAATAATTAAAGCTTAAGAGGAAAGTCCGAGCTCCAATAAGAATATAATGCTAGGTAATGCCTAGGGGTTTTGAACCTAAGAAAGTGTCGCAGAAAATTACCGCCATAAAAGGTAAGGGTGAAAAGGTGAGGTAAGAGCTCACCGCTTATTTAGTAATAAATACAGGCAAGATAAACCTCATTAGGAGCAAGATCAAGTATGTAAGTTCCCTTTGTTCTTGAGGATATGCTTACGGGTAGATCGCATGATTTTTTTAGCGATAAAAAAACAAGAGAGATGATGGCATAGTACAGAACTCGGCTTATGAGTGTCAGCTTAATTTTATGAGTTTAAAAGAGAGTTTTAAATGGAAATAAGATATTTAAAATATATTTTCTATTCATTTATGATTTTCATTTTTATTTTTTTAATTTATTATATTTTATCATATTTTAAATCTTTTTCTAATTCCTATTTAAAAGCAGGGCCAACAGAAGTTGATTTGCTTTTACTGTGGGATAAAAAAGAATATAAAGAAATAATAGATTATGCTGAGAATGATATTAAAAATCATAGGTTTGATTTTAATTTAAATTTAATTTTGGGATTTTCATACTTTTATTATTCTTTGATAGTAAATGAAGGATATTTAAAAGGAGAATTTTTAGATAAATCTATAGAAAGATTAAGATTTTTGATTTCTATAAATAATGGGGTTTCTATAGGCCCTTTGTATTATATATTGGGAAAGGCGTATTCTCATAAAGGAGAGTTTTATAGCGAACTTGCTGTAAAATTTCTTAAGAAAGCTTTAAGCGTTGGTAATTTTGATTTCATGAACATTAAAGAGGATGTTTTTGAGTATTTGGGATATTCGTACCAACTTCTAAGAGATTACAAGTCTAGTTTAAAGTTTTTCGAAAAAGCTTATAATGAAAATAAATCTGATTTAGTGCTTTGGAGCTTGGCTTATGTTAATTATAAGTTAAATGATATAAACAAAAGCATTGAGTATATAAAAAAAATAATAGAAGAAGAGAAAGTAAAATTATCAAAGGGTGAGAAAACAGACGAAAATTTAATTCAAAAGGTATATATGCTTTATGGAGACATTCTATTAGATAAAGGTGATTATGACAATGCTTTTAGTTACTATAATAAAGTTCTAGAAATTAATAGTTCAAATTCTAGCGTTTATGTTAAAATAGGAGATATATATAGGAAGAAAGATAAAGATTATCCTAAGGCTAGAAAATATTGGAGAGAAGCTCTTAATCTTAATCCTTATTTAGAAGCAGCAAGAGAGAGGCTTGGAATTACTTTAGAAGACTTTTAGGGAGGTTGATTTGAATTTGTTTAAGTCTTTTTTGATAGATATTGGTATTGATCTTGGAACATGTAATACATTAGTTTATATTAAAGATTATGGTGTTGTTATGAGTGAGCCTTCTGTTGTTGCAATAGATATTACTAAAGGCAATAAAGTCGTTGCGGTTGGTAGAAATGCTAAAAAAATGCTTTGGAAAACTCCAGAAAATATTAAAGCTGTGCGTCCACTTAGAGATGGAGTTATTGCTGATATTGAAAATACAGAGAAGATGATTAAATATTTTATTAATCAAATTTTTTCTCGTAAAAAATTGTTTTTTAAGCCAAGAATGGTAATAGGTGTTCCGACTTGTATTACAGAAGTTGAACGAAGAGCTGTAAAAGAGAGTGCAATGAATGCTGGTGCAAGAGAAGTTAAGGTGATAGAAGAGTCCCTTGCGGCTGCTATTGGGTCTGATATTCCTATTTTTGAACCTACAGGCCACATGGTGTGTGACATTGGGGGTGGAACCACAGAAATATCGGTTATTTCTCTTGGCGGTATGGTTGTAAGTAGAGCGATTAGAACTGGTGGTGACGAGTTTGATGAGAGCATAATAAAGTATATGAGAAATTCTCACAATATTATAATTGGTCAGCAGACAGCAGAAAAATTGAAAATTCAAATAGGAAATGTATATCCCGATATTCAAAATTTAAGGGTAGAAAAAATAGATATTAAGGGTACAGATGCTGTAACTGGTCTTCCTAGAAAGCAACTTGTTGATTCTATGGAAGTAAGAGAGTCATTACAAGAGCCTATTAATGTTGTTGTGGATGAAGTTAAGCGAACTCTTGGTGCAACGCCCCCAGAGCTTGCTACAGATATTGTTGAGCGCGGCATTATTTTAACAGGAGGGGGAGCTCTTCTTAAAGGATTGAATAGACTTCTTTCAAAAGAGACCGGAGTTCCTGTTTATGTTGCAGACAATCCGCTTCTCTCTGTAGCTGTTGGTGCTGGATTATTTTATGATTATGCCAATAGAATAGATATTAGTAAGAATATTTACAGTTTTATCAATGAATAAGTTATGAATTTTCTTGTTAAATTCAAGAATTTTATCAAAGTCCTTTTAGTATTGATAATTTCTCTTGTTTTTATGATTTATGATTCAAGTAGCATTCAAGGAAAAAGATCTGATAATTTTTTGTTTTTTACCGTTAATTCTTATATTCAAAATAAAATGCATGGAATTTTTAGCTTTATTTCTAATGTTTTTAAAACCGTAAATGAATACAAGAATTATAAGGATAAAATAGAATTTTATAAAAAAAGGATACAGCAACTTGAAATAGTGACTCAAAATATACAATCATTAAGGCAAGAGAATGTTCGTCTTAAAGAACAATTAAATTTTTATTCGTCAAGTTCTAGCAATTTTATTTCAGCAGAGATTATATATTTAAATTATTCAAATATATCGACGTTAATGGCCATTAATAAAGGATTTAATGACGGGATAGAAAAAGATATGATAGCAGTTGCATATCAGGATGGGTTTAGTGGCCTTGTAGGCAAGGTTGTAAAAGTTTATTCTAATACTGCTAAAATTTTGCCTTTAACTAATTATGAAAATTTTGTGTCGGCAAGGATTCAAAGTAGTAGGTTTATAGGTCTTATTGAAGGCAATGGCTATGGTAAAAAACTTGAAATGAATTATGTTAATAAACTTGCTGAAAAAGATTTAAAGATAGGTGATTCTATTGTTACTGCTGGGTTTAGTGAATATCCAGTTGGCATTTACATTGGAAAGATTGCAAATTTTCATATTCTTGATTATAATTCTCTTTTAAAAATAGAAGTAGAGCCGGCTATAGTTTTAGATAAGCTTGAATATGTTTTTCTCGTTAAAAATAACAAAGAGATTAGTGAGTAATGGTAGCATTTTTTACATATTTTATTTCCAGTGCATTTTTAGGTATAATTTCCCAACACTATTTTGCAACTTATTTTTATTTTTCAATAGATATTTTTTTAATTTTTTTAGTTTTTAATTCTTTAAATTTTATTTTTAATGTAGGATTATTATCTGGCATTTTATATGGTCTTCTTATGGATTATTTTACAGGATTGCCACTGGGATTTTTTGTTTTTGGATATACGCTAATATTTTATTTTAACAACAAAATAAAGTTATTAATGCCTAAGAATATGCTTAGTGTGACAATATTTTTTATTCTTTCAAAAATTATATTATGGTTTTTGGCCGTCATATTTTATGATTTTGTAGATTTAAAATCTTTTAATTATTCAGTTTTTAATCTTGACCTTGTTGTAAATATAATGTTTATTAACTTTTTATATCCAATTCAAAGTTATTTTACTAGAAATTTTTATGCTTTTAAAGAGGATTATTAGTGGGTGTTATAAAAAATTTTAGATACAAATTTGGCATATTATTTTTAATAATAATTATGTTGCTTTATTTGGCAATTTTATTTCAAATGCAAATTGGTAAGCATTTGTTTTACGATAGGGAAGCTAATGTTTTTTTAACAAGGTTGGAAAAAATCAATGCTTCAAGGGGTGAGATTTTAGATTCTAATTCCAATATTTTAGCAAATAATTTAACTATGTTTATTCTAAAGATAAGTTTACAGCAGTATTATAATATGCCTGTTGCTACTAGGGTTGAGATGATAGACTTTTTATCAAGCACTCTAGATATTGATAAATCAATTATTTTATCTAAGCTTCAAGAACCTGGTGGGTATCTCAAAGATGTTGAAATAATTGAACTTACTCCAAAGATGTTGTTTAAAATTTCTGAAAAAAAGTTTTATTATCCCGCTCTTTTATGGACTTATTCTTTTAAGCGTAATTATTTAGTTGACGATTCATATTCACATTCGATCGGTTATGTTGGTCAAATAAATCAAAGAGAGCTTAGAACGTTTTACAATGTTAGTGGGTATGATAATACTTCTACGATTGGAAAGTTAGGTATTGAGCAAGTTTATGATAATTATATTAGAGGGCAAGAGGGATTAATTAAATACAGGGTGGATTCTAAAGAGAGAAGAATAGACGATGGTTCTATTATAAGGAATATGGTACCAGGTAATGATGTTGTACTTAATATTAATAAAGATGTGCAAGATCTTGCCAAGAATGCTTTAGGAAAAAGGCATGGCTCTATTGTGGTGTTAAAACCATCAACAGGCGCTATTCTTGCTCTTCACAATTATCCTTATTATTCTATGACTGATGTTTACAATAAATATAATAAAGAAGATTACTCTTTTTTAAATAAATCAATTCAATCTGTTTATCCACCAGCATCTATTTTTAAATTAGTTGTTGCTGCTGCTATTCTTGAAGAGGGGGTTATAGATAAAGATCGTAAAATTTATTGTCCTGGATATTTCAAAGTTGGAAATAGAATTTTTCATTGCTGGAAACCCGGTGGTCATGGGTATGTTAATTTAGAAGAGGCTGTTGCGCATTCTTCTAATGTTTATTTTTATACACTCGGACTTAAGTATCTTGGGGTTGATAGAATTAGAAAATATGCAAAAGAATTCGGGTTTGGAGAAAAAACAGAAATTGATTTGCCAAATGAAGTATCCGGTCTTCTTCCTAGTCCTGAGTGGAAAGAAAAAACTTTTAATCAGCCTTGGGTAGGGGGAGATACTGTAAATTTTTCAATAGGTCAGGGATTTTTGAATGCTACTCCTATTCAGATTGTTAATATGGTTGCCATGATCGCAAATGAAGGTGTTGTATATAAGCCTAGAATTGTAAATAAAATTTTAAAGGGTGGTACTAATGAAGTTCTTCTTGAAAATAAGCCAGAAATACTAAGAAAGACAAATCTTATCAGTAAGAATACATTTAAGCTTCTGAAAAAATATATGAGAAGTGTTGTAACCTATGGTACAGCAAAATATGCAGTTATTACAAAAGCTGTTAAGGTTGGAGGCAAAACAGGTACTGGTCAAACTGGCATAGATGGTTTTGAAAATAGTTCTTTTATTGGGCTTGCTCCTTATAACGATTCATCTGATGATCAAATTATTGTTTTTAGTTTGGTTGAGGCAAAAAGCAATGTAGATTGGTGGCCTGCAAAATCTACAGATTTAATAATGCAAGGTATTTTCGCAAATCAAAGTTATGAAGATATTCTTAAAGGTTATAGGCCATGGTATATTAGGTAGATTAATGGCTTTTAGAAAAAATTATGATTATTCAGCTTTGATAAGCTTATTTATAGTTTCTTTTGTTGGTATATTGTTGATTTATTCCAGCGATTATAATATTAATGGATCTTTAATTAAGAATGAATATATAAAACAAACCTTTTGGGTAATTATTGGATTTTCCATAATTTTTATAGTAGGTAAATATGATTTAAAATTTGTTTATAGCATGGTATATCCTTTATATTTTTTACTAATATTGGCTTTAATTTTTACTGCACTTTTTGGAATAACTGTAAACGGAGCAAGGTCTTGGATTGGTATATGGCAACTTGGGGGGCAACCTTCTGAATTTGGTAAAGTTATTATTATTTTAACCCTTTCAAAATTTTATACTGAAAAAAAAGGTCACAATGAATTTTTAATTTTTATTGCTGCATTTTTGTTAATTTTTCCAGCGGTAATTCTTATATTGTTGCAGCCCGATTTTGGTACAGCGATAGTATATTTAACCATTTTTATATTTATTTCCTTTTTTGCGGGAATAGATTTACATTATGTTTCAGCATTTGCGTTAATAGGATTTTTTTCTTTTGTTTTTGCAATTTTACCAGTTTGGTATGAATATAAGGTGAATATGGGTAATGTATTTTATCTTATTT
Organism: Borreliella sinica; assembly: GCF_033969665.2. Lineage (GTDB taxonomy): Bacteria > Spirochaetota > Spirochaetia > Borreliales > Borreliaceae > Borreliella > Borreliella sinica. Next base: position 146,652 of record NZ_CP135180.1, on the reverse strand, counting down.
TATCAAATCCTTTCTATTTTAGAGTAATGATGGGAGTGTTGCTTTTAATACTTTTGATTTCTGTTCTAGGATTTTTTATTGCTAAGTATGGCCTTAGTATTAAGATAATTTATTTTTATGTGTTTTTTGCAAGTTCTATTTTATTAGTTTCAATAGTTTTTTCAAAAGTCCTTTCAAAGTTGATGAAAACTTATCAGATTAAACGGTTTTTGGTATTTTTAGATCCGGCTATTGATGCTAAGGGTGCTGGTTGGAATTTAAATCAAGTTAAGATAGCAATTGGTTCTGGGGGTCTTTTTGGTAAAGGATTTTTAAAAGGTCCTTATACCCATGCTAATTATGTGCCGTCTCAGAGCACAGATTTTATTTTTTCTATTCTTGCTGAAGAATTTGGATTTTTGGGCGTTAGTACGATTTTAATATTATTTTTTTTTCTTTTTTTTAAATTTTTGATAATAATGAATAAAAGTCAAGATAGGTATATGGCTTTAGTAATATCTGGAATTTTGGGACTTTTATTTTTTCATACCTCTTTTAATGTTGGAATGTCTTTAGGGATTCTTCCTATTACCGGAATTCCTTTTCCTTTTCTCTCTTATGGAGGTTCTTCGACTATTACATTTTTTTTAGCAATGTCTTTTTATTTTAATATTGAATCAATAGTTGCTATGGATTAATTTATTTTTTTGTTTTCTTGTCTCTATTTTTTTAGAAAATTTTTTTGTATATTTTAATTTAGGAATTAAGTATTTGGGGTACTTATTTTCGTAAAAATTGTGAATGTAAATTTCAATTTTTTAATAAAAATTTTAATAAAAATTAAAAGATCAAAGGTACTGTTGTGAGTAAAGATTTAGATAAAGAAGATGTTCTTTATAAAAAAAGACATTCAATAGCCCATGTTATGGCAGAAGCTGTGTGTGATTTATTTCCAAATACTAAGATTGCAATAGGCCCCCCCATTAAAGATGGTTTTTATTATGATTTTGAATTTAAAAAGCAAATTACAGAAGATTCTCTTTTGGATATAGAAAATAGAATGAGGGAGATTTTAAAAACCGGTAGTTCTTTTGAAAAAGAGGTAATAAGCGTAGAACAGGCTCTTGAAATTTTTAAAGATGAGCCCTATAAGATTGATTTGATTAAAAATTTTGATTTACAAAATGAAATTTCTATTTATAAGAGCCATAATTTTGTAGATCTTTGTAGGGGGCCTCATGTTGACAATATGAATAAAATTGATCCTAAGGCATTTAAGCTTACTAGTATTGCTGGAGCTTATTGGCGAGGTAATGAAAAAAATACAATGCTTACCAGGATTTATGGAACTTTATGGAATAATGAAAAAGAGTTAAGATCTTATCTTAATTTGAGAGAGGAAATAAAAAAAAGAGACCATAGAAAGCTTGCAAAAGAGCTCGATTTGTTTTCTATTCATGAAGAGATTGGGCCAGGGCTTATTTTTTTTCATCCTAATGGGGCCAAAATAAGAGCTTTAATAGAAGATTTTTGGAGAGAAGAGCACTCTAAAAATGGGTATGATATTCTTTTTACTCCTCATGTTGGTAAATCTTGGCTTTGGCAAACTTCTGGTCATTTAGATTTTTATAAGGATAGCATGTTTGAAAAAATAGAAATGGATAAGAATGATTATTATCTTAAACCCATGAATTGTCCTTTTCACATTGCAATTTATAATACAGGCAAGCATTCTTATAGGGATTTGCCATTTAGATGGGCTGAGCTTGGTACTGTGTATCGCTATGAAAAGATAGGTGCTTTGCATGGCATGATGAGAGCTAGAGGATTTACCCAAGATGATGCTCATATTATATGTACTCATTCGCAAGTTGCGCATGAGATTAAGGAAGTTCTTAGGTTTGCTATTCATATGTGGAATAAATTTGGGTTTAACAGCTTAAAAGCGTATCTTTCTACAAAGCCTGACAAGTCTGTTGGGAATGATGCTGATTGGGAAATGTCTTTAAAGGTTCTTGAAGAGACTTTAAATGATTTTCAAGTTCCTTATGAAATCGATAAAGGGGGTGGGGCTTTTTATGGACCCAAAATTGATCTTAAGATAGTTGATTCGCTTGAGAGAGAGTGGCAGATGAGTACAATTCAATTTGATTTTAATCTTCCCGAAAGATTTAATATGGCTTATACTGCTGAGGATGGCAAAGAAAAAAGACCGTTTATGGTTCATCGAGCTTTGTTGGGCTCTATTGAGAGATTTTTTGGAATTCTTGTAGAGCACTATGGCGGAGCCTTTCCTTTATGGTTGTCCCCTATTCAAGTAGTAATTATTCCCGTTAATAATGTTGTGGAGGATTATGCTAGTAAGGTTTTTGATAAATTTAAAAATGCGGGGATTAGAATAAAGCTTGATAATAGTTCTTCAAGAATGAATGCTAAAATTAGAGAATACCAGGCTAAAAAAGTACCTTATATGTTTATAATTGGTGAGAGAGAAGCAGCAGAAAGCAAAATATCTATTAGAACAAGAACAAATGAGCAAATAAATGAAATTGAACTTGATGAGGCTCTTAAATTTATTTTATTAAAAATAAAAAATAAGGAGATTTGATAAATTGAATAATTTAATCAAGTTTATTACTCCTAATAAAATAACATTGGTTAGGATTATGCTTTCCTTTATTATATTGATTTTATTTTTTTTAGAAAATATATTTTTTCCATATTTGTTTTTTGGGATTATTTGGGTTTTAATCATTTTTAATGAATTTACTGATTTTATTGATGGGTATCTTGCAAGAAAATATGGTCTTGTAAGCAATGTGGGTAAAATTTTAGATCCTTACGCGGATGTCTTGCAGCATTTAACGTATTTTGTTTTTTTCTTTTATAAAGGCATAACCCCTTATTATTTTTTTGTAATATTTATTTATCGAGAAATTTCTATTGGTTTTGTTAGAAATTTAATTATTCAGTTCAATATAGTTCAACAGGCTAATTTTTTGGGAAAATTAAAGTCAATTCTTTATGCTGTTTGTACTTTTGCAAGTCTTTTGTTTTATACTTTAAATCAACTCAACTTTATAGACCCGATTCAAAATTTTATTAGTTACATTTTAAGCTTTGAATTCAAATTTTTGCTTATTGTTCAAGCAGCGTATATTTGTGCTTCTTTTTTTGCAATTTTGTCGTTTTTAGATTATTTGCTAATATTCTTGAATGTAAAAAAATATGAAAATAAATAAGGCATTAATTTTATTATTTTTATTTACAAAATTTTCTTTTATTCAAGCTCAAGTAAGTCAAATATTAACAGAAATTAGTCCAGTTACCATTTTAAGTAAAAATGGTAAAGAAAGTGTTTATTTAAAAGTCAGCAAATCTTCTGATTATATTTTAACTCTAGATAAAAATTCAAATTCCGATTTTGTTTTTAAAATTTATGATATTTCTAACAAAAAGTACATAACTAATAAAATAAGAAGAAGAGATTTTAAAATAAGGTTAGATAAAAATTCTCTTTATGCAATAATATATGTTGGTATTAAAAATGAAAACATAAAGTTTTCGCTTACAGATTTAGATTTTTCAATTTTAAATAGCGATTCTTTAAAAGCTAAAACATCTAAAATTGAAAAAGAAGATTTATTTTTTACCCTAAAAGATTTGCCTATTTTGGATTTAACTACTAAGCTTAAAAAGTATGTGTTAAGGATTTATAAAAGCAATATCTATATTGCTTATCAGTTGGAAAATAGCGATGACATTAAAGTTGCTGAGTTTATTGAAGATGTTGGTTGGTTTAATCTTGATTCATCAGTTAATGGCAATATTATTAATATAGTTAATTTTGATTTTTCAATTAATTCAAAAGGAAATTTGTATATTGCTTTTGTTACAAAATCAGGATCTGATTTTGCTAGCGAGATTATAGTTAAAAAATTTAATAGTAGAAAATGGATTGATATTAGTCCTGGATACATAGAAAATTTTGGTTCTTTATTAAATATTAGCATTGATTTAAAAGATAAGTTGTATTTGGCTTATTTAAGGGAAATTAAAGGTGAATATAAAATAAATTTAATTTCAAATATGGGTCATGGAAGTATTTGGACCGATGTAATCCACTCTTATTTAAGCAAAGGTGATTCTAATGTTAATTCATCAAATATTGGACTAATATCTGAGCCTTTTTTGGGTATTTTGTATAATTATAGGGCAAATAATGAGATTAGATCTGAATTTATTGTAAACAGTGAGAATGCTTGGGTAAATGCAAATATTCCTTCTGTTTATATGGCTAATTTTATTAAAGGGTTTTTTGATTCCAATTTTAATCAAATAATTATGAGTTTTGTTTCTGAGAATAGGCCGATTGTAAATATTTGTTCTTTTAAAAGCAATAAATGGATTAATATAAGTCCTAAAGTTAAAATGGAAGGTTTAAGTATTGATCTGGAACTTTATAAAAACAAATTGTTTTTAGCTTTTGAAGATAATAATAATGTGAGATTAATTTATTTTAAGAATAAGAATTGGTATTTTTTAAATAAATTGGAGTATTTTAAGAGTGGTGTTAATAGTCCTCAGATTGGAATTTATGGGAATAAGGGGTTTGTAATCTCTACCTTAGGCCCTAGCTCTAACAAGTTATTTTTTACTTTGGTTTGCCAATGAAAGTAGTTCAAAGTAAGGCCTAATTTCAAGATTTTCTTTTAATCCAAATTGATTGATTATGTTTTCAATTTCTTTTTTTGCTAAATCTATTTCGTTTTGATTGTTAATTATTTTTTCTATTTCTAGAAAAAATCCAAGATTTTTTATTTCGTTTATCTCTACATTTAAATTATTAGTTTGATAAATTAAACTTTTTTTTATCTTTTTGTATAGTTTTTTGAATTTTAACTCTTTTATAAGGATTAAAAAATTATTAACATTATCTATTTTGAATTCCATCTCTTTATTAATTTCTATACTTTTTTTTTTGTCTAATATTTTTTTTTTAAATGTAACAATTTTTTCTAGAGTATTTAATTTTCTTATTCTTATAATTTTTTTTTGGTTTGAGTAATAGATGTCAGTTTTTATTTCTTCTTTAATAAACTTTAATTTTGCATTTGCTAGTTTAATAATTCTTTTTAAGTCTTTTGGAGGAATAAGCGCTTTTGATTCTATTTCGAACATATATTAAAAATAATGTAATTATGATAATATTTCAATGTTAAAATATTATTCCCATATAAGATGGATTTTTAATAATTTAAACGACTTTTTATATGATATGTTGAAATTTGAATTTAGCGACAGATTTTTGCTTTTTAGTTATTTTGTTTTAATTATGCTTATAGGCTCTTTTTTGTTAATGCTGCCTATTTCTTGGAAAGGTGATGGCAGATTGGCATACATTGATGCTCTTTTTACCGCTGTTTCTGCTGTAAGTATTACAGGTCTTGTAACGGTTGAAATAGAAAATTTTTCTACTTTTGGATTTATTTTGATAATGTTACTAATCCAGCTTGGGGGATTAGGATTTATAAGTATTACCACTTTTTATTTGCTTATACCTAAAAAGAAAATGAATTTAACAGATGCAAGAATAATAAAACAGTATTCCCTTTCAAATATAGAATATAATCCTATTAGAATTTTAAAAAGCATATTGTTTATAACTTTTTCAATTGAAATGATAGGTTTAATATTAATACTTATTTGTTTTAAACTTAGAGGGGTTAATATTTCATTCCTAGAAGCCTTATTTACGACAATTTCTGCTTTTTGCAATGCAGGGTTTTCCATGCATTCTGAGAGCATTTATGCATGGCGAGATGTTCCTGAGGCTATAGTTGTAGTTTCTATTTTAATAATTTGTGGTGGGCTTGGATTTATGGTCTATAGAGATGTAAATAATACTATTAAGAACAAAAAAAAACTATCACTTCATGCTAAAATAGTTTTCTCTTTAAGTTTTGCTTTAATTGTAATTGGTGCGATTTTATTCTTTTTTACAGAGATGCATAAGTTAGAAGATGGTTATTCAATAGGTACTCTAATATTTAATTCAATTTTTTATTCAATTAGTACCAGAACAGCTGGTTTTAATTATCTTGATAATTCTTTGATAAGCGGAAGAACTCAAATAGTTTCTCTGCCATTCATGTTTATTGGTGGAGCACCCGGATCAACTGCAGGAGGAATTAAGATCACAACGTTTTTTTTAATTGTATTGGCTGTTGTTAAAAATCAGAATGGCAATGGATATATTATTGGGTCTTACAAGGTTTCAATAGATAGTATAAGATTTGCACTTTTATTTTTTGCAAGGGCTATTTTTATTGTAAGTTTTTCCTTTTTTATGCTCCTTTTTTTTGAGGGAGTATCTGGCAATTGGAGGGTTATTGATTTGGGTTATGAAGTGTTTTCTGCTTTTGGAACAGTTGGTCTTTCAGTTGGAGTAACTCAGGATTTGTCATTTTGGGGTAAAGTCATTATAATTTTTACTATGTTTGCAGGACGAATAGGGCTTTTTTCGATGGCTGTTTTTGTTTCAAAAAAATCACGTTTTGAAGAATTTACAAGGCCAAGGCAAGATATTTTGGTTGGTTGAAGCATATGAAAACATTTGTTATTATTGGACTTAGTAATTTAGGAATTCATTTGCTTGAAGATTTAAGCAGACTTGATTGTCAAATTATTATTATAGATACATCTAAAGAGCTTATTGAAGAATATGATGTGATATCTACGGAAAGCTTTGTTGTTGAACAATTCACCAAAAATGCTTTAAAAAGAATAATTCCCATAGATACAGATGCTGTTGTGATTGACTTTGATGATGATCTTGGCAAAAGCGCTCTTGTAACTCACTATTGCAATCTTTTAGGTTTAAAAGAAATATGCGTTAAGACAGAGAATAGAGATGATGCTGAAATATTAAAGACTCTTGGTGCAACGAAAATTATATTTCCAAGTAAAGATGCTGCAAGAAGATTGACCCCATTATTAGTATCTCCCAATCTTTCAACTTATAATATTATTGGATATGATATTATTGTTGCTGAAACTGTTATTCCTAAGGAATATGTTGGAAAAACCCTTTTTGAGGCTGATCTTAGAAGAGAATGTGGGATTACAGTTATTGCTGTTAGGAACTTAAGTAATTCTAGATATGAATTTGTTGATGGTGATTATTTTTTTTTAAAAGATGATAAAATTGTAATTTGTGGGAAACCAGATAGTATTGAAAATTTTACAAACAATAAAGATTTAATTAAAGATTTAATCTCGGTTTCTAAAGAGGATGAAAATTTAAATAAAGATTCTGAAAAGAAATCAAAATTTGTAGGGATTTTTAATTTTATGAAAATTTTTAAAAAAGATCATAAGGATAATTAGGATTTAAGAATGGCTAAAATTATTCCTGTAGCAAGTGGCAAGGGCGGAGTAGGAAAAACATCTTTTGTTGCAAATGTTGGCTATAAGCTCTCTAGTTTAGGTAAAACTGTAATACTTGTAGATCTTGATCTTGGGGGTTCTAATTTACATACGTGTTTGGGTGTTAAAAATAAGGGTGTGGGCATTGGTTCTTTTATTAACAAAAAGGATAAAAATTTTTCAGATTTAGTATGTAAAACATCTTACGATAAGCTTTATCTCATTCCGGGTGATGCTCTTTATACGGGAACAGCTAATCTTTCTTTTTCTATTAAGAAAAAGATCATAGAATCTATTCAAAAAGACCTTGTTGCTGATTTTATTTTTTTAGATTTAGGCTCTGGTACTTCTTATAATACAATAGATTTTTATTTAGCATCTTATAGTGGCATAATTGTTACGGTACCAGAAACGCCTTCTATACTTAACGCTTATTCTTTTTTAAAGAATGCTCTTTATCGTCTTTTATATTTGAGCTTTCCTCAAAAAAGTCCTGAGCGCGATTATATTGGCAATTTTTTTAAAGATAAAATTGAAGGGACAAAACTTGGATTTAAAGATTTGGTTGTTGGGATCGAACTTATTTCTTTGAGTTCTTCTTTAAAAGTTAAGAAGATGATGAATAATTTTTATCCTAGGGTGGTGTTGAATAGAATAGAAACTAGCGAAGAGATTGCTATGTGTGAAAATTTGATTAATGTTGTTAAGAATAATATTAATATACCAATAGAGTTTATAGGCTTTGTGCCTTTTGCAAAAAGTTTTAGAGAGGCCATTAATAATAGGGTGCCATTTATTGATTTTGAAAAGAATTCAAAGTTGAATAAATATTTTGAATTCATAGCTGGCAATTTAATTAAATCTCCTGTTGAAGGGTCTCCTTATATTTATGATGACATATACGATATGATTAAAGATCAAAGTCAATTTATTAGAAAGTAATTGGGCTATAATACTATAAAGGAGTATTTGGTGTATAGAATTAAAAATGAAAATTTAGATTTTAAAATAGATAGCTTGGGGGAGTGCAAACAAAGCAATCCTTTGATTGATTTTTATGCTAGTGAAGGTTCATCGTACTTTGTTGATGAAAAAAATAAAATTAAGTTTAGTGTATATAGAAATGAGGATAAGGGAGATAAGCACGAAGATGTTCTTTTAGAAAAAGCTGGACCTAGAGAAAAAATTTATTTTGTGCCCAGACATGTTAAAGCTGCTATTACTACTTGTGGTGGGCTTTGTCCTGGTTTTAACGATGTTATTCGCTCTATTGTGAGAACTTTATGGAAGATTTATGGAGTTCGAAATATTTACGGAGTAAAATTTGGATATCAAGGACTTCTTCCTGAGTCAAATTCACCTTTTATTAATCTTAATCCAGATGTTGTTGACGATATTAATAAATTTGGAGGTACTATTCTTGGCTCTTCAAGGGGTGGTATTAAGCCTGTGGAAATAGTTGACACTTTAGAGAGAATGAACATTAATATGATTTTTAATATTGGTGGAGATGGCACTCAAAAGGGATCTCTTCTTATTGCTGAGGAGATAGAAAAAAGAAATTTAAAAATAGCAGTTGTAGGCATTCCTAAAACCGTGGACAATGATTTTATGTTTGTTCAAAAATCTTTTGGATTTGAGACCGCTGTGGAGCAAGCAGTTGCAGCTGTTGCTGGTGCTCATTTTGAAGCTAATAGTGCTTATAATGGCATTGGCCTTGTTAAGGTTATGGGGCGAGATTCAGGCTTTATTGCTGCTCATACTGCACTTTCGTCTAATGATGTTAATTTTTGTTTGATTCCAGAACTTGATTTTGACATAGAAGGGCCTAATGGATTTCTTGTGCATCTTGAAAGACGACTTTTAGAGAAAGAAAGCCTAGAAGAAATTCCTCATGCAGTAATATTAATAGCAGAAGGAGCAGGTCAAAAATATTTCGATCATTTTCCTCGCAAGAAAGACGATTCTGGGAATTTGCTTTATGAGGATATTGGACTTTATATTAAAGATAAAATTACAGAATATTTTAAAGCGAAAAATATACAATTTACTCTTAAATATATCGATCCTAGCTATATTATTAGAAGTTCACCTGCTAATGCTAGTGATTCGCTTTATTGTGCTAGACTTGGATCTAATGCTGTGCATGCGGCAATGTCTGGGAAGACTAAAATGTTGATTAGTTTGTGGAGTACTAAATTTGTTCATATACCGATTAAGATGGCGGTGATTGATAGAAATAAGGTTAATCCAAATGGTTCTTTTTGGAGAGATGTTCTTTCAAGCACAGGACAACCGATTAGTATGAAAAATTAATAAATTAATTAAACTTTTTTTATTTGGCGGCATTTCCAGCAATATTTAATATATCCCAGGTTCTTGAGAATGGTGGAGAATATGAAAAATCCATCATTCCCAATTCTTTTGTTGTAAGTTTTGAATATATTGCAATTGATAAAGCATGGGTTCTTATTACAGCTCCATTTTTTCCTATTGATTGTGCCCCAAGGATTATTTTGGTATTTTCCTCGTAAATTAATTTAATATAAAGATCTTCTTGCCCCGGATAATAATTTGTATGATTTTTATCCTTTACAAAAATCGTTTTATATTTTATTTGAAGTTTTTTTGCATCTTTTTCTGTAAGTCCAGTTCTTGCAGCCTCTAAAGATAGTATCTTAATTGAAGCTGAGCCCAATGTGCCTTCAAATGGAACGCGATTTCCAGCTAAATTTTCACCAACTATTCTGCCAAGCTTGTTGGCTGTTGTTGCTAGGGGTATGTATTCATTTTTTTTGCTCGCTATATTATAAATAGTTGCACAATCTCCTGCAGAAAAAATATTTTTTATGCTAGTTTCGCCATACTCATCTACAATTATTGCTCCATTTGGAGTAGTTTTAAGCTGATTTTCCAAAAATTTGGTAGCTGGTTTTATTCCAGTAGCAAGTATAACAACGTCAGCTTGATAAGTATTTTTGTTTGTTATTACCCCTTCTACCTTTTTTTCTCCTATTAAACTTTTTACAAATTCACTTGTATGAAGATCAACTCCTTTTTTTATTAGTTCTTCCTCCATTATTTTGGCTATATCCTCGTCAAAGGAATCTATGAGAATGTGTTTGTCTAGTTGAATCAATCTTACATTTTTTCTTTTATTTTTTGCTGCTTCTATCATTTCAATTCCAATATATCCAGCACCAATTATTACTATATTTTTAATATCTTCGTTATCCATTAATTTTTTTATTTCTTGACCGTCTTCTAAATTTCTCAATGTATAGAAATTTTTTAGATTGATATTATTGATTGCTGGGATAATAGGGTTTGCGCCAGTTGCTATCATGAGCTTGTCGTAAGTATTGTTAAAAGTGGCACCTGTTTTATGATTTTTTATTACAATTGTATTGGTTTTTACATTTACTTTGATAACTTCATGGTTAATTTTAACAGAGATGCCAGTTTTTTCAAATTCTTCTTGTGTTCTTGAGATCATTATATTTGGATTGTCAAAAAATCCTCCTATAAAGTAAGGCAGACCACAAGCCCCAAAAGATACAATATTTGTTTTTTCATAGATAGTAATATCTAGTTCTTTGTTTAGGCGTTTTGCTTTAGCTGCTGCACTAGTTCCTGCTGATGTGCCCCCAATAATTATTATTTTCATGATTGTTTCTCCGTTTATTTGGTTGTAGACTCTTTTTCGTTGTAGATATTGTGATCAAATTGTTTAAGCCATTTAGCAGATATAACGCCGGCAAGCATTGAGTCGCTAACATTAACTGCTGTTCTTCCCATGTCAATTAAAGGTTCAACAGATATTACAAGCCCTACCAATCCTACTGGAAAGTTCAATGCCGAGAGTACCATTAATGAAGCTGTTGTTGCGCCTCCCCCAGCGCCAGCAACTCCAAATGAAGTTATTATTATTAATCCAAGAAGTGTAAGTATAAATGAAGCATCTGTGGGATTTATTCCTTGAGTTGGTGCTATCATTATTGCAAGCATAGCTGGATGCAATGCTGCACAACCATTTTGTCCAATTGATGTTCCAAAGGAGCTTGATAAGTTTGCTATTCCTTCGCTTACTCCCAGGTTTTTAGTTTGAATTTCTATATTAATGGGTATGGTTGCAGCACTAGATCTAGATATGAATGCAAATGTTAGTGCTGGAGATATTTTTTTTATAAAAGTAATTGGGTTTAATTTGTTTATTGTAATTAATGCCATATGCATAATAAATGTAAGACCTATGGCAATGTAGGAAGCAATTACAAATTCTCCAAGCTTTATTATGCTTTGGATTTCGCTGGTTGCTGTAATTTTTGTCATTAAAGCCAATATAGCATAAGGCGTTAGTTTTAAAATTAAAGTTACTATTCCCAATATTGTGTCTTGAAGTGTTAATATTATTTTTTTAAAAAATTCTATTGATTCTGGTTTTTTGATAGATGTTTTAAGGGCTGCTATTCCTATTATGGCTGAGAATATTACAACACCGATTGTTGAGCTTTTTCGAAGTCCCGCTAAATCTTCAAATATATTTTGTGGAATAAGTTCTGTAATTTTTTTTGTAATTGGTGTTTGGTTTAATACTTCAAGGCCTTTTTCTAATGTTTCACCTTGTAAAATTTCACTGGCTTCCGCTTGCAGTCCTTCAGCTGTTAATCCTAACGTTAAAGCAGTGAAAATGCCAATTATAGCAGCAATGCCTGCTGTAAATACCAGTGTTAATATTACTAATAAGCTCATTCTTCCAACGTCTTTGCTGTTAGTTAATTTTATTATTGCAGAGATTATTGATGTTATTATTAAAGGAGTTATAACCATTTTAAGAAGCCTTACGTATCCTTCACCTAAAATATTTATCCAACTGATAGTTTCGTTTGTTATAGATGAATTTGTGCCATAAAAATATTGTATAGACATCCCAAATGCTACTCCTAGTCCTAATGATATAAACACTCTTTTTGTAAAAGAAACATTTTTTCTTTTACAAAAATAAACCATTCTTATTAGAATAAGCATTATTATAATATTGATTAATGTATATAATATACTTATATTATCCATTCTTACCTCTTATATAAGCTTAGTGCATTCTTTTTAAACTTAGGGTTATATATTCAAAATTAATTAATCTTGTTTTAAGATTTTTTCAGAATAAGATTTTATTACTTCATCTTCAAAAGTGTTATTCTCTAGGATTTGATTTGCAAGAATTTTTCCTAGCTGAACCCCTTCTTGGTCGAATGAATTTATATTTAATAAAAATCCTTCAAACATTACCTTATTCTCATAATGAGAGAGTATTGATCCTATTGCATAAGGTGTTAATTCTTTTGAATATATTAGTGCAGAAGGCCTTTCGCCTTTAAAATTTTTATTTTTGTTGACATTTTCTTTGCCTTTTGAAAATGCTATTATTTGTGCTATTAAATTTGCTTTTAATTTGTCATTGCTTGAGCTGTTATCAGATATTACATCTTCTTTAAGTTGTGTTTCATTAAAACCTATGAAATCCATTGGTACTATATCTGTTCCTTGATGAAGCATTTGAAAGAATGAGTGTTGAACATCCGTTCCAATGCCTCCCCAAATTATTCTTACAGTTTTATATTTTATCGGTTCGTTAAATCTATTTACACTTTTCCCATTGCTTTCCATTTCAAGTTGTTGTAAGTGAAGATAAAAACTTTCCATTGCTTTAGAATAAGCAATGATGCAATTGCTACTGTATTTTAGAATATTTCGCTCGTATATACTAATTAATGCTGCTAAAAGAGGCGCATTGTCTTTTATGTTTTTATTTAATGATTTTTTGTCAGCCCTATTGGCTCCTTTTAGAATTTCTTTTACAATTTTTTTTGTGAAACAAAGGGTAAGCAGTGTAAGTCCAACTGCCGATGTTGGAGAAAATCTTCCGCCTATTGATTCATGCATAAAAAAATATTCAAGATATCCTTTTTCTTCTACTGCCAACATGCTGTCTTTTAACGTTATAATGACCAATTGTTTTTTATATTCTTTTATGCCATTTGATTTTAATTTATTTATTAAGAATTGCATATTAGCTTTGGTTTCTAATGTATTTCCACTTTTTGAGACAATAATAAAGAGCGTTTCATCAACATTAATGCTGTTTAGTATTTCTTCTGATTCGTCTGGATCAATGTTTGAAATAAAATAACCATTCATTAAGGCTAGATTGTGTTTTTTTGCATAATTTTTTATTGAGTTGTAAAGAGCTTTTGGTCCTAGACTGGATCCACCAATTCCTATTTGAACTACATTTTTAAATTTTTTACCATTTGTACTTTTAATGTTCCCAGAATGAATTTGCTTTGCAAAATTATATATTTTTTCAAGTTCTGATTGGAAAAACTCTCCCATATTTTCTTTATTATCTTCTATTACATCCTTGCCAATTTGTCCTCTTGTAAGGTGATGTAGGACTTTTCTATTTTCACTAATATTGATCTTTTCGCCATCAAGAACTTTTTTGTATTTTTCTATTAAATTTGCTTCATCGCTTAAATTTTGAAAAATTTTAAGATGGTTTTCATTAATTTGCTTTGAAGCGTAATTATAATGCACGCTTTCTCCTTCTATTGTAATGTCGTATTCTTTTATTCTTTTCCCAGTTAATGCAGTTTTGAGTATCTCTGGAGCAATTTTTTCAAGAATTTTAAAATTTTCAAGTTCATTAAGGTTTTTGTACTTTATCATAAACATGTTCCTTTTTGTTATAGTTTAAATTTTTTTATTTTTTCTTTTTCCACATATTTTTAATTTTTAAGATAATAAATTTAAGAAATCGTATTATCATATTGCTTTCAGAATAAATTTTTAAGTAAGCTTCACCTTCGTTTGCTTCACTTTTTGTGAATGATTTTCTAACATTATTCTCATCAAGTTCAATTTCAAGTAAAGTTTTTTTATTTTCAGTTGAGATTACCTTTACCTCAACTTCTTTATAGCCAATTTCTTTTAAGGCTTGATATCTTCTAAATCCCGCTATCAAATTTTTATTTTTATCTATTATTATTGGATAAATTAATCCATGTTTTATAATACTATTTTTAAGGGTTTCAATGTCTCCCACATTTTTTCTAATTCTTTTTTTTATTTTTATTTGATCGATATCTATTAACATATTGTTTTAATCCAATTGGACATCTTCTCCGTTGACGTCTTTATTGTTAATGTTTTCATTTTCATTGTTATTTAAATTTAATTCTTTTGTACTTTGTTCTTCGGTGTTTGTTTTATTAACAATGTCCTCATCTTTAACTTCTTTAGTATTTTCGATAATCATTTCTTCGTTATTATTGTAGTTGTTTAATGAATCTTGTTGTGATTTTTCATTTTCTATTTCATTTAAGGGTTCTTGAATGTTCATTTCAATTTGATCATCTTCATTTTTACGGTCATTATTGTTAATACTTTCAAAATCGTTATTATTGTTGATACTTTCAAAATCGTTATTATTGTTGATACTTTCAAAATCGTTATCAAGATATTCAAATTCAGGGGTATCAAAATTTATTTCATCGTTGTTATTAATCTCATCAATTCCATATATGTTAAATTCCATTGTATTTTTGAACTCTAGTTTATTTTCATAATATTTTGATTTTTCAATTGGCTGAGTACCAGAAATAAATAATTCATTTATTATTTTCTCGTCAGCAATTTCTTCTGGCAGTAGTCCTGTTTCTGCTTGTACGGGGATATTAATTATTCCTGCAGGTTTTTCAAAAACCTTTTTCGGTAAGTTTTTGTGATATTCTGCCATGAATTCTCCCCAGCTGGGTCCCGCCAATCCTGTTCCTGTTCCGGATGTTCCTAGTGAATATCCTTTTTTATCAAATCCAACCCAAAATGCTGTTGTTATATAAGGGGAGTATCCTATTGCCCATCCGTCTGCCCAATTTTGTGTTGTTCCCGATTTTCCAGCAATGTCAGATTTAAAATTTTTGAGATTTGTATATCTTTGATTTGCTAAGGTTCCGTATTGGATTGTTGATTTCATCATGTCCGTGATGATATAAGCAGCTTGAGGAGACACTATTTGATTTTGAGGTTCTTTGTTTTTTATTTTAGCCAATATACTTGCTTCTTCATTTGCTATTATTCTTCCAGCTCTGTCTTCAATATATCTTATCGCATAAGGTTCGATTTCGTTACCACTGTTTCCCAAAATTGCAAAGGCTCTTGCCATTTGGATTGGAGAAACCGATATTACACCGAGTGCTAGCGGATAAACTTTTGGAAATGTTTTTTCTATTTCTTTTGGATCTGCTATTCCTAACAGTTTTGAGGAATAGCTAATTGCAGAGTCAAAACCCAGCCTGTCTAATATTCTTAATGCTGGAATATTTAAGGACAAGGCTAATGCTTGACGTGTTAAAACGTTGCCTCTCCACTTGCCACCATAATTTCCTGGGGTATAAACTTCTCCGTCTTTATTTAGAAATGCTACCGGAGAATCTGAAAACATTGTGGCAGCTGTTATTTTTTTTAGATCAATTGCTGCTGCAAAGTATAATGTTTTGAATGCACTCCCAGGTTGAACTTTTGCTTGTGTGGCACGATTAAATTCATTGTCTTTGGCATGCCCGCTTCCCCCAACCATGGCTCTTATTGCTCCGCTTGTTGTGTCTATTGCTATCATGGCTCCTTCAGGCTGTGCAATGATTTTTGGTGTTAATTTATTTTTAATAATATATTCTTTTGTTGCCGCATCTATTTTATCAATGCCAAGTATGGCTCCAAAGCTTGCAATTAGATCAATATTGTCTTCGTAAAATTTCCTTTTTCTCAGTTTTTTATATTGCTTACCATTTATTCTTAAATTTTTAATTCCTAATAAATCTGATATTGCGTCTACTACGGGTACAATTTCTGAATTAATAATTATTGTTTCAGATGATCTGTTTAAATTATACATTGTTCTTGCTTTATTAATCATATCGTTTGTAACTTTATCTGCATATTTTTGTGCTTCAAGGTCAAGAGTTGAATATATTGAGTACCCATCTTTGTATATGTTAGCACCATCTGGTAAATATTTTAGTATTTTTTGTCTTATGTATTCAGAAAAATAAGGGGCTTGGTCTTGCTTGTTTGAAATTGCAGATGTATCGGCCATTCTAGTCCAATCATAATTTTGCCAATATTCATTAAATTCTTTTTCAGCAATTTCGGCTTTTACTATTCCATTTGATACAACTTGGTTTAAAACTGCACGTTGTATTTTTTTTGAAAAATTTGGATTGTAAAGTGGCGAATAAAGTTTTGCATTTGGAAGTTGTATTATCATCATTACAGATTCTGCTGTATTGATTTTATTTACGCTTTTTCCAAAAAAGAATTTTGATGCAGCGACTATTCCATAGTTACCGTTTCCAAAATAAACTTTATTAAGATACTTTTCTAATATCTCGTATTTTGAGAGTTTTTTTTCAAGTTGTATTGCCCACCATATTTCATGTAATTTCCTCAAAATAGATCTTCTTGCTTGATTTGTATAGAGAAGCTTTGCAAGTTGTTGGG
Source organism: Borreliella sinica (assembly GCF_033969665.2). Lineage (GTDB taxonomy): Bacteria > Spirochaetota > Spirochaetia > Borreliales > Borreliaceae > Borreliella > Borreliella sinica. The sequence goes on along the minus strand of NZ_CP135180.1, from coordinate 129,687 downwards.
TTAATGTGCTGCCGCCCGAGAAATATCTGCCAAGAACAATATTAAATGCAGCTCTAAATATTCCTATCAAGGAAAAACCTCGATGAGAAAAAAAACCAATGTCTTCTCGTATTAAAAGTGTATTAATTAGATTGTCAGGCATTTTTCTCAAGGGCATTAATTCTCTATTTTCATCAGATATAAATTGAGTTATTTGTTTTCCATTAATATCTAAAAGTCTTGAGGGGATTGCTGGGTTTACATATCCAAAATTTTTATCTTTTTGTATGTTTATAGTCTTAGATATTGCTAGTGACAGCGTAATAATGGAAAAACTAACTGTGAAATATGCTAAATAAATAAGTAGCTTATGCTTATTTATTTTTTTAGAATTAAGGTTATTTAAGTTCATACTTTTTACTAAAGTATACTATAAGTGTATAAGAATTAATAATATTATAAGTTGATTGTTATAGTGTAAAATTATTGTTATAATTTTACACTATGTAGACAGTATTTTTAAGTTTTGTTAATTAAACATATTTGTTTATTGAACATAGTGCTGCGATAATTGGGTGTGGGTGTGTCTTTGCTTTTAAGAGTAGATTTATTGAATCTTGGATTGTTGATTAAGTTTGTTTATAACTTTATTGGTTTAAGAGTGTTTAAAGCAGTTTGAAGGGTTTTTTAGTATTTTAAATTTTATATTCAAAAAAAGGAGAAAGGAGAGGTTTATGCTTTTATCCAGAAAAATAAGAGATTATGGAGCTAAGTACAGAGGCAAAGAAATTAAAATGAGTACAGAGATAAATAGTTTTTTAAATCTTCGCAATACTATTGAGATGAAAATAGGCGCTTATTCTGTGCTTGGAGTAATTTATTCTATTTCTATGGATTCTCTTAAACTTATTTTTCAAGAAGATACGGTATTGCCCGCTTTGGCTAAAAATAAAAATTTAGGTTCTATACAATTTAAAAAAAATTCAGATTCCAGGCATAATGCGGCTTTTTTCCCCTTTTTGTCTGTGAAACTATTAAGTGCTTCTGCCTATTCTTCTCAAGATAAGGAATACAATTTATTAACATTGGAATTTTTATCTCCTGTGCCAGAAGAGATTGCTATTAAAGTTGGAAAGCTCCTTGATTTAAAACTTGGTCAAAATCAGAGAATTCATGAGAGGATTATTGTTGACAAAGATTCTATTAGAAAGCTAAAAATCGATTCTGATAAAGCTTTTATTAAGTTTAATGGGTCAAAACATAAATGCTTAATAAAGGATTTATCTTATGGGGGTGCTTTAGTAATTTCTTCTTTTGATTATGGAGATGTGAAGGAAGATGCAATTGATTTGGTTTTTAGTTTTGAATTTATGGATAAAGAGATTTTTATTGAAGGTAGATCAAAAAGTTTAAGTGTTATTCAGACTCCCAATGGAAAGGTTTTTGCGCTTGGCATTGCTTTTGATGAGGATAAAATACCACTTGAATATACTATGTTAATTCATGATTATTTTAATTAATCAAAGTATTAAGCTTTTTTATATAACCTTATATAGAATTTGATTTTAATGCTTAGTTTAATTTTTATTAATGAATCTATTTAAACTGGCTTTTTTGGTTCTATTGTTTATTGAGTATCCAAGTTCTTCATCTTTTACGAATTCGCTAAGGATACGTTTGTAGTTATTCTCAGAATTGACTAGCTCTTTGTAAAGATTTTGTGCATATTCTTCAAGCGTATTAAATACCGTAATATTTTTCTTATCCCATAAGAAATTAAATAAATAGGATTTTAAAGTGGTTTTTGTGATAAGTATTTTTGTATCTTTGTTTAAATATCCTCTTATGTTATCTTGACTTTTAAATAAATAGACGGGAATTTTTGGCTTGTAATGCTCTATTATGTTTCCAGGCGATTTTTCTAATTCCATTTTTGTTTCTGCGTAATTTACCGAATATCTTCCTTTAAGTTCTTTTTCTATCATATTTTTTGTTATTGCACCTGGTCTTAATATTAGTACGTTATCTTTTAAATCAAATCCAATCACGGTTGATTCGATTCCAATATTAAAGTCTTTTTCCCCCGCCATCTTTATTATTCCTTTTACAAGTCCATTTAATTCTTTTAAGGCCATTTCAAAGTTTGTTGAACTTGGCCTTTTTGACATATTTGCAGATGGTGCCACTATGGGAACTTTAGATGCCCTGATTAGGTTTAAAGCTATTTTGTTTGCAGGAATTCTTATTGCCACTGTATCTAGGTTTCCACTTACAAATTTGGATATTTTTGGTGATTTTTTAAGAACATAAGTTAGAGGACCTGGACTAAACTTTTTTATTAGCATTAAAGCACTTTTGGGTATATGTTCTGATAATTCTTTTATTTTTTTTACGGTGTCAACATGAACTATTAAAGGATTGTTAATAGGTCGCTTTTTTACCAAAAAAATCATTTTTACGGCATCTTCGTTGTAAGCATCTGCACCAATTCCGTAAACTGTTTCTGTTGGAAATACAACAAGCTCTCCTGTTTTAATAAGTTTTGCAGCTTTATGTATTTGATTGCTGCGAATTATTTGTGTTGATATCATTTTTCAGACTTTTTTCTTTTTATTATAATTAAATCAAAAACATATTTCAATAAGCAATTTGTGAGTCCATTTGTTTATTGAAATATGTTTTTGATTTAATTATAATAAACATTATGAGAAATTTAATCGATGCCATCGTAAGAGATAATAGAAACCTTGCTTTTCTCTTTGTATTTTTTTTTGTTGCTTCTCATGTAAATTCTGCTACAGTAGGCCTTGCCTCGTGGTATGGTGAAGCTTTCCACGGCAAAACTACTGCTAATGGTGAAAAATTTGATATGATGGCTCTTACTGCTGCTCACAAAGAATTGCCTTTTAATACTGCTGTAAGGGTTACAAATCTTTTAAATAATAGATCAGTTGTTGTAAGAATTAATGATAGAGGCCCTTTTAGAAAAGATAGAATAATTGATTTGTCAAAACATGCTGCTGAGAAGCTTGATTTTTTGGGAATAGGGGTTGCTCCCGTAAAAATTGAAGTAGTTGAAAGTGTGAATGAAAAAAGATCTTCTGTATCAAAATCTAGCGACTTTAAAAAACCATTTAATACCCCTGAGATTGAAGAAGAAAAGAAAATCAATCAATCAGAAGAAAATGTTTCTGTTGAAAATAAATCTTCAAATTCTTCAAATTTATTAGCGGATTATTCAATTTCTGATAATAAAGAAACAGATTTTTACATACAAGTTGGATCTTATAGAAAAAAAGATTATGCTGATAGGGCTTATCGGATATTAAAAAAAGCTGGTCTTTTTGTTTTAGTAAATTCTCACGGACCGTTTTATACTGTTTTTATTCCCACTAATGCTGAAAATGTTCAAAAAAATATGGAGCTTATTAAATCTGCTGGGTATAAAGATACTTTAGTAAGAAAGACTAAAGTTCCAGGCGAGAGTCTTGTTATGGATTAATTTTTTAAATGGTTTTTATCAAATTTTAAAATTTTATGATTATGTCGTTTATTGACGATCTTTTTTGTAGTTTTTATTTTAAAAATTACAATGTTATTTTTAGATTTAAGTCTTTTAAGTAACTGTTTTGCTTAAAAGCTGTATTTTATTTTGTGTAGTTAGTTTTATGAAGTTTTTATCAGAGATTTCTCTTCCAATAATGATTTTAGCTCCAATGGAGGACGTTACCGATGCTGTTTTTAGAAATTTGATTCATTTAATAGGATCTGAAGAAGGAGAGCCCCATATTTATTTTACTGAATTTATTTCTGTAAAGGGAATTTTAAATGGATCAAAACAATCTATTCAGCATATTTTTTTAAAACCAAACGAACTTAATAGGCCTTTAATTGCTCAAATTTGGGGCAATGTTCCTGAGCAATTTTATGAAGCAATAGAAATATTGGGGGGTATGGGGTTTTGGGGGATTGATATTAATATGGGCTGCCCTAAGAATAAGATAATTAAGAAAGGGGTTTGTTCAGCTTTAATTAATAATAAATCTTTGGCTAAAGAAATAATTCTTGCAAGCAAAGAAGCTTGTACTAAATTTAATTTGCCTCTTAGCGTTAAGACCAGACATGGATTTTCATATCAAGAAGTTGGTGATTGGTTGGGGTTTTTGTTGAGCCTTGAAATTGATATGTTAACCGTTTATCCAAGACTTGCTATCAATCAGAGTAAAGGTCCTGTTAATTTTGATATTTTTTATGAACTCGTTAAATTGCGGAATAATCTAAGTCCTTCTACGCTGATTATTGGAAATGGAGATGTTTTAAGCCTTAAGGATGCTAAATATTATGTTGATAAATATTTAATTGATGGGATTATGTTTGGTCGTGGTATTTTTAAGAATTTAAATTTATTTAAATTTTCTTCGATACACTTTTTGGATAGTAATTTAAGTTTTAGATTAAATATATTAAAATTCCATATAAAGGATTTTTATGCCACTTGGGGGCTTGGAAAAGATTTTAATAAACTTAAAAAATATTTTAAGATATATTTTACTGAAAAGGAAAGGCAGAGTAAATATTTTTCAAATCTTATAAATTCAAAAACTTATGAAGAGCTTTTTGAAAATTTAAATGTTATTGATATGGTAGGAGATTTTTAAAACAATGAATTGTAGACCTCTTGAAAAATATGATCCCAAGGTATTTGAAGATGAAATTTACAACAAGTGGCTTGAAAATAATGTTTTTTTACCAAATAATTCTTTATTTGAAAAATTTAGTATGGTTGCACCTCCTCCTAATGTTACTGGCGTATTGCATATGGGACATGCTCTTAATTTTGTTTTGCAAGACATTCTTGTGAGGTATAAAAGAATGAAAAAACACAATACTTTGTGGCTCTTTGGCACAGATCACGCGGGGATAGCAACGCAATCTGTTTTTGAAAGACAGCTTAAAAATATTGGTAAGAGCAAATATGATTTTGAAAGAGAGGAGTTTGTTCAAGAAATTTTTAAGTTAAAAGATAAGCATAGGGGTATAATTGTTAATCAGATAAAAAAACTTGGAGCGTCTTACGATTATTCAAGAGAAAGGTTTACTCTCGATGAGAATCTTTGCAAAGCTGTTAACAAGGTTTTTAAGGATTTATATTCTAAAGGGCTTATTTATAGGGGTGAGTATCTTGTCAATCTTGATCCTGGATCTGGAAGCGTTGTTAGCGATGAAGAGATTGAGTATAAAGAAGTTGATGGTAAGCTCTATTTTGTGAAGTATTTTATTGATGAGTCTTCTTTTATTGAGATTGCAACAACTAGACCTGAGACTATGTTTGGGGACGCTGCTATTGCTGTTAATCCTGATGATGAGAGATATAAATCTTTAGTTGGTAAAGAGGTTACGATTCCCTTGACAACTAAAAGGATAAAAGTTATTGCGGATTTTTATGTTGACAGCACTTTTGGTACTGGGGCTTTAAAAGTTACTCCTGCTCATGATCCCAATGATTTTGAAATTTCAAAAAGGCATAATATTCCTAAGGTAAATATTTTAACTCAAGAAGGAAAACTTAATAACAATGTTCCTTTACAATATCAGGGATTAAGGATAAAGGATGCAAGATCTAAAATAGAGATAGAATTAATGGAAAAGGGATTTTTGAAATGTGTTAAAAAGCATAGGCAGCAGGTTGGACATTGTTATCGATCGGGTGAGGTTGTTGAACCTTATTTGTCTACTCAGTGGTTTGTAAGCATGAGGCCTTTAGCAGACAAAGCTTTAAAGGCTTTAGAGAATGGTGAATTGAGATTTTATCCTAGAAAGTGGGAAAATACGTATAAACATTGGTTGTCAAATATTAAAGATTGGTGTATATCAAGACAGCTTGTTTGGGGACATAGAATACCAGCTTGGTACGATATTGACACAGCCGAGCTTGTTGTAAGTGATGCTGATCCTTCTTTAGATGAAAAAAATACGGGGAAGAAGTTTGTTCAAGATCCAGATGTTCTTGATACTTGGTTTTCTTCTTGGCTATGGCCTTTTTCTTCGCTTGGGTGGCCCAATCCTACAGCGGATTTTAAAAATTATTATCCAACAGATACTCTAATTACTGCTTATGACATAATATTTTTTTGGGTTGCAAGAATGGTGATGGCGGGATTAGAATTTACAGGACAAATTCCTTTTAAAGATGTTTATATCACGCCTCTTTTGCGTGACAAGCAAGGGAAAAAAATGTCAAAGTCTTTGGGCAATGGAATAGATCCTCTTGATATTATTCGTGAGTATGGAAGCGATTCTTTGAGATTTACTTTATCTTTTTTATCTGTTCAAGGTCAAGATTTAAATATTGATGCTAAGGATTTTATGCTTGGAGCTAAGTTTGCAAACAAAGTTTTTAATGCTTCCAAATTTATTCTTTTGAATTTGAAAAATAGGGAAATATTAAATGATTTGAAATTTAATGACATTGATAAATGGTTGTTTACAAGCCTAAATTCAACCATTCTTGGTATAGAGTCTTCTTTTGCAAATTATAAATATAATGAAGCTTCAAAATTAGTTTATGAATTTTTTTGGAATGATTTTTGTGATTGGTATATTGAAATTAGTAAAATTGATCTGAATAGTGAAAATGTTAATATCCAGAATATGGCTATTTCTAAATTGTTATTTTTCCTTAAAAAAGCATTGTTGATTTTACATCCGTTTATTCCTTTTGTTACAGAAAAAATTTATTCTCAATTTTCAGAAAAGGAAGATATTTTAGCATTAAATGAATATCCAAGTTTTGATATTGCTAATAATTTTCAAGAAGAATTTGAAAGTTTTAAAGTATTTAAAACTTTCATTGTAACCATAAGAACGCTTAGGAGCGAATTCAATATTTCTGCTAACATTGAGATTGATGTTGCTTTGAAGTTTGATGCAGACTTTAAATATGAAGGATACTTTAAGGCTAATGAAAGCATTGCAAAAAGAATGATTAATTTTAAAAATATATTTTATAATAAAAATTATGATGGTATGCTTGGTATGGCTGTAGTTGGTTTTGGAATTTATGCAGATGTTAAGTCATTGATAGATAAAGCTAAGGAGTTGATAAGGCTTGAAAAGCAGCTTGAAAGGTATAAAACCCTTAAGGTTTTTGTTGCAAAGAAACTTGAAAATGAAAATTTTTTAATGAATGCCCCCAAAGAAATTGTTGAATCTGAAAAATTAAAATTTGCAGAATTTTCTTCTTTGATCAATAAGATAAATAGTTATATTATTGATTTAAAAAATTTGTAACAAAAGTTAAGAAATTATTCTGTAAAGTTATAATTTATTATTATAACTAGCATTTTTCACTCTTAATTATTAGGTAATGTTTGAGGAGATAAGAAGTTTGAATCTTGTAATTTCATGAAGCTGTTTATTATTGTTGATACGTCTTCTTCTTTGATGTAAATTGATGGAAATGTTTTTCTTCGATTAAATAGAAACTCAAAATCAAGAATTAAATAAATTTGATTATTTTTTTGAGTTGTGCTCAGTCGTAATTCAAAGTCATCATCGTCTTGGTATCGTTTATTAGGATTTTCTTTAATCATTTTTTTATCTAATAATATGATTTCACCTTCTTTAATGCTTTTTGGTCTATCATTAAATAAGCTTAAACTTTTGATTATATTACTGGTATTTAAAAGGTTGAAAAAGCTAAAATTTCTTCTATATCCGTTTTCTTTTAGGATAAGCTTAACTTCTGAATCGTGATCTTCAATGTAGGATCCATTATGTTCAATTTCAATGATCCCCTCAAGGCTTGCATTGTTTAGAATCTCAGAATATTTTTCTTTTTTTATTAATATATCTTTTATAAAGAATAAATCTTTAATTGTATCTTTTGCGAAAATATAATTATTGGATATTAAAAAGATTAAGGTTATAGCAAATATCTTTCTGACCATTAAAATTCTCCTTTCCCTATCTAGTAGTATACTATATTTTTTGTAATTGTTTCTATCGGTTTATATTAAAAGTATTTTTAATTTTTTTGAGCTTTTATCATATGTCTTTTATTTCCAAATCCTTTTTCTATTTGAATGTGTTTGAATTTAGCAAGTTTTAAACCATCTTTTACAATTCTTGCGGAAGAAAATGTTGAAAGCTTGCATTCTGGACTGCTTTTTTCAGAAATTAAATTAAATATTTCATTGTTCCACATTTCAGGATTTTTTTTAGGATTAAATCCATCCAAAAACCAATATTCTACATTTTTTGGAATTTCTTTAATTTTTATTTTAGCGTTTCCAATTAAAATTTTTAAATTAACATTTTCTGTTATTTTTAGTTTTAAATTTTTTGTCGGAATTTTAGGATAATTTTTTAACATTAATTTGAAATAAGCGTTTTCTTTAGCAAAGAACTTTGAGATTTGCATTATTGTGTTTTTTCTGAGTGGAAATTTTTCTATAGAATAATAATTAATCTTTGAGGTTATGTTGTTTTCTTTTATAAATTTTAAAAGACATATAAAGTTTAATCCTGTTCCAAATCCTAACTCTGCTATTAAAAGATTTTCCTTTGTTTTTAATTCTAAATCTAGATTGCAACCTTTAATAAAGGTATAAAAGCTCTCCTCAATTCCATACTTTGGATTGTAATAAATGTCATCGAATTTGTTTGAATATATGGTTCTTTCTTTAAAAATTATATTTTTCATTTAATTTTACTTTTTCAAGCTTACAAGGTTTTGTAAGCTTGAAATTTTTAATTTGATTGATCAGAATAATAAGTTTTTATAACAAATTTATAATTTTTATTTAAGATTGCAAGTTTTAATAAAAAATTTTAACTTATAAATTCTTGGAAACTTTAGTAATTTTTCTTTTAAAAACACAAAACTTTCCACCATTTTTGCTTTCTCCTTAGGACATTGGTCACTTTTTTATTCATATTAAAACTAAAGCCCTATTTTTCAATAGTCTTTATGAAAAATATTTCATAAAGACTAAAGCTAAGTTTAGCTACTTAGCTTTTCACTCTTCTATTATTGCAACTATTTCTTTTGCTTTTAGTATTAAATGCTCTTTATTCTCGATTTTTACGGCAGCTCCTGCATACTTTTCATAAAGTACAGTGTCGCCAACTTTTACAGTGATCTCTTCTTTGTTAGAACCAATGGCTATAACTGTTCCAATATTTGTTTTTTCTTTGGCATTTTCTGGTATGTAAAGTCCCGAGATTGTTTTACTCTCAGCTTCTTTGATTTTTATTAAAACTCTATCAGCTAAAGGCTTAATATTTTTCATTTCAAACATCTCCTTATGTTAATAATATTAAATATACGAAAAAATTTAGAGTTGAGTCAATATATTTGTATAGTGCTTGAAAATTAATTTAATTTTCAAGATAATTTTGTTATTAGAATATCAATTTTAGGCAGGGTAATGACTTGATAACTGTAAATAATTTGGAAGTTGCATTTGGAGAGAGAGTTTTATTCAAAGATGTAAATATCAAATTTTCTCCTGGAAATTGTTATGGAATAATTGGTGCTAATGGGGCAGGAAAAAGCACTTTTTTAAAAGTGCTAGGGGGAACTATTGAATCTACTAAGGGTGAAATATTTATTCCTAAAAATCAAAGAATAGTGGCTCTTGAGCAAGATCAGTTTGCTTATGATGCATATAAGGTTATCGATACTGTTATTATGGGTCACGAAAGACTTTATTCTGTTCAAAAAGAAAAAGATGAAATTTATAATAAACCTGACTTTAGCGATGAGGATGGGATTAGAGCCGGGGAGCTTGAAGCAGAATTTTCAGAACTTGGAGGATATGAGGCTGAGTCTGATGCAGCAGTGCTTCTTAAAGGTCTTGGAATAGATGAGTCAATCCATAATAATTTAATGGGTGATATTGAAGGGGCTTTAAAGGTTAGAGTTCTTTTAGCCCAAGCGCTTTTTGGTGAGCCTGATATATTGCTTCTTGATGAACCTACTAATAATCTCGATTTACAATCCATTAAATGGTTAGAAGAGTTTTTAATTAATTTTGAAAATACGGTTATTGTTGTCTCTCATGATAGGCATTTTTTAAATCAAGTTTGTACCCACATTGTTGACATTGATTATGGAAAGATTCAAGTGTATCTTGGGAATTATGATTTTTGGTATGAAACAAGCCAGATTTTAAACAAACAACTAAAAGATGCTAAAAAACGATCTGAGGATAAAATTGCCGAACTTAAGACATTTATTCAAAGATTTTCTAGTAATGCATCTAAGTCTAGGCAAGCAACATCAAGGAAAAAGTTGATTGAAAAAATAAAGGTTGAAGATTTGAAGCCTTCTTCAAGGAAATTTCCTTATGTTAATTTTAAAAGCGAAAGAGAACTTGGTAAAAATGTTCTTACAATTAAAAATTTGATAAAAGAATTTGAAGGGAATTTAGTTTTAAATAAATTTAGCACCATTATTGAGCCCCAGCAAAAGATTGTTTTTTTGGGAAATCCCATGTTTGCAACTTTTTTGTTTGATATTATTACAAATGAAGATAGAAATTATAAAGGTCATTATGAATGGGGTTCTACTGTTAATTTTTCATATTTTAATAAGGATAATGGAAAATATTTCGATTTAGATTTGAATTTAGTTGATTGGTTGCGTCAGTATTCAAAAGAGCAAGATGAAACTTATATTAGAGGATTTTTAGGACGGATGCTTTTCAGTCAAGATGAAGCTTTAAAAAAGGTAAATGTCCTCTCGGGGGGAGAAAAAGTAAGATGTATGCTAGCTAAGGCTATGCTTAGCGGAGCAAATGTTTTAATACTCGATCAACCTACAAACCACTTGGATCTCGAAGCAATTACCTCTTTAAATACTGGACTTAAAGAGTTTAAAGGGGTTGTTCTTTTTACATCACATGATCATCAATTTATAGATACTGTTGCCAATAGAATTATAGAGTTTACTCCAAGCGGAATAATTGATAGATATATGACTTTTTCTGAGTATGTTGATGATGCCAAGATTAGAAATTTAAGAAATAGCCTTTATGGTAATAATGCTAGTTTTAGGCTTTAATAGCAGGTTTTTTAAAACTCAAAAGGTTTTTTATTTTGAGATGTGTGCTTTTCATATTTGTGTTTGCAGTTTCTTTTTTAAGGCTTTATTCTGGCATCAATTTATATTTTCAAAAAGCATTAACCGGTAAGATTGTAGGCAATCCAATTATTGATGAAAAACGCGATACTATTACGGTTTTAACAAAAGATAGATGGTTGACTACTTATACAATGTCGCTTGAAAAAAAATATTCTCATAGATTAAATAGAATTCCATATTCTTTTCTTTTAAAAGATTTTGAGAATGGTTATTATGTTATTACAGTTAGAAATGAACTTCAAAAAATTAAAAGAGGAAAACTTATTTGGAAGTATAAGCTTGATTTTTCACCTCTGGGTGTTCCTGCCATAGGAAATGCTAATATTTTAGTCCCCCTTGTTGATGAGAGAGTTGTTGCTATTGATTTAAAGAATGGAAAAAAAATGTTTGAGGTAAACATAGGTGGTAGACCCGCTACTTCTCCTGTAGTTTTTGATAATGGTGATTTTTGCATTGCAAGCGAAAATGATGAAATATTTTTCTTTGATTCTTTTGGTAACAAAAAATGGTTTTCCAGATTGGTTGCTTTTCCTTTTTTGTTAATGATAAATACAAAAAAAGAGGTAGTTGTTGGACATAAGTCTGGTCATATTGTTGCTTATGGAAGAGATTTTGGAGAAGTTGTTGGTTCTATTCAGTTAGACTTTCCTATTAATTTTTTGTTTGAAAAGTTTAATGGTGAATATGTTGCAATTTCAAGTGTTGGTATGTTTTTTAATTTGAATAGAAGCTTTAAGCTTAAATTCAAAAAAAAAATGAACTTTGAGATTGAGAAAGCTGTTCTTTATAATAATAAAAACCTTTTAATTTCAACCAAATCAAATGGAATTTTGTCTTTTGAAGAAGATTTTGATATAGCTTTTTCTGATGATAAACTTAAGAATTTAACAGGACTTAGTGCTAATTCAGGTATTATTGCCTTAGGGGGGGGTGATTGGGTTCTTAGTACTTACTATTATGAATACGATAAAGAGCTTGATGTTAGTGTGTGGAATCATTTTAGAGGCAATAAATACAATCAGGGTAGAATAGATTTAAAAGAGAAAGGTTTTGTAGATTATGATGAAAATTATTTACTTCTTGATGAGATTCTTAATTCTAGCTATAGTGCTGCTGCTTATGATAAATTTTTAGGGATTTTGGATTTTCTTGCAGCGGAACATGGAAATTTTCCCAAAAAATATTTAAATTTATATAAAAAAGCTTTTAATGTTTGGCTTTTACCAGAAAAGGGATTTGATAGGATTGCTTCAAGGGGTAAGCTTTATAAATATTTTGCATATGTTAATGATGAATTTTCAATCAAGGCCCTTATTAATTTTGCAATTAAAGAGCGGGATATTAATAATATAATTACCATAGTGCAAACCATTACCAAATTTGAAAGTTATTATGGGCAAGATTGTATTATATATAATTACATCCAATATATAGTTTTAAATTATCAAGGCAATTTAGAAATAGCTTATTCTGTGATTTTAAATTTGAGAAATATAATTTTAAACTCAACAGACAAACTTCTTAAGCTTTGTAAGCATAAATATATAAGTTTGCTAATGTTCATGAGGCGACAAAATTTTTCTGAAAACATTAACAAGTACATTAATGAGATTATTTCAGTAATTCAAGATTGAATTGATTGTTTTGTATATAAATCTGATTATGTTAAAATTAGGTTTAAATTAGTAAATTTAGTTGTCAAGTTAGGTTATAATTAAATTTATAGGAGAATTTCTTTTATGAAAAAAATGTTACTAATCTTTGGGTTTTTTCTTATTTTTTTGAATGGATTTCCTATTAATGCAAGGGAAGTTGATAAGGAAAAATTAAAAGACTTTGTTAATATGGATCTTGAGTTTGTAAATTATAAAGGTCCTTATGATTCTACAAATACATATGAACAAATACTGGGTATTGGTGAATTTTTAGCTAGACCGTTGATCAATTCCAATAGCAATTCAAGTTATTACGGTAAATATTTTATTAATAGATTTGTTGATGACCAAGATAAAAAAGCAAGTGTTGATGTTTTTTCTATTGGTAGTAGATCGCAGCTTGACAGCATATTGAATCTAAGAAGAATTCTTACAGGATATTTAATGAAGGCTTTCGATTATGAGAGGTCTAGTGCAGAATTAATTGCTAAGGTTATTACAATATATAATGCTGTTTATAGAGGAGATTTGAATTATTATGAAGAGTTTTATATTGAATCTGCTTTGAAGTCTTTAACCAAAGAAAATGCTGGTCTTTCTAGGGTATATAGTCAATGGGCTGGGAAGACACAAATATTTATTCCTCTTAAGAAGAATATTTTATCTGGGAATATTGAGTCTGACATTGATATCGACAGTTTAGTTACAGATAAAGTGGTGGCGTCTCTTTTGAGCGAGAATGAAGCAGGTGTTAACTTTGCAAGAGATATTACAGATATTCAAGGTGAAACCCATAAAGCAGACCAAGATAAAATTGATGTTGAATTAGATAATATTCATGAAAGCGATTCCAATATAACAGAAACTATTGAGAATTTAAGAGATCAGCTTGAAAAAGCTACAGATGAAGCGCATAGAAAAGAGATAGAAAGTCAGGTTGATGCTAAAAAGAAGCAAAAAGAAGAGCTAGATAAAAAGGCAATCAATCTTGATAAAGCTCAACAAAAATTAGACTCTTTTGAAGATAATTTAGATATTCAAAGGGATACTGTTAGGGAAAAGATTCAAGAGGATATTAATGAGATTAATAAGGAAAAAAATTTACCAAAACCTGGCGATGTAAGTTCTCCTAAAGTTGATAAGCAGCTACAGATAAAAGAGAGTTTAGAGGATTTACAAGAGCAGCTTGAAAAAGCTGTTGATGAAGATCAAAAAAGAGAAATTGAAAAGCAAATTGAAATCAAAAAAAATGAGGAAGAGTTTTTAAAAAGTAAAGATCGCAAAGCATTGGATCTTAATCAAGAATTAAATTCTAATGTTCCTGACAAAGAAAAAAATAAAGGCAAGGAAGAAGAAATAATCAAGGAAAAATCTCAAGTAAATTTAAATGATTTGAATAATGGTGAAAACTCTATGATGATGGAAGATCAAAAATCATCTGATTCTGAGATTGAAAAAATAGATAAAGTTTCTAAGCCCAACAACAATAATGGGGCTGGTGAATTATCGTCTTTAGATAAGCCTTCTTATAGCGACATTGAGTCAAAAGAGGGCGTAAATAATGGGGACGTAAATAATCAAGATGTTGATTTGCAAAAAATCGATCCCCAAGTTAAGGGTCAATCGATCCCTTTAAATGAAAATTTGACCACTATGCCCATAGATTCTGGTAGTCCTGTGTTTTTGGAGGTTATCGATCCAATTACAAATTTAGGGACATTGCAGCTTATTGATTTAAATACTGGTGTTAGACTTAAAGAAAGTACTCAACAAGGTATTCATCGATATGGAATTTATGAACGTGAAAAAGATTTGGTTGTTATTAAAATGGATTCAGGAAAAGCTAAGCTTCAGATACTTAATAAGCTTGAAAATTTAAACGTTATATCAGAGTCTGATTTTGAGATTAATAAAGATTCATCTTTATATGTTGATTCTAAAATGATTTTGGTGGCTGTTAAGGATAGTAGTAGCAATGCTTGGAAGTTAGCCAAATTTTCTCCCAGAAATTTATATGAGTTTATCCTTTCAGAGGATAAAATTTTACCGTTTACTAGTTTTTCCGTGAGGAAGAATTGTATTTATTTGCAGGGAGAGTCTAAGAGCTTGCTTATTTTAGATTTAGACACTTTGAAGCAAGTTAAATAACTTTGCAATTTGATTAAATTTGTGTAAATTGATAAAAAGCTAAAAACAAAGTTTTTAGCTTTTTAATTTTAAATATTTTTTCGGGATGGTGGGATTCGAACTCACGATCCCCTGCTCCCAAAGCAGGTGCCTTAGCCACTAGGCCACATCCCGAGTGAAGCGCACCAATTAGGACTTGAACCTAAAACCTACAGATTAGAAGTCTGTTGCTCTATCCAATTGAGCTATTGGTGCATTTTAAATGCTAATGATGAGTATATCATTTTGAAAAATCCTTGTCAATAAAGTCTAGATGCCTTTACTATGTATATTTTTTATTTTTGTTTTCTGTTTATAATGTTTTATAATTTTTTTATGATTAATCTTGATTTGATTGTTGATGAAGCTTTGTCTAGATATCCCGATGTTAAACCTTTTTTAAATTATAAAAATAATTATGAACTTTTAATAATGGTGATTTTAAGTGCAAGAACAACAGATAGTTTGGTGAATAAAATTTCTCCTTACCTTTTTGAGAGGTACAATAATTTTGAAAGTTTATCAAGGGCAAATGTGAAGGATGTTGAAAAATTAATTTATAAGACTGGATTTTATTCAAGGAAAGCTAAAAATATTGTCAATTGTTCTATTGATATTTTGAAAAAATTTAATGGTATTATTCCAAATAATATTTTTGATCTTGTTAAATTACCTGGAGTAGGTCGAAAAACAGCAAATGTTATTCTTGGGTCTGTTTACAATAAACCCGCAATTATTGTAGATACTCATTTTAGCAGAGTTGTCACAAGACATGCTCTTTCTTTGGAAAGTTCTCCTATAAAGATTGAACTAGATCTAAAAAGAAGAATAGAGCCTTGTAAGCAGTATAGATTTTCTATGGCCATCAATAAGCATGGAAGAGAAATTTGTACCTCTAGAAATGTGAGTTGTGACAATTGTTTTTTAGAAAAATTTGCCCCAAGAGTTAGTTAATTTTTTTAAGTTAAGACGATATTAAATGTTTCATTTTTTTTCTAAATTTTAAATTTATTATTGCTAGTATAATATTTATGCCTATTAATATGAGCAGAGGATTAATCCATATCCATAGATATCTATTGCCCATTGTCATGTAGTTGAGCAATTCTCCAAGACTGGGATATAGATTTTTATCCTGTTTTTGTAAAAAGCTTACTACTTCAAAAGTAGTAAGACTTCTTGCCATTTGTAATGGAATTATAGATGATATCGATGAAAATACTTCTGGGAAAATGTGTCGTAATATTATTCTTATTTTGCTTGCTCCCATAGCTTCACTAGCTTTAATATAATCTAAATTTTTTATTATCAATGTATTGTTTCTTGCAATGAAAGCAAACCTGATCCACCCATGAATCAGTGCTAATAGTGTTGCTGTTTGAAGCATATTGTAAGTTTCTTGTTTTAAAAAGTAATAAAAAATTAGAGACACAACGTAGAAAAAGGGTAACGTTTGTAGTGTTTCTATTGGTTTTGAAATTAGCATACAAATTTCAAAACTAAACATGCCAATTATTGTTCCAATAAAGATTCCAATCACCGCAGAAATTGTTGCATAGCTTAGTGAGAGTAAAATAGAATTTCTTGTTGCAATTATTAGTCTTGCCATAATATCTCTGCCCATTTTATCAATTCCTAATGGATTATCTTTTGTGGGTGGCATAGGTATGTTTTGTATAGATTTCAGATAAACTTTATTAGGATCTTTTCTGTAGATTGCAATTTTTGAATTTTCATTAACCAGCGCTGGGGTAATGATTAATAATATAATAAATATGTTAAAGAGTATGATATAAATTTTATTTATTATTATATTTAATTTCATTAGCTTGGGATATCCTTATACGGATTGATTTTGTAAATTAGTATATCTGTTATTATGTTTGGAATAAGCATGATGAAAACACCAATAAAAATTAAATCTTTAGAAATAGCATAGTCGTTGAATTTTAAAGCATCTAAATATAAGGCTCCAATTCCATCAATTTCAAACATTGATTCAATCATTGATGCTCCAAAAAAAGCAGTTGTAAGGATAGGTCTCATGTTCGTAAGTAATGGTGTTATTGATGGGATTAATGCATGTTTTAAGATTATTTGCAATTTATTTATGCCTCTTGATTTTGCAGCTTTTATGTAAAATTCTGATAAAGTTTTGTCAAGAGATTGTTTAAAAATTACAGAATTAAATATGAAGAATGAAAAAAACCATGCAAATCCACCTATTATTAGATTTTTTGGATTTAAATTTAAATAATATATTAAAGACAATATTAAAAATACTGTTAAGTTTCTTGGCATAGAGTGAAACAATAGCATTAAATATTCTAGAAAATTATTTACCAGATTATTTTTTATGTAAATTTTCCAAGTTATAATAAGGATTATTGCTGCAATATAAGAGAGTAGGGCGCCCGGAATTGAAACTTTTAAAGTATTGAATATTTTTTTAAAAATTATTGTAGTGGTTGGCTTTCCTTCACTCAGGGGAGAGTATCGATAATCGCCCCATAGTATTCCTTCATTTTTTGTTTTATATATTATATATGAATTTCCGGCTATATGTTTAAAAAACCAATTTTTTTCTAATTTTGATTTGGGATTAAAATCGTGTATTAGGGTATATCTTTCTATACTTTTGCATATTCCAATGTATTGCAAGTAATTTTTTATTATGTTTGTTTTAACAAAAGGAATATATTGGTGTTCATTTGAAAAAAAATTTACTAACGATACGCAAAAAAATGATGCACAAATTAAATTAATTAGCAAATATATTATATTTTTAAAAATAAATATTTTCAATAAAAACTAATCCTTAGAGCTATTGGAAGCAAGTTTATCGCTTTTTTTAAATTTTTTGGTTTGGATAATGCAACTTGATAAAAAATAATAAATTAAACCTATTACTATTGATATAAAGTAAAAATTTTGATTCTTGGAAAGGGGTTTTTGTAAAGTTAATATTTGTCCTTGGGTATATTGATCTTTATTATTGTTGGTTTTTATTACTGTTGAGTTTTTTGGGTAGTAGCCCAATTTGCTAGCTTCTTTTAGAATTTCGGATTTAGATACCTGCAAATTAATATATCTTGCTTTTAATTCTTTTTGAATTTCTTTTAGTTTTTCGATGTTATTTTTTATTAATGTTAGGTTGTTGTCCAATTGTTGATAATTAACAAATCCTCTTTCTCCAAATATGGGAGCTAATATAAAGTAGCTTAGTATTCCCGAATAGAAAGATATTGCAATTTTCTTATAAATAGTCATATAGCTTGTAATTATATTCTTAATATATTATATTTACAAGTAGTTAAAGTTGATTTAGGTTGTAGTATAGCTAGTAGTTTTGGAGAGCAAGTTTGGCATGAAAAAAAGTATTTTTTTTATCAAAGAAGGGCCCAAGGAAGTTGATTTTGATATGGAAAAGGTGTTTTTAAGAAATGATTCTGTTGATATTGCTTCTATAGATTCAGATAATCTTAAATTTTTTTTAGATGAAAAATTATTAAAACTAGATAACATATTAAAAGAAAGACATGGGGAGCTTATTAATTGCTTAAAGGATGTTGAGCTTCGTGTTGAAAGGGTTGAAAAAGAAATGCTTGATCATGGACTTAAGCTTGTTCAAAGAGATTCTATTGCCTTTGATTCGAAAGATTTTGAAAAAAAGTCTTTCGAGGTTGACGATTCATTTGCTAAAAAAGAAGACAATTTGCCCAATATTTCTATTGGGCAAGAAGAATTAAATGCGTTGCTTGAAGGTATCAATTATGTTTCAAAAGAAAGTGATGGAATTCAGAACGAAGTTAAATTTAATAGAGATGAAGATTTTAATTTGACTAGTAATTCGCATGTGGCTGATAATTTTTCTAATGATTTTGTTGAAAAAGAAGGTATTGATGTTAGCAGTGATGATGTATCCTTAAAAAATGCTGAGTCAAACAGCGATAACGATTGTGATGGCAAATTAGAAAGTTTGCTAAATAATAAACAACAACATTTAGATTTAATTGTTGATAGTGAAAACATTGGACATGAGAATAGCGTTAATTCTGCCATTCTTAAGAGCTCTACTGAAGGACTTGAGTTAAAAGAATTTGACGACTTTGAAAGCATTTTAAAAGAGGACTTAGATTCCCAATTTATTGAGGGATCCTTTTCTAATGATGGAGAGAAAAATTTGAAAAATGAAACGAACCAAAGCCAAAGTAATGATATTGCCAATTGTGAAAAGCCTAGTTCTCACAGTGCAACCGGAGATCATTCTTTTTCACATTTTAATTTTAATGATGTTGAAAAGGTTGTGAGTAAATTTAATCCTGAAGAATCCTTAAACAATGTTGTACTAAATAATGATGAAAAAAACGTATTAATAAATTTCATTGATAGAGTAGAAAGTGAGCTTGAGTTAAATCCTAATAGAAATATTTTTAAAATTAAGCAAGAATATGAAGTTTTGAAAAAAGTTAAATTTTTACTTACCAAGGGTTAAAGATTCTATCTCTTTTAGTTCTATTTTATTTTTCTATTAAAATTTCTATAAAAATTTTCATTTTTAAATAAATTTTAATAGGTGGATAATTTTTTGCTTTTGTTAATGTGTTAATTTTCATTTAAAAGAAAACTTATCAGTAAAGCGAAACAACATCTTATCAAAAGATAAGATGTTGTTTCTTGTTATGGTTACATTTTGTTTATATTCATTTTCATATGTTTTTCTTTTTATTCTTTTCAATACATATCAAAATTAGTCTGTATTGTTATAATGCTTGTGAAGATCTTCTTGATTCTCATTGCTAGAAATATTATCTTTTTCTGTTAACTTTTTTTCTAAGTTAAATACATCAAAAAAAGTCCATTTGCTAGTCATGTAGTAATGTTCATCCTTGTCTTTTTTTATCAAGATATCGTTGTCGTTCTCTTCGTTTTTATTAAAATAAACTTCAATATTGTTAACGCTTTTGTTACTCCATTTGACTTCAATCTTGTATTGAAGCATGTAGTCATTTATTTTAGATTTATCAATTTCAAGTCCATCAGCTTTAAATTCAGCAATAATATTTAAAGGCCTTTCTTTTTGCATTTTTTGGTTATTTAAAAAATAAAGGCCATCTTTAGTGGTAATTTCATAGCTATTATTTATATTATTTTCATTTTCTTTATTTAATTTTCTTATTACTTTGAATGATAAATTTTCTAATTTTGTGTTTTTTTCTTGAAATAATGTAGTATCTGAGAATGTATTATAAGAGTTCCCTTTATATGATAAAAAAATGTTTTTTGTTAAGTAGACATTTTCGTCGCTACCTTTAATGTATGCCAATCTTGAATCGCCTTCTCCTGATTTTCCGACAAAAATTTCTGTTAATAGTTTGTTGTTATTATCAAATAACTTGAAGCTTGGGTTTTCTTGAATTCCCAGTTCTTTATGTTTTTTTTGATCTCTGCTTACAAGTTTATTTTTTTGAAGTTCATCTAATGCTTTGATTAGAGAATTAACTTTTCTATTGTCAACTGGAATATTTTGTTTATTGTATGTTAGCATCCAATCTTTACCAAGTTTTGTTAACGTTCCTTCAAGCTCTGTTTCAATTTTAGAAATTAAATTTAAGTCAAAATCAAAAAATTTTTCTTCTAGGATCCTTGCTACTCTATTTTCATTTGAAAAAATTATTCCCAATAAGAATGTAGATGTTAATACTATTATTATCAATATTTTAATTTTTTCTTTATTGATTGAAAATATTTTTAGTTTTTTCATAAACACTCCTTTATTCTTAGTTTGTTTTTCTTTTTCTAGTAAATCTAACAAGTCCATATATCAATATTATTGCTGGAAGAATAATTAAGTTAACAATTATTAATGAAAACTTTGCATTGACCATTTCGTTTGAAGCACTTGTAAATTTTAATTTAGCTCTTACTTCTCTGGACTTAATATTAAAAAATTCTTCCTTTTGCATTAAGTAGTCCGAAATTCTTCCTGATAGTTCAAAATTTGATGGAGAACCGTTGTACATATAGTCACTAAATATCATGCTTGATCCTGTTAGGATTATCTTAGAATTTTTAGAATATTGTTCTTTGTAAGGACTTTTAACCTTTCCTTCAATTGCGTATCCTAGTATTTTGAATTTATTTTCTTCGAATTTAGTTGGAACTTCAAATGCGTTCAAAGATATGTTTGAAAGATTAGGCTCTCTAACTTGCCATGATTGATTGGAGCTAGCAAATAAGGGTAAAAATTTTACTTCTCCCGATTCTTTTTTTACAAGCTCTAATGAACTGCTCCAAGGAATTGTAGCAGAATAAAAATTTTTAAGCAGTACCATGTCTTTTTCTACAATATTACTTTTGTCTATTAAGATCCATGGATAATAAGCTTGAAAATTGCCACCTAAAAAGATTGTGGGCGCTCTTTTATCTAGAATAATATTATTGTTGTACTTTATACCATAGCTTTCAAATAGATCAAATAGTTTGGATTTAATAGGAGCTATGCCATATGGATTTTGAGGATTGTAATCAATTGCGCTTGTTGCAACAAATATTTTTCCATCATTAATAATAAAATCATCAATTTTTTTTACAGTCTCCTCATCAATTTCTTTAGCACCAATAATAAATAGTCCATTTATTTCTTTTCTTATGTCTTCTAATTTTTCAGTTTTTAAATCTATTTCTTTTATTTCAATACCAAATGCTTTTTGCATTATTTCGGAGAAATTTTTGTGTGCTTCTTTTAAAGTGCTGTCTCCAAATGCAAGTCCCAAAACTTTATTTGTGTTGTTTATTAGCTTGTCAAGTCCATTTGCAAGGTCATATTCTAGATTACTTATTTCTGTTACAACCGGTATTACTTCTCTTTTCCCTTCGTAAATAATTTCAATTCCTGAGTATATTTTGAGTATTGAGAGTTGATTAATGTCTCTTAAGTCGATTTGCTGAGAAGGAATACCGATGTGTTCTAAAGGTGTTGTAATTTTATCAGCATCAATTTCTTTATAAATTACTTTACCTTTTGAGGCATCAGAAAAACTTATTAAAAAATTTTTTATTTGATTTGGGAAAGCAAAATAGTTTTCAAGGCTGCCCGAGTTGT
The DNA here is from genome assembly GCF_033969665.2 of Borreliella sinica. GTDB lineage: Bacteria > Spirochaetota > Spirochaetia > Borreliales > Borreliaceae > Borreliella > Borreliella sinica. The sequence continues at coordinate 107,633 of NZ_CP135180.1, read as the reverse complement.
AATATGTTATATATATTGTTTCGTTTGCACTTGAAAACAAATTTTTTGTAACTTGAGATATTGTAAAAGCCTTATGTTTTGTAAAGTCTATTTTAAAAATGAAAATAGATATATTGCAAAAAATCAAAAAGATTATTGTAAGGTTTAAAGTTAGGTTTAAAACCTCATTTTCTTTATTTTTCATAATTTTATCTCCATTTTTTTAGTGTTATGCTGTGTGTGCTTAGTATTAAAAATGTGATTGTAAACGTAATAAAATAAATAAAGTCTGATAGGTTTAGTATGCCCATATTAAAGTAGCTAAAGTGATTGGTTATTGAAATAAAATTAAGCATTTCTCCTATTATGTTTTCTTTTCCAAAGATCATAACCAATTTTCCAGAAAATAGTATTAATATTAGCGTAAATACGGTTATTATGTAAGATACTATTTGGCTTTTTGTAATAGAAGAAATAAATGTCCCCATGCTTAGCACTGAGAGAGAATAAAGAATTATTCCAAGATATTGAAGCAATATTATTCCAAGATCAAATTCGCCCATGAAGATTGTCATTATTGTAAGAGGTAATGTAAGTGAGAATAGTATTAGGGTAAATATTTTAAGCGTAATAAATTTACCCAATACTATCTCTTGAGGGCTTAGTGGTAGGGCATAAAGAAGTTCAATACTCCCTGTTTTATGTTCTTCTGAAAATACTCCCATGCTAAGTGCTGGCAGTACTAGCATCAAAATAATAGGCATTGAAGAAAAATAAGAGGTAAGAGATGCATTATCTTTAATAAAAAATCCTGATAAAAAAATAAATGAAAAGTTTATGAATATTAAAAAGAATAGTATCACAACGTATGCAGTTGGAGTTCCAAATAATATTTTTAGTTCTTTTTTAGAAAGCGATAAAGATTGCTTTAAATCTATTTTCATTTTTCTCTCTCCTTGGTTAATTTGCTAAATATCTTTTCAAGGCTTTCATGTTTTGGGATCATTGCTTTTAATATTATATTATTTTTTACTATGTAGCTAAAGAGATCTTCTTCTGTTTTGCCTTGAGATAGTTTTAATGAAATGTTTAAATCTTTTTCGTGTTCTTTGAGTTGCAGTAATGTAAAAATATCGTTTTTACTATTGAAAATTTTTTCTTCATTTTCAGATTTTTTTAAAACTATTAATTCTATTTCAATCTCTTTAAGCTTATTTTTAATAATATTTTCTTTTGTGTCATCAGCAACAATTACTCCGTTGTTGACAATAATTATTCTTTTGCAAATAGATTCTACTTCGCTTAGTATGTGTGAAGAGAATAATATTGTACTTTCTTTTGTAAGTTCTCTTAAAAATTCTTTAAATTCAATTATTTGATTTGGATCAAGACCATTTGTTGGTTCGTCAAGTATTACAAGTTTAGGATTGTTTATTAAAGCACCAGCTATTCCTACTCTTTGTTTAAATCCTTTTGAAAGTTGAGAAATCAGTTTGTCTTCAACTTCTTTTAGTTTAAATATGCTAACTACTTTGTCAATTTCTTTTTTTATTTTTTTAACACCCTTTATTTCTGATATGAACTTTAAATATTCTTTAACAGAAAGTTCTGGATAAAGAGCTAGTTTTTCAGGAACATATCCTATTTGTTGTAGTATTTCTTTTGAATGCTCTACAATGTCTTTTCCAAAAATTTTTACATTACCTTTGTTTGGATAATGAAATGATGTTAAGATTTTAATTAATGTGGACTTTCCAGCTCCGTTTGGACCAAGTATGCCAAGCACCTCGCCTTCCTTAACTTTAAAGCTAACATTAAATAGCGCTGTAAATGAACCATACATTTTGGTAACTTTTTCTACATTTATCATATACCACCCTCCTATCTAATAATAAAGTTATTTTTGTTTGCTTCAAGCCTCATTCCATCTTTTGTTAAAAAAATTTCTCCATCTGGATATTCCAATTTTGCCTCCTTTAGTAAGTTTTCAAGATCTTTTCTTAATGTATATCTTTCGCTAAAATGAATAAGTCCTGTTTGTAAAACGTTTGCTTGCTTGACAATATTTGCAGCTCCACCAGCTGTTAAATGAAGTTTTTTATCTGCTTCCTTTTTGAGTTCATTTTTAAATGTGCTTTCAATTATTACAAGGTTAAAATTTTTGATTTGTTTTATAAGCTCTTTAAAATAACCAGTATCTGTAATGTACGCAACTTTTAATCCTTTTTTAGATTTTCCAAGTATTTCTGATGGCTTTATAATTTTTCCGTTTAGCAGTATTTCCTTTCCATCTTGCAAGTTTTTTCTAATAGGTCCTTTAGGAATGTTTAATTCTTCTGCTTTTTCTGTATTAAATTTACCAGGTTTATCTTTTTCTATAAATAAATATCCAACGCATTCTATTGAATGTTTTAGTCTAGTGTATTCAATTTTTTTTGTTTTATCCTCATATATTATTTTTTCGGTTTTATCTATTATTATTTCTTTAAAAATTATTTCGTAGTTTTTATATATTTTGAGCATATCTATATTGGTTTTTGTATAATTTTTTATTCCAACAGGTCCAGCAATTATTAACGGCTCTTTTCTTGTTTCTCCACTTTGTGACATTAGCATTACTATTCCAAGTAGTCCGGTAATGTGATCGGCATGTAAGTGTGTAATACAAATCATTTTTATTTTTTGCCAGGATATTTTTTGTTTTCTTAAAGACATTTGAGTTCCTTCTCCACAATCGAATAAAAAATTGTCTCCATTATACTCGATTAGTACAGATGACAAATATCTATTGTGGAGTGGTCTTGTTCCTCCAGTTCCTATAATATTAATGTTGAATCCCAAAGATTATTCTCCTGGTTTGTTTTGAAAGTGTTAATTGATTTTAATTGCTTTGTTAAATCTTGTTTCACTTTTAGTTTCTCTTTGGATAAGAATTATTTTAGTTTAACTCAAATATTATATTATTTTTTTGTGAATTTAGAAATATTAAGAGATGTAATTGCTTGTTAGTGTGGATTTAAATTTTTTATTTTAAGAATGATGCAAAATATTGTAATATTTTGCATATCTTTTAATATTATAATGATTTGGAATTTTATCAATTTTTTCAATATTATTAACTAATAAATTGGATAAGTATGGTGCCATTGCTATACCTCTTGTTCCAAAACCATTTAATATGAAAATATTTTTATGTTTGGGATGTTCTCCCAAGAAAGGTTCTCTGTCGAGAGTTGAAGGCCTTATGTGTGCTTTTTGATTAATGACTTTACATTTTAGATTTGTTATTTTTTTAAATTTTTTCAATAATTCTAATTTTGCCCATTCATTTACAAGCGTGTCCCAAGTATTCCATTCGTAAGTGCCCCCAAGGTAAAATTTATTTCCTTTTAGATGGATTAAAGATGCATGTCTGTTGTAAACTTCTTTAAAATTCAATTTTTTGCATTCTAATATAATGATTTCGCCTTTTGCAGGCTCAAATGGTAGGTAAGAAAAAAATCCTTTAAGTTTTTCTTTATATCCTTTTGCAAATATTAATTTTTCAAATTTGAAATCTTCTATTTTGAAAAAACTGTCTCCGAGTTGAATTTTATTTTCGTCGATATTTTTGTTTATGTATGATTTTTTTTTGGTTAAATATTTTTTAATATTTTTTATATAGATTTTTGTATTAATTCTAGCGCCTTTTATTATCATTCCACCGTTAGAATCGTTTGAAAAATTGCAAATTTTTCCATCTTTTATTTTCAAAATAAAGTTTGTCATGGTTTTGTCATTTTTAAGTTTATCAATCAGTTCATTTTTTTGATTTTCAGTAGTAAAGGGCCTAAAGATATTTTTTTCTATAAAAAATTTGGATTTAATGGTTTTTTCAATTTCTTGATAGTAATTTTTTGCAAATTCAAAAATATAAGATTCTTTCCAGGCAATGTTCATTTTTCTGCCCATAATAGGATTAATAAGCCCACCTGCTATTGTTGTTGCTTTTGTATTCCCATCATCGAAAAGAATTACTTTTTTATTTCTTTTAAGTAATTCGTAAGTAACAGTGCTTCCTGCCACTCCTCCTCCAATAACTGCAAATTCATAGTGCATTATGACCCCCTTTTTAAGATTTTACTTATATATAAATTTAGAGTATTTTTTAGCTATAATGAGGTTTGATTAAAGTTCTATTAATTTTTTGCTTTTCATAAATTAGGTGCAATTGTTTAAGTTTTATGCTTTCTTATCATTTAAAAACCTTTTATTTTCAATTATAATATATCATTAGTTTTTGTATAAGGGATGTTTTATGACCGGTGAAGAAGACAATAATAATTTCATTTTACATGATAAATCATTGAAATTAGCTTTAAAGAGTAGATCAATAGTGATTGCTGGTGAGATTACCAAGGATGTTTCTAAGCTTTTTCAAGAAAAAATATTGTTGCTAGAAGCTTTAGATTTTAAAAAGCCTATATTTGTGTACATTGATTCTGAGGGAGGCGATATTGATGCTGGATTTGCTATTTTTAATATGATTCGATTTGTTAAGCCTAAAGTTTTTACAGTTGGAGTAGGGCTTGTTGCTAGCGCTGCCGCTTTAATTTTTTTGGCTGCAAAATTAGAAAATAGATTTTCATTGCCTTTTGCCAGGTATTTATTGCATCAACCTTTGAGTGGATTTAAAGGAGTTGCAACAGATATTGAGATTTATGCTAATGAGCTAAATAAAGTTAAAAAAGAGCTTAATAATATTATTTCAAAAGAAACAGGTCAAAAGATCTCTAAAATAGAAAAGGATACCGATAGAGATTTTTGGTTAGACAGTAGTGCTGCAAAAAAGTATGGACTCGTATTTGAAGTTGTTGAGACAAAGTGCCAACTTGAAGAGTTTATTTCTGTTTAGCGGTTTATTTTTTTCCTGCAATTTTGTAGATATAGATTTTATTGTTTTAGAGCTTAAGGTTGCAAATTTTAATTTAAATGATTATTCTTCTCAAGAATTATTGGATTCTGCTTATAATATACTCAATCAAAGTTTTGATTTAATAATTATTAAGAATCTTGAGAATAAAAATGTTCTCGATTTAATTAATAATAGAGTTTTATTTGGAACCTTTAAGAATGCTTATTTTATTGATCAAGGAAAAGGACTTTCTATTAGTATTCTTTCTAAGCGTAAAATAAATATTAAAGTTTTAAGTGCAATGCAAGATTATGACGATTTAAAATTAGGATTGCTTGTTGATTTTACATTTAAAGATAATCGCTATGGTATTGTTATTTATAATTTAAGCAATGATTTTATTAACAATTTTACTAGTTTGCAAATTAATGATCAAATTTCATATTTAAAAGCCCAAATGAATAAATTAATGTTTATTTTAGATGAATCTGAATTTATTATTTTTGATTTATTAATTAAAAATAAATTTTTTAGCTTAATAAATGATTCAAGTGAGATTTCAATGTTGACAAATAAAATTGATTTTAAAGTGTTTTCTAATTTTTTTGCTAGAGTTTCTTTGTGTTCATTTATGTTTGTAATTATGGATTATTTGCATAGCAATTATATTATTGAGAATTTTCCCCAAAAAATAGTTATCAATTGATTTTTGGATTTATTTTTTAGTTAACTTGACATCGTAATATATTATTATTTATTATATTATTCTATGCCGAAGTGGTGGAAGTGGTAGACACACAGGACTTAAAATCCTGAGGAGGAAGCTCCGTACCGGTTCAAGTCCGGTCTTCGGTATTTTAAAATCTTTTATTAGTGTTTTTCAGCTATTTTTTTGTTTATAAACATTCCCAGTATAAATGATGCTCCTAAAGATGCAAAGGATATTAAATTGTCTTTAAAATTTAATTTTAATAGGATTAATATCATTTGTAGAATTGATCCAAAAATTAGGCCTCTTGATAAATAAATAAAATTATTTAGGTGATTATCTATTATTTTCTTTATTATTAGTATTGCTGTAATAATTCCTATTGTTACAGCAATACTAAATATTGTAATAAGAATAATGTTAAATTCAGATATAATGAGTATTATTTCTTTATAAAAACCAAGTAGCAAAAGCATTGCAGATCCAGAGATTCCCGGCAATATCATTGATGCTCCACTTATTGTCCCAGAGAATATTAATAATGAGTAATATTTTATTGAGTTTTTGTTCTCAGGTATTATATTTTGCAATTGCATATTAGATTCTTTGATTATTAAGAAAAGCACGATAATAGACATGCCAATAAAAAACAACAAATGTTTTAATATTTTTGTATTATTTGCTCCTTTCCCAGATATTTCTTTTTTTAGTGTTAACATATTCCCAAATGTTAATCCCATGAAGAATATTATTAGCAGTGCTTCTATTATTCCATTGTCAAAGGCATAAGCTTTAAATATTTTTGCAATCAATAATATTGAAGTTAACATTCCTGCAGCCAAAACAGTTAAAAACATTAAATTTTTTTTAACTTCTGTTAGCTTTAAGATTTCTGAAATAGAATTTATTATTTTATAATAGATTTTTAATATTAAAGCCAGCGTTCCCCCAGAAACTCCTGGGATTATGTTTGCAATTCCAAGTAAGATTCCCTTGATATAAATGTTGAGCATTCTTATTTTTAAACTTTAAGTATTTTCAATTTAAATGCTTTATCTATCATCGCCTTCGCCATTTATTGTCCCATTTTCATGTCGTTTTTGTATTTTTTTTAGGTTTGTAAGAGCAACATCTTCGAGTGTAATGCCCAAATTGTTGCTTAAATTTGACAAGTACCATAAAACGTCTCCTAGCTCTTTCTTAATTGATATTAAATATTCATCGTCAATGATGTAATTCTTGTCTCTTCCTAATTTTTTTATTTTTTCAACAACTTCTCCAGTTTCACCAGCAAGGCCAAGTGTTGTTAAAATTAATTCTTCTTTTTTATTTATATACTTTGCAGTTCTTTTTGCTTTTTTTTGGTATTCGTTTAGTTCCATGTTGAAAGATAGTCTATTACAGTTTGTTAATATTTACAAGTCCAAGTATGATTTATTTTTTCCATATTTTTTATTATATTGATTAATTAAGCGTGAAATAATTTGCAGTATGAGTAAGATTTTTTTGTTATTTGGAATAGGTTTCTTTTTTTTAAAAATTCTTTGCGTTTTTTCTTATCCAGAAATAAAAAATTTTTCAAGAAAAGATCCTATTTATTCTGATCTTAAGATTAAAGTTTTTAAATATAATAAAAAACAGCACATCCCTTTGTTTTTTTATCTATATAAAGTTAAAAAAGGGGATACTTTTTTTAAAATTGCTAATAAAATAAATGGATGGCAGTCCGGTATTGCTACTGTTAATTTATTGGATTCTCCTTTTGTAAGTGTTGGGCAAGAGATTATTATTCCCAGCAAAAAAGGAGTTTTTGTTTTTGATAGTAAAGATTATAGATTTAATAATTTGCTTTTAGCAACAAGGGATCTTACTAAAGCTGAAAAAGTAAAAATTAAAAGGAATGATAGAGTTTATGAGTTTTATTTTTTTGATTTTGTCAAGAATCCAGATTTTGGAATTTTTTCAAATACAGAGTTGCTCTTTTTTTTAAATTCCAACTTTGTTTTTCCTTTAAAAAAATTTATTGTTAGTTCTGATTTTGGGTTTAGAAATGATCCTTTTACTGGTAATAAAAGTTTTCATACAGGAATAGATCTTGCAGCTCCGATGAATACGGAAGTATATTCTTCTTCTTCTGGAATAATTATTGAAGCTGGATACAACGATCTTTATGGTAATTTTGTTGTAGTTGGCCACAAAAATAATATCAAATCACTTTATGGACATTTAAATTCATATTCTGTAAGGGTAGGAGATTTGGTTAAATCGGGTGAATTTCTTGGAAGGGTGGGGCAAACTGGGCGTTCAACAGGGCCTCATTTGCACTTTGAAATATTAAAAAAAAATATTCCCATTAATCCTTTAGAGCTTTTAAAGTAAAGCTAACTTCAGTTAGCTAAATGCAATATTATTAAATTGTATTGATTATTAATAAATAATAGCATATAATTAGTTGTTTAATGAAAATATTTTTACACTTTTGCATCAGAGATTTTAAAAGAAAGTGTTTCATTTTAATATAATTATTAACATTAAAAAATTTTTTGGTTTCAAAATTATACAGTTGATTTAAAGCCATGTTATTATTTTATAACGATTATTATTTAATAATTTAAAATAAATCTTATTGATCAATTCGATATTCTATTATTTTATTATGTAAAGTTTTTCTTCCTATTTTTAATATTTCAGCACATTTGCTTTTGTTGTTTTTTGAATGAAAAAGCGTTTGTTTTATTATTTCTTTTTCAGCTTCTTTTAGGCTAATTCCTATTGGCAGTGTTATTTTAAATGTAAAATTTTCATTATTTTTGATTTTTGCAGGTAAATCTTCTTTGGTTATTTGCTTGCCTTTGGATAGTATTAATGCACTTTCAAGTACATTTTTTAATTCTCTAATATTTCCTGGCCAATCGTAATAATAAAGAGCTTTCATTGCATCATTAGAAATAGTTTTTTCTTTTCTATGGTTTTCTTTTGCGACGTCTTTTATTAGTATGTTTGTTAAATGAGAAATATCATCTTTTCTCTCTCTTAAAGGTGGTATGTTTATATTAATGATATTTAATCTATAAAATAAATCTTCTCTAAATTTTTCCTTTTTAATTTCCCCTTCAATGTTTTTATTTGTTGCGGCCAGAAGCCTAATGTCGACTTTAATTGTAGTTTCTCCTCCAACACGTTCAAAGGTTTTGTTTTGTAGTACCCTTAAAAGTTTAACTTGAATTTCGGGTGAAATTTCTGCTATCTCGTCAAGAAAAATTGTACCTTTGTTTGCAAGTTCAAATCTGCCTTTTTTTTGAGAAATTGCACCTGTGAATGCTCCTTTTTCATGACCGAAAAGTTCGCTTTCAAGGATGCTTTCAGAAAGTGCAGCGCAATTTACTTTTATAAATGGCTTGTCATTTCTATTTGAAAGATCAAAAATAGCATCGGCTATTATTTCTTTACCAACACCGCTTTCGCCCGTTATAAGAACAGATGCATTTGATTTTGCTATTTTTATTACAAGTTCAAAAATTTTTTGCATTAATAGAGACTTTCCCACAATTTTTTCATAGTATTTTAAATCTTTTCTTATGAGTATATTTTCTAAATTGATATTTGCATGATCATCATTTTCCTTTTTATTTAATGATCTTTTTATTATTAGCAAGAGTCTTTCAAGGTCTAAGGGTTTTGTTAAAAAATCGTAAGCCCCTTCTCTCATGGCATCTACAGCAGAATCAACTGTTCCATGGGCCGTTAAAATAATAAATGGTATTTTTAAGTTTTTTTCTTTAACTATTTTGAGCAATTTTTCCCCAGATATATGAGGCATTCTCAGGTCAGATATTATTACATCAAGATTTTCATTTTCAATTGTTTCAAGGGCTTCTTCTCCATCGCTAGCAGTGAAGACAAAATATCCTTCATCCTCAAGATAAGTAGCAATTCCTTCTCTAATGTTCTTTTCATCATCAGCTACAAGTATTTTGCTCATTTTCAATACCCCTCAATTAAAATATTTTTTTTATTTAGTTTAGGAAGTGTAATTGTAAAAATAGTCCCTATGTTCTCTTTGCTTTCTACAAAGATTTCACCCCCAAGCTCTTTTATTATTTTATAAGAAATAGTAAGGCCTATTCCACTTCCTTTTTCTTTTGTGCTAAATTGAGGTTTAAATATTTCCTCTTTTACTTCGTCTTTTATTCCATTTCCATTATCTTTTATGTTGATATATATTTTATTGTCTTTTTCAAAGAGAAAAATTTCTATTTTTTTAATTTCTTTTTCTGTTTCAAACAATGCCTCTTCTGCATTTTTAACAATATTTATGATAACTTGTTTTAATAATTTCTCATCAATGAGGATATTGCTTATTTTGTTTAAATTAAACAAAAGTTTTATGTTTTTATTTTCTAATTCAGGATTTAACAATTCACATACACTGTTTATTACTTGTGTGATGTCTTTTTCTTGTAAGTTAATTTTTATTGGCCTTACAGTTAATAAAAATTCTGTTACTATCTTATCTACTCTGTTTATTTCTTCTTTTATTACTTTAAAATAATTTTCAGCTTTGCCATTTTTTATTTTTTGTTTTTTAATTTCCTTTTTTAACAGTTGTAAATTTATATCGATTGCTCCAAGTGGGTTTTTGATTTCATGAGCAATATTTCTTGCATGTCTTGTAAAAGAAGCTAAAGCCTCAATCCTTCTAAACAGTTCTTCTTGCTTCTTTTTTTCTTTAATGTCTTCTATTAAAATAATGTTGCCTTCAAGTTTTCTTTCTTTTACATAAGGCATAAATGAAATTTTAATATATATGCTATTAGAAATTGGAACTTCTAATCCTATTATTTTATCTTCTGTTCTAACTAGTTCTTTTATTAAATTTATTAAGATCGGAATTTGAATATCATCAAGAATTTCTATTTTTGATTTAGATGTTAAAGCTAAAATTTGGTATAAAATCTTGTTTGAATAGATTATGTTGTTTTGTTTGTCAAGCACAATGATTCCTTCGTTAATTGATGCGAATATTCCGTCATATATTTCTATTTTTTTGTAAATTTGTTCAATAAATTTAGTTTTTTGTTCGTTAGATAATTTGTTTAGCTTTGTTAAGGCTTTTTTAAAAAAGTTATTCATATCTCTTCGTAATTTAGCATCAAGTTTTCTATTATTAATTTTTTGTTTTGATTATAGGGGCGATATTTGTAAATATTTTTCAAATGTTCTGTGTATTTGAGATATTGATTAATATTTATTTTGTTTTCTAAAAAATCTTTTCTAATGTTAATTGTAAGTTCGTTTAAAAATGTTTTAAAGCTTTGATCATCTTTTATAAATTCGATTTCTTCAAGATTAAAGATGGATTTTTTTTCTTTTATTATGTTTAAAATTTTTGTTAGTTCTTTTTTTATTTTTTTGCTGTCTTCTTTATAAAATGAGTCGAAATACTCTGCAATTGTTATATCTTTGTCTATTAGAAAGCTTTCTTTAAATTTTTGAATTTCTAATATTCTTGCTGGTTTTGTGAAATTATAGACCCTAAGTCTTGAAAGTATTGTTTTTGGTATTTTGTTTTTATTTCTTGCTGCCAAGATAAAGTAAATATTTGAAGGAGGCTCTTCTAGTATTTTTAAAAGTGAATTATGTACATTAAATGATAAATTTTCGATTTCGTTTATGTATATTACTTTTGGTTTTTCTTTTTCGGAAAAAACCCAAGTTTGAATTTTTTTTACATCGTGAACAGTAATGTTATGATTTAGTTCTTTGTTTATGTTTTCTATATTTTTTATAAGTGCATCTTTTATGTTGGTATTGAATTCTTTTTCATAATAAACAGAATTAATATACTTAATATTTTTCTCTATTTTTTTCAAATTTTTTTCATTACTAAAGTAGCATTTGGTAAAAATTACAGTTTTAATATATTCTAAGTATTTATTTGCTATTTTAGATGAATTTGTAGAAAGATGCGCTTTTGCTTCTATTGTATCGAGATTTGAAAAAATGAGTAAATTGGGGTTTGTTAAGTTTTTTTCGTTTAATATTTTTTTTGCAAGCTCGATTGCGCTGATTTTTTTTGATGTAAACTTTTCTCCTAGTAAAAGAATTGCATTTGGTAATATTTTTTGATCATATTCGTTTATTATGCCTTTGGCAATTTTTGGAAGTATTGTCATTACTAGCTTCTTATTTTGTTTTTGATATTTTAAAGAGATAGTTTATTCCAGGGTTTAAATAGTCAAGGAGTTTGCTTTCTTTAAGGAAATATTCAGGCTTAAATATTTGTTGTGAATGTATTATGTAAACTACTATTGCAATTATTCCAAAAGCTTCAAGTAAACCAAGTGCTAAGCCTAGTATTCTATTGAAGAATAATAATTTAAGTTGGCTTATTATTGATTCTATTAGGGATTGTAGGATTAAAAATCCTATATGTATTAGTAGAAAAAACACAAGTAGTGCCTGAATGTAGGATAGTTCAATAATAGGTTCGACCAATCTTCTAAACTCTTCGGTTTTTTTGTAAAGCAGGAATATTAATACAAAAACCTCTGCAAATCCACCAATTTCTTTAATAAATCCTCTTAAAAATCCCCTAAATCCTAAAGATGTAAAAATTATTATTATTAATATGTCAACTATTCCGGTTATTTTTACAGGATCGTTTACTAGCATCTAGATTTTATCTCCTTAATATCTTTTATTAATAATTTGGCTATTAAAGTTGAAGAATGCTTATTATTGAATTTTTCTATATTTGTTTTAAGAGATTTAATTTTTTCTTCATCTTTTAAAGTTTCTTTTATAATTTTCAAAATATTTGTATTTAAAACCTCATCTTCATCTATATAAATGCAAGCATTTTGATTTTTAAGTAATTTTGCATTTTTAATTTGATCCCCTCTAGAGCCTTTTTTAAATGGAATCAAAATTACACATGCGCAAGCGTTTGCAAATTCCTTGATTGCTCCAGCCCCAGCTCTGCTTATTATTATATCGGAAAATTTAACTATGCTTGCCATTTCTTCTGCGTTAAAGAATTGTCTTCTCAGATAATTATCTTCTCTTAGGTCATTTAAGTTTTTTCCTGATTGATGAATAAAGTAGATTTCAGAATCCTTTTTAATACACAGTGCAAGATTATTTAAAGCATTAGCTCCAAGAGATCCCCCAAGTATGCTAACGATTGGTTTTTTAGTGTTTTGAGTTAGTTGTTTAATGATTTTGGGACTTGGAATTAAAAATTCTTTTCTTATAGGAGATCCTGTGTAAATAATGTTTTTATGGTTTTTAAAGTATTTTTCGCTTTCTTTGAAGCTTATGCATATTTTATTTGCGAATTTAGAGTTAATTTTTGTTGCAAGTCCAGGATCTAGATCCATTTCATGGGTTATCCTTTTTATGTTTAGCAAACTAGATGCAATAATTGTGGGAGTTGATACAAATCCTCCAGTTGCATAGATAACCTGAGGTTTATATTTTTTTAAAACGTAAAAACTTTTTATTATTCCAAGTATTACTTTAAAAAAGTCAGTAAAGTTTTGAAAAGAAAAATAGCGTCGTAGTTTTCCGCATGGAATTGAAATGAATTTAATATTATTTTGTTCTTTTATCAACGTTTCTTCTATAGAATTTTTTTTGCCTATCCAGAAAAATTCAATTTCATTGTCAAATTCTTTTAATTTTTGTATTATGGATATTCCTGGAAATACGTGCCCTCCAGTTCCCCCCCCTGTAAAAAATATTATTTTTTTATTTGACATATATTTGTTTACTCATAAAAGCAATAAAGCCCTTGCTTTGTAATAGATTTTTTGTACATTTTACTTTAATAATATATTGCAATGCAAATATTTTTTTGTACTAAAAATTTACTCAATCTTTAAAATTAAATTTAATGAAATTAAAATTTAAAATGTATTTTTTAAGAAATTTTCGATTCTAACCCCTTCCTTTTTTAAAGCATTTTCTTTAATTGAATCTTTTATTATTAAGTGAATAGCCTTTGTTGTTTTTTCTAAGGCCTGTTCCATTTCGAATTTTTCCAAGTATCCTATAAGCAAGCTAGTAAATAAATCCCCTGTACCACTGAAATTTTGTTCTAATCTTTCTAAGAAAAACTCTGAGTATTCTTTACTTTTAGGATTGTAGCAGATGTTTCCCAAAAGATCTCCTTTATTGACGCTTGTAACAACTACTATGCCTTTTGTGTCAAGATCCAATATTGCTTTTATAATATCATCTTTGTTATTAAGCTGCGATCTCTTGCTTAACATTTCAAGCTCTGTGATATTAGGTGTTATTATGTTTGCATGTTTTATGATTTTTCTAAATCCACTAATTATTTTGTTATCGAATATCGGGTAAATTTCTCCGTTGTCAGCAAATACGGGATCAATCACAATTTTTTCAAATTTTATCGATTCAATTATTTTTTCTATTGTAATTTGTTGTGTCTCGCTTCCCAGAAATCCTGTATATAGTATGTCAAAATGTTCACCTTGTTCTTTCCATGTCTTGATAAATTTTTCTAAATGATCGGTTAAATCTATTATTTCAAATTTTTTATAAGCCGTGGAAGCAGAAAGGACAGCTGTTACAAAAGGACACACTTGCATATTAAACGAAGATATTATTGGTATGCATATTGTAAGAGACGTTCTTCCCATGCTTGAAATATCATGCATTGCTAAAATTCTTTTCATTATTTTTTCCCCTTATATTGGTTTTTATAATTCTCTATTCTTGAATTTGCATCAATTTCGATTGGACTTTCTCCGTATTTTAAATACATATTAAATCCAAGTCCCGCAATCATTGCTCCATTATCTGTGCAAAGATCAAGAGGGGGGTAGTAAGTTTGTATTTTAAGTTTATTTATTTTTTCTCTTAAGTACAAATTGCTAGCAACACCACCTGCTATTACTAATTTGTCAATTTGAGTATCTTTTAATGCTCTTTTTACTGGGATAATTAAATGTTCAAAGGCAGCTTTTTGGAAGCTTGCAGCTATATTATTTTTTGTTGTTGGATTATCTTTGTTTTTGAATTTTTCGAGTTGGTGTATGCAAGCTGTCTTTAGCCCAGAGTATGAAAAATCATACCAGTTTTCTTTTTTTCTAAAAGTGGTAACTGGAAATTTAAATGTATTTTCATCCCCATTTTTAGATATTTGTTCGATGTTTGGACCTCCGGGAAACCCCATGTCATAATGTTTCGCTACTTTGTCAAAGGCTTCTCCACAAGAATCATCTAAAGTTTTACCAAGTATTTCAACATCATCGAAATTTTTTTGTTTAGCAATCAGTGTATGTCCGCCGCTTAATAATAATGATATAAATGGATATTCTATTTTTGAGTGCATTAAAGGAGCATAAAGATGGCCCAAGATGTGGTCGATGCAAATAATAGGTTTTTTTAATGAAATTGCTAGCCCTTTGGCAAAGTTTAATCCAACTATTAAAGATCCAATAAGTCCAGGTCTAGATGTTACAGTTATTAGGTCAATTTCAGATATTTTAGTATTTGCCTTTTTTAGTGCTTGTATACAAACAGACATAATAGTCTCAGTATGAAGCCTTGAGGCAATTTCAGGTACTACACCGCAATATTTTTTATGTTCTTTTTGATTTAATTTTATATTGCTTAAAATACGAATGCCGTTTTCTACTACAGCTGCGCAGCAGTCGTCACAAGAAGTTTCTATTCCAAGCACTTTCATCTGATTGTTTTCTCGTAAAGATTTAGCAGGTTGTCAAATTCGAATTCTCGATTTAAACCAGATTCTTCTTTTTTTAAGACCTTTAGTGTGTTTTTAGACCAAATGTGTCCGATTACTTTTACTATCCCATGTTTTCTGGCAATATTTTTTGCTTTTTCAAGCTCCTTGATTACAGATTCTTCTGTATCTTTGCTATCAAGGAATATGTCTCTTTTTTCCACTGTAATTCCAATTTCTTTGCCTATTGTTTCTGGTACGCTTCCAGCAATAGTTACGCTGTCGAAAAAATATCTGTCAATCTCTTTAAGCTTTGTCAAAATTATTTTCATTAAATCTTTATTTGAAGTAATTAAACTACCCATATGGTTATTCATTATTTTTGCATCAGGATACTTTTCAAATGCTTGTTCGATTTTTTTGTGTATTTCTTCTTTGCTGTCTTTTATATTTATATGAAATTTTTCTATTGAATTTCTATGTTTTGATTGCATTGGGAAATGTATTATTACTTTTTTGTTGTTATTTTTTAGGTTTTTATATAATCTCATTGATTTTGGCAAGAACGGAATAATGGCATAATTTATTTCAAGATTAAGTTTTATAAATTGATCCAACATAAATTCATCATAACCCACGTCGTCTATGATTAAATAAAACTTAGGCTTAATTTTAGCTTTGTTATTTTCTGTTAATAAACTGTCTTTTTGTATTTTTTGAAATCTAGTTTTAAGTGGCCCATCTGCAACTTTTAAATTGTTTTCAAAATAGAAAAAACTTGTAAATGCTTGAATTGTTGCAATAACAATGAATATGACAATAAAAATTACAATAATAAACTTATTCTTCTTAATATAAAATATAAACATTCATGACCACTGACTTACAAGTAGATCAAAACATGTCATGAATGTCAATGTTAATTTATCTCTTCTTTTAGTTTTTTAAGAACCCTTTTTTCAATTTGTCTTACAGTTTCTGATGATATTCCAAGTTCTGTTGAAATATCTTTCAAAGTGCTTCTTTTGGGACTATTATCTAGGTTGTATCTTTTTTTGATTATGTATCTTTCCTTTTCAGTTAATTTTGTTTCAAGTACATAATTCAAATGTTTTAGGGTTGAGTCTTGTTCAAGGGTAATTTCAGGGTTAAAGGAATTGTCCTCGTATAGATTCAAGAGAGTTGAATTTTCAGATCCTTCTATTTCTTTGTCCAAAGAATATTCTTTTTCAAGATAAGGAATAATTTTTATGTACTGAGCGGGAGATAGATTGAATCTTTTCATTATTTCTTCTTTTTTAGGTGATTTTTCCTCTTCGGTTAAATATTTATTTATTTGGAGTATTAGATTTTCCTTTCTGTATGGGACTTTTACCAGTCTAGTTTTAGTGTTTAATGCTCTTTGTAGTGATTGCTTAATCCAAAACGATGCATAAGTTGAAAATTTGGTATTTTTGTTTGGATCATATTTTTCAGCAGCTCTTATTAATCCTAAGTTGCCTTCTTGAATTAAGTCTTCAATTTTTAATCCCTTGCCCGCATATCTTTTTATTATTTTTAAAACAAGTCGCAAATTTGCATTTATCATTTTGTTTTTTGCTTTTGCGTTGCCTCTTTGTATTTGTCCTGCAAGTTTAATTTCTTCTTCGTGAGTAATTAGCTTGTGTTCTCTTACCGATTTTAAATATATGTTTAAATCCTCATTGCTAAATATATTCATATTAGTATATTTTTCTCCCCTTTTTTGAATATTGTGATTAAGTTTTCACTACTTAATTACCATGCAAAAACTGTGCCAATTTAGTTTAAATTATTTTTAAACTAAATTGGATATTTGGATATTATGTTAAGTTGGAATGGAAAGAGTGTTTTTTGAATTATTTATTTTTTTACCAATTGATTGTAAATCGAATTGGCAATTCCAAAGCTTTGAGATTGTGCCATTTGTTTTGCCCTTTGTTCGCAAAGCATGTCCTCAAAAATTTCTTCTACTTGGCCTCCGTTTAGAAGATTTTGATTTTTGTTAAGAGTTTTTTTCATACTATCAAGCATTTGCTTGATAAAGATAGCTTCAAATTCTAAAGAAGCCTGTCGAAGTTCTTCGGTTTTTTGTAAAGATTTTTTTACTTCTACGGGATTTTTAAAATTATTTATTTGATTTTTAAATTTTATATTTTGTAAATTAATTTTAGTTTCCATTAATTTCCCCCAAAATAAGTTTTTTATTTAATTTATTAATTTTTTGTGTAACTGAAATATTTGAATTAATTCTTTATTGTTAGGAGCTTTGGAATTTTTCGATAAAAATTCATTTAATTCCATTGAGTTTGCTTGAATTCTTGTTTTATTATTTATACTTAAAATATTTTGATTGTTTTTTTGAATAGAAAATGTAGGCGTTCCTATTTTTGCATTTTCACTTGCTAGGATAATACCATTCTTTTTGTTTATTAGCACTTTGGGATTAGTTTCTATTTTGATATTATCAATCTTTTGCAATAGGGCAATGTCTTTTGATTCTATTTCTATTAAGCTATTTGATTTAATTTTGCTGTTGATTTTTTTAGAGGTTAATATTTTATGAATTCTATTTATTAATGGATAATTTTCCTTTTTAAGAATTACATTATAATTGTTGTAGCCAATATTTTGATTCTCATTTATTATTGTGCTATATAGAGTGTATTCAAATCCTTTTAATTTGTTGTTAGCTTGTATAATTTCCGATGCAATTGCAATTAGCATTAATATTAGTTTGCTCATTTTTCACCCTATTGCTTTTATTTTTTAATATCTATTATTTTATATCAATTATTGCGATTAATGGAATTTTTTTAGGTAAATTGATAATTAATTTCTGATTTGTTAAATATTATTCTATCAATATATATATCAATATTAATAATTTTTAGATTGAAGAAGATAGAATAAAGCATATTATTCTTTTTGTACTTTATTTAATTTTATCTCTTCATTTTTGATTGTATCGCGTATAATTTTATATTTACTATTATTTAATTCATTTAGGCTTAAAACATCATTTATGCTGGTTGTGTTAATTTTGTATTTAAAGTAAATGTTGTATTCATCAAGGATTTCATTTTTTTTTAGATTTTCTTTTGCAAATACAATGGGTTCAATTATATCGATATACATATTAATATAATTATGTTTTTTGTAACTTTCAAAGGTTTTTGCATAATAAACCAAAGTTTTTTGAATCGGAATATTTTTGTAAGAGCCGTTGCTTTTTACTTTAAATTTTATTTTTTTGAAAAATTTATCGTTCATATTTATTTCAGACTCGTCAAAACTAAATTGAAGTATATAGATATTTTCATTTGATAGATTTTTTGTGATGTAATAAATCATTTCAAAAATTATTGATTTTTTTGTCAAATGGGGGGGGATATATATTTTTGATAAGCCTTGATTGTTGCATATTTCTGAGTATTTTTTTGAAAAAAAATACACTTTACTAGGAGAAATATTGAAGCACAAATCATGAGCAGCATCCATAATTGAGCTTGTTGTGAAAAATAAAATAAAAATAAGTAATTTTTTCTTTATTTTATTGCCTTTTTAAATTATTTGCGATTCCTAACATATTGTCAGAAGTTTGAATAGCCTTTGAGTTTATTTCATAAGCTCTTTGAGCTACTATCATTGTTACCATTTCTTCGGCAATAGATACATTTGACATTTCAAGAATACCTTGTCTTAGTTTTCCCATGCCTTCACTTCCCGGTATTCCTGCGATCTCTTGGCCTGATCCAGCTGTTTCTTTGAATAAATTGTTTCCAATAGCATTCAGTCCCGCGGGATTAACAAATCTTGATATTTCAATTTGTCCAAGCTCTATAGGTTCGTTGCTCCCATCAATTTTTACCGATATCATTCCTTGTTCAGATATTGCAATTGAGTTTTGAATATATTCTTCCGGGAATAATATATTAGGCAACACCTTATATCCCTGACTTGTTACAAGCTCCCG
Organism: Borreliella sinica; assembly: GCF_033969665.2. Taxonomy (GTDB): domain Bacteria; phylum Spirochaetota; class Spirochaetia; order Borreliales; family Borreliaceae; genus Borreliella; species Borreliella sinica. The sequence continues at coordinate 88,339 of NZ_CP135180.1, read as the reverse complement.
ATTAGAATCGATTTTAAATGATCCGTCTCTAGTATATGCATAAGTTCCATCAGGCAGAAGAATTTTATAAAATCCATCTCCTTCAATAGCAACATCGGTGAGCAAATTGGTGGATTGCATTTTTCCCTGTTCAAATATTCTCTGAGTAGCAGCAATTTTTGTTCCGTGACCAACTTGATTTCCAAGAGGTCTTGAAGTATTTTCGGTTGCAGGAGTTCCTGCTCTGTTGTGGGTTTGATAAATTAAATCTTCAAATTCTGCTCTTATTTTTTTAAATCCTGTAGTATTTACATTTGAAAGATTATTGGCAATTGTGTCTACATTGTATTGTTGTGCGGTCATTCCACTTGCCGCTGTCCATAATGCTCTCATCATAAATATGCTCCTTAATATTTTCCAATTTCATTTATTAATTTTCCTAAAAGTCCATCTTCGGTTTGTATTGTTTTTTGATTAGCCTCGTAAGCCCTGTTGATTTCAATCATTAAAACCATTTCTCTAACACCATTAACATTAGAAGCCTCAAGTGCTTCTGTTTCTATTTTAGGCCTTAATGATATATCAATCTCTTGTGCTTTGCCCGATGTTTTTGTATCAATCCATAAAGAATTCCCTTGTTTTTTGAGAAATCTGGGATTTTCAAAATTTACAATTCTAATGGTATCAAGCAGTTCATAATTTTCCCAGGAATTTTCATGCTCACTAACAAGTCTTTTGGGGTTTGATGCGAAGTTTGAATTGTGGAAGATTTGTCCTCGAGACGTTATTTTAAAATTATTTTTTTTCAGGTATATATATCCCTTTTCCCCAAGAACAGGAAATCCGCTTTTTGTAACAAGTATTCCCTCTTTCCCAATAGTAAAAGAACCATTTCTTGTATATCTTTCTCCATCTGAAGTTTGTACTACAAAAAATCCTTGATCAGTGAGTGCTAAATCTAATGGATTACCTGTAGTTTTTAATGGACCTTGTTCAAATATTGTATATATTTCATTTTCTTCAACCCCTGTTCCTAGTTTTCCTACAATAGGAGCTGTTTCAAGATGTCCTTTGGGAAATTTATAAAGTCCATCATCATTTAGTCTTCTTATTAGCATTTCTGGAAATGCTTTTTGAATGGATAAATCTTTTTTGTATCCAATAAGATCTATGTTTGCCAAATTATTTGCCACTACGTCAAGCTTGCGCCTTTCCGATATCATTCCACTGGCAGCTGTATAAATTCCTCTTACCACGATTAAATCCTTCAAGATAATTAACTTTAATAATATTAACATCAATTGTTTTATATAACAATTGATCCAGCTATTGTTATTGTTTGATTTTATATTTTTTATCTAGGTTTTTATCTTGACAATTAAAATTGTAAAATAAGTTGTATAATGATTTTTGTGTCTAATTTTTGAATTGGCCACCTTAAGTGAGTAATTTTTAAAAATAGCTAATAATTTAGAATTATTAGTTTAAAGGAGAATTGATGAATAGAATTTTTTCAAAGTTTTTTCTTTTTTTTTGTTTTGCAATGGTTTTATTTGCAAATTCAGAAGCTTTAAATAAAAATGAAGTTATTACTAATGCTGAAAACTCTAATTTTGAAAATGAAGTTTTAGGATATTGGGTTGGTTATGATGATGTGAGTAATATAAAAAATTCTATTATTTATGTTTACAAATATGATGGAGAAGTCTATGGCCGAATTTTAACTATAATAAAAGATGGCAAAAAGTATGATACTAAAAATCCTTCAGGAGATACTGTTGTTGGGTTTGAAAATCTTGCAATAGAAGGTCTTGATTTTATGTGGGGGCTTAAGTATTCTTCTACTTCTAAAAAGTGGGATAGAGGTAAAATAATAGATCCTAAAAACGGTAAGATTTATAATTCTGAGATGAGCGTTGATAGTAAAACCGGAAATCTTGTTACCAAGGGGAAAGTTTGGATTTTTGGCAGAAGCAAAGTTTGGACAAGAGCTAAATTTGATGAGATACCAGAAGTAGACTTGCATAATCTTGTTCCAGAGCCTCCTGTAAAAAAATAAATTTTTTCTTTTGGTTTTACTATTTTGAAAAAATACATAAACATACGGATGGGATAAGTAGGTTATGAAAAATAAAACAGAGTATTACGATCAGTTTATTGCAAAAGTACCTGATTTTCCTAAAAAGGGTATTCTTTTTTACGATATTACTAGTGTTTTGTTAAAACCCGAAGTTTATACCTCATTAATAAATGAGGTATATTCTTTTTATAATTCTAAAAAGATTGATTGCATTGCAGTTGTTGAGTCTAGGGGATATTTGATAGGTGCTCCCTTATCTTTGAAAATGCAACTTCCTCTTGTTTTAATTCGAAAAGAGGGTAAATTGCCCAGAGAGGTTTTTGGCGAAGAGTATGAGCTTGAATACGGCTTTGGGAGAATAGAGGTGCACAAAGACGATGTTAGGATGTATTCCAGTATTCTTTTAGTAGACGATATATTAGCTACCGGTGGTACTTTAAAGTCATCTGCAATTTTACTAGAGAGAGCCGGAGGCAAGGTTAAGGATATTTTTTGTTTTATTGAGCTTTGTGGTATTAATGGTAGGCACATTCTTGAAAATTATGAAGTCAATTCTCTTGTAAGGTACAATTAATTTAATGCTTGACTTTTCTTTTTTATTAAATTTACAATGTTTAGTTGAGGTAATGTAATGTATGTATGCGTTGGTAGAAATAAATGGCAAACAATATAAGGCTATTGAGGGCGAATTTTTAAAAATAGATAAGATTTCTCCTATTGAAAAAGAGAAGTTGGAATTTAACAGTGTTTTGCTTATTAATAAAGCTGGAGAGATTAAAATAGGAAAGCCCTATGTTGTAAATTCTCTTATTAGATGTACCTATAAAGAAGATAAGAAAGATAAAAAGGTTGTTTCTTACAGATATAGAAGAAGAAAATCAAGTGAGAGAAAAGTTGGACACAGGCAAACCTATTCTTATATTTTGGTTGATGAAATAGTTTTTTAAGTTTATTGATTAGTGTTTTAGTAAAAGTAAAAGATGATGTAATCATTTATCTTTTAGCTAATGGGCATGCTATTAGCAAGAATAATGTTAACGTTGTCTGTTCCTCTTTTTCTTTTATTTTGAGAACCTTTTTTAGTGTTCTTGATCTTGAGGGCGAGGTTTTTATTGTAAAAAATTTAGAAAGAGGTTATTTAGAATTTAAGCCTTTTTTTAAAGATTTGACCAAGGAAAGTCTTTTTTATTATAGTAGATTTTTAATTAGAGGCATAGCTGATTTGTGCTTTGAGTATCCGAATGATATTAAATTAATTTTGGAGGAAAATTAATGGCAACAAGTAAAAGTGGTGGTAGTTCAAAGAATGGACGAGATTCTATATCTAAGCGACTTGGAATTAAAAGAAGTGGTGGCCAGTTTGTTAAGGCTGGAGAAATAATTGTTAGACAAAGAGGTACAAAATTCCATAAGGGTAAAAACGTTGGTCTTGGAAGAGATTATACGATATTTGCGCTTTCATCCGGTAAGGTAGAATTTAAAACCTTGAAGGGACGAAAATATGTAAATATTGTTAATATGTAAATATTGTTATTTTTAATTGAAAAATTGGAGAAATTTTGTATAGCTTTAAGGACTATGTAAATATAACGGTAGTTTCGGGCAATGGTGGTTCTGGGTGTGTTTCTTTTTTGCGCGAAAAGTTTAATGCAAAGGGTGGTCCAGATGGTGGAAATGGCGGGAGTGGTGGAAGTGTAATTTTTAAGGTAAGAGAGAATCTTAGTACTTTATCTTTTTATAAAAATGGGCATGTGCTTTGTGCCGAAAATGGAAAGCCCGGTATGGGTTTTAAGAGAAGTGGTGCTAATGGTAAAGATTTGGTTCTTTTTGTTCCTCCAAGTACTGATATTTATAATGAAAATAATGGGGCTTTTTTGTGTAGGCTTGAAGATTTAAATGACGAATTTACTATTTTAAAAGGTGGTAGAGGTGGACTTGGTAATTGGAATTTTAAAACTTCAGCTAGAAGGACACCAAGGTTTGCTCAACCTGGAGAATCAGGAAATAGCTTGAATGTACGTCTTGAACTTTTTTTGGTGGCAGATATTGGACTTATTGGTCTTCCCAATGCTGGCAAATCCTCTCTTCTTAATAGAATAACTTCAGCAAAGTCTAGAGTTGCAAATTATCCTTTTACAACAAAGACTCCTCATCTTGGTGTGCTTAGACACTCTTATGATGATTTAATTATTGCAGATATTCCAGGAATAATTAAAGGCGCTAGCCTTGGAGTAGGGCTTGGTACCAAATTTTTAAAACATATTACTAAAACCAAAATTTTAGCTTTAGTAATTGATATTTCTGAAGCTGATTTTTTAGAATCATATAATATTCTTTTAAATGAATTAAAATCGTATAGTTACAAGCTTTTTAATAAAAAAAAAATTATTATTGCCAATAAGCTTGATTTGGATGAGTCTGAGAAAAATTTTAATTGTCTGATAAAAGCTTTAGGAAAAGAAAAGATTATTGGTATTTCTATTTATGAGAATAGAGGGATTGATGAACTTATTAAGGAATTTTTTATTCTGGCTAAAACCTTTTAATAAAATTGATTTTTTATTATGTATTTTTCATTTTTAAGATTTAGGTTTTGAATGCCGAATTTATTTAATTTAGGTAAAAAGAATTCATGAGAATTGCAATATTAGGGGGTACTTATAACCCAGTCCATATTGGACATATCTTTTTGGCCAAAGAGATAGAGTGTTTATTAAGTATTGATAGGATAATATTTGTTCCTACTTGTAATCCAGCTCATAAAGTGATTGGAGAAGACGTTAGTATTGAAAATAGAATAGATATGCTCAAGCTTGCATTAAAGCATGAAAATAAAATGTTTATAGATGACTGCGATTTAGTAAATGGCGGCATAACTTATACTATTGACACTATTTCTTGTGTTAAAAAAAAATATAAAAACGATAAGCTTTTTTTGGTTATTGGTGATGATCTTTTTCAAAATTTTGATTTATGGAAAGATCCCCAAAGCATTGTGAATTCTATTGATCTTGTTGTTGCTCATAGGGTTTGTAAAGAGAGGATAAAAAGCTCTTTTAAGCATATTTATTTAGATAATAAAATAATACCAATTTCCTCATCAGAGATTAGAAATAGAATAGCCAATGGATTTCCCGTTAGTTATTTGCTACCCTTTGGTGTGTTAAAATACATCAAAGATAATAATTTATATGTTAAAAAGGTAAATATTTGAGAAAGGATTTAATTTTTTTAGTTTTAATTGCTCTAATAATAGCAGGTGTAGTAATTTTTTTTATTAGAAGTTCTAAAAAAGAGCTGGTTTACTTCGAGCTTAATACAAAGAGCAATATTAGTTTTTTGTTTCTAATAGAAGATCTTAACAAAAATCTTGTAAGTATGCAAGAAGTTTTCATTAATATAAAAACAGGAAATGTTGGTTTTTTAGATATTCCAATTCATACTGGATATGAAGATTTAAAAGGCAATATATCTTGGTTTAAAGATCTTTATAAAAAAAATTCTTTTAATAAGTTTTTATCTAAAATTTATACACAATTATCTCATGAATCAGATTATTATATCCGCTTTCAAAAAGAAAATTTTGTTAAACTTATCGATTATTTGGGGGGTGTTAGACTTCTTGTTAAAAATCCAGTAAAGGTTTATAGTTTAGAGGATTCTATTTTAATACCTTCTGGCACTTCCAATTTTGATGGTGATAAAGCTTATGATTATTTGAGATATTTTAATGATGTTAATCAATTTGAAGAGAGAGTTGAGTTTTTCAAAGAGTTTTTTAAAAAACTTCTTTTTCAAATTTCAGATTTTGGCATTGAAAATGACAATTTTTTCAGAATATATTCCATGCTAGATACTAACCTTTCAGAAGTTGTTTTTAGGTATATTGTTAAAAATTATAAAATAAATAATGATAAAGTTATTTCTATTAATATTAAAGGGCAAGAAGAGATTTTTAAGGATAATGATAATAATTTGATAAAGGTAGTTTTTCCTTATTATGGGGGTGCTATTTTAAAAGAATCGGTGGATAAATTGAATAAAGAGTTGATTAATGAAGGCTTAGAAGAGATAGTAAAGATTATTGTTTTAAATGGAACAAAAGTCGTTGGACTTGCAAAAAAAACAGCAAATATTTTTAATTCTTTAAAATTTAAAGTTTTAAAATTTGGTAATGCAGATAAAAATTCTTATAAAAATACCCTGATTATAAATAATTCGGATAATTTAGAGATGGCTGTTAGAGTTGGAGAAGTAATTAAAGCCTCAAACATTAAGCCAATTTCTGAAGTTCAAACTAGTAAATTGTTAGAACTTGATAATCTTGATATTAATCCCGATGTAATAGTTGTTTTAGGAGATGATTTTGATGGAAGATACGTTAAAACTAAATGATATTAATGCTTTGTGTAAAATAATAAGCGATTTTAATGGAATTGACGTTATGGGTATTAATGTTAGCAATATTTGCAATTGGACTGATTTTTTTATAATAGCTACTTTTGTATCGTTTAAACAGATAGAAGCTTTATATCTTGATAAGATAGTTAAATTTTTTAAAGAAAAAAAAATTAATTTTAATGTTCAAGGAAAGGGATTGGTTTATGACTGGACTGTTGTTTCGGGTGGAAATTTGGTAATCCATTTAATGAGTGAAAAGGCCCGAGAATACTATGAGCTTGAAAAAATATGGTCCAAAGGAACTATTATTTATCCCTAATTATTGTTTAATTAAAAAAACTAAAAATATCATAAGAACATGTTTACAAAAAATAGAAAATATTTTAGATTTAAGTTATGTACTTTTTGCGGGAGGCTTATAAGTGGATATTACAGACATAAGAATTAAGAAAGTTGAAGGTAAAAATTCTGGTTCTAAATTGCTAGCATATGTTGCAGTTACTTTTGACAATTGCTTAGTTCTTCACAATATTAGAGTTATTAAAGGGCAAAAGGGAGTATTTATTGCTATGCCCAACAGAAGGACTAGAGTTGGTGAGTATAAAGATATTGTTCATCCTATTAGTCAGGATTTTAGGAAAGCTTTGCAAACTTCTATTTTTAAGGAATATATAAAAGAGAATCCAGCTGATCTCGAGCTTGAATTAGATTTTTAAATAATTATTGACAAAGAGTGTTGTATCTTGTATGCTTGTCAATTGTAAGTATTAAGGTATTTGGGACGTCGACAAGTGGTAAGTCAACTGGTTTTGGTCCAGTCATTCGAGGGTTCGAATCCTTCCGTCCCAGTATTTTACATTAGGAGTTTTTTGGTGGAAAATAGCAGGATTTTAAGTTGCGAGTATAGATCAAGCTTTGGATCTTCTAATGCCCGCAGAATAAGAGCTAAATACGAAATACCAGCTGTTGTTTATGGGCAAGGTAATGATGTCTCACACTTGAAAATTAAGAGTAGTGATTTTAATAAGAAATTTGCAAAGTTTACAGATAATACTGTTTTGGTATTAGATGACGGCAAACTAGAAAGATGTGTTTTTGTTAAAGATGTTGCAGAAAATATTGCCAGCAAGCTCATTTATCATATTGATTTTTACGAAGTAGATAAGCATGTTGAACTTGAAAAATATGTTCCCATTAAACTTATTGGCGCTTCTGCTGGAGTCAAAGAGGGTGGAATTTTGACTATTTTGAAAGAGCAAGTTAAGGTAAAGTCTTTACCCCTTAATTTGCCAGAATTCATAGAGCTTGATTTAACGCCTGTTAATAAAGGCGAAAGTGTTCTTATTAAAGATCTTGTGTTACCTTCTAATGTTAGGCTTGCAGAAAGTGATGGGAATTTAGAAGTTGTTATTATAAAGTGATTTTATGGGGTTGTTGATACTTGGATTAGGAAACCCCGGATTAGAATTTTCTTTAACCAGGCATAATGTTGGTTTTTCTCTTTTAGATAAAATTGTTTCTAAAAATGGCCTTTTTTTAAAGAGAAAAAAAAAATATGAATATTCAGAGTTAAAGATGATTTCTGGAAGAGTAATTTTAATTAAGCCATTAACTTATATGAACTTAAGTGGATCTTTATTTCCTTCAATATTTTCAGATTTTTATATGTGTATAAAGAATTTGTTGGTGGTTGTTGATAATGTTGATCTTCCTTTGGGAAAATGTAGGCTTAAAGGTCAGGGTGGTATTTCTACTCATAACGGTCTAAGGTCAATTTCAAGTGCTCTTGGAAGTTCTAATTACAGCAGGCTTTATGTTGGGGTTGGAGGCAATTCTATGTGTGATATAAAGAATTTTGTTCTTTCTAGATTTTCCAAGGATGAAATAGATAGGCTTGAAAAATTGTATGACTTTTTAAGTGATGAGTTAATTGATATTAGCGAGGCAAATTTTAAAGATAAGGTTCAAAAAATCAATTCTAGTAATTTTTAATGCATGTTTTAGATGATAATATACAAATTAAAATAGATAAATTTTATAAAAAAAATTATCTAAATAAAAATCGGGTTATTGTAGCTTTTTCTGGAGGAGCCGATTCTACAACTTTATTATTAAATTTAAAATATTACTTGAACGATAATATTGTTGCATTTTATTTTGCCCATTTTATTAGATCTGATAATGAGCAAAATCAAGAAATAGAGCATGTAAAGAGGTTTTGTGCCCTTTACGGTATTACTTTACAAATTAAAAAATGTGATATAGATATAAAAAGTGAATCATTTAGGTTGGGAGTATCTATTGAAGAACTTGCAAGGAAATACAGATATAATGCTTTCGAAAATGCTCTTAAAGAAAATGATGCAAATTATATTGCACTTGCTCATAACGAAAATGATCAAATTGAAACAATAATTATGAGATTTTTTCAAGGATCTTTTTTAGATGGTCTTTCAGGCATTCCCGGTGTTAATAAAAATATTATAAGACCTTTGCTTGAGGTTACAAGACCAGAAATTGATAATTTTTTGTCTTTGAATAATATTAGTTTTTTTGTTGATAGTACAAATTCTCAAAATTTATATCTAAGAAATAAAGTTAGAAATAGTTTGCTACCTTCTATAGAAAAAATTTTCAAAGGGTATGAAAAATGTCTTAAAAGAATATCTGAATTTTCAAGAGAATTTATAAATTATTTCGAAAAAGATGAGTTTTTTCCTATCGAGAAAGGCAAATACTATTATTCTTTTGATTTAGAATCTTTTTTAAATTTTCCTAAGTATTTAACGTTTAGATTGATTTTTAAAATTTTAAATTCAGAGGGAATTGAAGCTAAAGTTTCTTATAAAGCTCTTAATGAAATGTTTAAAGTGAAGATTGATAGAAAAAAAAGCAATGTTTTGTTAAAAACCAATGATTTTATTTTAGAAAAAAGGCATAATAAAATTAATATAATTTTCAGAAGGGATGAAAAATTTTATAAACCTTTTGATTTTATTTTACAAGTTGGTAAATGGCATAGTTTATCTTTAGGCAAGATTTTGCTAAAATGTTTAGAGTGCAATACGACTGCTGTGTCAAGTTTAAAATGTTGTTCTTATGAGTTTAGATATAAATTTTTTAAGGATAGATTGAAAGCAAAAAAATTTTTTTCTAAATTTATAAGATGTAATCCGGTTTATTTAATGTTATTAGCATTAGATAACAGTTTAATTGGAATTATTGATTTAAATACTTTAAACTTAATATGGAGTGAAAAAAGCATTCTTAAAAAAATTAGTATATCTTTGATTGGAGGACTTTTAAAGGAATGAATGGCAATACCAATATGAATAATAATGGAAAATCTAATAACAAAAAGAAGAATAAAAATTGGATTTTAGGACTTGTTGTTATTTTTTTAATTTCAGCAATATTTACATCATATTTTATACGGGGAGGGGAAAGCTATCAGACTGTTCCTTATAGCACTTTTCAGAGTTATTTGGACAACGGTCTAGTTGAGTCCGTAGTAATAATTGATAGAAGTTTGATTCAATTTGTTGTCAGGGGTTCTAATTCTGTAAAATCTTACTTTTCTACCAGTATTCCCTATCTTGATATAAATCTGCTTTCGGAGCTAAAAAGTAAAAAAGTTGAGCTTAGCTCGGGAAAAAGTCAATCTTCTTTGATTGGAGTTTTATTACAAACTTTGCCCTGGATTTTATTTTTTGTTTTCTTTTTCTTTATATTTCGTCAAACTCAAGGTGGTGGTGGAAAGGTTTTTACATTTGGAAAAAGTAATGCTCAAAAGTATGAGTCTGGAAAGAATAAAATCACTTTTAAGGATGTTGCTGGCCAAGAGGAGGTTAAGCAAGAACTTCGTGAAGTTGTTGAATTTCTTAAAAATCCAAAAAAATTTGAAAAAATAGGTGCTAAAATCCCTAAAGGGGTTCTTTTGGTTGGTTCTCCAGGTACTGGTAAGACTTTGCTAGCCAAAGCCGTTGCTGGTGAGGCTGGTGTTAGTTTTTTTCACATGTCAGGTTCAGATTTTGTTGAAATGTTTGTTGGAGTTGGAGCAAGTCGTGTTAGAGATTTATTTGATAATGCTAGGAAAAATTCCCCCTGCATTATTTTTATTGATGAGCTTGATGCTGTTGGTCGAAGTCGTGGCGCGGGGCTTGGCGGTGGTCATGATGAAAGAGAGCAAACTCTTAATCAACTATTGGTTGAAATTGATGGATTTGGAACGCATACTAATGTAATTGTTATGGCAGCTACAAATCGTCCAGATGTTCTTGACTCTGCTTTGCTTAGACCAGGACGATTTGACAGGCAAGTAACAGTTTCTTTGCCTGATATTAAGGAAAGAGAAGCAATATTAAATATTCATTCTGCAAAAACAAAACTTTCAAAAGATATTAATTTGCAAGTAATAGCAAGAGCTACTCCTGGAGCTAGTGGTGCTGATCTTGCAAATTTAATTAATGAAGGAGCCTTAATAGCTGCAAGGAATAATCAGGATGAAATTTTAATGAAGGATATGGAAGAGGCAAGAGATAAAATATTGATGGGAGTTGCGAAAAAATCTATGACTATTACTGATAGGCAAAAGCTTGAGACAGCTTATCATGAGGCAGGCCATGCTTTGCTTCATTATTATCTTGAGCATGCTGATCCACTCCATAAGGTTACCATTATTCCAAGGGGCAGGGCACTTGGTGTTGCATTTTCGCTTCCAAGGGAAGATAGACTTTCAATAAACAAGCATCAAATTCTTGATAAAATAAAAATATGTTATGGTGGTTATGCTAGTGAGCAAATAAATTTGGGTGTTACAACAGCGGGTGTTCAAAATGATTTAATGCAAGCCACTAGTTTGGCTAAAAAAATGGTTATGGAATGGGGAATGGGTGAAGAAGTGGGGCCAATATTTTTAGTAGATGATGAGGCACCCATTTTTCTTCCAAAAGAGTTTTCAAAGTCCAAGGCTTATTCTGAGAACACTGCTGATAAAGTTGACAGAGAGGTAAAAAGAATACTCGAAGAATGTTTAAAAGAGGCATTAGATATTCTTATAAAGCATAAGGATCAGCTTGTTAAGCTTACAAAAGAGCTTGTTTTGAAAGAAACTTTAACTGATAAAGAGGTAAGAGAGCTTTTGGGGTTTGAAGCAAGTAAGGATGAATACGGCTTATTTGCAGCGGATTCTAATGCAAAAGAAGTAAAGGAGGAGGATACAAAAAGCTAAGGTAAGTGTTTATGTTTTATTTAAAGATGGGTTTGATTCTTTTTATCTCTATAAACTTAGGTGCAGTTTCAATTGAAGAAGATGAGGATATTTCAAATGTTCTTTTCAATGCGTCTAAAAATTTTTCCAATTTTCAAAAAGCCAACGATTTAATTTATGGATCTCTTGATTTCAATTCTTTAGCTTCAGACTCTCTTTATGAGCTTGCATTAAAGGAAGATATTGCTCTACTAGATAGAATTTATTTATTAAAGCAAGCAATCGATATTAATAATTTTAAAGCAACAGCTCTTAAAGAGATATACACATCTTATTTTGCGTTGCTTTTAAGGCAAAATAAAAATAAAAATATGTACAAAGAAATTATTACTTTGTATGAAAACTTAAATGAAGAATTGCAAATAGATAAAGATTTAATTTGTATGAGACTTGAAGCTTCTGGAAGGCTTGAAAGTTTTGGAGATGATTTTAAAAAAATTTTATTTAAGGCCTTTTCCTTGTATGGTGGTGATTTTTTATTTTTTAAGTGGTTTTTAAAGGATGATAGATTTTTTTTTAGCATTTTTAATACCATTAAATCAAAAGAAGATTTTTTCTTTACGACCGAGAATGTTAATTATATATTTAGAAATTCAGATTTTAATTATAACAATTCTGTTTCTTTGTTTTCTTTTCTTAAGGGTAAAATTAAAGAATATAATGGAATTCACAGTATTTGTTTTTTAAAATACAAGCTTTTAGATCCCATTGAAGCTTATAATGCTTTTAAAAAATTTCCTCCTGAAACAATAAATGAATATAAAATGTTTTATGACCTTTTGGAAGATCCAGACATGAAGGAAAAATTTTTAGAAGATTATAAAAGTTTGTCAGGAATTTATTGTATCAATAATAAAAATAATGTTGCTATACTCAAAGATGGAGTTTTAGTAGGTATTTTTTCAGGAATAGTAGATTTTAGCAACAAATTTAGTTTAAATAACAGATATTTTAATAAGATGTATTTTAAAGATAAGTCCCCAGTTTATTATGAGAATAGTTTGCTTGGCTATAAAATAAATTATTCTGCCTACCCTTACGTTGATACAATTGAAGTTCAATATCCCGATAAAAGGGATGTTTATACCTTTGCTTTACATACTTTTAAGTGTAATCTTTTTAACAATTTAGGCTACGATTTTAATAGCCTTGGAATTAAAGAGTTGTTATTGATGAACATTGAAGATTTTTTCTTACCCACTGCTTTAAATTTGGTTTTTGAAAAAATTTCTGCTTTAGATATTAAATCAAGTTTGATAAGTAAAAAAAAATATTTTGGATTTAATTTGGTGGAAATTAAAAATTATGTAGTTGGAAGTTTGGTTTCAATTTATAGAAAAGTAAATGGTTCTAAAAAATTCAATTATATTGAAATTTATGAGAAGGATAGATTAAAAATAAAGAAAGCTTTGCTGGACGATGATTATTTTGAAAATTATTACACTTTTGAATAGTAACTTTCAAAATAAGTCCCAATTATTAAGTTTTGGGGTTTTGATTTGAGAGTTTTTTGACTATTCTGTGTTTTTATGGTTTAATTTAAATTTGCTTCAGGGGGAATTTTGGGTTTTTGTTTAGACTTTGCTAAAGAAGATACTAATTTGAATAACATTGTATCTATTAGTCATTTTGACTTTAAAGTAAAAATGAATTTAATCCTTGTAGTTGGGCCTATGGGAAGTGGGAAAACAGAATATGCTGCAAAAATTTATAAAGATTCTCTTGTGGTAAGAAAAAAATCTTTCAAGGTGTTGAGTAATATTATTAAAGAAAATAGGAGCAGAGTTAATGTATTTTTTATTAGAAATTTTCTTGACAAGAGAAGGTTTCAGGATTATCCAGAAAATGTAATACCATATAGAGGTGGTGGAAAAGATAAGATTGATGAAATTGGTTTTGCCAGCAGCTCTTTTGATATTGAAAACTTAATAGCTTCTAACCCTAGTTGTGGCACTTTTATTATTGATGAGGCATGTTTTTATGATGAACGTTTAATTTTTGTTTTAAATAAAATTTCGTTAAATGAAAATATTTTGTTTATATTGCCTACATTGCTTTATAATTTTAGAAAAGAATCTTTCAATGATACTGCTAAACTTTTGGTGGAATATTCAGATAAGATTTATAAGCTTGGAGCTTATTGCGGACACGTTGATTGCATGGAAGAGTCTTTTTTTTCGTATAGGTATTATTTTTATAACAACAAAGAAATCCCAGCCCCTTATTTTGATCCTCTTCTTATTGTTGGTGGTGACGAAGAGATTGAATCTGCTATTTATCCAAATTACTCTACAAGGTGTTCAATGCATCATTATCTTGTGGGCAAAGAATATTTTTTTTCTTTTTTAAAACCATTTGCCTTGTTGTATTCACAAGGAGAGAAAAAATTTCTTGAAAATGAAATTATAGCGTTAAGTAGTGATGTTGAAAATTCTAATTTTGCAAATTCTCTAGATAGTGGAAAAGTATGTGAATTTAGAGCTGAGGTTTTAAAAAATATTTTAGAACTACCTTTTTTAGCAGAAAGAGCGTTAATAACTCTTTACTCAGAATATAGTATTTTGAGCAAAGATAATTTTAAAGATCTTGTTTTTAAATTTTCTTTAAATAAGGATTATATAAATAAAATTTTTTTCTCCAAGGAAGGTAAAAATTTTATTTAATAATAGTTTGAACTTTTTTCAAAAAATGCTTTAGTCTCGTCAATTCTTAGTAGTTCTTTTTTGATAATGTCGTGGTAATTGAACTCTTTAATAGAAATTTTATGATATTCATTTTCCCAGCTTGTTATTCCATCATTTTCTAGTTTAACAGATTTATAGTTTTCAAGACTTTTGTGGTATTTTAGTGCTTCGTCATAATAATTAATGGCCATTTTATATAATTTTTCTGATTTTTCTAGATTTAGAATAATTCCATTTTTTTCTGGAGTTTTGAAAAAATATAAATTTCTTGTATCAAATAAATCTCCCAAATATAAATTTTGCTTGACTAGAAGCAGATTTACATGCATTTTGAAAAGAAGTTTATATTTTTCCCACTGTTCTTTTGTTTCTATTTTAGTTAGTGAGTACTTTGGATTTCCAAATGGGTATTTTAAGGCTTTTTGAAGAAAAAATATATTTTTTTTGTAGTTTTCAGGTTTTTTTTTCATTTGAGCGTTAAAAATTACATACCATTGCTCTGCATAATAAAATTTGGACGATGCATTTATCTTTGCAGCTGCTGCTAAGAGAAGCAAAATTAAAGTTATTTGAAAAGTAACACTTTTAAAAATATAATTAATCATACGATTAATTATATTAGAATTTTATTAGATTAAAAATTTTTTTTGCGTTTTTATCTAAGTTATCTTTTATTGAATTGTCAATGTAAATCACATTAATTTTTTTTTCGAGTTTTTTAAGTGATTCTGAATATTTTAGAGCAATTTGTTCAAAAGTTTGGTATTTTTCAAGCTCAAAAAGATCGCTTTGTGGTCTATGTTTTTGTATTCTTTCATAAGCTATGTTTGGATTTATTTCAATAAAGAATACTTTCTCAGGTAATGGGAAGTTTTTATTTAATTTATATCCCAATTTTCCTTGATAGGCAATTGATGAGAATAAATATCGATCGGTTATTATTTTTGTAGATTTTGTTTTTAAAATTTCTAGTATTCCACCTTTTTTGTATAAATGATCGTGTCGATCCGCTGCATAAAGATATGCAAATGTTGATTCTTTTAAAGGATTTTTAAAATTCATTAATTGCTTTTTTATCATTTCTCCAATTATTCCGCTTGATGGTTCTTTTGTAAAATAATATCTTGATTCATCGTTGCAAAGGATTTTTAACCTATTGATTATACTTGTTTTTCCGCTTCCATCAATTCCTTCTATGCAATAAAAATTTTTTAATATCTTAGCCACAAATGCTTTTTCTTCCTTTCTTTTAGTGTAAATAATTATGATATTGATAATTATTATATAATAATAATTATCAATATATGAGTGTATGAATTTGGGGTTTTTAAGAAATAAGACATTTTTATTTTTGATTTTACCATTTTTCATTTTTGTTTTAATAATTTTTTCTATTAATCTATTTGTTCAGGTTCAAATTTATTCTGCAAAGTTTTTTGTTGTAAAATATCTTGAATCGAAATTTGGCTTTAGTATCAAATATGATAAAATTTCACCGTATTTTTTATCATCCATTAAAATAGATGGTTTAGAGCTAAGCTTGGATGGAAAAGATAAAATAT
The DNA here is from genome assembly GCF_033969665.2 of Borreliella sinica. GTDB lineage: Bacteria > Spirochaetota > Spirochaetia > Borreliales > Borreliaceae > Borreliella > Borreliella sinica. The sequence continues at coordinate 72,364 of NZ_CP135180.1, read as the reverse complement.
TGATGGATGTTGTTAGAGTAGATTTAAATTTGTTTAAATTAATTTTAGGCGATGAAGATATTATTTTAAATGTTTATGTTAAAGGAAGTAATTTGAATTTTGATATAAACGATTTTGCTTTATCCGATAATTTAAATTCTAGTAGTGTTTATTCTGGCAATGAAAATGCAATTTTAAATAAGATTTTAAACTATCTTTATAGATTAAATATTAATTTAGAAAATATTAATATTAATATTAAGCTTAATAAGAATAATAGTTGTTTGAATTTTAAAGTTAAAAATTTTTCCTTGAGTACTGTGGATGAAGATTTTTTATTTAGCTCTGTGGTTGATTTTGGCACCGTTAAAAATTTAGGAGTTAATTTATCGTCTGAAGGAGTTGATGATGGAATTTTAGACTCAACTTTCTATTTTGAAGGGAAATTCAAAAAAGGCTTTGAGGATGGTTATGTTAATTTTAGTTTTTTTGAATTTAAAACAAGCTATTTTTCTTTACTTGAGCAAGGATTTCAAATAAATTATTCAAAAGGCAATTTAAAAATTTTTAATTTACGAAGGGAGAATTTTGATTTTAATTTAACTTATGATAAAGCTAATGGTTTTATTCGATTAGATTCTTTATTTTTAAATGTTAATCTTTTAGACTGGATTAAGTTAAACAAAAATCTTGAAGCTTATAGGGATTATTTTGATATAAGTTTAAATGGTCAGTTGGCACTTTCTTATGATTTTAAAAATAAAGATTTAAGATATGCGGGAATAATAGATTCTTCTTTAAATGTTGACACTATAGGCAAAGAAATTCAAGGGTTACAACTTGAAATTAAGGGGGATGATAGCATTGTAAGCGTTAAAAATGCTTTTTTAAAGCTTAAAAGAGGGGTTGTAAATTATAAAGGTTATTATTCTTTAAAGGACTTTCTTCCGATAGGGCGTCTTAACTTTAAGTCTGCAAAAATTTTAAACTTTAACGACTTAAATGGGTATTTGGATTTTAAAAAAGATAAGAATATTTTTTTAGTTAAGTCGGATAATTTTAGTCTTGGAAGTCTTGGTTTGCAAAATTTAAGTTTAAAAACTTGGGTTTTAAAGGATAAAATTCTTGTTGATTATTTGATTTATTTAGAAAATGAAAATTCTAAAATTTCTTTAAAAGGCGATCTTAATGATGAGGAATTTTCTTTCAATTTAGGCATCAAAGAGTTTCCTCTACTTTTTTTAAAAGAAGTTATTCCTAGTTCATACTTAACAAATTTTTTGCCCAAGACTATATTTTCGGGTAAATATTTGAATTTAGATTCTGATTTTAATTTAAATAAATTTGATTACCATAAAAATAGATTAAAAAAATTCAATTTCATGGTATTTTCTAAACTAGATAATTTCAAATTCATGTTTGATGCTAGTGGAGAAAAAAATTTTTATAAATCAAACAACTTTGATTTGCAGTACAATGATCATAATTTACATTCTAGTTTGTTTGTTGAGTTATTTGAAAGTGGGTTTAACGTTAGCACGAATTTTTCCTATTTGGATAAAAATTATCCTTTGTATTTTAATATTAATCTTAAAAATAAGATTATTGTTGTTGATTCTCCTCTTGGCATCAAATTGGATTTCAATTATTTTGATTCTAAAATAATCTATACGCTTAATGTTAATGATTTCAGAGTTTACAATAAAACTTCTGATCTTTTGATAAATATAAATTCTTATGGGGACTATTTAGGGTCTAATGACTATTTGAAATTTAAAATAGATAATTTTAATATAATAAAAGCTTCTAAAGTATCCCATTATAATTTTAATTTTGGTTTTAAGGGTTTGTATGAATATGATAAATTGTACATTTCCGATGTTAAATTTGTAAACAAACTTTCAAATTTGCAAGGATATGGACAATTCAATTTAAAAGATAATTTTAATGGAAGTTTGAATTTATTTTCTAGCTTAAATTCAGAACGATATTTTTTAGGGGTTAATTCTGATAAATATGGAAGTTATTTTTTGTTTAAATTTCAAGATTTAGATTTTTACAATTTTAGTTCTTCAACCCTTTTGGAAGGGAAAGTTAATGGTAATTTTTTATTAAATTTTAGAAATGATAGTTTTAAAAATTATTCTTTGACTGGATATCTTGAAGCTGATAAAGTAACTTTATTGGGTGTTCCCATGCAATTTTCTCTGAATTTGGGGCTGTTGGATAACAAACTTAACATATATGATATAAAAGCCAAGCGCAACAAAAAAGAATTTCTTACCGGTAGCCTAAGATACGATTTAATCAGTTCTATAGGTGTATCTAATATGGTTTTTAATAATGACCTGATTTCTTATAAGCTTAATGCAAATTTTAGAAACTTTGAAAATAGAGATGAAGAGCGATTTGGAATTTTGAAAACCAAAACTGAGGGCGAATTCTTTTTTAGAGATATTAAATATAAAAATGAGTTTTTATCTAATCTTACGGTTGAATTTAGCAATGATTTTGAAAAATTTAATATGACTTCAATTGATTATGACCTTATTGATGTTTTATACCATTATGGTAGTGGAGAATATAAATTTAGTTTAAAAGATTATTTACCTCTTAGTTTTAATTCGTCAGGCAAAATAATTAAAAATAAAATTCTTGGAAATATCAGAGATATTAAATTTGATTCAAAAATAATCACCAAAGATTTTTTAGATTCACATTCTTTATTTAATATTGACAGTCATTTTATTCTTTATGATCTTGTTTTAAATGGTGAGATTGATATTGATGGGGATTTGTACAATCCTAATATCAATGGAAGTTTAAATATTCAAAAAGGATCAATAAGCACTGAGTATTTAAGAGCTTCTAGAAAGTTTGGCGGTGATAGGGCTTTAGAAATATTTGATATGCCAGTTGAAATTAAAGATAATAAAATCATTTTTAGTAATGAGTTTAATTTAGATCGATATTCTAAGGTTTTTGTTTCTACCAGTTTAAATTTAAATTTTTTAAGTGATACTATTATTGATTATTATAAAATAGATATTAATGTGACTGGTAGGACAGGAGTTCCTATTAAGTTTGACAAGATTGCTTTAAGCTTTACAGGTTACGCTTTAGGAAGTTTTTTAATTGAAGGAAATGCTGATGAAATTATGTTTAAAGGCATTTTTAATATTTCAAATGCTTGGGTTTATTCTCTTGAAAGTTCTATTGTTGATTTATTGGTAAATCCCTTCAAGAAAGCAAAAATAGCTCAAACATTTGATATTAATGATCGAGATTTTGATATTTCAACTCATCTTGAGATAAATTTTGATAGCGGTGTTACTTTTCATTGGCCTGATAGTAATATTTCTTTTTTACAAGCTACTATTTCAAGAGGAGATAAGCTTGTAATAGAATCTGACACAAAAACAGACGATTTTATTATTAAGGGAGATTTGAATATTACAAGTGGTTTTGTTAATTATAATAATAAAAAATTTATCTTTAAAAGTGGTGCTTATATATCCTTTAATGAGAATAGAACTAAATTTGATCCATGGATCAAAGCGGAGGCTACAAATACTATTAAAGATAGAAATGACAAGCTGCTTGTTACAATAAGTATTGACAGCCCTTTGAGTTTATGGAAAATTGAGTTTATGTCTTATCCCTCTAGGACTGAGCAGGAGATTAAATATTTGCTCTCAGGCTTAACAATGGGGGGAGTTGAGGGGGAGGGAGGGGGATTTAGGTCAGCAGGAATCAATGCTGCTGAAATGGCAATTGGAATAGTGAGTGACATTGCTCTTGATTTTTTAATTCAACCCATTGAAGATTATATGCGTTCTGTATTAAACTTAGACTTGTTGAGTATAAAGACAGATATATTAAAGAATTCTATTAATAGTAATTTTTTTAAAATTGGAAATCCTACTTTTGTTGATGTTCTTGACAATACAAGTGTTAAGGTAGGGAAATATCTTGTTGAGGGTGTTTTTATTAGTGGAGGCTTTGGTTTTTTGAAAGAGCAAATGACTCCTTTTTCAAAAGATTTAAATTTTGTTGTCAATTTAGGTATTGAGTTTGATTCTCCATTTTTTTTGGTTAATTATGAGTTTGATTACAATTTTATGAAAAAAGGTTTAGATGGAATAGGAAATAATATAGGTATTTCTTGGAAATTTAAATATTAAATTGTTAAGAGGTTAAGATGGGTCTAATTAGAGGTTTGGTTTTTGTATGGTTTTTAATGTTCTTTGTTGTTTTTGGTTTTGGTCAAGTTGAAAATTACAACGGGAAAATAATAAAGAGTATTAATTTTGAAGGACTTAAAAATAAAAAAGAGACGGATTTTATTGATATTTTAAAACCTTATATTGGCGTGGCATATTCTAATGAAATTTTTGATAAATTACAAGTTGATCTATATTCTCTTGATTATTTTTCTGGGGTTATTAATCCGATGTTTAAAATAGATGGTGAGGATCTTTTTATCACATTTACTGTAAAAGAAAAATCTTTGGTTAATTCTGTTGTTTTTTTTGATAGTAGTAGAGTTTTTTGGAATAGTGAACTTGTTGAGAAGGTTAATATTAAGACTAATGAGCCTTTAAATCTTGCAAGTGTTAACAAAGGTCTTGAAAAGCTTGAAGAGATGTATAAAGACATGGGATATCTTGAAGTTTCTGCAAATTTTGAAATCAAGGAAGAGGAAAATTTAGCTGATATTATTTTTAATATAGTAGCTGGTCCTAAATATATTGTTAAAGGGATTGACTTTGAAGGGAATTTAAGCTTTAAAAGTAGTACTTTAAGAAAGTCTTTAGCATCAAGAGTAGCATCTCTTTTCTCAGATGGTAAATATTTAAAAAGTAATGTTGATAAAGACAAGCATCAACTAGAGTCTTTTTATAAAAATAATGGATATATTGATATTAAGATTATCAATAGTATTGTTGATATTAAAGATTCTATTAAAGGTTCTCAAAGGTTAGAAAAGGAAGTTTTTTTGAAATATTTTCTTTCAGAAGGCAATGTTTTTAGATTTGGAAAGCTTGAAATTTTTGGTAATTCAGTTTTTAGTTTAGAAGAATTAAAAAGTTTTATTACCTTTAAGGAAGGTGACATTTTTAATAATTCTAAATTTGAGCAAGATTTTGTCAAAATTAAGGAGAGTTATTTTCAGGAAGGGTATATTTTTACAGAAATTATTCCTTCACAAGAGATAAGAGGGGAATTTGTTGATTTTGTAATTAAAATTTTAGAAAAAGATAAAGCCCACATAGAGTCTATTACTGTTTCTAAAAATAAAAATACGGCTTCGCATGTAATACTTAGAGAGATCCCTCTTCAAGAAGGGGATGTTTTTAGTTTGGATAAGTTTAGAATGGGCATGGTAAATTTACAGCAGCTTGGTTATTTTTCAAATGTAATTCCCGATATTGTTCCAAGTAATATCGAAGGACTTATGAGGATAAATTTAAACATTGAGGAGCGAGCAACAAGTAATTTTGGATTTGGTATGAATTTTGGAGGCAATTCAAATTCTTCGTTTCCATTTTCAATATTTGGGCAATGGGAACTTTCTAATTTTTTAGGCGAAGGTTATTATTTTGCTGCAAGATTAAATTTATCCTTTTTAGAGCAAAGTTTAAGTTTGACATTTAGAGACAATTGGTTTTTCCAGAAAAGGTGGACCGTAGGTGGGTTTATAGATTTTTCACATTCCGTAAATACTGCTTATCAGGATATTAATGGACCTATTTTTTCTGGCAAAAGGGAAGTTCCTGACCCATTTACAAGTTGGGAAGAATATCGAGATATTAAAAGCTTTTCTGATTTTAATGCTATGAATTATTCTTTGCTTAAACTTAGTTTTGGAGGGTTTACGGGGTATACTTTTTCTAATTATCTTGGTAAGCAAACTTTTCTTGGTACTTTACAAACCGCTTTAAAATATGTTTTTTATGATCATGAGGTTAATAGACCCTCAAATTATTATTTAAGAGACAATTATAAAACTTTTAGATTTGAAAATTCTCTTAGTTTGAGTGTAGCTTGGGATACAAGAAATTCCACTTCTTTATCTAATAGTGGATTTTTGCTTAAGCAGCAGTTTGATTTTTTCGGTGGATTTTTATTTGGTCAGAGCCATTTCATTAAATCCGCTACAACTTTTGAGAGATACTTTTCTCTTTTAGGATATGAAGATGTGTTTACCCCTTATTTTGATATTATTTTGACTTTAAGGAGCGTCTATTCAAATATATTGCCCCCTCTTGGTAATGGCTTTGAAATTGAAATTCAACCTCATCATCATATAATTCTTAGTGAAAATTTTATGCAGGCTAGAGGCTGGGGAATTTTGAAAAATATTTACAGCTCCTTTGTAAATACTATACAAATATCGATTCCTTTGTTAAAAAATATTTTAGTTTGGGATGTTTTTTTTATAGATTTTGCTGCTTATTCTTTAGAAGGACAAGAAAATTCTTTATTTAGGCCTTTTAATAGTTTTGCTTTTAGTTGGGGAACTGGAATTAGAAGTCTTTTGCCCCAGTTACCACTGTCTTTTGTAATAGCTTATCCTTTTTATTTTGATAATAATGAAGTTAACAGTTATTACAAATATTTTTCTGGATTTAAATTTTTCTTAGGAATTGAAATGAGATATTAATATGATGCTAATGCTATGGAGAAATTTGTGTTTTTTTTGATTTTACCATTGTTTTTTTTATTACCTTTTAATGTTTTTTCAATAGATGTTATTAAGATAGGCATTGTTGATTTTGATAGAATTGTTATTGAAGTTTTAAATCCTCAATTGAAAGCTAATCTAGATCAAATAAAAAATCGATATCAAGAACAAATAAATGCCTTAAATTTAGAGCTTAAAAATTTAAAAGAGCTGTATGACAACTCGATTGCTGCTAATGATTTAGATAATGCAAGGTCTTATGGGAACCAATATAATTTGAAAGTTGATGAGTTAAAGAGAGTTTCTAGTTTAGCAAAAAATAATTTAGAACAGCAGAGATTGATCAATATTAATAGTTTAAATAATAATAGTGAATCTTTAAGCAAAATACTTAGCGGTATTCAATATGTTGCAGAAATTAATGGATTCTCTTTAATTATGAAAAAAAATAATCCGTATATTCTTTACCATAACAGCACTGTTGATATAACAGATAGTGTTGTTAAGTATCTTATAGAAAAAGAGAATAAAAATCCTTAAGCACTTTTTATTTGGATAAATTATTTAAAATTTGTTTATTTTCTTTACTTTTAGTAATTGCATTAAAATATTGCTTTTAAAGTCTTTTTAGCATTTTGTATTCTTTCTTTTTAATTGAATTATATTTATTTTATAATATTAGCAATAATTCAATATTATTTAGGAAGCATATGCCATATGGAAAAAAATGTTACCCCAATGATGAGGCAGTACTTAGATATTAAGAAAAAATATAAAGATGCTATCATTTTTTTTAGAGTAGGAAGTTTTTATGAAATGTTTTTTGACGATGCAATTGAGGCAAGTAAGCTTCTTAATCTAACGTTGACAAAAAGGGAAAATGCTCCAATGTGTGGGGTGCCTTGTCATACTAGCAGAGAATATATAAAAAAATTAATTTTGTTTGATAAAAAGGTTGCAATTTGTGAGCAGACGTCTAATTCTACTTCTAGTGGACCTTTGGAAAGAGAGGTTGTTGAGGTAATAACCCCGGGTGTTATTCTTGATGAAGATTTTTTAAATGATGATGTTAATAATTATTTAGTTGCCATTAGCGATTATAAAAATTATTATTCGTTTTCTTATATAGATTTATCTACTTCTAGTCTTGGAATAATGTTTTATGAGGATAGTTTTTTTGAAAAACTTAAAAGAGATCTTGAAAAATACTCTCCCAAAGAGATAATAGTTTCTGAAGATTTTTATTACAAATACTTAGAAAAGCTTAATTTTAATCGTTTTTTGATTAACAAGGTGCCTGCTTGGCATCTTGACAAGGATGTTGCAATAAAAACAATAAAGGAACATTTTAAAATACTAGGTTTGAGTTCTCTCGGATTTGATGAGGAAAAGCCCTACTACATCTCAATTTTTCTCATTATAAATCATATAAAAAATAATTTAAAAAATTTATTAATTAATATTGATAGAATAGACATTAATAATGATTCTTCTTATATGTTTCTTGATGATGTAACTCAAGTTAATCTTGAGCTTGTAAAAAATAATAATGATTTTTCTTCTCAATATTCATTGTATTCTGTTTTAAATGATTGTAAAACAGCAATGGGAAAAAGACTTTTAAGAGAATTTATTTTAAATCCAATTTTAAATATTTCTGAGATTAATACTAGACTAGATCATGTTGAATTTTTTTGCAAAAATATTGGATTAACCGTAACTTTAAGAGAAACTTTTATTAATATATGGGATATTGAGAGAATAATATCTAGAATTCAAATGAAAAGATACATTAAAAAAGATTTTTTATTTATTGAAAAAGCCCTTTCTGTATTTTTTTTGGTAAAAAAATTATTTGACAAGCATAATTTTGATTATTGGAATTTTAATAAGTTTGAAGAAGATAGTGTTTCTGAAGTTTATTGTTTGATAAATAGTTCAATTTCAAATTCATCTGATGAGCTTATTAAAAGAGGTTATGATTTAAAGCTTGATAGTTTAAAAGATTTAAAGATTAATGCGAATAAGTATATTGATGAATATCTTGAATCGGAGAGACTGCTTAGTAAGATCAATAATCTAAAGATTAGAAAAACCAATAATAGGGGATTATTTTTTGAAGTTACAAAAAGTAATTATGCTCAAGTGCCATCCCATTTTATAGAAAGTCAAACTTTAAATTCTTCAAAAAGATATAAAACGGAAAAACTTATTTCTCTTGAAGTAGATATTAATAATGCTGAAGACAGTGTATTTGCTTTTGAGCAGGAAATTTTTGATGAAATAGCATCAAATGTTGTTGAACATAATAAAGTTCTCAAGAAGGTTGCAGAATTTTTTGCATATATTGATTTAGTTGTTAACTTTGGTTATTTGGCAAAAAAAAATGAATATAAAAGACCTGTGTTGACATATGATAAAGAAATTTTCCTTGACAAGTCCAGACATCCTGTTGTTGAACACTATGTGAAAAACACCGAAATCTTTACTGAAAATTTCGTAAAAATTAATAAAGAAAAGTATTTCTGTTTAATTACTGGTCCTAATATGGCAGGTAAATCGACTTATTTGCGGCAGGTGGCTTTAATTACTTTAATGGCGCATATAGGTTCTTTTGTGCCAGCTGCTAATGCTATAATAGGTATTACTGATAAAATTTTTTGTAGAATTGGAGCAAGTGATAATATTGCTAAAGGGGAATCCACTTTTTTGGTTGAAATGAACGAAACAGCTAATATTTTAAGAAATGCAACAGAAAAGAGTTTAATAATTATGGATGAAGTTGGAAGAGGTACCAGTACAAACGATGGACTTGCTATTGCTTATTCTATTGTAGAATATATTTTAGAGTATATAAAAGCTAGAAGTTTGTTTGCAACACATTTTCATGAACTATCAGCTATTAATCATGAAGCTTTTATTAATCTTTCAATGAAAATTGAAAAGCAAGGAAATGAGCTTGTTTTCTTAAGAGAAGTCGAAGAAAAGCCGTCTCTTAATTCTTATGGAATTTATGTTGCTCGAATAGCAGGACTTCCTTTAAGGGTAATAGATAGGGCTAGTGTTGTCCTGGAAAGTTTAGCTAGCCGAAAAGATAGTTCTTGTTTAGAATTTTTTTCCCACGCTTCTTCTGATATCTATGATAGAGATATCTTGAAAAATGATACTGATGTTCATATTGAATTAAATGAGTATTTAGAGTTAAAAAATTTTATATCCAATATAGATATTAATAATATTACCCCTTTTCAATCAATTGAGCTTCTAAATCAAATTGTTTTAAAAGTTGGTTCTCAATCTAGTTAGTATGGGATATTTAAATGTTATAAAAAGTATATTTTTGCCTTTTTGTAGTTTTTGCAAAAAAAGATATGTGTCTTCTAATGCTCTTTGTGATCAGTGTAAATTACTTTTTAATTTTAAAATTAAATTTGATAAAAATTTAATTTATTTTTTTGAATATAAAGAACATTATAAATCTTTAATTTTGTCTTACAAGATAGATGGTCAAAAGTCAATTGGAAGGTTTTTAGCAAGTGGAATTGCTAAATGTTTGAATAATATTGATTTTGATCAGATAGTAACTGTTCCTTGTAGTTTTAAAAGAAAATTATTTTATGGTTTTGATCACATGGAATATATTGGTATTTTATTAAATCGTTTTGGTTTTAATTATATGAATGTTTTTTCAAGAAAGTATGGGAAAAGCCAGAAGTTAATGAAAGGGAATCTAAGATTTAGAAATCTGGAAAATAAAATTAAATTAAAGCCAAAGTATAAAAATTTTAAATTTAAAAAAATTGTTTTGCTTGATGATATTGTTACTACAGGAACATCTATGTGTATTTGTGAAGATCTTATTATACAATTTGGAGCTTATAAGGTTATAAGATTTTCTTTGGCCAAATCTTATAATTTGGTTTAATGTTGACTTTATTTTTTCTAAGTGTTAACCTTGATTTAAGGTTTAGCTATGTATTTAATAAGGTTCTTTTAAAAGAACCTTATTAATTTTAGGAATGCGATTGATTAAATATTTTGACACAAATAATGAAGTTTTTAATTTAATAAAAAATTTAACAGAACGTTTAAATGTTGAAATATTAGAAATTAATATCTTTAGAAATAAAAATAGTGGAAAAATTCAAATAGTTCTTTATAGTAAAAATTTTTCTTTGGGTGTTGACTTGCTGACCGATTTGCATAAAATGATTTTATTAATTTTGGAAGCAAATCTTAAATATAGTTTTGCTTTGGAGCTTTCTACGCCTGGAATAGATAGAAGAATAAAAAGTGATAGAGAGTTTCAAATTTTTGAAGGTAAAAAGATTAAGTTGATGCTAGATAATGAATTTGAAGAGGGTTTTATATTAGAATCAAAATCGAAAAGTTTTATTTTTAAAACTGATAGCAAAGAATTAAATGTTTTTTATAGTGATGTTAAGAAGGCCAGGTTAGTTTAATAAGGAGGAATTTTGGATGATAAAGGGCACGGGACATATGATTGTAAATATTGCAAATGATCGCAGTATGAGCGTAGAGTCTATTAGAAAAACAATTAAAGAATCAGTATTAATAGCTTATAAAAAGTATTTTGGAAGCAATGAGAATGCTTTTGTTAAGTTTGATGATGATACGGGAGATTTGGCGGTTTATGCAAAAAAGAAAATCGTAGAAGAGGTAAAAGATTCTTTGCTTGAAATTTTAGAAAAAGATATCTCAAAGGAAAATATCGTAGAAGGTAATTATGCTTACATTGAAATTAATCCTAAAGTTTTTGATAGACTTTCTATTCAGGTTGCAAAACAAAGAACCAAAAGTGATTTGCAAGGAATTGAGGATAATGAAATTTTATCAGAATTTAAAAGCAAGTTAAATAAAGTTGTTATTGGGTATGTTCAGCAAAATAGAAATGGTGATCTTTATGTTAATCTTGGAAATACGGATGGTGTAATTCCCAAAAAGTACCAATCGCCAAGGGAAATTTATAGCCTTAATGATAAGATTAGAGTTTTAGTTTATAATGTCAAAAAAGGTAAAAATGGCGTTGAAGTTATTCTTTCTAGAACCCATCCAAAGTTTATTGAAGAGCTTTTAGCACTTGAAATTCCTGAAATTGAAGAAGGCATTATTAAGATTCATAAAATAGTTCGTGATCCTGGTTATAGAATAAAGGTAGCCGTTTATTCTGAAAAAGAAGAGATAGATCCTGTTGGTCCTTGCATAGGACAAAAAGGCGTCAGAATTCAATCTATAATTAAGGAACTTGAGGGAGAAAAAATTGATATTATACCTTACAGTAAAGATATTAAAGAATTCATAAAGGATTCTTTAACTCCTGCAAAGATAGATCATGTTTATATTCTTGACGAAGATTTACATAAGGCTTTAGTGGTTGTTAGTGATGATCAACTTTCTCTTGCTATAGGTAAAATGGGTCAAAATGTCAGACTTGCTAATAGACTTCTTGACTGGGCTATTGATGTTAAAACCAGCAGTCAATTTGCAGAAATGAAAGCCAATTCGGAGTTTAAGCAAGAAACGCTGGAAATGTTTGATAAAGTTATGCAAGATGTTTCTGAAGAGGAGCAATTTGAAGAGATCAGCAAAATAAGTGATCTTAAATTACTTGATGCTTCTGTGATTTCTAACTTATCGAAAGAGGGGCTTAACGATATTAACAATTTTTTACAAGCAAATGAAGGAGTTCTTTTTAATCTTGGAGTAAGTTATGAAAAACAAGAAGAAATTAACAAAATATTAAAAGAGGGGATGATAATAATTGCTAATGAGAATGATGGAGATATGGAAAAAGTTGAGGAAGATGAGGAGCTTCTTTGTCCCGAATGTGGTTTTGTTATTAATGAAAATATGACTTCCTGTCCGGGGTGTAAAATAGGGCTTAGTTTTGAGTTCGAGGAGGAGTGAGTTTGTCGGAAAATATTGATGATATAAAAAATGAAGATGGTAAAAAAATTAAGATTATTAAGTTGAAAAAGAAGGTGATAAAGATTGTAACGCATGGTGATTTAGGCAGTAAAAATAGTTCAAGTAGCTCTGTTGATTTGCATAAGCACGACAGAACCGGTGGGTATTCTCAAAACAGAGACAACAGAACCGGTGGGTATTCTCAAAACAGAGACAACAGAACCGGTGGGTATTCTCAAAATAGAGACAACAGAACCGGTGGGTATTCTCAAAACAGAGACAACAGAACCGGTGGGTATTCTCAAAACAGAGACAACAGAACCGGTGGGTATTCTCAAAACAGAGACAACAGAACTGGTGGGTATTCTCAAAACAGAGACAACAGAACTGGTGGGTATTCTCAAAACAGAGACAACAGAACCGGTGGGTATTCTCAAAGCAGAGACAATAGAACCGGTGGGTATTCTCAAAACAGAGACAATAGAACTGGTGGGTATTCTCAAAACAGAGACAACAGAACCGGTGGGTATTCTCAAAACAGAGACGGTTTGGCTTCTCAACAATATCAAGGTTCGACAAAAAAAACATATATTACTAAAAATAATCCTCAAAGCAAATATCCGACTTCTGTTTCTTTTAGAAGAGTTATAAAGGCCAAAGTTCCCCCTATTGTTAGTAGTGCATCTTCAGTAGATTCTGAGAATAGCAAAGAGTTAAATCGTAAACTTGGTGAGAAGAAAAAACAACAACAAGAAAGTCAAAAAAGCTATAAGAGGAAAAAAGCAGAAACTGAGAGCAAAACAATTGAACAAAAGGTTTTTGAACAACTTCAAAAAAAGAAAAGAGAAAATTTGGCTAACCCTATTCCCAAATCAATTGACATTATGGGTAGTATTACTGTTGCGGATCTTGCAAGAAAGATGAATTTAAAGTCTTCTGATTTGATTGCTAAATTAATGGCCTTGGGTGTAATGGTGACTATTAATGAAAAGATAGATTCTGATACGGCAACCATTTTAGTTGAAGAATATGGTTCAAAAGTTAATGTTGTTTCTATCTATGATGAAACGGTCATAGAAGAAGAAGTAGAGGATCAAAGTAAAAGAATTGAAAAGCCCCCTGTTATTACAATAATGGGTCACGTTGATCATGGTAAAACTAAGTTACTTTCCGTGCTTCAAAATGTAGATATAAATCAAACAGAGTCCGGAGGTATTACTCAACATATTGGAGCTTATACTATCGGTTATAATGGACGAGAAATAACATTTTTGGATACCCCTGGTCATGAAGCTTTTACTATGATGAGAAGTCGTGGAGCTCAAGTTACAGATATTGTTGTTCTTGTTGTCTCAGCAATTGATGGTGTTATGCCTCAAACCATTGAGGCTATTAATCATGCAAAAGAAGCAAATGTTCCGATTATTGTTGCTATAAATAAGATTGATTTGACGGATTCAAATCCCGATAAAATTAAACATCAGCTTTCAGAATACGGCTTGGTGCCTGAGGATTGGGGAGGAGATACTATTTTTGTGTTGATTTCTGCTCTTAAGAATATAGGAATTTCTGAACTTCTTGATATGATTCTTTTGCAATCGGATATGATGTTATTAAAGGCAAATCCATCTAAAAGAGCTATTGGAAAAGTGCTTGATGCTAAGATTGATTTGGGTCGAGGAATAGTTTGTTCTGTTATTATCGAAGATGGAACTCTTTATGTAGGAGACTCTTTTGTAGGTGGGGCATGCTATGGCAAAGTTAAGGCATTAATTAGTGACAAGGGTGTTTCTGTTAAGAGTGTTGGGCCTGCTAAAGCCATTAGTGTTTTAGGATTTTCTTCAATGCCTCAGGCTGGGGATCCTTTTCAAGTAACTAAAAGTGAGAAAGAAGCAAAATTGATCAGTTCCAAAAGACAAGATCTTAAAAAATATGAATCTTCTAAAAATGTAAAGAAAGTTACCATGTTGAATCTTTATGATTCAATCAAAGAAGGAGCTCTTAAGGAGCTTAAAATAATCTTAAAAGCAGATGTTCAAGGTTCAGTTGAAGCTTTAAAGAATTCTCTTGAAAAATTAACAAATAATGAGGTTCGAGTAAGAGTTGTGCATTCATCAGCAGGTGTAATAACTGAAACAGATATCAGTTTTGCTTCAGCAAGCGATGCTATTGTTATTGGATTCCATGTAAGGCCCACTGTAAAAGCTCAAGTACTTGCAGATCAGGAAAAGGTTGAAATTAGAAAGTATAATGTTATTTATGATGCTATAAGTGATATTAAATCAGTTCTTGAGGGAATGCTTGAACCAGATGTTGAGCAGCAGTTTATTGGTTTTGCTGAAGTAAGGGCTGTTATTAATGTTCCTAAAGTTGGAGTAATAGCGGGTTGTTATGTTTCTAGAGGTCTAATAAGACGAGATGCCATTACTAATGTGATGAGAGATGGTTTGCAGATTCATTCTGGTAAAATATCATCTTTAAAGCGATTTAAAGATGATGTTAAAGAAGTTGCTGAGCAATATGAGTGTGGTATTATGATTGATAACTATGCTAATATTAAAGAAGGAGATATAATTGAAGCATTTGAGATAAAAAAGGTAAAAAAATCTTTTAAAACTTAATATTGCTTTATTTATATGTGTTTATGTATAAAAATATAAAAAAGTTTAAGCTTGAAAGTTTTATTGCTCAAGAAATTGGCAATTTAATAGTGAGCAGAGGAATTAAAGACCCGAGAATTCATTCATTTTTAACTGTGGTTAAGGTAGAATTTTCAAAAGATTTAATAAATGCTAAAGTGTTTGTGGGTTCAATCAAAGAAGGTGCTTCTTTGGACAATGCAGTTAAAGCTTTAAATAATGCTAAGGGATTTATTCAAAGTCAAATTATCAAGAGAATTAAAGTTAGAAGTACCCCTAAATTATTATTTGTTAAAGATGATTCTCTTTCTAAGTCATTTTATGTTAATAAAATAATTGAAGGATTAAACACTACAAGAGAGAATTAAATTTGGAAAATGGATTCCTTATAATCAATAAAGAACAATGCAAAACTTCTTTTGAAACTCTTTTCCCTATAAAAAAATATTTTAATACAAGTCATGTTGGGCATGCTGGTACACTTGATAAATTTGCCAGTGGTGTTTTGATTGCTCTTGTGGGGAAATATACCAAGCTTGCAAAGTATTTTATTTCTTTAGATAAAGAGTATCTAGCAGAATTTAGATTTGGATTGGAAACAGATACCCTTGATCCAAATGGAAGAATAGTTAATAAAACGGATTATATTCCTAATTTAGAGGATATAGATTTAAAGCTTAAAGATTTTGTGGGAGAGATTTATCAAAGACCCCCTAGGTTTTCTTCTGTTCATATTGATGGTAGGAGAGCCTATAAACTTGCTTTGAATGGAAATTTTTTTGAAATTAAAAAACGAAGAGTGAATATTTATAATATTCAAAGATTAAACTATGATTTTAGCTCTGCTTTACTTAGTTTGAAAATTAGTTGCTCAAAGGGTACTTATATTAGGAGTATTGCAAGAGATTTATCTTATTCTTTAAATTCTTGTGCTTATGTTAGTAATTTAAAAAGGACTAAAGTAGGTATGTTTGGATTAGAAGATTCCATATCATGTGAAAATTTAAGCAAATCCTCCTTAATTGATTTAGAGTCTTTAAGAAGTTTCGAAAGTGTTTATGTTGATTCTAGCAAGATAAATCTTGTTAAAAATGGGGCTTACTTTGAAATTCAAATCAATATTAATGAATTTAAGATTTTAAAATCCAGAGAAGGTGAAGTATTAGCAGTCATTGAAGGAATAGGTTTGAATAAATATAAATACGTTATTATATTTTAATTTTGTATTTATTTTTTTAAAAAATTTAATAGTTTACTATTAAAAATAACTTAAAATAACCTAAAAAAAGGACAAATTGTTTTTGTGATTTTCTAGAAAAAATATTATAATCTATCATAGTAGTTAGTTTAAATTATAGCAAGAGGTTTTTAGGGCTTTGCTATAATGGTATAGGAGTTGCTTTATGATAGATAAAAAACAAAAGCAAAAAATAGTTTCTGAATTTGGTAAAAATGAAGGTGATACTGGTTCTGTTGAAGTTCAGATAGCACTTATTACGGGCAGAATAAAATACTTAACTGAGCATTTAAAGGAAAATAAAAAAGACTATAGTTCAAAAAGAGGCTTATTAAAGTTGGTAGGGCAAAGACGAAGTTTATTGCGGTATTACCAGAAAAGAGATTTAGAAGCTTATAGGATGTTGATTTCTAAACTTGGTCTTAGAAAATAAAAAGAGGTTGAATTTTGAGGAAAATATTAAAGTTGAAAATAGGCAGAGACGAGTTAGTGTTTGAGACGGGATTTATGGCCAAGCAGGCCAATGGATCGGTTCTTGCAACTTATGGGGGATCTTCAGTGCTTGCAACTGTTTGTTGTTCAAACAATGTGAGAGAAGATTTAGATTTTGTTCCACTTTCTGTTGAATATAATGAGAAATATTATGCAGCCGGTAAGATTCCCGGAGGATTTATCAAAAGAGAAGGAAAGCCAAAGGATAAAGAGATACTTGTTTCTAGATTAATAGATAGACCAATGAGACCTCTTTTTGATAAAAGATTTGGTCGAGAAATTCAAGTAATTCCTACAACTTTAGCAACAGATCAGCTTAATCCCCCTGATATTGTTGGAATGAATGCTGCTTTTACGGCGGTTTTTTTATCAGATATTCCTTTTAATGGTCCAATTGCGGCTGTTAGAATGGTTTATTTAAATGGTGAGTTTATAGTAAATCCGTCTTTTGAAGAGATTCATGATTCTGATCTTGATATTGTTGTTGCAGGAAGTTTAAATGGAATCACAATGGTAGAAGGTGGTGCTAATGAAGTTGGTGAGGATATTTTGCTGTTAGCAATAGACGGTGCACATGAATATATTAAACAAATTTGTAATGCTCAAAAAGAATTTTTAGATATTGTAGGTAAAAAAGAAAAGCTTCCTTTAGCTTTTGAAGAAAAAATATTTGAATTTAAAGAGGAGCTTAGGGATTTTATTTATGCTGAGCTTAAAGAAGCATGTTTTGTTAAGGGAAAGCTTAATAGAGATAAAGCTATAACTTTGCTGCGAAATAAATCTTATGAACATTTTTCTTCTTTTGAGAAATTAACCGATGATAATGAGTCCCTTTTTAACAAAGCTTTTGATGATTTTGAAAAGGAGATTGTTAGAAATTCTATTCTTAATGATAAAATTAGAACAGATGGTCGAACTCCTAATGAGATAAGAGATATTATTGCAGAAGTTGATATTTTAAGCAGAACTCATGGATCTGCACTTTTTACAAGAGGAGAGACACAAGCTTTAGCAGTAACTACTCTTGGTACAAGCATTGATGAACAAATAATGGATGATATTGATGGCGATAAGCGTCTTAATTTTATGCTTCATTACAATTTTCCTCCATTTTCAGTTGGTGAGACTGGTAGGCTTATGACTGGTAGGCGCGAGATTGGTCATGGTCATTTAGCTCAAAGAGCTTTAGAGTCAATGGTTCCTGGGAAAAGCGATTTTCCGTATACCATTAGAGTAGTTTCTGAGATTTTGGAGTCTAACGGATCTTCCTCAATGGCTACTGTTTGCGCTGGAAGCATGTCTTTAATGTCTGCGGGAGTGCCTGTTAAAAGGCAAGTTGCAGGAATAGCTATGGGACTTATTAGTGAAGGGGATAAATATGTGGTTTTAAGTGATATTCTTGGGGAAGAGGATCATCTAGGCGATATGGACTTTAAAGTGGCTGGTACAAAAAATGGAATTACTGGATTTCAAATGGACATTAAGATTGAAAATGTCTCTAAGCATTTAATGAAAGATGCTCTTGAGCAGGCAAGAATAGGTAGGATGCACATACTCTCCATTATGGATACTGTAATTCCAGATTCAAGAATTGGTATATCTAAGTATGCTCCCAAAATTGTTCAACTTCAAATTGATATTGATAAGATATCTCTTGTAATAGGATCTACTGGAAAAACTGTTAAGGCTATAACAGATGAATTTGAAGTTAAGGTTCAAATTGAGCAAAATGGGAAAATTATTCTTTTCGGCGATGATGATTTTAAGATGCAAAAGGCCAAAGAAAGAATAGAGAGTATCGTAAGAGAACCAAAGGTAGGTGAAATTTATGAAGGAACCGTTAAAAAGATTAATAGCTTTGGAGCTTTTATTGAACTTACTCCTACAAAGGAAGGATTTTTAAGCACTCGATTAAAATCTAGAGACAATAAATATGGTTCTGGGAGGTTTGGGAATGGTAATAGATACTCTAGATTTAGTGGTAGCGGAGACAGTATAAGGAGTAATATAGGGTTAGTTAGGCCTCCAAAATTAGAAGAAGGTCAGCGAATTAAAGTTAAAATAATTGATATAGACAAATTTGGGAAAATTGATCTTGAAGTTGTTAGGGATAAAGATTATTGAAATAATATGAAATTTGTTTTTAATAATTTATTTAAAGGTTGTCTTATATGTTTTGTCTTGTTTTTTTCCTGTCTTACTGCAAGTAGATCTATTCAAGATTCTCATATTAACGATCTTGTAGAGAAGAAAGAAGAATCGGTCGTTATTGATGATAATAGTAACGTTGATAATGATAGTGAATTTAAAAGAGATTATTTGTTAGGATTAAAAGATAATGAATCTTTTTTTCTTAGTAGTGCTTTTTTAAAAGAAAATAATTTTTATTTTAAAAAAGCCAGAGAAAGTTATGCTAAGAAAAGCATTGGTTTGACGAACTACTATTTAAATAAAATAGTAGTTAATGATAATCAGCATAACAGGGAATTGTTAGCTAAAGTGAATTTGTTTTTAGGATATATAAATTATGAGAATGGTTTTTACGATCTTTCTGAATATAATTTTGATCTTTTTTTAAAAGATTATAAACATTCTCATGCTAGTTTAAGATCAGCCGAATTGAAATATCTTGCTAAAGAAAAATTTGAAGCAATTTCTGCATTTAAAGAGATTGATGAATTTTCTATTTCAGGTTATGACAAAGAAATTTATAACTTTTTAAGTAATAAGCTTGGTATAAGTCATTTAAACCTGGAATCTTTAGGATTTCTTGACAATAGTGTTTTTGATGCATTTGTTTTTAAAGAGAATATATTTGTAACTAATATACTAGGTGGACTTTTAAGATATAATGTAAAAAAAAATGATTATAGAGTTTACCTTAAAGATAAAAAAAGCATTTTTTTAAATGGTATTAAAGGCTTTGCAGATCATAATGGGAAAATTTATATTGGAGGGAAAAATATTATTTATTATATAGATGATATTGATGGAGATTTGAAGCAAATAAATGTTCCCAATAATGCTGATTTTAGCAATATACAAGTTTTGCTTGGTGTTAAAGATGGAATATTTGTTGGTACTTTAAATTCTGGGTTATGGTTTTATGATTTCAAAAATTGGAAAAATGTACCACTTGGATCTAAGAAAATTTCTTCAATGTGCTTTGATAGTCTAAAAAATTTATTATTAGTCGGAACGGTTGACAAAGCTATTTATAGTATTAATGTTGATAGTTTGGAAAAGTTTAAACATTTAGATTTTTTTAGCAAAAATGATAATGAAAAAAATATTAATTTTATAAAAAGATATAAAGATAGTTATTTTGTTGGAACGTATGGCGGGGGCCTTTTTGAATTACATTTAAATAAAAATAGTTATAAAAAGCACGTTATTGCTAATAATATCGATGTTAATTATTTTATGGATATGGAGATTAAAGATAAAAAGTTGTTGTTTGCAACTTTTGATCATGGGTTATTGATTTATGATTCTGAAAATAATAATTGGGACTATTTTGGACCTAGTAATGGGCTTCTTAATTTAAATTTAATAAAAGTTTCTAGATTTGGAAATTATGTCATACTTGGTACTCTTAATAACGGCTTGGTTTTTATAGATGAAAATATTAAAAAGCAATTATGAATCTTACATAATTGCAGAATTTTTTAAATATTTTTTAATTACGTTTTTATTTTTCTTTTTCGTGTTTTTTATAAATCAAATTTTATTTTTTATGAGAATACTTCTTCAAAATTATGTTCCCTTTTTAAAAGCTTTTATTTTTATCATATACTCTCTTCCCATGGTGATTGCGCTTTCTCCACCTTTTGCTTCTTTGATTTCGGTAATTCTCACTATTCATAAATTCAAGATTCATAATGAAATTTTAGCTTTTCGTTCAATTGGTATATCAATTTTTGATTTACTTGTTCCATTTTTTAAATTGGGAGTAATTATTGTTATTATATCTTTTATATCTAATGATATTTTACTTCCACTGGGATCTATTGGTAGATTGAAAATTTTTAATGAAATAAAAGAAGAAGTTCCTCATTTAGTATTAAAGCCTTATTCAAGCAAGCAATATGGAGATTTAATTTTTGTTTCTGGGGAGAAATCAGAAAATGGCTATAAAAATGTAACTTTTTTTGATAACACTGGGCTTAAGGGCTTTGATAGAATATTTATGGCAAAAAATCTTGATATTAGAAAAGAAAATTTTCAAGTTTATTTTATTTTGAACGATGTTCTATCTATTGCTTTAACTGACAGTGAGAGTGGATTTTATGATTATTTTTATGCAGATAAGATGAAATATTCAATCGATCAGGTAACATTTAGCGATAGTTTTTTATTAAATTATATAACTCCTTCGCAAATGAGTATGAGAGATGTTATAAAATTAATTAGAAAACAAAACAATTCAATTGCAGATTCAAATATAAAAAATAATCTAGAAGGGGATTTTTTAAGTTTAAATTTTTCAAACCTTTATTTAAATTATTTATATAATCAAAACTACTATGTAGATGAATCTTATGTTTTTGAAAATTTAAACTATATGTATAATCTAAATTCAAGTTTTAAACCCTATCAAGATCAAAGCATGATCCAAAATTTAGCTCTGTTTAATCTTGAATTTTATCAAAAGATTAGTTTGCCACTTTCGGTTTTATTTTTCATTTTTTTGGCTTTTTCAATGGGGATGTATTCCAATAGGAAATATTCTATTATTCTTGAACTTGTAATTTCAATTATTGTTTGTGTTTTTTATTGGGTAATGTTTATTGGTGGAAAAGTTTATACTGTTCAGTATGCACCAAATCCCATCGTTGTTACTATTTTGCCCAATTTGATTTTAATTGTTGCAGGAGCAATTCTTTTTTTGAGATTATTAAAAAAATGAAAATAGATAAGCTTTTTGCAAAAAGCATCATTCTTACCTTTTTATCCATGAATTTGCTTTTCATGATTTTAATTGTGCTTGGTGATTTATTTGTCAATCTTCTCAATTATCTTGAAAAGAATATTGACTTTAAGGATATTCTTTATATTTATTATTTGTATTTGCCAAAAGCTTTCTCTGATGGAGTTGCTTTATCTTTTCTTTTTGCCATTTCCAATCTTATTGGCAATCTCTCTATGAGAAATGAAATAATAGGGCTTTTTAGTTGCGGGGTTTCGCTTACCAGGATATTGAGACCATTTATTTTGATTAGCATATTTATTTCAGTTGTTCTTTTCTTTTTTGATAATTATTTAGTAATAGATAGTGCAGCAAGAAGAGATATTCTTATTAAAAATAGTATTGGTGATGGCGGAGCTAGCGATAAAACTATAATAATTAGAGATTTTGCTAGAGAAATCTATAATATTAAATCTTATGATATTGATGAGAATACTTTTTCTAACTTAATTATTATAATTAAAGACAATAAAGATGATTTTCAAAAAAGGTATGATATAAATAAAGCTGAATGGAAAGATGATAAATGGAAGCTTTATGGTGTTAGAGAGTTTGTTAATGTTGGTAGAAAAATTGAGGAGAATTCTTATGGTGTTCTTGATGGGACGGGAATTATTAAGCTGGAGCCAGATTACATAAGAATCATGATGTTGTCGTCAAAGGCATTAAATTTTACTAAACTTATTAATTGGATAAGTTTTCTCAAAAATGAACATTTAAATTATTCTGATGCATTGTTTGATTTGCTAAATAGGGTATTTTTTTCATTTAGATTGATTCTTCTTAGTTTTACTGTTGGGTTTATTGCTCTTGCTCTTAAAAAAAATATTTTTATACTAAGTTTATTAAATAGCATTG
Organism: Borreliella sinica; assembly: GCF_033969665.2. GTDB lineage: Bacteria > Spirochaetota > Spirochaetia > Borreliales > Borreliaceae > Borreliella > Borreliella sinica. The sequence goes on along the minus strand of NZ_CP135180.1, from coordinate 49,574 downwards.
CTTTTGCCGTTGTTTATGTCATTTCTATTGTAATTTTTAATTTTTTAGCTGATCTTGGCTATTTGCATATATATGTAGCAAGTTCTTTTACAACCATATTTTTTTTGATTATCAATTTTCTTGTTTATAGGATTGTTAGGAAATGATATATATAATGATTATTTAGGGTGTTTATATGTTTAGAATAATTAAGAATGACAAACATTCTAATGCAAGGGTTGGATTTTTAAATCTTCCCCATGGCAGAGTAGATACTCCTTGTTTTATGCCTGTTGGTACTTTGGGGGCAATGAAAGGTTTAAAACATTCTGTTCTTGAGAAATTGGAATGCAATTTAATGCTTGCAAATACTTACCATTTATATTTAAGACCAGGCATTAAAACTATTGAAAAATATGGGGGTCTTCATAATTTTACAACTTGGAATAAAAATTTTTTAACTGATTCGGGTGGATTTCAGGTGTTTTCTCTTTCTGGTTTAAGAAAAATTGATTTAAAAGGTGTGCATTTTAAATCTCATCTAGATGGATCTTGTCATTACTTCACCCCTGAGGGAGTATTTGCTATGCAAGAGATTTTTGGTAGTGATATTATTATGCCCCTTGATATTTGTAGTTCTTATGGTATTGATTATAATGAAGCCAACTTATATACAAATATTACAACCAATTGGGCTCGTAGTACATTCAAATCTTATAAAAATAAAAAAGAGGGATATAATGGCCTTTTATTTTTAATAACCCAAGGAAATTTTTTTAAAGATTTAAGGAAAAGAAGCATCAACGATATATTAGAATTAGACAGTCCTGGTGTTGCTATTGGAGGTATTTCTGTTGGAGAGCCGAGAGAAAAATATTTGGAAATTCTTGAATATAGTTCTTTGCTAATACCAAAAGAAAAGCCAAGATATGTAATGGGTATTGGTACTCCCCATTACATACTTGATGCTATATACTATGGCATCGATATTTTTGATTGTGTTAATCCCGCAAGAATTGCTAGGCACGGGTCTCTTCTCACAGATAATGGAATAATGCGCATTAGTAGAAAGGAATACAAGGATGATACTTCTCAGGTAGAGAAAAATTGTGGTTGTACTTTATGTACAAGATATTCAAGAGGATATTTAAGACATTTGATAAAATCGAAAGAGCTTTTTGGAATAATTTTGGCAAGTGAGCATAATATTCACTATATGTTTCGATTGATTTCAAAAATCAGAACTGCAATTTTAAATGATAATTTTTTAAATTTTAGAGCTTCATATTTGAAAAAGTATGAAGAGGGTAATTTAGATGAATAAATATGTTATTTCTACAGTTTTGGTCATGATTTCCACTTTTATTTCACGAATAATGGGGTTTGCAAAGGTAAAAATTTTCTCTTATTATTTTGGTGCAAATCTTGATACTGATATTTTTAACTATGTTTTCAATATTCCTAATAATTTGCGTAAAATTCTTTCAGAGGGTGCAATGACTTCGGCTTTTTTACCCGAATTCACATATGAAAAAAACAAATCACACGGAAAAGCTGTTTCTTTTTTTAGAACCGTCATAACCTTTAATGTTATTTCTATTGGTTTAATTGTTTTAACTATGAGTGTTTTTGCAAAACCTATTATGTACTTCTTGTCTTATTATAGGGGAGAAAGTTTAATTTTTGCAAGTTCTATATTTAGTTATTTGGTATTATATATCTTATTAATAAGTTTATCCTCAATTTTCATATCTGTTCTAAATTCATATAAAATTTTCTTTATTCCCTCATTTTCACCTATTATGTTTTCTTTTGGAATAATATTGAGCATATTTTTATTGTATAGTCGTTTTGGAATATACAGTGCTGTTATTGGCGTAATTTTTGGAGGATTTTTACAATTTCTGATTCCTTTTGTAAATTGCTATATGATTGGTTTTGTCTGGAAACCAACATTTTATTTTAGGGAAAAGGTATTTTTGAATTTTTTAGGTAGATGGGTTCGCATGATTTTTGGATTTTCTATTTCAATCGTTACTCAGCAGATTTCGTTTGCATTGGCATCTACTCTTGAAATAGGAAGTGTTTCCATCCTTAGTAATGCTGTAGTTTATTATCAGCTTCCTGTAGGAATTTTTTATGTTTCTATTGCAACAGTAATTTTTCCCAAAATGGCAGAGTATGCTGTTTTGGGAAATAATATAAAATTAAATGCTCTTTTGGTAGATGGGATTAAAATTTTATTGTTGATTTTTATTCCTGTGTCTTTTTTGATGTTTATTTGGTCTGATTATATTTTAAATTTACTTCTTATGGGAGGTAAGTTTTCTATTTATGATACTCAAAAAACAGCGGGCGTTTTAAAATGTTTTCTTTTAGGTTTACTTTTTTATTCAATGTTTAATTTTTTTCAAAAATATTATTTTTCTATTCGTGATGCAAAAACACCATTTTATTTGAGTGTTTTATTTTCTATTCTTGATATTCTACTTTCTATTTTTGGTATTAATTATTACGGTTTGAATGCTTTGGCATTAGCGCAATCTATTTCTTTTATGATTTGTGCGATTGTTTTTTATTTTATAATATTAAAAAGTGGAGTTAAAATTGATTTAATTGGGATTTTATTGGTTATTTTAAAGGCAATTGTTACGCTTGTCCCTTTGTATTTAATTTATTTCTTTTTTGAGAAGCTTAACTGGGATCTGGGCTTTAGTTTAAAAAATTTTTATTTTTTAACTGCGGCAGGAATTGTTAGCATTTTTATTTTGTTTATTTGTTATTCTGTTTTAGGAATAAATAAGCTTTTTAGGTTTATTAGGAGGGATGCTTTATGAATTGTTTTAAATTTTTATTTTTTTTGCTTATTTTAAATATGTATGCCCAAAATGTTAATCCCCCAGTTCTTCCTAATCTCCCTGTGTTGCCTGAAGTTATAGAAAATAAGCTTGAGAAAAAAAAATCTTCTAAAGTTGAGAATTTTTCTAATGTTGGTTTAGATGGTAAGTATGTTAACGATACGATTCTTTATGGACTTGACAGTCAAGTTACAAGCATTATAAAAGCTCTTAAAAAATCAGGTGATAGTCAATATAATTTTTCTCTTAAAAAAAGACTTGAAGAAACTTTTAATGCTGAGATTAAAAAGGAAATTCTTGAATTGTTTATTTCTCTTAAGTATTCAGGAGGCATTGATACAGCAAATTATATTCTTGAAAATTACGAGAGTAAAAGATATTCAAATGCTTTACTTAGCTTGGCAATTTCGTATCTTAAGGAGTTTGATGATAAGGAGAAATTAAAAAAAACTCTTATTGAGATTCTTGAAAATAAAGAAGGCAATGTGGTATCTATTGTAGCTTATTATTTAGGAGAACTCAATTCTCTTGAATATTCTAAGAATATGATGGAAGTTTTTGAAAAATATTCTGGAAATGATGGTGCTAGAAGAGAAATACTTATTGCTCTGGGAAAAATGGTTGCTGTTGATTACCAAAATAGAATTTATGAAATTTCACTGGATAGTTATGAGAATCCATCAATTAAAGCCGCTGCAATTGAAGCATTGTCGTACATTGCTCCAGATAAAGTAACCACAAATGCTGATTTATATCTTCAGAGCAATAATAATAATTTAAATGTTAAATTGGCTATTATTACTGCTTTATCCAAAGATCCTTCTTTAAAATCCAAAGATATTTTACAAGGATTTTTAAGAGACTCTGATGATAATATTAGATTTAAAGCTATTAATGCAATTAAAGGACATAAGGATTCTTCAGCAAGGGATATTTTGATTTATAAGATTAAAAGCGATCCATCTCTTAAAGTTAGGGAAGCTTCTGCAAAGGCTTTAATTGATATGGATCTTGAGGATATTGAGATGAAAAATATCATGCTTGATTTTAAAATTGACAATAATTTTAAAATTTCAATGTTTAGCTACCTTTTGGATAAGGATTCTTTAAAAGCATTGTCAATTGCTTTAGAAATTGTTAACAAAGAAAATGTTAATAGACCTTCAAATGTTTTAAAAGGCATTGCTTCAATGTTAGCTGGCAAAAAGGGTAATTTTGATAATTTTTATTCTAAAATCATTGACAGTAAAAATGTTGATTTAAGGCATTTTGCATTAAAAGGAGCTATTTATAATAAATCTTCATCTCTTTCTGATAAACTTAAAAAAATTAAAAGTGAAACTAACTCTGAATATATTAAAATGCTTTTAAAAGATTATTGACTACTAATAATTTTTTAAACTCTTATTTAGTAGAAGATTTTTAAAATTTCTTTAGCCATTTCTGATTTTTTCATTTCTGGCAGTTCTTTTATGCTTTGTTTATTTATTATATAGGCTTTGTTTAAGTTTGAACCAAAGTATTTAAGTTCATTTGCGATGATAAAGTCCAAATTTTTCTTTTTTAATTTTTCTTTGGCATTTTGAATTAAATTTTTAGAATCCTCAGCGCAAAATCCAACAACAATTTGGTTTTTAAGTTTATTGTGTCCTATGTGTTGGATTATGTCAGGATTTTTTACTAATTTTATATATAATTTGTTGGTTTTATTTTTTTTAATTTTATTATTAAAAATGTGTTTGGGTTTGAAATCGGCAACAGCCGCAGCCCCAATTATTATTTCAAATTTATTGTATATTTTGAGAATCTCTTTATACATTTCCATTGCGGTTTTGATTTTTATAATATTGACCCCTTCAGGTTCATTTTCATTGGTTGGGCCCGTGATGATTGTAACTTGAGCCCCTAGTTTAATAGCCTCTTTTGCCAAACAAAATCCCATTTTTCCCGTTGATTTATTTGAAAAATAGCGAATTGGGTCTATGAACTCTTCAGTTCTGGATGCCGTTATTAGTATTTTTTTGTTTTTTAGGTAATCTTTTTGATTAAATTCATTTAATATTATTTTTATAATTTTGTCTTCATTTTTAAGGCGCCCTAAGGCATTTGATGAGCAAGCCAAAAATCCTTTATCAGGTTCAATGAAGTTATAATGATAATTTTTAAGCTTTTTTATGTTTTCTTTTAAAATAGGGTTTGAATACATTATATTATTCATTGCTATTGCAAAATAAGTAGGCGCTGTACTTGCAGATATTATTGTAGTTAATGCATCATCAGCAATTCCTGATGCAATTTTAGATATTATATTATAAGTAGCGGGAATAATAAGGATTAGATGAGCCCATTTCGCAATTTTTATATGTTCAACCTCATTATGGTTTAAATCCCACAAATTAGTAACTATTTTGTTTTTAGAAATGGTTTCTAAAGTTAATGGAGTAATAAATTTGGTTGCATTTTTTGTCATTACAACTTTGACGTTGTATCCTAGTTTAACAAAATTAGAAACTATATAAACTGATTTATAAGAGGCTATACCCCCACATATACCAATTAATATATTCTTATTTTTACTCATATAATATAACTCATGTAAGATATTATATAATGTATATCATGTAATATATATATTATATTGAGTTTATAAAGTTTAGTGCTCTTTTGCCAAGGTTGTTTTAAATGAGAAATAGGATTTTGTACGCTGTATTGTTGTATGTTTGTATATTTTTCTTATGGATTTGTTTTGCCTATTTTGTCGACACATCAGCTACTATATTTAATATTCCTTTGTGGTTTTTTGGATCGGGAATTTTGTTCCCTATTATAAATTTTTTTTTGGTTTGTTTTTTTATTTTAATAATTAGTAAAACTTAATACATTATAGATAATTTTTTTATTTTTATGTTCTTTTTTAAAAAAATAGAGGCAGTTTTTGTTATTAAATAAGTATTTTCTTGCAAATCGAAATATTAATTTTATTATTATGGCCTTATTATTTTCTTCTAGCTATATTAGTGCTAGCAGTTTTATTTCTGGTCCCTCTGCTGTTTATAAGTATGGGTTATCTTTTATATTATTAGCTACAATACAAATTCCCACAACTTTAATTGCTTTTATGATTGTTGGTCAAAAATTAAATCGAGAATCAAAAAAAATTAATGCAATAAATATTATTGATTATATTAAATACAGATATGAAAGTGATTTTTTAGCGTTAATGAGTGGCTGTGTATTAATTTTTTTTTCCATGTTTTTGATTTCTGCTCAATTAATAGGTGGTGCTAAACTTATAGAGGTTTTTTTGGGTATTGATTATGCGGTTGGTCTTTTATTTTTTACCCTATTGGTTTTTATTTATGTATTTTTTGGTGGATTTAAGGCTGTGGCTTATACGGATTTGATTCAAGGATTTTTAATGATAGTTTCATCTGTTATTTTGTTTTCCAAGATGTTAGATTTAGGAGGAGGCATTAGCAATTTGTTCAAGACGGCATCGTTTAGTTTGGATAAAAACCTTTTACTTCCTTCAAATATTGACCTTAAACCGCAATATATCATTTCTTTTTGGATATTGATAGGAATAGGAATATTAGGGCAGCCTCAGATTGTTAATAACTTTATAGCATTTAAAGATGAAAATGCTATAAAGTTCTCTCTTCCCATTTCTACTTTTATTATCAGCTTTTTAATCGTTTTGATGCATTTGATAGGCTTTTTTGCTATTATTCTTTTTCCAGATTTAAATCCAGATGATAAAGTTGTTTTAAATGTAGCTTTAAAAGTTTTAAATCCTATTTCTTGTTTTATTTTTTTTATAGGTCTTTTATCCGCAATAATGTCTACAGTGGATTCAAATTTGCTCTTAATAACATCTGTTTTAATAAAATCAATATTTATTTATAAAAAAGATTTAAAAGAAGATGTAAAGATTAGTAGAATAATAACGATTTCTAATGTTTTTTTTATTTTAATAATACTTGTATTTTCTTTCTTTCCCCCCAATTTTTTATTTTTTGTTAATATTTTTGCTTTTGGAGCTTTAGAAGTTTCGTTTTTCCCCATTATTGTTTTTGGACTTTATTTAAATTTTGTAAGCAAAACAGCAGCATTTGTGTCTATGGTTTTGGGGTTGATATTCTATTTGTGTATTTTATGCTTTGGTTTGAATATTTGGTTTTTCCATCCCGTTTTCCCTTCATTTTTTGTTTCTATATTTACATTTTTAATAGTTAATTTTTTTTGTAAAAAGTATAGCAAAAGCCTATCAGGATGATTATTTCTTGCGTTTAGATAAGTATATTTTTTTAGAGGTTCTTGCCAACGATGATGGCAAGCGATTAGATTCAATTTTAATTAAGATTTTGAATCTACCTAAAGTTAGGATAATAAAACATATTAGAAAGGGTGATATTAGGTTAAATGGTCTAAAATCACATTTTTCGTGCAGAGTTTGTAAAGGTGACAAAATTTATTTGTATAAATCTTTAGGTCAAAGTTTGAACTTAGCTTCAGATAAATTTTATAAAAGTAATATTGATTTTCAATGTATTCAAAAAAGAATAATTTATGAGGATAGTGATTTGCTTGTTGTGGATAAGCAAAGGGGTATTTTAGTTCATGGAGGCAAAAATTCTCTTGATTTTTTAGTAAATGCTTATCTTTTAAAGGAAGATTTAAGCTCATTAAGCTTTAAGCCCTCGGCGGTTCACAGACTTGATAGAAATACTTCTGGCATTATTATTTTTGCGAAAAATATAAATGCTGCAAGAAAGCTAAGCACGGCATTTAGTAGTGGTTCTATAACTAAAAAATATTTTGCCATACTTTTAGGTGAGATTAAGTCAGCTGTTGTTTATAAAAATCATTTATTTAGAAATAAAAGACTAAGAAAAACTTTTGTTTTGCAGGATAAAGAGTTTATTAATGCCGTTACAAGAGTTAATCCAATATTGTCTTCCAAAAGTGCTACTCTTGCTGAGATTGTTATTGAAACGGGGTTTACCCATCAAATAAGATCCCAGTGCTCGTTTAACAATCATCCTTTAATTAATGATAAGAAATATCATAATAAATTCAAGAAAAGCAATTACTTTTTACATGCTTTTTTGGTAAAATTTAATGAAGTTTTCTTTAAAAAGAATGAATTTTACGCTAAGCCTAGTTTAGAATTTTTAAAGCAAGTAAAAGATATTTTTGATGATTATGAATTTTCAGAATTTTTCAAGTAATTTTTTTTTAAAAAAAATATTAAGCAAGGTTAAAAACTTTGCAACTAGCATTAAGCATAAATTTGTTAGAGTAAAGGTGTATGCATTAGTAGGATCTGCTGGAACTGGCAAGAGCTTTAGATCGCATTTAGTAGCAGACAAATATTCAATACCTTTAATAATTGATGATGGTGTGTTAATTAAAAACATGAAAATTATTGCTGGAAGTTCTGCTAAGTTTGAAGATAATGTTTTTAGGGCAGTAAAGCGTTCTGTATTTGAAGATGATTCTCATTGTAGAGAAATGCTTGAGGTTCTTGGAAAAGAAAAATTCAATAAAATATTAATATTAGGAACAAGTCTTAAAATGATAGATAAAATAATTTCAAGACTTTTATTGCCAAATATTTTTAAGATTATTTACATAACAGATGTGTCAACTAGGCAAGAAATAGAAAAAGCAAAGATTTCAAGGCAAATGGGAGAGCATGTTGTACCAGCAGCTTCTTTTGAAATAACACCCGTTAGACCTAATTTGCTATTAAATCCAATTAAAGTTTTTTTTAAAAGCGGGTGGTTCTTTACTAAGAAAAAGAATTACATTCGATCTGTTGTAAGGCCCCATTTTTATGAAGAAGGCGTTTTATCTATTTCAAAGCGAGCTGTAAGGCAAATTATTGAACATTGTGTTTCTGAGTATGATAGAAATTACATTGTTTATGATCTTAAAATAAAAAAAGATGGAAGTAACTATCTTTTTAAGCTATTTTTAAACATCCCTCTTGGAAATAATTTGCTTAATAATGCAGAAATGCTTAGAACTTACATTATTACAAATGTACTTAAGTATACAATAATTAATATATTATCTATTGATATAGTTATACATAAATTTTATGACAAAAAAGATTATTTAGAAGAGAGCTATGAAGGTTGATTTTGAGAGTTTAAATAATATTTTTTTTGTAGGAATAAAAGGGAGCGGAGTTTGTTCTCTGGCTTGTTTTTTAAATTCAAAAGGATATTATGTAGAGGGGGTAGATGTTCCTGATAAATTTTATACTGATGAGATTTTAAGTAATAATAAAATATCTTATTATGAAAATATTTATGAGTTTTCGTTAAAAAAGCTTGATAAAGTTTTTGATTTAATAGTATATTCTTCAGCTTACGATAAGGACGGTTTGCAAGTTTTGCTTGAAGCAAAAGAATTGAATATACCTATTTTGCCTTATCCTGAGGTTCTTGGCGAGCTTTCTAGAAAGTATTATAGTATTGGGATTGCAGGATCTCACGGCAAAACCACCACTACTGCGTTTTTAGGCATTCTTTTTAACAAATTAGGATTAAATCCCAATGTTATTGTAGGATCAAGTGTTAAAGATTTTGGAGGTAATTCTTCAATATCCGATATTAGTAATATTTTTATTGTTGAAACTTGTGAGTATAAAAAACATTTTTTGCATTTTAGCCCTGATATGCTCATTTTAACCAATGTTGATTTTGAACATGTTGATTTTTTTAAAAATTATGAGACCCTTGAAGGTGCTTTTTTACAATATATTAATAATTTAAAGAAAAATGGAATATTAATAATTAATTCTGATGATAATAATTTGCTTAAAATTAAAAGACAAATAAATAGAAAAGATATAAATATTTTTAGTTTTGGATCTGGAGATTTGTCTAATTTCCAAATAAATAACATTGCAGTTAAGAATGAGTATTTTTGTTTTTCTTTTTTAGGCTTATATAATGTCGAGCTTAGGACCGTTTTGCTTCATAATGTATTAAATTTCTCAGCAGCACTTTTGGCTTTAAATCTTTTTTTAGAAAGCAACGGAAAGTCAATTTTTGATTTTGAAGTGGCAATAAAAAGAATTGCAAGAAATTATAGTGGTATAAAAAGAAGGGTTGAAGTTGTTAAAGAGGTAAAGGGGGTAATTTACATGGACGATTATGCTCATCATCCCAGGGAAATTAGAGATACGCTTCTTGGTATTAAAAATTTTTATAAGAACAGGCGTATAATTTTAGATTTTATGCCCCATACTTTCACAAGAACAAAAGAATTTTTTGATGATTTTGTTAATGTTCTGGGTGTTGCTGATATATTAATTTTGCACAATATATATCTTTCCAATAGGGAAAATTTTGATCCAGACGAACTTTCTGTTAAATTGTTTTTAAATATTAAAAAATTAAATAAAAACACTTATTTTTTTAAAAATGTCAAAGATTCTGTTGAATTTATAAAAAGTTTATTAATATCGGGAGACTTGTTTATTACAATGGGCGCTGGAAATAATTTTATTTTACACGATTTTCTGTAAGGGTATTATAGTGAAAAGTATGACGGGTTTTTTTTATTTGGAAAAGATAATTGGTAACTATATGTTTAGTGTTAATTTAAAGTCTTATAATGGAAAATTTTTAGAATTTAAACTTAAGTTACCAGAAATTTTTTCTGGTTATGATCTTGATATAAGAAATTTGATTTCAAAATATATCAGCAGAGGCAATGTTTTTTTAAATGTAGGATATAAAGAATTGGTTCCTCGTATGAATTTTACAGTTAATCCCAATTATATTGAGGCTATTTCTAGACTTAGAGAATCTTTGGCACATACCGATCTTAATATTAAGAGCGAGCTAAGTTTGGGTGATTTTTTATCATTAAAAGGAGCTTTGATAGTTGATGAGGATAGTGAACATCAAGAAGAGATTTATGGTTTGTTTAAGGGTGTTTTAGAGGAAACCTTATTTCATTACAATAATGGAAGAAGTTTTGAAGGAAAAAATACTAAATCGGATATAGTGTCAACTCTTATGCTAATAGAGCGAGATCTTAAAATTGTTAAGGATGCTTGTAATGATATAAATGTCAGATTATTTGCAAGTATTAAAGAAAATATCTCTAAATTAATGGATGAATTTAGAGATATAAATATTGCAGAAGAGGCAGCTAAAATGGCAATTCGTCTAGATATCAATGAGGAGATCATACGCTTAGATTCTCATATAGAAACTTTTTATAAAAATCTTGAATATGAGATATGTGGTAAAGTTCTTGAATTTATTTCTCAAGAAATGCACAGAGAGATAACAACCATGAGTAATAAGGCGGTTGATCTTGATATTAAGAATTTGATTTTAAATATGAAGTTAAATTTAGAAAAAATAAAAGAGCAAATAAGGAATGTTGAATGAAAATAGCTCTTTCTGGTAAGAGTGGTTGTGGTAATACTACTGTAAGTAGCATGATTGCAAAACATTATGGTCTTGAGTTTATTAATTACACTTTTCATGATATTGCAAGAGAGCATAATATTCCTTTTTCGGAGTTTTATGAAAAAGAGATAATAGGAAGAGATGATTATTACTGGGATAGATATCTTGATAAGAGATTATCTTTACTTGCTAAAAAAAATAATACAGTGCTTGCTTCTCGTCTTGCTATTTGGATTTCTAAGGGTGCTGATTTAAAAATATATCTTTATGCTAAAATGGAAGTTAGGGCTGAGAGAATAATGACTAGAGAGGGGGGCATGTATTCTGATGTTTTAAGCAGTACTTTTAACAGAGATGAAAATGATAGAAAAAGATATTTAGCTATTTACAATATAGATATTGATGATTATTTTTCAAATACCGATTTAGTGATTGACGTTACGAATATTAATCCAAATGAAGTTTTTAAATTAATTCGAGATGAAATTGATAAAAGAAACTTAAAAAATTAACTAAGTCGATTTAATATTTTAATATTTTTAGCTTGTAAGGAGATAAAATGACTAAGGTACCTTTAAAAAAAATTCAAGATTTTGATGGAAATTTTTATGAACTTGTTGTTGCTACTATAATTCGTACAGAGCAAATCATAGACAATATTTCTTTAGCAGAGCATACTATGTTTGATGATAAAATATTAGGGCAAGCTTTTAATGATGTTTTGAGCGGTAAATTTAGCTATTCAATTGAAGGAAGATAGAATAATTTTTATTTTTGGCCCTACAGCTGTGGGTAAAAGCGATATTTTGTTTCATTTCCCAAAAAATAAAGCGGAAATTATTAATGTTGACTCTATTCAAGTGTATAAAGAATTCAATATAGCTTCTTCAAAGCCAAGTAAAAATTTAATGAAACATATAAAGCATCATTTAGTAGATTTTTTAGATCCCGAAAAAGAATATACCCTTGGAATTTTTTATGAACAAGCTTTAAGAATAGTAAAAGAAATAAGGCAGAAAAAAAAAATTCCTATATTTGTGGGCGGTACTGCTTTTTATTTTAAGCATTTAAAGGATGGATTTCCTTTAACTCCTTTGGTTACTTCTGAAATAAGAATTCATGTGAACAATCTCTTAAATCTTAAAGGCAAATCTTATCTTTTAAAAGAATTAAAAAATGTAGATCCCATTAGATTTAATATGCTAAATAAGAATGATATTTATCGCATTAAAAGATCTCTTGAGGTTTACTACCAAACAGGAATCCCTATTAGTCAATTTAAAAAAAAACAAAATAGTGAATTTGAAAATATTGTGATCATAGGGCTTAAAAGATCTTTTGAAGATTTGAAAACTAGAATATCAATAAGAATTAATGAAATGCTTAGCAGTGGATTGCTTTTTGAGATTAAAGAGTTGTTTAGTAAGGGTTATAATGAGAATACTCCAGCTTTTAAAGGGATAGGCTATAATGAGTTTTTATTATGGAAAAGTAGACCTTTTTACAGTTTAAATGATATAATTAATTTGATAAACAAAAATTCGGTTTTATATGCAAAAAGGCAAATGACCTTTTTTGCCAAAATTTCTGATGTTTTGTGGTTTCATCCAGAGGATGATTTAGATAACATTTTGAATTTAATTTTTAATAGTTGATAAGGAGATTTAAGGAGTGCCTTGCGGAAGAAAAAGAAAATTAAAAAAAATTTCTACTCATAAAAGAAAGAAAAAAAGAAGAAAAAATAGACATAAGAAAAAAAGTAAATAACTAGCTACATTGATCTAACTTTTTTTCAGGTTATGTATGTAGTGAAGTTATTTAGAATGTTCAATTATTAGATTGTTGACTATGTTTATGTCTTTGCTGAAGATGTAGCTCTTAGTCCCTTTGTAATTGACTAGGATCCAATTCCCTTCAATTCCATAGCGTTCTGTTTTTTCTAATGTTTTTTCAATTTTTACTACTTCATCTTTTCTAAGTAGAATTGCGTAATCATAATTCAATTCGCTATTTTTATTAATGCTTTTACTAAGAAGAGCATAGTCTTTTATTATTATGCCCACTTTATTGCTAAAACCAAGAATGCTACTTTTGGGCAAATTCAATTTTTGAATGAGAGGAATTTTGTTATTGTTATTGCAAGCTAAAAGAATTAAAGATATTAAATATAATATTTTTTTATTCATAATTTCCTTGATTTTCTATATACTACTTTAGTGTGCTACTATAATAGTATAGTATTTTTTAGAATTTTTAAGGATTGTTAATGAAGAAATATCTTTTTTTTATTTTATTTCTCGTCTCTTCTAATAATTTAATTGTTTCTTATCCACTTTCTTTTGGCGGAGGTTTTTCCTATCAATTTACTAATTATACTGATAAAACAAGCTCCACCAAATTTGCTCCAAATTTTACTAGATCAGATCATGGGATTAATTTTAATTTATTTTTTGATGCAAATTATGCACTTTTTGAAATGTCTTACAAAGAGGCCTTTGTTACTACCCACAATGGGAGATATTTATCAATTGGGCTTTATGGAACATATCCAATGATTTTTAAAGAACAGATTAGAATGCTTTTTCCATTAATCGGGGTTAAATATGCCTTTGATTTGAGTTCTAATAATTCTAACAATTTCAATCTATTTTTTTTAAGTATGGGACTTGCTGCCGATTTTTTTATTCCTGATATTGAGGGTTTATACGTTAGGCCTTTGTTTATGCTTTCTATCTCCCCATTTTCTAATTATAAAAATTTTTCTGGGTTAACAACCGAGATTATGCTTGGATTTAATATTGGTTGGAGATTCTCTAATTAGGGAGTTTTATTCCTAAATGGAATGGAACAGCTCTTTCTTGTCCGAAGATGTTTGCAGTAAAATTTAATTTGTGAGGAGCGTTATTTGATTTTACAACAAGGGTACTTGATCCCCCCCCATCTAGATTAATGGCGTTAGTCATTCCATATTTTAATGCAAAATCAATAGCTTCATTAAGAGAAGCCCCTTTGCTATTGTTTACACCCCTTCCTTCTATTGTAACAAGAAATAAATACTTGTTATTTTTGTCAGTTCCTATTATTGTTCTTGGGTGCTTTACGTCTTTGAAGTTTTTCTTATAATCTCCATTTTTGATTAAAACGAAAAATCCGCTAAATCCATAATCAGAGGTTTTTATTTCGTCTTCTTTAGGATTTAATATAATTTTATTGTTTTTTATTGCAATCTCTCCATAGTTAGCTACTTGTTTTGAAATCATTTTTTTATTATATATGTACAGTCCTTTTGGAAAAAACATGTTTTGTTTAACTTCGTAAGGACTTGTGTTGATTGCAATGTCAACGTTGTTAGAAATTAAGAAATTACTTGTTGTTTGCCCTTTGAAGTAGTAATCATTTAGTTTTTTGTCATAAATAGGTTTTGATATAGTGAATCTTAGATCTTTATTTTCAATTTTTACTAGAACATAATTGCTATTCATGGAATAACCTTTAATAATTTGGTAGTTGGCTTTTTTAGTGATTGCTTTGGATAGCATTAATGATGCAATACTTAAAATCAATATTAGCAGTGTTAATATTTTTTTATTCATTTCTTTTTATTTTATAAGAATAAATGCTTTTGGGATAGTTTGTTAATATTAGGTTTTTAATCTGTGTTGCTAATTTTTTATTTTTAAATTTTATAATATTAAATATTTGATAGAGTATTTTTACATCTATATTTTTTTCAGTATTTAAAATTTTGTTGATTTCTTCTTCATTAATATTATCTTCGTTTATTCGTAATTTTAATGAAATTATTTCAGTTTTTATTTTTTGATTTTTAATATTTTTTTCATTTATTTTGTTTAAAAAATTATTAGCCTCTTTATATTTTTTGATTTTTAGACAATATTTTGCAATTAGTATGTAGTATTGTTCTAAGTCAAAATTTTTGATTTTATTTATTATTTCTAATTCCTTTGGCAAGTTATTAGTTAAATCATAAAGCATATATAGCTTTATTAAATTTTCTGTATTTTCCTTATTATTGCTTTGTAGTGTAAAAGGAGTAATTACTGAAAATAATAAAACATAAAAAAAGGATAACCAATCCATAAGTTATTATAAACTTTGTTTTGAGAATAATGAAAATGATTTAAAATTATTGTTAGTGTTTTTTCTAACTTTGAATAATACTTTATTATTATCTTTTCTATTATAATAAGGCCTTTAAGGTTCAGTTTTTTTAAAAAAAATAATTTAATTTTTTATAAACTTTATTTATTAATTTTTTTATAGAATGTAGTTTTTGTATGTGCTCTTCTGTTTCTATCAGACTTTTTATGCTTTCCATAGATTCTTCTATTGCCATTATGAAATTTTGTTTGGGTTTAAGTCTAAAATTCCCGAAGCGATCTGTTTCTAATGATAAGAAAAGAGCATTTTTTTTAGAGGGATAACTTATAAACTGCATTGTGCATTCTAAAAGATTTTTCATTTTTTCAGGATCGTCAATGTTTACATTGTTTGTTTCATATTTTTTTATACAATGCCAATTTTTTCCCATGCCTTTGACTATTTCTATAGTTTCTAAAAATTTTTTATTGCTAAGAACCGTTACATTTTTATGCATCAATTGTACTTTAATTTTTTTAAAATTTTCATTATTTTGAATTTTTAATTCATCTTTTGAAATCATTTCTTTTAATGATTCCAGGCTAATTTTTATTATGCAAATGTTATTTTTATACTCCACTTTGAAAATTTTTTTTCCTATTTTGATTTCATTGCCAATTTTTGACTGCTTGTTATTTGTTATTTGTTCCTCTTTGTCAGATATGTTTTTATGCTTAAACACCTCATTTAGGTTAATATCGTCAATCCATTCTTTTTTTAAAACCCCAATGGATCTTGCGTACATCTTTGTAGTTTCTATGATTTCGCCTGCAACAAAATATTTTACAGAATCGGTATTAATAAGGGATCCAGGATGAATTATTACGTTTTGAGCTTTGATGGTTTTATATTTCTTTTTTGAAGTTTTAAAACAAATATAATCTCTCATTCCTCGCATTATTGATTTTAAATACCCTTCGTTGTCAAAAACACCTTTTTGTATTATTGGTATATTTAATTTGCTAACAATATTTTCAAGCTGCATTTGCACATTTACTATTTCTTCAAGTCCTTGTAGGTCTAAATAATTTTCCCTTGTGAAAGCTTCTTTATTTGTAGCTTTTTTAAAATCTTCAAATATATTAATAAACCCAATTAAATCTCCCATTGGATTTTTATATTTCAAGTGAGCTTGTCTAGCTTCCGTCTCTTCATTTTGAGGTAGTAGAAAAATTCCACTTGTGGATAAAAATGATAAACCTATTGTAGTTTGATAGATGGCTTGTGGATAATTTATCATCGCTTCAACTAATGCTCTAGAGTGTGCTGGCACTAATGGAAATAATATCATATATTTCCCAATTTCTGTAAGTTCGTTTTTATTGTTTATAGCATCCAGAGACTTCAATATTTTGCTTGCAGTTTGAATTGAATGCGTTGATGGTTTTGAGATAAAGTCAAAGTGGGTAAAATCTCTGATTCCAATATCTGCCATTCTTAATATTACCTCAGATAGGTCTGTTCTATATATTTCTTCTTTTTGGTAATCTTCTCTTAGTTGATAATCTTCCCTTTTATAGAGTCTGTAGCAAGTTCCTTTTGAAAGTCTTCCCGCTCTACCAGCTCTTTGAGTTGCTGATGATTTTGAGATTGGAACTTCCTGGAGTGAATAAGTATGTGTTTTTGTTTGGAATTTGTTTGTCTTAACTTTTCCGCTATCGATTACTATTTTAATATTTTCAATTGTGATTGAAGTTTCTGCAATGTTTGTTGACACTATTATTTTTCTTTTATTCTTAGGAGTAGCTATAAATATTTGTTCTTGAGCTTCTTTAGACATTCGACCGTATAAAGGAAATATTATTAAATTTTTTTTTGAGTTTAATTCTTGTAATTCTTTTATAGTTTCTTTTATTTCTTTTTCTCCAGATAAAAATATAAGAATATCTCCTGCTTTTTTTTCTTTTATTACATTCAAGACAATTTCTTTTATTTTTAAAATCATTCCTTTTGATGTGTTTAAAAGAGGGGGATTGTATATTATTTGTACTGGGTAGGCAATAGTTTCAATGCTAACAACCGGAGCATTGTTGAAATATTTTGAAAATATTTTTGTGTTGATTGTAGCAGATGAAATTATGATTTTAAAGTCGTCTCTTTTTCTTGAAATGTCTTTGATAAGTCCTAATATAAAATCGATGTTTAAACTTCGTTCGTGTGCTTCGTCTATTATGATTACGTCATATTCATAAAGCAATGTATCTTTTTTTAGTTCTTGTAAAAGCACCCCATCAGTCATTAGTTTGATTTTGGTTTTTGGACTTGTAATTTCTTCAAATCTTATTTTGTAACCAACTTCTTCTCCAACGTTTACACCAATATGTTTAGCAATATATTCAGCTATTGATATTGTAGCTATCCTTCTTGGCTGAGTTACTCCAATTTTTCCTAATTTTGCAAAACCTGCTTCATATATTATTCTTGGTAGTTGTGTAGTTTTTCCGCTGCCTGTTGGGCTTTCAACGATTAAAACATTATTTTGTCTTAAGACTTTAATTAATTCATCTTTGTACTTATAAATTGGAAGCTTGTAATCATTCATATTTATAACAAACTGAATACATATTTCTCATTTACTTCGTCAAGATTAATGTTATCGGGTAAATCAATCTTTTTTCTTTTAATTTTAGCATAAAATCTGTCGTTTTTTTTGTAAATATATATTTTGTTGCCGATTTTGTTTTTAGAAAATGTGATCATTTTAACGATTATACCCACTTTATTAACTCTTTCGTCTAGTAGGCTGATAGCCTTGTCTAGTGTTATGTCATATGCTTTTACATCTTTTTTTAGCGAGCAAGCAATACTTCCGCTCTCAGTTTTAATGTAATCTCCAAAAACACCAGTTGCAGCAATGATTTGCTCATTGGTTTGAGGATGTATGCCAATCTGTTTTGGTAGTGAGAGCAATTTTAAAGCAAGCTCTAGTGTTATGTTTTCGGGGTCAATTTTTTTAGTTGATGCTTTTTTTGCTTTTATTATTTTTAATTTTTTAGGTTTTCCCTTTTTTGTGTATTCTTGCGGAGCATAAGTATCTTCCCCAAGTTGTACTATGTTTCCATAAATTGTATTTTTAAAGATTACATTAAGTCCTGTTAAAGGGTCAATGCCAAGTACATTTGGTTTTAATTCTTTTTCATTTATTATTTTTTCTATTTCATCTTTTTTATACAAATTTTCTAATGGAGTTGTTGTGTTGATTGAATAATTATGTCCCTTGAATATTAAATAAGGTCCATATTTGCCAATGTTTATTGTGTAATTAATGCTACTATCTTTATTTTTCATGTTTTGATTTTCAATAACAGTTCTAAATTCAGAGGAATTAATCTTGGGTTCTAGTTGCATTACTGTATCTTTTAGTCCTTTTTTCCCATTGTAGAATTTGCTTAGGTATTTTATTTTATCTAGCTTTCCTATTGCTATTTTATCTAATTTTTCTTCCATATTAGAGGTGAAATTTAGTTCAATTAATACTGGAAAATATTTCTCAAGAAGATTGATTACCGCAGCTCCTTTTATTGTCGGTATTAATGCATTGTTAAGCTTGAATGCATACTCTCTTTCTAAAAGTGTCGATATAATCGTAGAATAAGTTGAAGGACGACCTATCCCTTCTTTTTCCATTTTTTGCACAAGAGATGCTTCTGTGTATCTAAATGGAGCTTTTGTTTCGTGTTCGCTTTTTTTCATTTTAACTATAGAAAATATATCTCCCTTTTTTATTAAATCAAAATTTATGTTAAGATATTCATCCTTTTCTTTAGCATGTTTAAGAAATCCATCAAAAATTATTTTTGTAAAACTTGATTTGAAAATTAAGTTTTTATACTTAAAAATCAGTTTTATATTTTCTTTTATTGCATCTTTCATCCCAGAAATAATGGTTCTATCCCATATTATTTTGTAAATTTCTTTAGCGGTTTTGCTTTCTATTTCTATGTTTTCATTTGGAATAAACATTTCAGAAGGCCTTATTGCTTCATGTGCATTTTGAGCCATTTTTTCTTTTTCATAAATTCTATCTTTTTTCTCTATATAGTCTACTCCATATTTGTTTTTTATTATTTTTGTTATTTTAGTTTTTGCAATTTTAGCAATATTGTGAGAGTCTGTTCTCATATAGGTAATGTACCCTTGCTCGTAAAGTTTTTGGGCGTGTTGCATGATTTGCTTTGTTCCAATTTTAAGTCGCTTATTTATTTCTTGTTGAAGTGTAGATGTGGTAAATGGCTTTGGAGGAGATATTGTTATTTTTTTAGTTTCTATTGAAATTAATTCAATTTTTTTCCCATTTTTCAATTCTTTTTCAAGTTCAACCATTAAGTCCTGGTTTATTATTGTTGTTTTTGTGCTATTTTTAAGTTTTCCAGTTTCATTTATGAAGTCTTTACTTTCTGCTATATTCTTGTCATCAATTTCTTCTAATTTTGTTTCAAGCAGCAAATCTTTTTTTTCGTGTTTACATTGAAGTAAAATTGAATAATAATTGGCCTTTTTGAAATTTATTCTAGTTTTTTCTTTTTCTATTAATAATTTTAATCCAACAGATTGTACTCGCCCAGCAGAAAGTCCATAAGCTATTTTTTTCCAAAGTAATGGAGAAATAGTGTATCCGTATAATCGGTCTAATATTCTTCGAGCTTCACCAGCATTAACAAGATTCATATCTATATCTCTAGTATTTTTTAGTGATTCTGTTATTGCAGTTTTTGTGATTTCATGAAATATCATCCTTTTATAATTTTTGATTTTTAATACTTCTTTTAAGTGGAATGCTATGGTTTCTCCTTCTCTGTCTTGGTCAGTTGCAAGATATATTTCATTGATTGTTTTTGTCATTTTTTTTAGTTTTGATACAATTGGTTTTTTATTATTAGGAATAATGTAAATTGGTTTAAATCCATTGTTATAATCTATAGAAATATTTGCCCATTCGTATTTTTTATATTCTTTTGGTATTTCTTTTGCATTATTTGGTAGATCTACAATATGACCAATGCATGCCTCTACTAAGAATGAGTCATCAAGAAATTTTTTTATTGTTTTTGCTTTCGTTGGTGATTCAACTATTATCAATTTTTTATTTCGCATAAATTCCTTATGTTTATATATTGTATTATAATATATAAACATAATTTAAGAATTAAAAAAGTGAGAGTATTTTGTGAGCAATTATAAAATTTTACATACTTCAGATTGGCATATTGGGAAAAAAATTGAAAATTTTTCAATACTTAAGGAACAGAAAAATTTTTTATTTTTTCTTTTAGAATTTCTTAAAAAAGAGAAGATAGATCTTTTGCTTGTTGCTGGGGATATTTATGATTCCAAGAGGCCCGGATTTGAAGAGCAAAAATTGGTAAATAATTTTTTTTACGAGCTTTCTTTTACTTCTTGTAAATGGTGTGTGGTTATTTCTGGAAATCATGACAAAAAAGATTATTTGAGTATCAATAAAAAACTTCTTTCAAGATTTAATTTTTTTTTAATAACAGAATATGATTCTGATGAGCAAATAGTTTATTTAAAAGATAATGGAAATCTTAAGTTTATTGTTGTTTGTCTGCCACATATAAATGAAAGACTTATTTTAGGGCAAAATTTTGAAAATATTTTTGAATCAGAAGATCAGCCCTCTAGTAGGATATTTCTTGACAATTTAGAAAATGCTTACAGAGAAAAAATATCAAGTTTATCTAATTTTTTAGAAAACAATTATAAAGGAGTTCCTAAGATATTAATGGCGCATTCTTTTTTTGGTAACAGCAAAAAGATTGATACCTTGGGGGGTAGCTATATTATACCTTTTAATGTTTTTGGAAATGATTTTTCTTATGTTGCTCTTGGGCATATTCATAAATTCATGAAACTAAGGGATAATATTGTTTATTCGGGATCTCCTATGCAATATTCATTTAATGAAAGCCATGATAAGTACATGAATGTTTTATATTTTAGTGAAAATAAATTAATTTTGCAAGAAGCATTTCAGGTGCCAGTTTTCAATAAATTAATCTTTGTTAAGGGTTCTTTAAACGAAATTCTTGATTTTTTGACTAATGTCAAAAAAGAAGAGTCTTTTATTATTTATTTGAAAATTGAGCTTAATGAGGCAATTGATACTAGTGCTGAGGAGACCATTTATGATTTAGCAAAGCTTAATTTTATGAATTTAGTTTCTATTTCTTATTCTTTACTCTCAAGCCAGGATTTACAAGATGATTCTAGCCTTATTGGAGAACTTGAAGTGCTTGAAATGGATGAAAAGTATTTTTTTGAGAAAAAGTTGAGGCGAGATTTTGAGACTGGTGTTATTAAAGATGTCAAGTTTAAGGAAGAAGACCTTATTTCTCTTTTTAATGAGGTTTTAGCTAAAGGATATTTAGGCGAGTATGAGGATAAATAAACTCATATTTAAAAATATTGCCTCTTATAAAGGTGAGCATGAGTTAAATTTTGATACATTTCTTTTAAGACAATCAGGTATTTTTTTAATTTCTGGCAATACTGGATCGGGCAAAAGTACTATTTTGGATTGCATAACTTTGGCCTTATATGCTCGTGTTTATAGACTTGGGAAAAAAATTGTAGATATTATATCAAAAGGTGAGACTAGTGCTTATGTTAAATTAACATTTACTATTTCTGGAAAAATTTATGAATCTTTTATTGAGCTTAATGTAAAAAATATAGAGACCCCTAAGAGTATGTTGCTTAGTTGTTTTTTTGATGATAAAGTAAAGTTTATTGAAGGCAGAGCTGATGTCTTAGAGTATATTAAAAGTCTTTGTAGATTAGATTTTAATCAGTTTTGTCAAACTGTAATTTTGCCACAAGGCAATTTCCAAGAATTTTTAACATCAACTCCTAAAGAGAAAGCAGCAATAATTGATAATATTTTTAATTTGAAAAAATATGATAATTTGGAATTTTATTTAAAAAGTGACTTTGAGCGTACAAAGTTTAGTATAGATAAATTATTAAATTCTGAATCTTATGAAAAATCAATCCTTGATTATGATGAGGGGGAGTATAAATCCCTTAAAGATTATTTGGATTTAGTTGATATTGATCGATTAGAAATTGATCTTGAAAATATTAGAAGTGCTATTTCTTTGTGCAATCAAGCAATATCTTCTAATGAGAGATATTTAGGCTTTGAAATTGAAATATCTTCTTTAGAGAATCAATTATCTTCTCAGATTGAATATCAAGATTCTTTAGAGTTGGACTATTCTTTTCAAAAGAAATTAAAAGAGAATTTAGACTTGGATCGAAAAATTTATTTGTGTTCAGATTTTTGGAATTTGAAAAATCTTGTTGCTATACAAGGCGAATTATTTAATGATAGCAGATTGCTTGATTTAGAACTTTCAAAGTTAATAAATCATTTAAAAGAAATAAAAGATTTGGATATTAATAATTTCAATTTTAATTATATTAAGGAGCTTTACAATAAAAATTGCTACATTTTTAATTTAAAATTTGTTGAGGATGATTATCAAAGTTTACTTTTAAAGAAAAATAGTCTTGAGGATGAGAAAAAGAAATTATTGAAGTTACAAAGTAAAAAAAATGATGAGATTAAAAGTATTTCTTCTGAGAAATCTAATTTCGATTTTGATAAATATGTTTACTATGAAGCGTTGAAATTATTTAAAACTTTTAACGATGAGTTGATTTCAAAATATAGAGATAGGTTAGAATTTTTATTAAATCTGGAATCTACTGATAAAGATAATTTTAATAAAAGTAAAGAAAAAAATACTATTAAGATTGATTTGTATAAAGAGTTGTTACAATATCTTGGTGATAAAAATTTTTCTATTGAGAATGATAAAGAGAGGTTAGAATATATTGAGGTTGAATATAGAAACTATCAACATAAAGATAAATTATCGGTTTGTAGCTTAAAAGATCTTCATATTTTAAATTCAAAACTTCATTTGATACAAAATCAAATTGATGAGCTTAAATATCAGTTGTTTTCCAGACAAGAAGAAATGTCTAAACAAGAGATTAATGTTTTAGAGTTTAAAAAGAATAATGCTGAAATTTTAAGATTGATTGGAAAGAATTTATTTGATAAATACATAAATTATGTTGACAGAAAAAAAATTTTGTCATTTGAAAATAAATTGGAAAAGCTTGAACAATTTAAGGCTAGGGAAAGAGATTTAAAAATTGAGATTTCTTTAAAAAATAAAAATTTTGATCAAAATCTTTTAAAGATTGAAAATTTATTGTTAAAACTTAATTTAAATTTAAGTTTTAATGATTATTCTTCTTTGAAAAAAGAATTTGATGTTATTTTGGCTAGGCAGAAAAGTATAGAAAATGAATGGAATATTCTTGTTTTAAATCTTAAAAATTTAGAAGATTTAAAAATTAAAACCGAAACCCAAATTAAATTTATAAAGAAATCTATACTTACTTTAAAGGCTAAATTAAACGAAGAGCAAAATAGTTTTATTGATATAGTTTCAAATTTAAAAAATGTTTCTTTAAGAGCATTTTCTTTTGAATCAGAAACTGTTTTGGAACAAATAAATAAAAATAGTCTGCATTTCTTGCAAAAATTGAGTCTATCAATTAGCTCTAAGCTTGAATTTTTATCCAGGGACATAGAAAAGTATAAAATAAATCTTTTGAATTTTCAAACTCTTGAAAAAAAGATTAACCAACAAAAAATTAATTTAGATTTGATAAGAGGAGAATTAAATCTTGCTAGAGAAAGGAAAGATAAGCTAGATGTTTTGAGGAAAGTGGTTATTAGATCTTCTGGATTGAAATATTATGTTCAAACTTTTTTAATTAATGATATTTTAAGGTTGGCAAATGAAAAGTATTTAAGATGGATTTTCCCTGATTTTGAGCTTAAAACTAACAAAGATAGCAAAGAGTTTGATTTTTTAATTGAAGACAAAAAAGATGTTAATAAAATAAGAACGGTAAAAACTTTATCTGGGGGTGAAAAATTTCTTGTGTCTTTAGCTCTATCTTTAGCCTTGTCCGATAAAATAAGGGATAGTGAGTTAAAAATAGAAGCTTTTTTTCTAGATGAAGGGTTTGGTAATCTTGATGAAGATACTTTGGCTCAAGTTATGCCGAAGCTTTCTAAGTTTCAATTAATGACCGGCCGACAAATTGGTATAATTTCTCATGTTTCTTATTTGAAGGAGATGATTAAAGCACAAATAGTTATAAATAAGATTTCTAAAATTTCTTATATCGCTATGGAAAATTTATGATCATTTGTGTACAATTAGGCTTTGAGGGCAAATATGAAACGTTATTTGGCAATTGATGTTGGCGGTACTACTACTAAATATTCACTTGCAGATTCAAGTGGTGTTTTTTTTGATAAAAATGAAATAAGTACAGGTGCCACTGCTGATGAACAAATAAATATTTTAGTTAATCTTATTAATTCTTACAAAAAATCAAATGATATATCTGGGGTTGCAATTTGTATTCCCGGGTTTGTTGATCTTAGGGGAAATGTTATTAGAGTAAATGCTATTTCTGGTTTTATTAATTATCCATTAAAAGATAGATTAGAATCTTTAACCGGAGTAAGCACAGAGATAGAAAATGATGCTAATTGTGTAGCCTTAGCAGAAAAATTTAAGGGTAATGCTATTAATTCTAATGATTTTATTGCGATGACTCTTGGTACAGGGATTGGTGCTGGAATTTTTACAAATGGCAAACTTTTAAGAGGAAGTTCTTTTATGGCCGGAGAGGTTGGATTTATGATTACCAGAGGTATTAGTGGTAATATTCCTTTTAATTGTAGATGGGAGTCCATTTCTTCTGTTCTAGCTTTAAGGAAAAGGGTTGCTATGCGCTTAGAGAAACCTTTAAAAGAGATTTCAGGAGAATGTGTTTTTGATCTTGCTGAAAATGGGAATATTCATGCCAAAAATGAAGTTGAGAGATTCTTTGAAAATTTATCATTTGGTATTTATAATTTAACTTTTATTTTAAATCCTGAAAAAATTTTGATTGGAGGAGGAATAAGCACAAGGTCCGATTTAATAGATAGAATATATGAGAAATTGGAAAATTTATGGTCTTTAGAAATGGCTTTTAATAATAATAATAATATAAGAAATCTTGTAATGCTTGAGCCAACTAAATTTAAAAATGAATCCGGTAAAATTGGGGCTTTGTATCATTATTTTACTTGCAAAAAGCTGAATAATACCTATTTTGAAGATTAATAAAAAAATTGTTAGGTTTGAATATTTGAGGCCAGTGCTGTTATAAGTTTTTCAACGCCAGATTTTTGGATGTTAAATTCTATTTCTACCGTATTTTGGTCTTTTATTGTGGTTTTTATAGGGCTTGCTATTGTAAGATTAGTCATGCTTGTTAAGATGGTTGGTATTAGTTTTTTTGATAATATTTGTAGTATTGATGGGTTATTTGTTTTAATCAAAGATTTAAGAATATACTCGTTTTGATTTAGGCTGTTTATAGATAGGGTGCCACTGCTAAAAGGGATTAAATTTTTGCTGCTTGCTATTTTGTCTGGGAGCAGTAATTCGGAATCTTGAATCCAAAAAAACATTTCATTTTTTTCTATTTCATTAATGTATTTTGTTGTTAGTATGTTATCGGTTTTTAAGGTTTTATCTTTTTGGTTTATTGTAATACTTGTTCTAGCTCTGTTTGGAGTGATATATATGTTTGAATTTTTTAATTTCCATTTTGGATTTGTAAGTATGTTTCCTATTGATTCTGTATTTCTATTTTTATGAATTCCCCAGAAAATATCTTTTGGGAAATTGCCCGTTATTAGTAGAGCGAAATCGTTATTTTCTTTTTTGTAGCTGAAGTATAAATCGTTTATGAGCCCCAAAATGGATTTATATTTAGGGCTTAAAGATTTATAAATAGATCTGTTTTTAATTAAATTGACATGGGCATATAAATTTGCGTCGGGTAAAAGTTCCATTAAATGATTTATATTTTGTTTTGAAGGGCCGTTGTAAGGCAGACTAGAGCATCCTACTATTAGAAAAGAAATAGCAATTATCTTTATTAATATTTTTAACATTTTTCAATCCCTATTATTGTAAATATGTTATCGTCAAGGTTTATTTTTTTTTCTAACTTCCTTTTGTTTAATATAATATTTAAGGTCAATGTTTCAGTTTTAATATATTTTTCGAATTTATTTAGTATTTCTTTTAATGTGTTATTATTTTCTATGTATAAGTTTATTCTATCGCTAACATCAAAATTTTTTTCTTTTCTTAAATTTTGGATTTGTCTTACAAATTCTCTTGTAAGTCCTTCTAAGTATAATTCTTGTGTTATTAGAGAATCTATTCCTATTGTAATAGATTCTTCATTTATTACTTTTAAATTATCTTTTTCTTCTCTTTCTAATGTTATATCATTTAATGATATATAATATTTTGTATTATCTACTTTGATTTCGCAAGATGTTCCATTTATTATTTTGATTATGTCTTCATTTTTTAACTTGCTAATCTCAATAGATACTGTTTTCATATCTTTTCCAAGCTTTTTCCCGAGTTCTTTAAAATTTGCTTTTGCTTTGTAAGTTATAAGCTCCTCTTCGTTGGATTTTATTTTTATTTCTTTTGCATTTATTTCATCTAATATTATTTCTTGCATTTCCATGAGCATATTTTGTTCATTTTGATTTTTTGTGACAATATATATTGTACTAATAGGCATGCGTATTTTTATATTGTGTACTGATCTGAGTGATCTTGCCATTGAAGTTATTTTTCTTGCGAGATTTATTTTTTCTTCAATTGTTTTGTTGATTAAATTTTCATTTGCTTTTGGATAATCGTTAAGGTGGATAGATTGTTTGTCTTCATCAGTTTTTAGATTTTGATAAATCTCTTCTGTTATGAATGGAATAAAGGGTGCAAGTAGAATCATTAAAGTTTTGATTGCATAATATAATGTTTCATAGGCATCATTTTTGTCTTTATCGTTTTCTGATTTCCAAAATCTTCTTCGAGATCTTCTTATATACCAATTATTTAATTTATCTATAAATTCAAGTAAAGAGTCTATCGATTTTGTTAAATTATATTTGTCTATTTCTTTGTTTAATATTTTTTTTAGGCTTTCAAGTTCGCTTATAATCCATTGATCAAGGATGTTGTTTTTAACTAAGTTTAGATTTTTTGAAGGTTTAAATTTATCAATTATTGCATAAGTTGTGAAAAAAGAATAAGCGTTCCAAATAGGTATTATTATGTTTTTAAGAACGTCCCTTACTCCATTGTCGCTATATTTTAAATCGTCAGCCTTGACTACAGGGCTCATTATCAAATAAAGTCTTAAGGCATCGGCTCCGAATGTGTTTATCACTTCCATTGGGTCTGTATAATTTTTTAAGGATTTTGACATTTTTCTTCCATCGCTTGAAAGCACAAGTCCATTCACAATGACGTTTTTAAATGCTGTGTTTTCAAAAAGAGAAGTTCCCAAGATTGTAAGGGTATAAAACCATCCTCTTGTTTGATCTAGACCTTCTGCAATAAAATCAGCAGGAAATACATTTTTAAAATTACTTTCATTTGTGAATGGATAATGATTGCTTGCGTAAGGCATAGCTCCAGATTCAAACCAACAGTCGAGAACTTCGCTTGTTCTAATAAATGTGCCTCCTTCTTTGCTAGGCCAGGTTATTTTGTCTACCTTGTCTTTGTGTAAGTCTTCTATTTTTTGACCAGATAGTTTTTCAAGTTCTTTTTTTGAACCAACGCAAATTTTTTTTCCCGTTTTTGAACATATCCAAATTGGAATTGGATTTCCCCAAAATCGGTTTCTGCTTATTGCCCAATCCTTTGCATTTTCTAGCCATTTCCCAAATCTTCCTTTTTTTAAATGAGCTGGCATCCAATTAATTTTTTCATTTACTTCTAAGAGCTTGCTTTTTATTTTTTCTACATTTACAAACCATGAGCTTATTGGTCTGTAAATAATTGGATAGTTTGTTCTGTAGCAAAATGGATATCTGTGCAGATAATTTTCTCTTTTGAATAAGAAATTGCGTAATTTTAGGTTTTCTATTATTTTTTTATCAGCATCTTTTACAAAAAGACCTTTAAAATCTTTTACTTGATTTGTAAATTTGCATTCAGCATCTAAGGGGTCTATTATATCGACATTTGTGTGTTTTTTTAGTATTCTGTAGTCTTCTTCTCCAAAAGGAGCAATATGAACAATGCCTGTTCCATCGTCAGTTGTAACATAATCTGCTGTGTGGACTTTGAAAGCCCCTTTATCTTTTTGTTCTAAAAAGTAGTTAAAAATAGGCTCATATTCTACACCTTTGAGCTTGTTTCCTTTGAATTTTTCTATAATAGTATATGAATTTTCATCATCGTAATAGCTACTAAGCTTTTTTGATCCAAGTATTAAAGTCTCCTCTGTTTTTTTGTCAAAAATTTTAGAATATTCTATTTCTTGTCCTACTGCAATTCCAAGGTTTGAAGGCAATGTCCAAGGGGTGGTTGTCCATGCTAGTAGGTATTCGTTTTTGTCTTTTATTTTAAATTTTATTGTTAATGATGGGTCATTAACTTCTTTATATTCTCCAAGATTCACTTCGAAGTTTGAAAGCGGAGTTGCAAGTTTTGGGGAATAGGGTAGTACATAATAACTTTCGTAGATTAAACCTTTGTTATAAAGATTTTTAAATACCCACCATACAGATTCCATAAAGGTTATATCCATAGTTTTGTAACCTTTTTCGAAATCTACCCATCTTCCAAGCCTCAAGATTATATTTTTCCATTCCTCTGTATATCTGAGTACTATTTTTTTGCACTCTGTGTTAAAGTTTTCAACACCATAATTTTCTATTTCATATTTGCCAGAAATTCCCAATTTTTTTTCTACTTCATATTCAACGGGTAGTCCGTGAGTGTCCCATCCAAAATTTCTTTTAACATATTTGCCTTTCATTGTTTGATATCTTGGAATTATGTCTTTTATTGTGTTTGGAACAAAATGTCCAAAATGAGGAAGTCCTGTTGCAAAAGGTGGTCCGTCATAAAATGTAAATTCTTCGCATCCTTCTCTTTGTTCCATTGATTTTTCAAAGATTTTGTTATCAGTCCAAAATTTTAATATTTTTTCTTCTATTTTAGGAAAATTTGCTCTGTTTTCTACTTTTTTAAACATATTATAATTCCTCTTTATTCTATTATTATTTTATCTTTTTCTAAATAAATTGTTATTTTTTCTATGTTTTGATTTTCAGCTATTTTGGTGATAATATTTTCTTCTATTTTTTCTTTTATTGCGTTAATTGCGCTTCTTGCTCCCGAATTTTTTTTATAATATTTTGTGGCTATGAATTTGTTGACGTCTTTTTTTATATCTATTTCAATTCCTTTAGAGCTAAATTTTGTTTTAAGAGCATTAAAGTAGTTTTTACAAATTTCTTCTATATTGTCCTTTGTAAGGACATTCAGGATAATTTTTTTTTGAATTTTGTCTAAAAGGGACAACTTAAATCTTTTTTCAAGATTTTGTTTTATTTCTTCTTTAAGGGTTTTTGTTTCTACGGCGTTTATTTGTTGATTTTTGCTGAATCCAATATTCTTTTCTCCAAGAAGCATTCTAGATCCAATGTTTGTAGTCATTATTATGATTGTATTTTTGAATAGTATTTTATCTTCTTTGCTATCAATAAGTTCTCCATTTTCAAGCATTCTACTTATTAAATTTAATATAGAATCGTGAGCATTTTCAATGTTTTCAAGCAATATTAAGGTTTCAAATGAATGTTTTAGCTTGTTTGTCAGAATGCCCCCATCAGAGTAACCCACGTACCCTGGATTTGTGCCAATTAATTTTGAAATGGAGTTTTCTTCTTTGTAATCTGACATATCCAGTTTTAATATTGAATTTTTATCTTTGATAATTTTTTTAGATAGTTCATCAATTAAAGTGGTTTTTCCACATCCATTTGACCCTATTAATAATATTGAAGTTAAAGGCTTAGAATCTTCATTGAGTCCAAGTTTGACTTTAATAATTTCTTTAATAAGTTCGCTTACCGCATGTTTTTGTCCGATGATTTTTTGATTGATCTTGCTCTCTATTTCTTTTAATTCTGAAATTTCTTCTTTTATGTTGTTTGTTGTTTTAATAGATAATATTTCATTTATTGCTTTTTGTATATCACCCGATGTTATTATATTGTCTTTTGCAGACTCTTCCTTTTTAATTGCACCGGCAATGTCTATGATATCTATCGCTTTATCCGGGAATCTTTTATTTATTAGATATTTGGATGAAAGTTTTACTATATCTAAAAGCGCATTTTTTTCATAGATCACCCCATGATAGTCTTCAAAATTTTTTGCGATATTTTTGATTATTTTTAGTGTATCTGTTTCATTGGGCTCTCTTACAGTAATTGTTTGAAATCTTCTGGCGAATGCTTTGTCTTTTGAAATATATTTTCGGTATTCATTATAAGTGGTTGCTCCAATAATTTGTATTTCAGATCTAGAAAGTGATGGCTTTAATATATTTGATGCATCAAGAGCTCCTTCAGAGTTTCCAGCTCCTATTAAAGTGTGTATTTCGTCAATAAATATTATTGTGTTTTTATTTTTTTCAATATATTTGAGTATATTATTTAAGCGATCTTCAAACTCACCCCTATATTTTGTTCCTGATACTAAGTTTGAAACTTTAAGCATTAAAATTGTTTTGCCTTGTAGTTTGCTACTTATTTTTTTCTGTATTATGCTTGATGCAAGTCCTTCAACTATTGCCGTTTTGCCTACTCCAGGCTCACCTATGAGTATTGCGCTATTTTTATTTCTTCTCAAGAGTATATTTGTAAGAGTTTTAATTTCTGTTTCTCTTCCAATCAAGGGGTCTAATTTTTTATCTTTTGCAAGTGCAGTTAAATTTTTGACATATTTCCCAATTTCGAAGTGTTCATTTTCAAACCGTATTTCTTCATCAAATTCTTTGTAGCTTTCAATTAACCTTATTTTATTTTTTTCCATGTATTCTAATATGTTTTGGTCTTTAAAGTCGAAGCTGGATTTACTTAATTTGTACTTTTTTAAAAGTTTTTTGTTTTTTAATATTTGATAAAAAATTTCTTTTGCTCCTATTAAGGGTTTAGGTTTGAATTCCTTTTTAGCTTCTTTTATGAGAGTAAAAATTTCTTTATTGATTTTTGGAATAATTATCTCATTTTTTTCTATTAAAATTTTCTCTAATTTATCCATCTCACATATAACTTCTTGTTTGATGCTTTTTAGAGTTTTGGTGTCTATGAATTTTATTTCAGATTTTTTAGGAGTGGTAATTATAGACATTAATAAGTGCCAAATTGAAACTTCTTTATTTTTATTTTTCCTTGCAATTTCTTTTGAATCTATTTCTACCAAATTTATTAAATTTTCTGTTATATTAATATTTTTTTATCTCCATCTTTATTGCATTTATTATATCAAATATTTTATGTTTTTCCTTATATTTTAGTTTTATGGATATGTAAAATTTAATTTTTGGCTCTGTTCCAGAGGGTCTTACAGTTATTACAATTTCTTTTTCAAGTATAAATTTTATTGCGTTTATGGGGTATTTATATTCTTTGATTTCTGAGATTTCTTTTTCGAAGTTAATCTTTTTAAGAACTTTATAGTCTAACTTTTCAAGTATTTTAATTCCTGCAAATTTCATTTTTTGTTCTTTTCTTAATTTTAGCATTAGTGCTTCTCTTTGAATTTCTCCATTAGCCCCTTCAAAATTTTTTTCTATATTAAATTCTTCATAATATCCAAATTCTTTATATATCTTTTCAAGATAATCTTTAAGTGTTTGGTTTTTAGCTTTTAAATCAAGCACCAGAGAACAAATCCCTTTTATGGCTGAAAATGCATCCTTATCTTTAACTTTTCTTCCTATTAGATATCCATGACTTTCTTCGCACGCAAAAGCAAATTTTTTATTTGGTTCATTTTTTTCCATTTCATCAATTAAGCTTCCTATCCATTTAAATCCTGTATAAGTTCTAAAAATTTGAGAACCATATTTTTTTGCAATTTTTTCTAACATTTGCGTTGTTACAAACGATGATATTACAAATGTATTTTTAGGATTTATTTCTTTTGAGAGTATATAGTTCATTAAAATGCATGATATTTGATTTCCGTTTAAGAATATCCATTCGTTTTGATCTTTAAATGCAATCCCTATTCTGTCAGCATCCGGGTCTGTTGCAAGAGCAATGTCGCAATCTTCTTTTTTTGCAAGCTCTATTACTTTAAGCATTGATAATTTTTTTTCTGGATTAGGATAATCTATTGTTGGAAATTCGGGGTTTGGTAGTATTTGACTTTTTTCTAAAAAAAGCTGTATTTGGCTATTTGTAAAGAGTTTTTCTATTATGGTGCCACCTGTGCCATGTAGTGCTGTGTAAGCTATTTTTAATTTTGTTTTTTTACTGTTCTTTTCAAAATCAGGAAATTCTTCGTTTATTGTTTCTAAGTACTCTTTATCTATTTCGGTCCCAAGTTCTTTGATAATCTTTTTCTCAATACCTTCTTTTATGGTAATTGTATTTATTATTGTTTTTACTTTTTTAATTTCATTAGTTATTAGCGTGTCGTGAGGTGGCATCATTTGGATTCCACCTTTCCAGTATGCTTTATATCCATTATATTCTTTTGGATTATGACTTGCTGTTATCATTACACCAACATCACAATTAAACTTTCTTATTGTGTAAGATAGTTGGGGGGTAGGTCTTAAGTTTTTGTATATGTATGTTTCAAAATTATTTGAGGCAAAAATTTGAGCAGCATTGTAAGCAAATTCTTTTGAAAAATGTCTTGAATCATAGCTTATTGCAACTCTGGGACTTTTGTTTATTTTAAGTACATAGTTGCATATTCCTTGGCTTATTTTTTTTACATTATATGTGTTTATGTAGCATGTTCCAGCTCCAATGATCCCCCTCATTCCAGCAGTCCCAAATTCTAGATCTTTGTAAAATCTGTTTAAAATTTCTGTCTCATTATTTGTTTTTTGGATTTGTATTGCCTCTTCTTTAAAATATATATCTTCTTCAAGAAGAATGTAATTTCCCAATTTTATTTTGGCTTCTATTTTTTGCATTAATTGTCCTTTTTATTTTATTAAACAAACATTAATTAAATTATATTGATTTATAATGAATTATATACTTGATATAGAATTTATTATTAGATTATTTGTAATAATGCTTATTAGATTTTGGTTGTTAAATTAATGATAGATTTTTTTTTGAAGTCAGAATATCTTCCTGCTGGTGATCAACCTAAAGCAATAAAAGAGATTAAAAATTCTATTTTGATGGGAAACAAATATCAAACATTAAAAGGTGTTACAGGAAGTGGGAAGACTTTCACAATTGCAAATATAATCAAAGATTTAAACAGACCTGCTTTAGTTGTCAGTCATAATAAAACGTTAGCAGCCCAACTTTATAGGGAGTTTAAAGATTTTTTTCCAAACAATGCCGTTGAATATTTTGTTTCTTATTATGATTATTATCAGCCAGAATCCTATGTACCCTCAAAAGATTTATTTATTGAAAAAGAAGCTACTATTAATGCTGAGATAGAAATCAAGCGAATACGGGCAGTAACGTCTCTTGCTAAAAGACGAGATGTCGTTGTTGTTGCAACTGTATCTTCGATTTATGCTCTTGGATCTCCGGATTTTTTCAAAAAATCCGCACGAGAATTTTTTGTAGGCCAAAAAATTTCTATTAAAGAAATATCAGATATTTTTGTAGAGCTATATTACGAGAGAACTTTGATGAATCTAGAGAGGGATAAATTTTCAATTAAAGGGGATACTGTTGAAATTTGGCCTAGCAGTGAGCATGGAGAGTTTGCCTATCGAATTTGTTTGGATTTTGATGAAATTGTTAAAATATATAGGATTAGTTCATTTTCTAAAAAAAATTTAGGAATTACAAATAGTTTTACTCTTTTTGCTAAATCTTATTTTGTAATTCCTTATAAAAATGTATTAGATGCGATACCCAAAATATCTTATGATTTGGATCTTCAATGTCAATATTTTAAAAATAATGGCAAGCTTGTAGAGGCCGAAAGGCTTAAGCAGAGAGTAGAATATGATTTGGAAATGCTTAGAGAAACAGGGTTTTGTTCGGGCATTGAGAATTATTCTAAATACTTGAGTGGAAGTACAATGGGAAGACCTTACTGTCTTTTTGATTTTTTCCCGAAAGATTACCTATTGTTTGTGGATGAATCTCATGTTACATTACCTCAATTTAGGGGAATGTATAATGGAGATCATTCTAGAAAATTAAATCTTGTTAACTTTGGATTTAGACTTCCTGCGGCGCTTGAAAACAGACCCCTTAAATATGATGAATTTGACTCATTAATTAATCAAGTTGTGTTTGTATCTGCAACTCCAGGCTTTGAAGAGAATGAAAAGAGCAGTGTGGTTGTTAATCAAATAATTCGACCCACAGGTCTTGTTGATCCCGAAATTATTACTAGGCATTCTGATGGTCAAATGGAAGATCTTTATAGTGAGATTCAAAAAAGAGTAGCTCTTAAGGAGCGTATTTTAATTACTACTTTAACAAAAAAAATGTCTGAGGATTTGACTGAATATTTAGTAAGTCTTGGTGTAAAGGCAAAATATCTGCATTCAGAACTTGATACTCTTGAAAGAGTAGAAGTTATTTCATTGCTTAGGAAATCAGAAATTGATGTTATTGTCGGCATTAACTTACTCAGAGAAGGTTTGGATATTCCAGAAGTATCTCTTGTTGTAATATTAGATGCTGATAAAGTTGGGTTTTTGAGATCTACCACTTCATTAATACAAACAATAGGTAGGGCTGCTAGAAATTCTAATGGACTTGTAATAATGTATTATGACAAAATAAGTTTAGCTATGCAGGAGGCAATTGAAGAAACTAATAGAAGGCGTCAAATTCAGCTTGATTATAATAAAGAAAATAATATTACTCCCAAGACAATTGTTAAGAAGATTCAAAATATTTTAGAAAAAGAACTTAATAATAAAAATGAAAATATTGTTTATGACTTTGAAAAAATTATTTCGGGTAAGAGATTGTCTAAAAAAAAGCTTATTGATAAGCTTAAATTTGAACTAGAAGAAGCTGTTAATGATGAAAGGTTTGAAGACGCAATTGTTTTAAGAGATAAAATAAAAGAGCTTAGTATCAAAAATAGTGCGGTTAGTAACAAATAAAGGGGGGGTGTAATCCTTGGTAAAAAATTTTAAAAAAGAAATTATTGTCAGAGGAGCAAAAGAACACAATTTGAAAAATATTGATGTAAATATTCCAAAAGATTGTTTAGTTGTAATATCTGGCAAGAGTGGTTCTGGTAAATCTTCTCTAGCTTTTGATACTATTTTTGCAGAAGGGCAAAGAAGATATATGGAGTCTGTTTCGGCTTATGCAAGGCAGTTTTTGGGCGTAATGAAAAAACCTAATGTTGATTATATAGATGGGCTTTCCCCTTCCATAGCTATTGAACAGAGAACAATAAGCAATAATCCCCGTTCTACTGTTGGAACAATTACCGAGATTTATGATTATTATAGATTAATATTTGCAAAAATAGGTAAAGCATACTGTCCAAATGATGGTAGATTAATTGAAGAGCAATCTTTAGATAAAATAGTTAATACTATTTTAAGTTATTCTGAAGGATTTAAGGTTGTACTTTTTGCACCAATTGTAAGGGGATCTAAAGGTTCGCATAAAAAAGTTTTAGAAAAAATATTAAATCAAGGTTTCAATAGAGTTAGAATAAATTCTAAAGATTATTTAATAGAAGATGCACTTAGTTTAAATTTACATAAAAATAAAAAACATACCATTGAAATTATAGTTGATAGGATTAAGCTAAGCAATAATGTTCGAGTTAGGCTTGCAGAATCCGTTGAGACTTCTCTTGCTGTTTCTAATGGATATTTACGAGTAGAGATTGAAAATGATTTTGAAAAAATAGATAAGCTTTTTACAGAGCATAATAGTTGTCCTTTGTGTGGATTTTCGCTTCCTTTTATAGAACCCAGACTTTTTTCTTTTAATAGTCCTTTTGGTGCTTGCAGTGAATGCTCCGGTCTTGGCGTTACACTTGAGTTTGATTTTGAGAGTATTTGTCCGGATACCAGTCTTTCTTTTAATGATGATGCTTTTATTACGTTTAAGACAAGTTCGTCTTGGTCTGTGGCTATTTTTAAAGGGCTTGCCAAGCATTATAATTTTGGATTAAATACCCCCGTAAAAGACATTCCATCTAAGGTTCTTAAGCAGATTTTATACGGTTCAAATGAAAAAATAGATTTTATTTACCAGTCCAAAGAAATGGAAGCAAAAGAGGTAGATGGAGGATTTCATTATTCCAAAAAATTTGAAGGACTTTTACCTCTTTTAAAAAGACGATATCTTGCAACAGAATCAGAGAGCACTAAAATTTTTTATGAAAATTTGATGTCTAAAAAAATCTGTAGTTCATGTAAGGGAAAGCGTTTAAGTGTTGGGGCTTTAACTGTAAAAATCAATGGGAAAGACATTCAAGATCTTAGTAACTTATCTGTATTTGATTCTTATGTATTTTTTGAAAACTTGAAGCTTGATGTGGTAGATGAAACAATATCTAAGGAAATTTTAAAGGAAATTAAAAATAGGCTCAAATTTTTAATTGATGTTGGTCTTTCTTATTTGTATTTAAATAGAATATCAGGCAGTCTATCTGGAGGCGAGGCTCAGCGTATTAGGCTTGCTACTCAAATAGGGTCAGCGCTTTCAGGTGTTATTTATGTTCTTGATGAGCCAAGTATTGGTCTTCATCAAAAAGATAACGAAAAATTAATTTCTACTCTTGTTAATCTTAAAAATCTTGGCAATACTGTAATTGTTGTTGAACATGATGAGCAAACTTTGCGTACCGCAGATTATATTATTGATATGGGTCCTGGTGCTGGAATTCTTGGAGGGGAAATAGTTGCAAAGGGATCCTTAATTGATATTTTAAATAGTAAAAATAGTTTAACCGGTCAATATTTGAATGGTAAGTTCAAAATAGATGTGCCAAATTCTAGAAGAAAGACCGATAAGGGAGAAATTTTGCTTTTAGGCTCTAATAAAAACAATCTTAAAAATATAGACGTAAGTATTCCTTTAGGGGTTTTTACTGTAATAACAGGTGTTTCTGGTAGTGGAAAAAGCACTTTGCTTAACGAAGTTTTGTATCCAGCTCTTGATAACAGATTAAAACTTAATGAAGAATATTGTGATGGTTTTAAAGATATTATTGGGTATGAAAAAATCGATAAAATTATTCAAATAAATCAAAAACCAATAGGTAGAACTTCAAGATCGAACCCAGCAACTTATGTTGGATTTTTTACAGAAATTAGAGAGCTTTTTGCTAAGCTTCCGGATGCAAGGTCAAGGGGCTTTAAGGCTGGTAGATTTTCTTTTAATGTTAAAGGTGGAAGGTGTGAGAAGTGTCAAGGAGATGGGTATCTTAATATTCAAATGCATTTTTTACCAGATGTTTTTGTTCCTTGTGATTTGTGCAAGGGTAAAAAATTTAATGAAGAAACTTTAGAAGTTAGGTACAAAGGGAAAAATATACATGATGTTTTAGAGATGAGTGTATTTGAAGCTAGAAAATTTTTTGAGAATGTTCCTAAAATTAATCATTATTTAAAATTTTTAATTGAAGTTGGACTTGAATATATTAAATTGGGGCAATCTGCAACAACTCTATCAGGAGGCGAAGCTCAACGTATTAAGTTGGCTTTTGAGTTAAGCAAAAAGAGCACAGGCAAAACCTTTTACATTATTGATGAACCAACAACCGGATTACATTTTGATGACATAAAGAAGTTGTTAGAGGTTTTGCAGCGATTAGTCTCTAATGGTAATACAGTTGTACTAATAGAGCATAATTTGGATGTAATTAAACAGGCAGATTATATAATAGATTTAGGTCCTGATGGTGGATTGGCAGGGGGGAATATTGTTGTTTCTGGTATTCCCGAAGAGGTTGCAAAATGCGAGAATTCCTATACAGGAATGTTTTTAAGAGATCTTTTATAGGATTGTTAATTTTTTTATCATTTTCTAATGTAATTTTTTCTCAAGCTGTAAATGATGATGAGAATTCTAAGAAAAGAGATAGCTTAACCTTAAGTCAAAAATCTTATTTGAGAGAACTTGAGCTTTCAACTGATGAAGATTTGAGAAAATGGGCCTTACAAGAGGGCCTAAAAGAAACCGATGTTTCAAAAATACGAGAATTGCTTTTAAAAAAGTTTGGAATAGATCCCAAGCTTTTTGTTAAAGGGAAAGGACTTGTCGGATCCGATAGATATAAAATAATAATTGAAACTACAGACAATCTTGAAAATTTCACTTATGAACTTACTAAGGATGAAAGTATTGTTTTTGAAGGAAGAGTTAATATCTTGGTTGAAGATATTAAAGAGAATCAGAAGCATAATATCAAAGGTGACAGAATAGTCCTTAATAGGAACTCCAGAAAACTTTACTCTATTGGAAATGTTGAATATATCCTTGATATGGATGCAAATGAAAAGCTTTATTTTTATGGTAATGAATTCTTTGTTGATTTTGATTCTCAAAATTTTCTATTAAAAGATGGCATTCTTCAAAAAAAAATGCAAAAAAATCAAATAGATCATATTCTTTCTTTTGGAGGAAATGTTTTAAAAAAGATAGACAATGATGTTACTATTTTTGAACAGGCTTTTGTAACAACTAGTAAAATTCCAGAGCCTTACTATTCGATTAGGGCTACTAAAATATGGGTATTGCCCTCAGGGGATTTTGGTTTTTTGAATGCTATATTTTATATAGGAAGAGTTCCAGTATTCTATATTCCCTTTTTTTTCAGACCGGGAGATAGTTTGTTTTTTAATCCATCTATGGGTTTAAACCCCCGAAAAGGTTTTTCTGTTTTTAATACTATTTATCTTTTTGGCAATAAAGCTTCAAGCGAGGATTCTTCTTTTTTGGATTTTGATTTTAATTCTGTTTATAATTCAGGTAAAAAACCCCATATAAGAAATGGATATTTAACGTATTTTTTTGCAGAAGATTTAGCGCATAATCCTAATA
This sequence comes from Borreliella sinica, assembly GCF_033969665.2. GTDB lineage: Bacteria > Spirochaetota > Spirochaetia > Borreliales > Borreliaceae > Borreliella > Borreliella sinica. The sequence continues at coordinate 9,939 of NZ_CP135180.1, read as the reverse complement.
AAGATTATGTTAAGGTGATTTTTGATATTTATGCTAATTTAGGGTTTTATTCTGGAATTGATTTTGATTTGAGCAATACTTTGGGGCGTTTTAAAACTTTGGAAGGAAATTTTGGACTAGGTTTTACTAGAAATGTTTATAATTACGATGGAGGATATTATCCTTTTAATAATAGAGCTTTAAAACAATCTCTTTTTAGTTTTTCCAATCTTAATAAAGGAGATATATTTGGGTTTGAAGTTCCTTTTAGGTATTTATTTAAATTTAAAACAGAATTTCTGCTAAGCGACGCACTTTTTTCGGTCCTTTTAGAACACTATTCCGATCCATATGTTAATATTGATTTTAAAGATAGAATAGAGAGTGCTACATTTTTTTCTCTTTTAAATTTAGATCAAGATTCGGTTAAAGAGCAAACCAGCATTAACTCTTTTGATTGGAATTTATCTTCTTTTTATAGCCGAACATTTAATGATGGTTCAATTTTAGATTACAAATTAAATAATTTGGGTTTAAGTTTCAAATTGTCGGGCTATGAAAATCTTTATGTTAAATCTCCTTTGGAGAAACCAAAAGAGATTAATGATCCTACAAGGAAATGGTTTTATTTGGATAGAATTTATCTTCCATACATTGATTTAAATTTTCAAAAAGACCTTTACAATAATCGGTGGACATTCTCAGCCGGCACTAAAGAAATGATAATGAGCCCAGAAGTTAAAAATATAGAAGATAAAGATAATGATAAAAAGAGTGTAAAGGAGGAAAAACCCGAAAAAGTAAAAGATTTAAATGAAAATTTATATATTTCTCCAGAACCAATTACTCTTAAAAATGCTGATCAATTTGATTCTTTTTTTATTAGGTTTGGCATTAATCCTTATTTTAGAAATAATGTTTTTTTCAATAATTATGGTATTACAAGTCCAAAGGATTTTAATTATGAAATAAAAAATTATTTATTTGATATAAAAAATAGAACGGATATAAAAATTCATGCTGATTTTTATAATCGTTTAATTACTTTTGAAAATTTATTATATCTTAATACTATTGAGTATAATCCTTTAAATAAAGATTTTAAAGTTGAAGATAAAGATAAAAAAAGTGAGCATTCAATTATTAACCAAATAAATTTAAATTTACTTCCCTTTATTCGGTATCCTTTGTTATCTAGAAGTATTTTAAAGTTTGAGAATAAGTCAACTTTATATTCATTTAATAAAAAATATGATTCTAATGCAAAATCTTTAGTTAATAAGAATAGTAGTATTTTTTTATCTGATCCAGAAACTTTTCACCAATCAATAATAGGCTCTTTAATTTATGATTATAATAATTTTAGTGCGGAGCTTTCGGGAGAATTAAAAAATAGTTTTGAAGATATTAAGGCTTCTTCTGAGCTTAAACTTTCTTTAGATTTTCCTTATTTATTACAAGAAGCCGGGATTGGGATTAAATATTCTAAAAAGTTTAAAGAAGATGTTCTTAAAAACCCTGGAATCCCCGTTGTTCAACCTTTATTGAATCCTTTGGATCCTCAAAAACCATCATCGCCTTATAAAAATTTAGAAATGTCACCTGCTTTATATTATAAAATTGAGCCAAGATATTTGAATTATTTTAAATTCAGTTTTTTAGCTGCTTATGATCCTTTAATAAATAGAGTTTCTGAACTTTCGTTTAAGCTTAATGTTTTTGATTTTCAGGTTTTGTTTGTAATGAAAGATGATTTTAAATATAATTTTGATCCCTTAAAAGGAGATTTTTCCAAGGTTGGCATTACGACCGAGCTTGTTCCATATTCTTTAGATTCTAGTTACAAAAAGGAATTGCATGTATTAAATTTGTTCGATAAAAAACTTTCTTTTACTTTAGGAATAGATGCTGGCTGGAAAATAAATTTGCAGAAATTTACTGATAATGAACTACGATCTGCATTGACTTTTAAATTTAAATATACGGAATTTTTAGAAATTTACTTTTCTACTTTTTCTGTCAATACCAAGACTTTTAGGTATTTCAAAGGATATATGGATCAAATTGGTCTTGAGACTGTCAATATCTTCGCCGATTTGTTAAAATCTTTTAATTTCTTTAATCTTCAAGACAGAAAAAATTCACTTTTTAAAATTAAAAAATTTTCAGCAGGTTTTAAATTTAATTTTTATGATTGGAAATTTGTTGGTGAATATAATTTAGAGCCCGATTTACTAAGAGGATCTAATGGGATTTATTCTCCTATTTGGAGAAATAATTTTTCAATTTATATTTCTTGGAATTTTTTTGCTCCTGTAAAATCATCATTTGAAAACAATAAAGATACAAATTATGAGCTCACCGTTAATAGGAAAATAAAAAAATAATAACAGCTTTATATATTAGTAATATTTATAGCATGTATTTTTATAGTTCTTGTTATTAAAATCTTTATTGTTTTTTTCCTCTCAATTCCTACTTTTGTTATGTCGAGTTTGAAAATGGACGGATATTTAATATCTGAGCTTAAGGCGTTGCTATTTTTGTTTTTAGAGAAAATTTTTAGTGGATATGCTTTAAATTCAAATGAGGTTTTAGGTCCAATAAAAAACTCTCTGTATTTATTTCTATACTTTATTTCATCGGTTATTGTAAGATCTTCTTTTTTTAAGATGATCTTATTGTTGTTAAGAGTAGTGTTTTGCCAATTTATTTTTACTATATCTAAACTATTGTTTGTAATTTGAATATAAATATATTCATTTGTCGCTTTAATTACATTTATATCAATGTATTTAGAGGGAGATTCTAAAATTTCAAAATTAGTTTCATAATCATGACTTGCTTTTATTGTTGTGCAGCAAAAAAAACAAGTCATGGAAATCAAAAATATTGTTTTCACGTATTTTTTTATACTATTTTTGCTTAGTTTTGTGAAAGCCAAGATCCGCAATATTTTCGCTTCCTGGAATAAAAGAAATTTTTCCACCCTGTTCTTCAAATTTTTTCCTTAGTTCAACTGTTTTTTTGATTAAATTAATAGTAATTTGTTTTAATTTTTTGCCATTATAAATTCCTTTTGACCAATAGTCAATTATTAATTTACTGTCCCCAAATATGTTTTTTGTATTTTTTTTTAATGCTATTTTTATTGCTGTATATAGGGCAAGTAATTCTCCAAAATTATTACTAATTCCTTGAAAATTTTTTACGTAATGATTTCCATATTCATTAATCAAGGACGTATCTAGGATTTTGTCTAATATTGAAATTCCTTTTTCGTTTACAATCCTAATTTCTACACCCTTTCCCCTCCCTGTTCCAGAATCAAAATATATTCCAATTGGGTGTTGATTAATTTTATCGCCATTGTAGAGTAGCCAATTTTGGGCTTGTTCTATTGATTTAAAACTTTTTATTTTATTATTTTTCCCCTTAATAGCAGTTTTACATTCTTCCCAGGATTTAAAAATAATTTTCTCATTGCTGTTGATAAAAATGCATGCATAATATTTGTCCATATGCTAATATTAATTTCCCGAACACCATAGGTTTGTTATATTGCAAGCTTTTCCAAAAATTTTTTCTTGCGATTTATTTAATTCCATTACATCTATTATTTCTTTGTTGTAGCCAATGAATTTTTCTTTTAAGGTTGGTTTGATAAGTCTTTTTGGAAGCACACTTGGGAGTATTCCTGTAATCGTATAAGACATGTAAAAATTGTAAGCGGCAGCATTTATTTCCCCAGGAGTAATTATTCCTGAAATTTCGTAATTTCTTGATACATTAAGTCCTGCTATTTTATATATTCTATCAACTACCAAAGAACAATAGGTTTTGTTATGAATTTCTTCAAGATTAAATGAGTCTGTCCATAAGTTGGAGGATATTAGCGGAATCATGTATCCAAAGTTATTGTCAATATATCTGCTTCTTCCAAAATTAATAGCCTTCTGAATTGTTCTTGTATCTGTTATTGGTGAGAATATTTTTAATATTCTTGATTGTACATATGTTGAAAGTTTTTCATATCCTGATCCTTGAGTAGATGCTGTATCAAATTTGATTTGATTGCTTGTAATTATTGATTTTATATCAAAACTATCATTTCCATTGAATGCAATTTTTTTAGTAGCTTCGTATTTTTCTTCATCAAATATTCCTACATGTTGCCAAAAATAAAAAAACTCTGTCCAATCTATTTTCGGTTTTATTAGTATAATGTCACCATTTGATAAAAGGGACCTTAATTTTTCAGGCGTTATTTCAATGCCCGTATCTGGATCTATTATTTTTGGTATTAGATCATATTGATTACTATTATTGGAGTCATCAATTGATCTCTTTCTTCTTCTAGAAGGTGTTGTTTGTTTTGAATAATATAATTCATTGTGAAGATCAGCAATTTTTTGTTTTTCAATTATTTTTTTTATTGTGCTATTTTCAATTTTCAAAAAGTACATAAATTGTTCGAAATATTTTTTATCTTTTATTTTTAATAATTGATTTGCTATTATATGAGGTGCAACATATTCTTCCCCGTCTATTATTTCTTTTGTTATTGAGTTTGTATTTTCTTGAGGAAAAAATGAATTGATGTGGCTCAATTGTATATACCCCAAATTTTTATCATGAAATGTTTGCTCTATCAAATTTAGAATTTCTTTTTCTAGTTGCATTTGTAATTCTATTAATTCTGTCAATTTTTCATTATCTGAATTTGTATGATTAAAATTTGTTTTTTTTTCAAAAGCAGTATCAATTTTAATTGTTAGATTGCCATTTACGCTGCTTTGATCAATAAACTTTGCCCATTCCGTTTCATCATTTAAATAATTTTTGTAAGCATTTAGATAGTTTTTTATTTCTTCTAATTTTTGTGGACTTATTTTTATTTTTGCTGCTGTTTGCTTTATTAAAAAAGAATTGTCATTGTTGTTTAAAATTTCTTGAATATTGTATATTGGTATTCGATATTCTGTACCAGAAATATTCTGTATTAAAGAGCTTTCCAAGGGTGTTTTTTGTGTTAATAAAATTTCCGAGTTGCTTAGATTTTTTGGTTTGTTGTCCACAATTAAGGCGCAAGAGAATAGAAAAATATGTATAGTCAATATTGGCATTAATTGATTAATTTTCTCCATGATAGTATTTTAGCATAATTCTTTTTAATGTTTTTGATTTGGATTTCTTTTTAATTTTATTTAAGAATTTTATATTCATAGTATTTTTTAAAAATATTAATAAATGATTGATATTTTTAAAAATAAACTATAATATTTCAATATATGGCAATTTTTATAAAGGGGGAGTCAATGAAAAAATATTTAAATCCAATAAATATTTTTTCAGAAATAGGTCGTTTGAAAAAAGTTTTGCTTCATAGGCCAGGGGAAGAATTGGAAAATTTGACACCTTTTATTATGAAAAATTTTTTGTTTGATGATATTCCTTATCTTAAAGTTGCAAAACAAGAGCATGAAGTTTTTGTAAATACTTTAAAAAATAATTCAGTTGAGATTGAGTATGTTGAAGATCTTGTTAGCGAGACCCTTTCATCTTCTGTAGAGCTTAAAAATAAATTTATATCCCAATTTATTCTAGAGGCAGAAATAAAAGCAGATCGTACAATTAGTATTTTAAAAGATTATTTTTCTAATTTAACTGTTAGTGATATGGTTTCTAAAATGATTTCAGGTGTTGCAAGAGATGAGCTTAAAAATTATGCATCTTCTCTTGATGATTTGGTTAATGGTGCAGTTCTTTTTATTATTGATCCTATGCCCAATGTTTTATTTACCAGAGATCCTTTTGCCAGTGTTGGCAATGGAATTACAATAAATAAAATGTCTACTAAGGTTAGACATAGAGAGACAATATTTGCAGAGTATATTTTCAGATATCATCCCATTTACAAAGAAAATGTTCCAATTTGGTTTAATAGATGGGAAGAGACTTCTTTAGAAGGTGGAGATGAGCTTGTTTTAAGCAAGGATCTTTTGGTTATTGGAATTTCTGAAAGAACAGAAGCGAAATCCGTAGAAAAATTAGCTATTAATCTTTTTAAAAATAAAACCTCATTTAGCACAATTTTGGCTTTTAAAATTCCACAAAATAGGGCTTATATGCATTTAGATACAGTTTTTACCCAAATTGATCATAGTGTTTTTACAAGTTTTACGAGTGATGATATGTATTTCTCAATTTATGCCTTAACCTATAATTCAAGTTCTAGCAAAATTCATATTAAAAAAGAAAAAGCCAAACTTAGAGATGTTTTAAGCTTTTATCTTGGCAGGAAGATTGACATAATAAAATGTGCAGGTGGTGATTTGATACATGGTGCAAGAGAGCAATGGAATGATGGTGCTAATATTTTGGCTATAGCTCCGGGAGAAGTAATTGTTTATTCTAGAAATCACGTAACTAATAAATTGTTTGAAGAAAATGGCATTAAAGTTCACAGGATTCCGTCTAGTGAGCTTTCAAGAGGTCGTGGTGGTCCAAGATGCATGTCTATGCCTTTAATAAGAGAGGATATTTAATTGTTAAATGATTTAAATGAGCTTTTTAAAGCCAATTGTAAAGGTTAGGTGTTATTGTGTATAATTTACGAAATAGGAATTTTTTAAATCTTTTAGATTTTACGAATAAAGATATTCGATATCTACTTGATTTATCAATTGATTTAAAAAAATCAAAATATGCAGGAATTGAAGTGCAGAAGCTTAAAGGTAAAAATATAGTTATAATTTTTGAGAAAGATTCGACAAGGACAAGATGTGCTTTTGAGATTGCGGCTTATGATCAAGGGGCAAATATTACCTATTTAGGGCCTAAGGGTAGTCAAATGGGCGTAAAAGAGTCTATAATAGATACCGCCAAAGTTTTAGGACGTATGTATGATGCCATTGGATTTAGAGGATTTTCTCAACAGACTGTTGAATGTTTAGCAAATTATTCTAATATTCCTGTTTACAATGGATTGACTGATATTTCTCATCCTACCCAAATACTAGCAGATTTAATGACAATAGAAGAACATAAGGGAAATTTAAAGGGGATTAAAATAGTATTTTGTGGGGATGGTAGAGGGAATATTGCTAATTCTTTATTGAAAGGCTGTGCTATTATGGGGCTTGATTTCAGAATTTTTTCCCCCAAAGAGCTTTTCCCAGATCCTAATTTGACGCTTAAGGTTAGGGCTTTGGCTCTAAAGAGTGGGGGTAAAATTACAATTACAGATTCTAAGGAAGAGGCTGTAAAATTTGCTGATGTTGTGTATACGGATGTGTGGGTATCTATGGGAGAGAGTAATTGGGAAGATAGAATAAACCTTTTAAAGCTTTATCAGGTCAATAAAGAGTTAATGAGGATGGCAAAAGATGATGCAATATTTATGCACTGTTTACCCGCTTTTCATGACTTAAATACTGTAGTTGGCAAGGATATTTTTGATAAATATGGACTTAATGGAATTGAAGTTACAGAAGAAGTTTTTGAAAGTAAAAATTCAGTTGTTTTTGATGTTGCTGAAAATAGAGTACATACCATTAAAGCTGTTATGGTATCTACTTTGGAATAACGGTATTTTATTTATAGTAAATTATTTAGGAGGATAGTTATGATCAAAATGCCGAGTAGTTTTACAATAATATTCTATTTAATTATATTTGCAACCATCTTAACATATGTGATTCCTGCTGGTAAGTTTGATAGAGAAGTTAGGCAAATGAGTGATGGATCTAACAGGGAAATAATTATTGCTGGAACTTATCAATCTGTAGACCGAGACCCCAGAGGATTTTTACATCCCATTATGACTGTTTTAACCGCAATGTCAAAAGGTATGGAGCATGCAGCTGAAATTATTATTTTTGTTCTAATTGTTGGGGGGGCCTATGGGATTATTATGAAAACGGGAGCAATAGATGCGGGAATTTATTGTTTAATCAAGAAATTAGGGCATAAAGATAAATTACTTATCCCTTTGTTAATGTTTATTTTTTCAATTGGTGGAACTGTAACCGGAATGAGTGAAGAGACCCTTCCTTTTTATTTTGTTATGATTCCCTTGATAGTGGCCTTAGGATATGATAGCCTTGTTGGGGCAGCTATTATTGCTTTGGGAGCTGGAGTGGGCACTATGGCTTCTACTGTAAATCCATTTGCTACAGGAATTGCGTCAGCAATAGCTTCTATTAGTTTGCAGGATGGATTTTATTTTAGAATTATTCTATATTTTGTATCGGTATTGGTTGCTATAATTTACGTTTGTGCTTATGCATCTAAAATTAAAAAGGATCCTTCAAAATCACTCGTGTATTCTCAAAAAAATGAACATCATCAATATTTTATTAAAAAAAATGAACTCTCTACTAAGGATAATGCTCAGAATGTTCTTGAATTTACCTTTGCTCATAAATTGGTTTTGCTTTTATTTGGGTTTATGATATTGCTTTTAATATTTGGCATTGTTCATCTTGGTTGGTGGATGCAAGAAATGACGATGTTATACCTTGGGGTTGCTATTATAGCAGCTTTTATTTGTAGATTGGGTGAATCTGAAATGTGGGATGCCTTTGTGAAGGGTTCAGAAAGTCTAATAACAGCAGCGCTCATTATTGGGCTTGCTAGAGGTGTAATGATAGTATGTGAGGACGGTTTGATTATAGCTCCGATATTAAATGCCGCTACTAATCTTTTGTACAATCTTCCAAGACCCCTTTTTGTCATTTTGAATGAAATTATTCAAGTAGTTATAGGATTCGTTGTTCCATCTTCATCAGGTCATGCTAGTTTAACTATGCCAATAATGGCTCCACTTGCTGATTTTTTGTTGATGCCAAGGTCTTCGGTTGTTATAGCTATGCAAACTTCATCCGGACTTATTAATTTAATAACGCCCACAAGCGGAGTTATAATGGCTGTATTGGGTATATCTAAGTTGAGTTATGGCACTTGGTTTAAGTTTGTGTTACCACTATTTATTATTGAGTTTTTTATTTCTATTTTAGTTATTATAGCCAACATTTATTTGAGTTTTTAGTTGAAAATTTTTTATAGCTTGGAAATGTTATTTATAAAAGGAAAGTCAATAAGTAAAAAATGATATTAGAAAAGCTTAATTCTGCTGAGATAGGAATTAATAATTTTTAAGCCATTAAATATTTTCTTTGTGATAATCATGAAAATATTTTTAATTATATTGTACTACAGGGTTTTTATTTAGAGTATTTGATAAAAAATATTGATGAAATAATAGAAAAAATGCTCATTAGAATTATAGGAGAAGGATAAAGAGGCTGGTAAATATGTTTCGGTTGAGCAAATAAACGTGGGAATTGTTAATTAAAATTAATGGAAAAACCATTAATTTTAATGCTTGACAGAGACTATTTTATGAATGATTTGGATGCAGAAAGGCATTTTAGTTGTTTTTCCTACAAATGTAGTAGTTTTTAGAGTTACTGTATTTCTATCCATTCATTATAAGATGTATAATGAAAAAAAGATGAGAATGAGTATAATTTACCATAATTATATAAATCCTATCTTTTACAGTGAAACATATAAATACATGGCCTTTATCGGGTTATATATATCCTCTTTAGGGAGTTCCCAGCTAGAAGTATTTAATTTATTTTGAAGAGAAAATAAATTAATATTACACATTAATAAAAAGATTTGTAAAATAACAATATATTTCATTTCAGTATAGTTTAGTGTAGTATAAATGCTTATATATTTAAATATATAAGCATTTACTATTTTGCAATTTACTAGTATTTTGGAGATTCCCATATGTTTTAGGTTTGCATTAATGTATGCTTTAGTTAGAGATGTAAATTTTTGTAAGGTTCCTTTTATGTGCATCAACGGACAGTAATCTATTTTTGTCTAATTTTTAAGTGAGTTTTTTGGGAGGCAAATGTCTATACTAATTAAAAATTATAT